>UQTJ01000009.1 GCA_900544075.1 uncultured Bacteroides sp.
CATCGGAGTTAAGCTGTTCAAGTTCCGACAAGTCATGCAGTTTTCTGCCGTTGATGTATATTAATGGAGTTCCTTTGCCGAAGACCTCAAAAGCATCCTGTTTTTTTGTAATACCCGGTATTTTGGTCAGCACATCATTGGCAGAACCGACTTTGCTCAACACACTGTTTTCCACACTTGTCACCATAGCATCACCTTTCATGCGTGTTACAGGAAGATTGCCTTTTACCACCACTTCACCAAGCATCTGTGCGTCCGATGCAAGTTGAACGATACCAATATTAGCAGGAACCGTTGGTTTATATACTGTCTTATGTCCGATAGAGGATATTTTCACTATTTGATTTTCCGATGTTGTCTCCAGAGTGAAAGATCCGTCCTCACCGCTGACTGTTCCACTTACAAACGCAGAATCCGGCAATGACAGCAATACGACATTGGCATATGGCAAGGGGTGGCTGTTCTCGTCAATTAACTTTCCGCTTACAGATTGAGCGGACAAATTCTCAGGTAATATGAATCCTACCACTGTGAATAACAATACTTTAACAGTTTTCATTTATAATATGCAGCTTTAAGTTAAAAGTACAAAATGTACTGTATTTATGATGTAACACATCTTGTTTTACAAAAAATCCATGCAAAGTTAGAAATATTTCCATTTCACACGCATTATTGCTTACCTTTTGTTACAAAAAAATCATAGTAGATAAAGCTGCAAGAATTATTTTTTTCTGAAAGGCATAGGGGTTTTTACATAACCATGCGTTAAAAGAGTGAAAGCAAAAGAAAAAGAAAACGGATAAATAACTTAAAAGATTTATAGGATTATGAAACAAATTTCGGAAAATGACCGTTCATACTTAGCGGAACACGTTCGTGTAACGCGTGGAACACCTACGTGTAACGGGCGGAACACGTTCGTGTAACGCGCGGAACACGTACGTGTAACGGTAAGTCAGAACCGTCTTTTATATATTAAAAACAGGGAATGTTACATAAAACTTATACCAATAATTGTTATTTAGGCACGGAAACAGTATATTTGTAAAAATGCCATCAGATATACATGCCTTAATAACCACAAAAACTAAATACAACAGTGATGAAAACCGACAGAAAAGAAATCTTCAAGTCCAGATTTAATGAACACTATCCAAGGCTATGCAGCATCGCATACGAGTATGTTTCCGACGCTGATGATTCGGAAGACATCGTTCAGGAACTGTTCATAAACATATGGGATAAGGGCAAGGATGCTCTCCCGGACAAGGAATTTGCAGCCTATATCACTACAGCTGTAAAGAATGCATGCATCTCGTTTCTCAGAAAAAAATGCTCTTACACAGTTTCTATAGAAGATGCCCCATCGGCCGTAGTGCACCTGCCGGACGAGGATACTCTTGACACAGACAGGAAATCGCCCGAAGAACTGTTGTCGGAGGCTTTAGCCGTACTTCCGCCGAAATGTAAGGAAATTTTCCTATTGTCAAAACTTAAAGGTATGAAGTACTGGGAGATAGCGGAACAGCTCACGTTATCGGAAAAGACAGTGGAGAATCAGATGGGTAAAGCCATCAAACTGCTGAGGGAGTTTGCAGCCACATGTTCGTTCACCATCGCGGTTATTATCACATTAATAATATCAATCATTTCAAACAGTTTATAGAGATGAAACATACAGAAGAATATATCAACGAACTATTAGCCAAATATATTACAGGCGAGGTGATGTCGGACTCAGAAAAGAACGACATCCAGGAATGGATAGCTACGCATGCCGACGAATACAACAGACTGGTAAAACTGATATCACCCAAGAAAGCTCCCGAATTCGGGACAGCAAAGGCATGGGCTAAAATAGAAGAACATATCGACAAGTCGGCAACAAAGAAACCGGCTATGAGTATCTCTAAGAACAGGAACATGAAAAGGTCAGTGGGCATGTCAGTCTTCTATGCGGCTGCTTCGGTTCTTGTGATACTGGTGATATCAATCTCATTCTTTATGAGCAGCAGGGAGAACAACAAGGAACAGCTGTTCGCCAACAACACTGCCGAAAAGATGATGATTTATCTGCCGGACAGCTCGTCGGTGATTCTATATCCTGACGCAAACGTGAGCTACAGAACGGGAGGTATGAACTCGGCCAGAGAAGTAACTCTCAACGGAAAAGCTTTCTTCAGCGTGAGGAAGATGCACGGAAGGGCTTTCAAGGTACAGTCCGACAATCTGATGGTGGAAGTGCTGGGAACATCATTCCTGATTGATGCGACCAAAGCCGAAAGTTCGAGTGTGTATGTCAAGACCGGTATAGTAAGCGTGGAGTCGGAAAACAGCAAGGTTATCATAAAGGCTAACCAGAAAGCGGAACTTGACAACAATACTCTCAAAACTGGAAAAATAGAAAACCCGTACGAAGTGTTTGAAGAAAAGCCGAAAGTCCTGTCGTTCGCGAATGCGGAAATCACGGAAGTGGTGGAAAAGATAGAACAGGCCACGGGAGTCAGAATTGAGGTGAGCAAGGAACTCCGCAAGAACAAGATAACAAGCAGGATTGAAACAGCTGATACGGAAGCAATCATAGTGGAACTGGCTTTCCTGTGCAACTGCAAATATGAAACTATAGAAGCCGGAAAGCATTACCGATTATACTAAGTAAACATTTACAGCCGGATGATACATCAATCAATGAAAGTCCTGCTGCTATTGTCAGCAATGGCCCATGCCGGAGAGAGTTTCCCAAACTCGGAAACATCCCCTGCTGACATAACGGCAGGAAGTACCAAGGAAATCAGTATTCCATCAGACCAGAATAAACTGACCGATGAGGTTCTCTTCGTTAGAGCCTCATCGGCTTCTGTGCTTCAGTGGTTCAGCTATATTGAGAAGCAAAAGGGGATTTCTATTTCTTTCAATCAGTCTTTCGATATGGAAAGAAACTGCACCGTAAAGCAGTCGGCCACGATGTCAATCGCCCAACTGCTGGATATCATTCTCAAAGACTACAGATACAGCATCACTGAAATGCCCTGCAGGAAGATTGCCATACGCATAGATGCAAAAAGGGAATTCTCCGTAAGCGGAACGATAGCAGACGAATCGACATCCGAGAAGCTTTACGGGGCAATAATAATGGCATCCGGACAAGACGGCAAGAAGCTCTACTCCACCAGCGACGAAAACGGCAACTACCGCCTGAACCTCACGGAAGGCGACTACACCATCGAGATAGCCTACATGGGATATGAGAAATTCTCGACACCGCTGCATCTATATAGCAGAAAAAGACTTGACATGAATCTCAAACCTGCCCTGTTCGAGGTAGACGAGGTTACAGTCAGGTCCATCAGAAACGATGCTGAACTGGCTGAGATAACTCCATCGGGAATGTTGTCTTTCAGCGGCAACGACCTGTTTTCGCAAATATGGATTCTGCCCGGAGTGACCGGCACTCCTACGGGCAACAACTTTATGGTGGACGGCGGAAGTTATGACGAAAACATAATTCTGCTCGACGGTGTGCCTGTCTTTCATCCGGGACACGTAAATGCTCTGCTGCCCCAATTCAATGGCGACGTTATAAAGAACATTGTCTTCCACAAGGGCTTCTTCCCTACCCGTCTGGAAGGCGGACTCTCGTCAGTAACGGAATTTAATCTTAAGGACGGAAACAAGAACAAACATACACGCACTTTCTCCATCGACATGCCTGCCGCATCGCTCACTCTCGAAGGGCCTATCATAAAGAACAAGCTGTCGTATCTGGTGAGTGTCAGAAGAAGCTGGATGGATTTCTTCGACGAACTTCTCTCGGCTGAAAACAGACTGAACCATTATTCGTTCGACTATACGGCAAAGCTGTCATACTATCTGTCGGAAACAAGTTCTGTGAAACTGTTGGCATACAACACATTCGATGAATACAAACTCCCCCTTTACACAGAAGAGGCTATCCCCATAGTGAAATGGAACAACCAGATATACAAGGCTACATATAGCGGGATGTGGGGGAAATTAGGTAATACGACCTCTGCATATTATTCGTCGCACATAAGCCGTGCGAATGCCGATGCCCTTGGTTTCAGTTCCGATACAGACAGCGGATTCGGCGATGATACGGACCAGGACAGCGGTTGGGAAGATGGCCGAGACGATAATTGGGATGATAATTGGAATGATGAAAATTCCCAAAACGAAATGTATAAAAATGATGAACAGATTTCCGGGAACAACGAGATAAGCAGCGGAATAAAGACTTTCAATTTCAATACCGAATTTACCTATAGTCCGGAGAACATATATTCCACTCGCTGGGGATTCAAATACTCGCACGAGTTGTACGAGATGACTGCCTTTGGAAATAATATGAAGAAACAGAATGAAGCAATAAACCAGTATTCTCTGTATTACGACAACTATATACGCATTACGGACAAGGTTTCTACCCGTGTTGGAGTGCATTTCGTAGCCTATAATCCTGTTAATTTCCGCAACTATTACAGTATTCAGCCACGTTTCGCATTGAATTTCACACCGGGGAAGAACAATATGATATATCTGAACTTCTCCAAAATGGAGCAATTCTATCATTACATCAGCTTCAACGGCTTTGCGCTTCCTACCGACTTCAGGATGCCGAGCATAGAAGGATTCAAGCCACGCTCTTCGGAACATTATGAAATAGGTTGGAAAAGGAATTTCGACAGTGACAGAGGGAAATTGGAAACATCTGCATACTACAAGACAAGGAGAAACGTTATAGCATTGAAACCGGATGTCATAGTAGAAAACGACAATTGGAACAATTACATAATGGCCGGCAACGGTGACAGCTACGGTATCAAGATGTTCCTCTATTATATGTACAGAAGATGGACCATGCAACTGTCGTACACCTACGCAAGAAGCCGTGAATGGTTTGATGAATATAAAGACCTCGGCAAAGTGCCTTCTTTATACGATATGCCTCACTACTGTGCCGGAGCATTATCATACAAGATAAGCAAATCGTCAAGCCTGTCATTGGGATGTGTAGCCAAGTCCGGAAGGATGAAGGTTTCCGACCACTGGTTCGAGAGCGACAAGGATTTAGGTTTCAGAAAAACCCGCGGAGAATTCAACTACAGAATAGATGTGGGATATACATTCAGAAAAGATTTTGGAGATAAACTGTTGCTTCTCAGATGCGGTCTGTACAACCTGCTTGGAAATCCGCCGGAAGAAGATATCGTGGATTTCTACTCTGTACATCTGTCAAAGAATTGCCTGCCATATGGAAGTATAAGCTTTAAGTTCTGAGAAAGTTCACCAAATAAAAAATCCCGGCCTGAGCAGACCGGGATTTTCTTATTGTAAAGTTTGAGATTAATATCCAAGTTCTTTTTCAAGAGCTTCGTATTCAGCTCTGTTAAGTTTCCAGTAGATTCTCAACATATACTGACCCCACAAAGCCTTGTTGTCAGGAGCAAATTCCTTAGCCTTTTCATAATATGGCAATGCCTTTGCATAAAGCTCTTTAATCTTAGCTTCGCCTTCAGCATACTTAGGATCGTCCATAGCCAACTTAGAGTTAGATTCTTCTATGTCCTGACCTGGGAAGAAGTAGCAGTCACCCATCTTAGAGTATGCTTCTGCTACGAAACCGTCTTTCTTGTCAACAACCTGCTGCAATGTAGCCAATGCTCCTTCGTAATCCTTGTTTTCATACTGAAGAACACCTTTTACATACAAGAAATATGCAGATGGGTTGTTAGCGATGATACCATCGATTTCAGCCAAAGCTTCTTTAACCTGTCCCTTCTGAATGTAGTTATCCATAAGGTTACCTACGAAATATTCCTGTGCAGGGAATTTTTCTACACCTTCCTTGATAGCAGCAAGCCATTTAACTGAGTCTTTAGCTTCTTCTGACTTATAAACTTCTGCAAGACACATCAAAGCTCTGTAACCTTCTTCCTTGTGGTTCTTACCGATATTGGCATACTTGATAACAGCTGCGTTGTCCTTCAGTGAGTTTGCAGCCAAAGTAGCATAGTTTGCGATAAGTGGAACAAGAGTATCGTTCTTCACTTCATCCATGTCGGCAAAGACAGGAGCAGTAGCAGCGTCACAGTATATACCGAAGAATTTCAATGCGTCGCTGTAGTTTCCTGAGTTGTATGCATCCGAACCAGCGTTAGTCAAGTTAGGACGTACAGTAGCAAGAGTCTTTGCAAGTTTCTTTCTCAATTTAGGTTTCTTAAGTTCGCCGCTTGCAACCTTAGCCTGTTCTACTTCATCACATTTCATGTAATATTCGAACATTTTTGCCAAACTGTTGTACAACTTAGCTGTATCTGCTTTTCCATTAGGAAGATAAAGTTTCATATTCTCATCATCATAGATGGCCTTCTGGAAATCACCGGCAAGTTTCCATGTTTCAGGGTTGTTGGCAGTTGTAGGATCAGTCAAAGCAGGTTCAATAATCTGAGCGGCCTTTACAGGGTTACTTTTTTCAGACTTTGCCTGTTTTACAACACTTGTCTGTGCCGATACTGCACATGTGGCAAACATCACTGCTGCAGTTAGTAATACTTTTTTCATAATGCTTTAAATTTTAGTAAGTCAATTGTTTTGATTATTCTCTTCTTCTTGGGTTTCATTTGCATTGTTATCTATCCCATTGTCCGATAAGCCTTCAATCTGTTCTGTTTCTTCAGACTGAGCCTCTTCTTCAGGTTGGGAATCGACTTTACATACAGAACCGATACTGTCGTTTCGTTTCTCCAGGTCAATGAGTTTCACTCCCTGAGTAGCACGTCCCATGATACGGAAATCAGCCACTTTCACACGGATTGTAATACCCGACTTGTTTATAATCATAAGGTCGTTCTCGTCTGTTACAGACTTGATGGCAACGAGTGAGCCTGTCTTCTCGGTAATGTTCAATGTCTTGACACCCTTACCTCCACGGTTGGTCTTACGGTAATCCTCGATATCGGAACGCTTACCATAACCGTTTTCAGAAACCACCATGATAGTTTCCTTTTCAGGGTCCTTGATGCAAATCATTCCTATAACTTCATCCTTTCCGTCTTCGTCGAGTGTAATACCACGTACACCGGTAGCGGTACGTCCCATTTCGCGGACAGCACTTTCATGGAAACGTATAGCACGTCCGTTGCGGTTTGCTATAACTATTTCATTGTTGCCGTTAGTCATACGGACTTCTATCACTCTGTCGTCTTCGCGGATAGTAATTGCATTCACACCGTTCTGACGTGGACGTGAATACTGTTCGAGGAGAGTCTTCTTGATTACACCCTGCTTAGTACAGAACAATACATAATGGCTGTTGATGAATTCCTTGTCGTTCAGGTTCTTGACACGCAAGTAAGCTGTTACGGCATCATCGCTGTCGATGTTCAACAGATTCTGTATTGCACGTCCCTTAGATGTCTTGTTGCCTTCAGGGATTTCATATACCTTCAACCAATAGCACTTACCTTTCTGTGTAAAGAACAGCATAGTGTTGTGCATTGTTGCCGGATAGATATGCTCTATAAAGTCCTCATCGCGTGTTTCGCTACCCTTAGAACCTACTCCACCTCTGTTCTGAGCATGGAAGTCAGCCAATGGTGTACGCTTAATATATCCTAAATGAGATATAGTGATAACCATCTGTTCGTCAGCATAGAAGTCTTCAGGATTGAATTCCTCAGAAGCATAGACTATTTCAGAACGACGCTTGTCACCGTATTTTTCCTTCACCTCTATCAGTTCGTCCTTGATAACCTTCATACAGAGCTCATCGTTTGAAAGGATTTCCTGATAGTAAGCTATCTGCTTCATAATCTCTTCGTATTCCGCATGAAGCTGTTCCTGCAAAAGTCCTGTCAATTGACGAAGACGCATTTCTACGATTGCACGAGCCTGGATTTCGCTGAGTTCAAAACGGTTCATCAGGTTAGTGACAGCCTCATTAGGAGTTTTAGCAGCACGGATGATTCTGATTACTTCATCAATATTATCCGAAGCGATGATAAGTCCTTCAAGGATGTGCGCACGTTCCTGAGCCTTACGCAAATCATACTTTGTACGGCGGATAACCACTTCGTGTCTGTGTTCAACGAACAATCGTATAAGGTCCTTAAGGTTGAGCAGACGCGGACGTCCTTTGACCAGAGCGATATTGTTCACACCGAATGAAGTCTGAAGAGCAGTCATCTTGAACAGTTTGTTCAGAACGACACTTGCATTGGCATCACGCTTTACGTCTATCACGATACGCATACCTTCGCGGTCGGACTCATCGTTCACGTATGAGATACCTTCAATCTTCTTTTCGTTAACAAGAGAAGCAATATGTTCGATAAGTTCCTTCTTATTTACATTATAAGGAATCTCGTTTACGATAATCTTGTCATGATTGGTGTGGGTTTCGATTTCTGTCTTAGCGCGCATAACTACACGTCCACGACCTGTTTCGTATGCATCTCTGACACCACTTACACCGTAAATGTATCCGCCGGTAGGGAAATCAGGCGCCTTGATGTATTGCATCAAACCATCTACATCTATATCTTTATTATCGATATATGCCACACAGCCGTCAATAACTTCAGCCAGATTGTGTGTCGGCATATTTGTAGCCATACCAACGGCAATACCTGATGCACCGTTCACTAAAAGGTTAGGAATACGGGTCGGCATTACAGTAGGTTCCTGAAGAGTATCATCGAAGTTGTTCTGGAAATCAACAGTCTCCTTGTAAAGATCCTGCATCATTTCCTCACCTATTTTCTTCAGTCTTGCCTCAGTATAACGCATTGCCGCAGGGCTGTCGCCATCGACTGAACCGAAGTTACCCTGTCCGTCAACCAACGGATAACGCATAGCCCAATCCTGCGCCATACGCACCAATGCTCCATACACTGAAGAGTCGCCATGAGGATGGTACTTACCAAGCACCTCACCCACGATTCTGGCAGATTTCTTATAAGGTTTGTCCGAAGTATTTCCTAATTCCATCATTCCGTAGAGAATACGGCGATGTACAGGTTTGAAACCATCTCTTACATCCGGGAGGGCGCGCGCCACGATTACCGACATGGAGTAATCGATATACGACGACTTCATTTCCTCTTCGATGTTGATTTTTATAATTCTGTCTTGTTCTTGCATTTAAACAAATATTAATTATACATCTCTTTCGGTTTACGAAAAACCACGCTAAAGTACTACTTTTAGACGATATACGAAACTTTTTACGCAAAAATGTGTTCAAGATTAAAGTTTTTTACTCAAATGCGGACAAAACAAGACAATATTTCAGAGCATAATTAATGGCACAGAATTTGTTGTAAACATAAAATATAGATATATTTGCCCCAGATAAGCATTTGGGCATCAAAAGTTAGCACAAAATATTTATTTAGGAATAACGAAATGAACGGAATATCATACTCAAAAGAAGCTACAGACGTTATCAAATACAGCAAGGAGGAAGCTTACAGAACAAATGCCACAAGCATTGGGCCGGAGCACATCCTGCTCGGCATAATCAGAAATGATGAAAGTAATGCCGCACAAATCCTAAAAGACTTATATGCCGACTTGAAAAAAATCAGAAAAGAGATAGAAGATGTATTGGAAAAGGAAACAGACAATCTAAACCTTCCTAAAACAGACATCAGAGATTTATACTTCGGAGAGAACTCCACAAGGATACTAAGACTCTGTTTTCTGGAATCCAAGCTCTACAACAAAGATTCAATCGGCTCTGAACACATTTTATTGGGAATTATGAAAGAAGAAAGAAATCAAGCTGCACAAATATTGATACAGAACAATATCACATACGACAAAGTAAAAAACAAGATAGCCGGGCATGATGCTCCGGTCCCTTCTTCAGGACTGAACTTTGACGAAGAAGAGGACGACGGAATAGAGCGTCGCGGAATGCAACGTCCGGGGCCATCGGGAATGTCGCCGAAAGGCAGTTCGGAATACACATCGCAGACATCAAAGAGCAAGAACGAACCGGGCGACAACAATCTCACCCTTCTGAACAAATACGGTACAGACCTTACGAAAGCTGCCATGGAAGGCAAATTGGACAAGGTTATCGGACGCGAAAAGGAGATAGAGCGCGTAGCACAGATTCTGTCGAGAAGAAAGAAAAACAACCCTGTGCTGATAGGCGAACCCGGAGTGGGTAAATCGGCCATAGTAGAGGGATTGGCCACAAGAATTGCCGAAAAGAAAGTGCCGAGAACTCTGTTCGACAAGATTATAATTATGCTCGACCTCACCTCACTTGTGGCAGGAACAAAATTCCGCGGAGAGTTTGAGGAAAGAATCGTAGGCGTAATAAAAGAGGCAAAAAGCAATCCTAACGTCATTCTCTTCATCGACGAGATACACACCATTATCGGAGCAGGTTCTGCTGCCGGTTCAATGGATGCCGCAAACATCCTCAAACCATCATTAGCAAGAGGAGAAATGCAGTGTATAGGTGCTACCACACTCGACGAATACAGAAAATCCATCGAGAAAGACGGCGCTCTGGAAAGAAGATTCCAGAAGGTTACTGTAGAGCCGACCACAAAGGAAGAAACCCTGCAAATACTTATGAACATCAAGGAGCAGTACGAAGATTTCCATAACGTGAGATACACTGACGAGGCCATAAAATCATGTGTAGAACTGACTGACAGATATATCACGGACAGATTCTTCCCTGACAAGGCCATTGATGCTATAGACGAGGCCGGCTCAAGAATACACCTTATGAATGTAGCCGTTCCGAAAGAGATAGAGGAACAGGAAAGACTTATCGAGGAAACGAAAGAGCATAAGAACGAAGCTATCAAACTGCAGAACTTCGAGATGGCAGCCGGGCTGAGAGATAAGGAAAAAGCCCTTCAGGCCGAACTGGAAAGAATGAAGCAGGAATGGACCGACAAGGCTAAGCAGAACCGTGAAACTGTCGACAGAGAGAACATCGAAGAGGTGGTTTCATTAATGTCCGGAGTACCATTGAAGAAAGTGGGAAGTTCGGAAGCCAGCAAACTGAAATCCATGCGCGAGAACCTTTCATCGAAGGTAATCGGCCAGGATGAAGCCGTGGAAAAGCTCGTAAAAGCCATCAAGCGTAACCGTGTGGGACTGAAGGACCCTAACAAACCAATAGGAACATTCCTGTTTACCGGCCCTACAGGTGTGGGAAAAACCCATCTCGCCAAGACATTGGCAGAAGAGCTTTTCGGCACCAAGGATTCACTCATCCGCATAGACATGAGCGAATATATGGAAAAATATGCCGTTTCAAGAATGGTGGGTGCACCTCCGGGATACGTGGGATATGATGAAGGCGGACAGCTCACAGAAAAGGTAAGACGCAAGCCCTACTCCATCGTCCTGCTCGACGAGATAGAGAAGGCACACCACGATGTATTCAACTTCCTGCTCCAAATCATGGACGAAGGACGTCTGACCGACAGCACCGGAAGAACAGTCGATTTCAAGAATACTGTTATAATAATGACTTCCAACGTCGGCAGCCGCCAGCTGAAGGATTTCGGCAAGGGTATAGGATTCAATGCCATAACAAGAAAAGACGATGATGAATACTCTAACGGTATCATCAGAAAGGCTCTTGAAAAGACATTCGCACCTGAGTTCATCAACAGACTGGACGACATAATACCTTTCAGACAGCTTACGACTGACGACCTTGTCAGAATAACAGAAATAGAGCTGAAAGAACTGTTCAGAAGAATAGAGAAATTAGGCTTCTCAGTTTCAATAACCGACAAGGCCAAAGAATTCATAGCCCGCAAGGGTGAGGATGTACAATATGGCGCACGCCCTATCAAACGCGCCATCCAGAACCATATTGAAGACAAATTGGCCGACTTCTTAGTAGAGAACGAACTGAAAGAAGGAAGTTCGATTATAATCGATACAGACCAGAGCGGAAATGAAACAATAATCAGCTCCATCTGATAAGGCTTATATCACATATGGCGAAAACGCTTCGTCATTTAAACAAAAACGCTTCGTCGTTCGATTTGAAACGACGAAGCGTTTTTTATTTACTTAAATCCAGCCTTCCGATTTCATCTTACAGCGATGCACTCGATTTCCACCAAAGCACCCTTTGGCAAAGCCTTCACAGCCACAGCAGAGCGTGCAGGGAAAGCACCGTCAAAATACTTGGCATACACAGCGTTCATATCTGCGAACAATGACATATCTGCAAGGAACACAGTAGTCTTCACCACATTTGCAGTTGTCAGACCGGCCTCAGCCAATACATTCTTTATGTTCTCAAAAACCTGTGTAGTCTGTTCCACGATTCCGCCTTCCACAAACTCACCTGTTGCAGGATTTACAGGAATCTGTCCTGACATAAAAACCATACCGTTGGCTTCGATAGCCTGGCTATAAGGACCGATAGCAGCCGGTGCCTTTTCTGTAAAAATTACCTTTTTCATAAATTTCCGTATATTAATATTCAATTTGGGAGTGCTAAATTAGTACAAAATCCCGATTTTATGCAATCCAAAGGCAAAAAACAGGCAAAATAATTGCGAGGATGACAAAAAATATGTATTTTTGTACTCTGTAAAGCAAAAGTCTGTAATCAGTTACGGCATTTGCCACAAAAATTCCAACAATATAAAAATCAGCAAATTATTTTAGTGTAAGATATCCAAGAAGTATTTTACTCCATCTTCCTTATTATTTCAAAATCTCATTCTCGCAGACAAGGCAAGAGGAATAAAGACTTATAAAGGATACGACACACTCTATAATATAACAAATTTATACACACACTTATATGTATAATATCATACAATTAAATGAAAAAGACCTGTCCGAACTGCAAGGAATAGCCAAAGAGTTGGGTCTGAAAAAAACAAGTGCGCTGAAAAAAGAAGAACTTGTTTACAAGATCCTTGACGAACAAGCTATTCAAAGCGCATCGCAGAAAGCAAACGACGGACAACCTAAAAAAAGAGCAAGAATCAGCGTAAAGAAAGAGGGGGATAAAGTTTATACAGCCACTAAAGACAAGGCTTTAAAACTTGAAGCCAACACTCCGGTACTGCAGACAAGAACAGTTTCCAAAGAATTTGCAGAAGCTCCAAGCACTCCGGTAGAAACTGTGGAAAATCCGGTAGCACCGGCAGTTACGGAAGAAAAGCCAAAAGCTAAAAGAGGCAGAAAACCCGGTTCGAAGAACAAATCCACATTAGAAAAAGAGGCTAAAGCCCAGGATTCTGCAGAAGTTACAAAAGCTGAACCAAGCAACAAGACCAAGGGCAAAGCAAAAAACGCCGCACCAAAGAAAGAAGTTCCGGTACCGGTATTTGACGATGATATGGAACTTCCTCCACTCGACCTAAAAAGCGGCGATGATTTTATTCCTATCGAAGACCTCCCTTCAGAAAAATTCGAGATTCCGACAGAACTGCTTGGTAAGTTTGAAGCCACCAAGGTTGAACCTCCTGTAATGCAACCACAGGAAAACAAGTTCCAGCAGAAACAGAAGAAAAACAACAAGAAGCAGCAGAACAAGGCTCAGAACAACAAACAGCAGAATAACGGCAAGCAGCAACAGAACAACGGCAAGCAACAGCCTGCAAACCAGCAGCAGAACAATAACCAGCAAGCAGAAGCTGCACAACAGCCAAACACTCAGCTTCCGGCCGTACAGCAGATTAAACTGCCTGCTCCTGACGAACAGCAACAGACAGCTGAAGCCACTACTGCACAACCTGCTCAAGAACCACAGCAACCGTCTAAACCTGCTGAAAAGATATACGATTTCGAAGACATAATCTCCGGCTCTGGCGTACTTGAAATCATGCCTGACGGATATGGTTTCCTTCGCTCATCAGACTACAACTATCTTTCTTCACCGGACGATATATATGTATCTCAGTCGCAAATCAAGGCATACAGCCTCAAGACAGGCGACGTAGTGGAAGGTACAATCCGCCCTGCAAAAGAAGGAGAAAAATATTTCCCACTCGTAAAGGTAAACAAGATTAACGGTGCAGACCCTGCATTAGTGCGCGACCGTATTCCATTCGACCATCTGACTCCATTGTTCCCGGACGAGAAATTCAAGCTCTGCAAGGGGTATAATGACAATTTGTCAGCCCGCGTAGTCGATATGTTCTCTCCTATCGGTAAAGGTCAGCGTGCACTTATCGTAGCACAGCCTAAGACAGGTAAGACCATCATCATGAAGGATATTGCAAATGCCATTGCAGAAAACCATCCTGAAGTATATATGATAATGCTTCTCATCGACGAACGTCCGGAAGAAGTGACAGATATGGCACGCAGCGTAAAAGCCGAAGTGATTGCTTCTACATTCGACGAGCCGGCAGAACGCCACGTGAAGATTGCAGGCATAGTGCTCGAGAAAGCTAAACGTATGGTTGAAAGCGGACACGATGTAGTGATATTCCTCGACTCTATCACACGCCTTGCACGTGCATACAACACCGTATCTCCTGCATCCGGTAAGGTATTGTCGGGTGGTGTAGACGCAAACGCCCTCCACAAACCGAAACGTTTCTTCGGTGCCGCACGTAATATCGAGGGTGGCGGTTCGCTCACTATCATCGCAACTGCCCTTATCGACACAGGCTCCAAGATGGACGAAGTTATCTTCGAAGAATTCAAGGGTACAGGTAACATGGAATTGCAGCTTGACAGAAACTTGAGCAACAAGCGTATATTCCCTGCAGTGAACATCGTTGCGTCAAGCACTCGCCGCGACGACCTGCTGCTTGACAAGACTACTCTCGACAGAATGTGGATTCTCCGCAAGTATCTGTCAGACATGAACCCTGTAGAAGCTATGGACTTCGTAAAAGACAGACTTGAAAAGACTAAGGACAACGAAGAGTTCCTGCTGAGCATGAATTCATAATCGTCCAAATACAGATACAAACAAAACAGCCATATCGCAATGTTCCAAAACGAAATGCGATATGGCTGTTTTTGTCTGGCTTTCACAAATTATCAGAATGGCAAATCATCCTTGTCGTCAGTAGCCGAGAAGTCAGCAGGAGGCACAGGAGCCGATGACACCGGAGGAAAAGAATAGTCAGCCGGCTGAGGCTGCATACCTGCATTCTGAGAAGGTCTTTCCACTTTCCACGCCCTGATACTGTTAAACCATCTGCCCTGCCATTCGCGAGCGTCTATATCAAACGAAACTGTAAGTTCTTCACCTGCCTGTATATTGAACTGCTGGATTTTATCTTCACCAAACACATCAAAACACATCTTACGAGGATACTGCTCGTTAGTTTCCAAAACATACTCCTGAGCCTTCCAGTTGTTGCCAGCTTTTGACACTCCACCACGCGGTTCAAGAACAGCAATAATTCTTCCTGTTATTTCCATAATTATTTTCTATTTGATTTGAGGTCACGAAATTACTCTTTTCCTTAGAAGTGAACTAATTTTTCACAATATTTTTTATCCGAAGAAAGTCATTTTTGTCAATCATTTGCTTTAGCCGAACAATCTTTTTTTGTAACTTTGGCATTCGATTGTTTAACTAATTGCAGTTAATACTTTTGACAGGAAATAATAATTTAAAAAACATTTAATATAACATCAATCATGAGATTTTTAGTTTCAAGCACAACATTATTCAGCCACTTGCAGGCTATCAGCCGTGTTATCAATTCAAAAAACTCTCTTCCTATCCTTGACTGCATCCTGATAGAGCTTAACGACGGTACTATCACAATGACAGCTTCGGATAGCGAAACTACTCTGTCTACAAGCATCGAAGTCAGCGAATACGAAGGTGAAGGACGTTTTGCCATTTCATCGAAGACCATCCTCGAGGCTCTTAAGGAAAATCCGGAACAGCCGTTGAACTTCAATATCAACACTGAGACAATGGAGATTACTGTGAAATACCCTAACGGTAAATACAGCATGATGGCACAGAACGGCGACGAATATCCTCTGCCAAAACAGATGGGAAGCGAAGTCGTAAACCTGACAATGGCTGCCGACGTTATGCTTACAGGAATCAACAGATGTATCTTTGCTACTGCCGACGATGAACTTCGCCCTGTAATGAACGGTATCTACTTCGATATCAGCCAGCAGGATGTGACACTTGTTTCGTCAGACGGTCACAAGCTTGTACGCAACAAGTCTTTCGCTTCTACAGGCAACGAAAAGGCTGCATTCATCCTTCCAAAGAAACCGTCAAACTTGCTTAAGAACTTGCTTCCTAAAGAACAGGGCGACGTACAGATTTGTTTTGACGACAAGAACGCTATGTTCACAATGGAAAACTATCAGATGACTTGCCGTCTTATCGAAGGACGCTATCCTAACTACAACTCTGTTATCCCACAGAACAATCCTCACAAGGCTGTAGTGGACCGCGCTATCTTCATCAGCGCATTGAAGCGTGTATCTGTATTCTCTTCTCAGGCAAGCAGCTTGATCAAACTCAGTCTGAAAGAGAACAGCATGACTATCTCAGCCCAGGACATCGACTTCTCTACTTCTGCCGAAGAAACTCTTATCTGCCAGTACGACGGAAAAGACATGAGCATCGGATTCAAATCGTCTTTCCTTATCGACATTCTGAACAATATCTCATCGCAGAATGTAATTATCGAACTGGCTGACCCATCAAGAGCCGGACTTATCGTTCCTGAAGAACAGGAAGAAAACGAAGACCTGCTGATGCTGCTCATGCCTATGATGCTTAACGATTAATCTTTTTATAATGAAACTGAATCTTAAAAACCCTATCGTTTTCTTCGATCTGGAAACTACAGGTACAAACATAACAAGCGACAGGATAGTGGAAATCTGCTATCTGAAAGTTTATCCTAACGGAAACGAAGAAAGCAAAACAATGAGAATAAATCCGGAAATGCATATTCCGGAATCTTCAACAGCCATCCACGGCATTACCGACGAGGATGTGGCGGACTGCCCTACTTTCAAGGAAGTGGCCACAAACATAGCAAAGGACTTTGAAGGTGCGGATATAGCAGGATTCAATTCCAACAGATTTGATGTTCCTGTCCTCGTCGAGGAATTTCTCAGAGCGGGTATCGACCTCGACCTTACTAAGAGAAAGTTTGTTGATGTACAGGTAATCTACCACAAGTTGGAACAGCGCACTCTGTCGGCTGCATACAAGTTCTACTGCGGAAAGAATCTGGAAGATGCACATACCGCTGAGGCTGACACAAGAGCTACCTACGAGGTTCTTAAGGCCCAGTTGGATATGTATCAGGACACTCTTCAGAACGACATCAGCTTCCTGTCGGAATATTCAAGCTATTCCAAGAACGTGGATTTCGCGGGAAGAATAGTTTACGATGACAACGGAGTAGAGGTATTCAACTTCGGTAAATACAAAGGCATGCCGGTAGCTGAGGTACTGAAAAAAGACATCGGATATTACGGATGGATTATGAACGGTGATTTCGCGCTGAACACAAAGAACGTGCTTACAAAAATCAGACTGAGAGAAACCGGAATGTTAAAATGAGACATCTATGATGAAAGGTAAAAAAATAGTACTTGGCATCACTGGAAGTATTGCTGCCTATAAGGCGGCAGTACTTGCCAGAGCCTTGATAAAGAAGGGGGCCGAAGTGCAAATCGTTATAACTCCTGCAGGAAAAGAGTTTATCACTCCGCTTACACTGTCCACCATAACCAGCAAGCCTGTCATCAGCGAATTTTTCGCACGCAGGGACGGAACATGGCACAGCCACGTAGACCTTGGTCTGTGGGCAGACGCAATGCTGATAGCTCCGGCCACTGCAGCTACTATAGGTAAAATGGCAAACGGCATTGCCGACAATATGCTTATCACTACATACCTGTCGATGAAAGCACCGGTATTCGTAGCTCCGGCAATGGACCTCGATATGTTTGCCCATCCTTCCACACAAAAAAATCTTGACACACTCAGGTCATACGGGAACATTATCATCGAGCCTGGCGAAGGCGAACTGGCAAGTCATCTTGTAGGTAAAGGAAGAATGGAAGAGCCGGAAAACATAGTTGCCGTACTGGAGAATTTCTTCGCAAAGAAGTCCGACCTCGCAGGAAAGAAAGTAATGATTACCGCCGGTCCTACTTATGAAAAGATTGACCCTGTGAGATTTATCGGTAACTATTCTTCAGGCAAAATGGGTTACGCACTGGCTGAATGCTGTGCAGAGAGAGGTGCCGAAGTTGCTCTTATCAGCGGACCTGTAAGCATTACTGCAAAGCATCCGAACATCAGAACAATCAGTGTGGAAAGTGCAGAAGAAATGTATCAGGCAGCTACAAGCGAGTTCGGTTCAAGCGATGCAGCCATCCTGTGTGCAGCTGTAGCTGACTTCACTCCTGAAACAAAAGCCGAACAAAAAATCAAGCGCGAAAAAGACGACCTGATTATCAAGCTGAAACCTACTCAGGACATAGCTGCTGCACTGGGAAAACTCAAGAAAGACAATCAAGTGATGGTGGGATTCGCTCTCGAAACAAACGATGAGGTGGAACATGCCAAAGGCAAGCTGGAAAGAAAGAATCTTGATTTCATCGTTCTCAACTCGCTGAACGACAAGGGAGCAGGCTTCAGACACGACACCAACAAGATAACTATTATCGACAAAGAAAATGTCATTGAGTTCCCACTAAAGAACAAGAAAGAAGTGGCTACAGACATAATTAACCATTTGGCAGAAATATTATAAATATGCTACAGTCTATATTCATCCAGAACTACGCACTTATAGATAAACTGGACATTGCATTCGAACCGGGTTTCTCCGTAATCACCGGAGAAACGGGAGCCGGAAAATCAATCATCCTCGGTGCTATCGGTCTGCTGCTCGGACAGAGGGCGGACGTGAAAGCTATACGAAACGGAGCTACTAAATGTATCGTGGAAGCCAAGTTCAGCATAGCATCATACGGCATGGAGGAATTCTTCAAGGCTAACGATATTGAGTACGACAGCGAGGAATGCATTATCCGCCGCGAAGTAAACATCAACGGTAAGAGCAGGGCTTTCATCAATGACACTCCTGCCTCACTGTCGCAGATGAAAGTGCTTGGAGAAAAGTTGATTGACGTTCACAGCCAGCACCAGAACCTGCTGATAAACAAGGAAGGCTTCCAGCTCAACATTCTTGACATCCTTGCACAAGACATAAAGGAACTGACTGATTATCAGAATGAATACAATGAATACAGAAAGGTGAGCCGTGAACTGGATGAATGTATCAGACAAGCCGAAGAGACACGAAAGGAAGAGGATTATATCCGCTTCCAACTCCAGCAGCTTGATGAGGCTGAGCTGAAAGAAGGCGAAGTGGCCGAACTCGAGCAAGAGGCAGAAACGCTTTCTCATGCCGAGGATATCAAGGCCGGACTTTACCGCTCGGCACAGAACATAGGCGGTGACGAAGGCGGATGTCTGACACTGATTAAAGACAGCATAAACACTTTGCAAACGGTTTGCAAGGTTTTTGCAAAAGCCAACGAGTGGAAAGAAAGGCTTGAAAGCTGCTATATCGAGATTAAAGATATCTCTCACGATATGGATGACGCTCAGGAATCCGTAGAGTTCAATCCTTCAAGACTTGATTTCGTCAATTCCCGTCTTAATATGATATACTCGATGATGCAGAAGCACCACGTAAAGACTGATGCGGAACTTATCGAGATAGCGGAGAACTACAGACAGCAGCTCGACATGATAACATCGTCGGACGAACGTATTTCAGAATTGGAAACCAAAAAGCAGAAACTGTATGACAGTGTGCTCCGTAAAGCGGAAATCCTTACCGCCTTGCGTACAGAGAGTGCCGGTAAAATCCAGTCGCAAATGGAATCTCTGCTCATACCGCTTGGAATGCCGAACGTGAAGTTCGCCGTAGAGATTTGTAGAAAGAAGGAACCTGACATAAACGGTCTGGATGCCGTAAACTTCCTGTTCTCTGCCAACAAGAACGGAACATTGCAGAACGTAGCTTCCATAGCTTCGGGCGGTGAAATAGCCAGAGTGATGCTTTCGTTGAAAGCTATGATAGCAGGAGCTGTGAAACTCCCTACAATAATCTTCGACGAAATAGATACAGGTGTTTCCGGCTCGATTGCCGAAAAGATGGCTCTGATAATGCAGGACATGGGACGACAGAACAGACAGGTTCTGAGCATCACACACCTGCCACAGATAGCAGCAAGGGGTAATGCCCACTACAAGGTGTATAAGGAAGACACCGAAACCGGAACAAACAGCCACATCATACGCCTTACAGATGAGGAGCGCATAGACGAAATAGCTAATATGCTGAGCGGTTCTACCATGACTGAGGCTGCAAGAAACAATGCAAGGTCCTTACTCGGACTTTAATTCATTACAAATAAAAATATAGAAAACAGATATGATAGAAAAAAATGAAATGATATTCGGTGTAAGAGCCGTGATTGAAGCGATACAGGCAGGAAAAGAAATTGACAAAGTCCTGGTGAAAAAAGACATCCAGAGTGACCTGTCGAAAGAACTTTTCGCTGCATTGAAAGATACTCAGATACCTGTACAGCGAGTTCCGGTAGAGAGAATCAACAAGATTACACGCAAAAACCATCAGGGGGTAGTGGCTTTTATCTCTCCTATCACATACCAGAGAACTGAGGACATCGTGCCGTTCCTGTTCGAGCAGGGCAAGAACCCGCTGATAATACTCCTTGACGGACTGACTGATGTCCGTAACTTCGGTGCAATAGCACGTACATGCGAGTGTGCAGGTGTAGATGCCATCATCATACCTTCAAAGAACAGTGTCAGCGTAAATGCTGATGCCATCAAGACTTCCGCCGGAGCGCTCCACACAATACCTGTTTGTCGCGAAAGCAATATCACTAACACTATAAAGTTCCTGAAGGACAGCGGTTTCAGCATTGTAGCAGCTACAGAGAAAGGTGACTACGACTATACTAAAGGTGACTACACAAAACCTACATGTATAATAATGGGAGCAGAAGATACAGGTGTGCCTTACGAACATCTTGCCCTCTGCGACGAATGGATTAAGATACCTCTGTTCGGTACAATAGAATCACTTAACGTATCTGTAGCAGCAGGAATCCTGATATACGAAGCCATCAAACAGCGTGGTTTCTCTACTGAAGAATAATAAGTATTCAGTTCTTTAGTTTTTGAGTTTATAAGTTTAGCTTCGCTGACCATTAGTTGTTATTTACCTGATAATTAACTAATAATAAACTCAAAAACTTATAAACCTAAAAACTTAATTATCATGAGGAAAACAATATTCATAACACTCTGCGCCTTAAGCATAAACGGCTTGTGGGCGCAGGAATTGCCTAAATGGGCCAAGAAAGCTAAAAAAGCTGTTTTCTCGGTCATCACATACAATGCAGACAACAAGATACTGAACACAGGAAACGGATTTTACATTGACTCCGAAGGTACCGGAGTTTCCGACTACAGTCTGTTCAAAGGTGCTCACAGAGCGGTAGTTGTCACAGCCGACGGAAAGGAACTGCCTGTAACTCTTATCTTGGGGGCAAACGACATGTACGATGTAGTGCGTTTCAAGACAGAAACCGCAAAGAAGCAGGAATCACTTGCTACAGCAGCTACTCCGGGAAAAGAAAACGACAAGGTATATGTAATGCCATATTCCACACAGAATTCCGTTAAGGGAACAGCAGGAACAATACAAAAGGTTGACTCCATAGGAAAGAATTCGTTCTACTATACCCTCTCTATGAAAACGGGAGTGAAAGACGTAAGCTGTCCGCTGATGAACGAAAACGGCGAAGTGATAGGTCTTATTCAGAGAAACTCCGATTCTGAGGACGAGAAGAGTTACGCTCTTGGCATCAACTACGCCAAAAGCCTGTCTATCAATGCTCTTTCAGGCAGCGACACTACACTGAAATCCATCAAGATAAAGAAAGGACTTCCCGAAGACGAGTCGCAAGCATTGGTTTTCCTCTATATGATGTCGTCACAGCTTGAGGACGAAGAGTATCTTTCTATACTGAACGACTTTATAAATATGTACCCCAAGAATATGGAAGGTTATCTTCGCCATGCCACATATTATATGGGGAAGAACTCCGAAGAACATATAAATGCGGTAGAAGATGACCTGAAAAGGACTGTGGAGGTAGCAGAAAACAAAGCCGAAGCACATTACGGAATTGCAAAACTGATATACAATTACAGTATAAGCAATGCAAAGAAGTTGGAGAAAGCCGATTGGACTCTGAACAGAGCTTTGGACGAAATCAATCAGGCTTTATCCGAAGCAGGCGAAGGACTGTACTACCAGATACAGGGAGATATCTATTTCGCAATGAAGGACTACAGCAACGCCGCTACAGCCTACGAAAATGTATGCAAGACTCCCCTCGCTTCGGCAGCAGCATTCTATTCGGCAGCCAAGGCTAAGGAATTAGTGGAAGGTACAGACAAGAAAGAGGTTATAGCCCTGATGGACAGTGCAGTGGCACACTACAACACACCGTATGGAAAAGATGCAGCTCCATATCTGTTTGAACGTGCACGCATCAAATCGGATGCCAAGATGTACCGCGAGGCTGTTTTGGACTATAATGCTTTTTACGATGCAATGTTGGGACAGGTTTCGGCAGAGTTTTATGTGATACGCCAGCAGGCAGAAATGCAATGCCGAATGTATCAGCAGGCCATCAACGACATAAACAAGGCTATTGAACTCGAACCGAAGAATGCAGCATACTGGACTGAAAAAGGTGGTGTACATATCCGCCTGAATCAGACAGACGAAGCCATAGCAGCATTGGAAAAAGCTATCTCACTCGACCCTAAGAGTGCCGATGCATACCGTATGCTCGGTTACTGTCAGGTGAAGGGTAAAGACAAGAAAAAGGGACTTGAGAACCTGAACAAGGCAAAAGAGTTAGGCGATACAGTAGCCAAAGACCTGATAAAGAAATACTCCAAATAACAGACCGTTAGTATGAATCTGATGTATATTAACTGGAACCCGGACCCGATAATCTTTTCATTGGGAGGATTCAGCCTAAGATGGTACAGTGTGTTTTGGGTCATTGCCATAGCATCTGCCAGCATCGTAGTGCACAAGATTTTCCAAAAGAGAAAGATGTCTGAGGACGACTACAACAAACTGTTTGTATATTCTTTCCTCGGCATATTCATCGGAGCACGTCTTGGACACTGCCTGTTCTACGATTTCGCATACTACTCCAATCATCTATTAGAGATAGTGCTTCCCGTAAGGTTCCTTCCGGACGGCAGTTGGAAATTCACCGGATATGCCGGCCTGGCAAGCCACGGAGGAACAATTGGACTTATGCTTACTTTATATCTTTTCTGCAGGAAAACAAGAATCACCTATCTGCAGATACTTGATATAATAGCGATGGCAGCACCTCTTGCAGCAGGTTTTATCAGAATAGCCAATCTGATGAACTCCGAGATTATAGGTATGCCTACATCACTCCCGTTCGGTTTCATATTCGAGCAGGTGGACAGTCAGCCAAGACATCCGGCACAGCTGTACGAGGCGATAGCTTACTTCATCATCTTCGGAATAATGTGGTACATACAGAGCAAGGTTAAATCCTACAGGGACGGACTGTACTTCGGTATCTGTATATTCTCAATATTCACATTCCGTTTCTTTGTGGAATTCATAAAAGAAAGACAGGTGGATTTTGAGAACTATATGATGATAGATATGGGACAGGTGCTGAGTATTCCGTTCATTATCTTAGGATTGTATTTCATAATCAGAGGACTGAAGAAACCGTCTGCAGGAAGAAGATAACTACCCTGTTTACATACCGAAAGGGGCGAAACCGAAACAAATCGATTTCGCCCCTTTCATGTTATTCTATGCAATGCAGATTACTGCTTCTTCATCTCGAATCCGAGCATCAGACCGTCATACTGGGATAATACTGTGTTCAGTGTGCTGACAGTAGCATTCGATGACTTTCTGGCTACCGCACCTGTCACTGTCTGAGCAAGCGACATCAGTTTGTCAGCCTTGAAAAGCAGACTCATCGAACCGCTGTTCAGGAGTGAAGTAGAAACCTGAGCTGTCATCTTCAGACCGATTTTGGTTTTCAGCGTGATTTCCTTGGTTTCCTTATTATAGCTGTAAGTACCGTTCACTGTACGTCCGGCTACAGTAGAAGTATATGTACTGTCCGCATTGAATACATACACTGTATTCTCATTGAAACCAAGCTTAGACAGATAATTGCTCATCTGTTCCTCAACCTTCTTTGCTGCCACTTCGCCACCGGCTTTCGACAACAGGTCGTCACTTTCAAACTTACAGTCCGGAGCAGCGTATTTCCATGTTCCTACTATAGAAACACTTTCGTTCACCTTCGACACGGTTTCTTCCACCTTGTTCACTACCCCACCAAGCACCGACTTCCAGTCCTGTGCAGATACTGCTGTACTTACAGTAAGCATCAAACCTAAAAGAAGAAATTTCCCGGTCATAATCAGCAAGCTTTAAAACTCATGTCAAGACCCTTTACAGAGTGTGTAAGGGCACCTACAGAAATAAAATCAACTCCGCATTCAGCATAATCGCGAAGAGTATCGAAAGTAATACCTCCTGACGATTCTGTCTCATATCTGCCGGCAACCATCTCTACTGCCTTGCGTGTGTTTTCAGGAGTAAAGTTGTCGAGCATGATGCGGTCTACACCACCAAGGTCGAGCACCTGCTGAAGTTCATCGAAGTTACGAACCTCGATTTCAATCTTCAAGTCCTTGCCTTTAGCCTTGCAATATTCCTTGGCGCGGTTGATAGCCTTGTCGATACCTCCGGCGAAGTCCACATGATTGTCTTTCAAGAGAATCATATCGAACAGACCGATACGATGGTTCACACCACCACCAATCTTGACAGCCATCTTTTCAAGGATACGCATACCCGGAGTAGTCTTTCTTGTGTCAAGTACGCGGGTCTTAGTACCTTCCAGACGTTTCACATACTTGTTTGTCATAGTAGCAATACCGCTCATACGCTGCATTATGTTAAGCATAAGGCGTTCTGTCTGAAGCAAAGACTGAACCTTTCCTTCCACTACCATGGCTACGTCACCTGGCTTTACGTGTGCACCGTCGTTGATGAAAATCTCAACCTTCATGGTAGGGTCAAAACGGTTGAACACTTCCTTGGCAATCTCGATACCGGCCAGGATACCTTCTTCCTTGATAAGAAGTTTTGACTTACCCATTGCATCAGCAGGGATACATGAGAGAGTTGTATGGTCACCGTCGCCTATATCTTCAGCGAAAGACAGGTCTATAAGGCGGTCTATCAAATCTTTTACTACTTTTTCGTCCATAATGTTACAGATTTATTGAATTATGCTACAAAGGTATAGATTATTCGTATCTTTGCAAAGCCGTAATTTATAAAAACAGAAAACGAATATGAAATTTATATTACTTGTAGTAGGCAAGACAGTGGAAAAACACTACATCACTGCCATAAACGACTATGTGGAGAGAACCAAACACTATACTTCGTTCGATATGGAGGTAATCCCCGAACTGAAGAACACCAAGAGCCTGAGTATGGAGCAGCAGAAGGAGAAGGAAGGCGAACTGATTCTGAAAGCCATACAGCCGGGCGACGTAGTGGTATTGCTGGATGAGCACGGCAAGGAATTCCGCTCCATTGAGTTTGCCGACTGGGTTGAGAAGAAGATGCACACCGTGAACAAGCGTCTGGTATTCATCATCGGTGGTCCTTACGGATTTTCCCCATCAGTATATGCGGCTGCTCAGGAGAAGATTTCCCTGTCGAAGATGACATTCTCACATCAGATGATACGCCTCATCTTCGTGGAGCAGCTGTACAGAGCCATGACGATACTGAACAACGGACCTTATCATCACGAATAATATAGTGAACGCAAAATAAATGCTTAGCGAACGCAAAATGAACGGCAAACGAACATGCAGTCCTTTTCATGAAAAAGATTGACTCTATTGTTCGTTTGCCGTTCATTTACTGTTCATCGGCCGTTCATCAGACGTTCACAGAACAGCATAGTTTTATCTCAATCGGAGAATATCACCCACCTTAGGAGCAGGAGCATCTTCATCCATCTTGTTCATCCTGTAAAGATATTTCAGTTTTATACCGAACATCTGCGATATGGAATACATCGAATCGCCGGCCTTCACCACATATACTATATGGTCCTTGGTAGCCTTCTTGCGTTTCTCCTCCAGATAAATAACTTCGCCGCCACGGAAAACATAGTCTTTCGGCAATTCATTATACTTGCGGAGCTTTCGGCTGCTGATATCAAATTCATAGCCCAACGACTTGAAGGTATCTCCCCGGCGTGCAATGACATAAAGCATCTCATTAGCCAAATAAGGCTGGTGCGGATTAGTCACCTTCTCCGCCCATTCCAGCCCACCTTTACGGTCGTACTGGTCGAGGTCATAAAGTTCTATAATGCTTATAAGTCGGTCGGCATACTTAGGGTCGGTGGCGTATCCGGCCTTCTTCAATCCGCGTGCCCAACCTTTGTAGTCAGTAATTTTCAACCGGAAAAGAAAAGCATATCTTGCACCCGTACGCAGGAACTTGGAATGGTCCTCATACGAATCCTTGGCATGCCTGTAAGCACGGAAGCACTCATTGCGACGGTCATCGTCATGGCGCACCGTACGCCCGTCCCACGAACTGCCGCACTTAATTCCGAAATGGTTGTTCGATTTCCTTGCCAGAGTACTCCTTCCCGCCCCCGACTCCAAGAGTCCCTGAGCAAGCGTGATACTGGCCGGAATATGATATTTCCTCATTTCTTCCACGGCTATCCCCCTATACTTCTTTATATAGTCCTCGTAAGCCTGATTTCTCCTCTGTGCAGATACCGAAACAGAAAGTCCGGCTATAAATATTAAAATAAGCGTCAGATATTTTCTCATGTCTTTAATCTTGAAAAACAGTTACAAACATACGGAAAAAATATGACTTAGACCGCAGCCTTTGCAATGTTTTTTAGTTTCAAAGGACTTATGACTATAAAATATTATCCGCAGATTTGAGATATCCGGCAAAATTCCTCGACAGAGAAAGCGTTACACGTACGTGTAACGGGTGGAACACGCTCGTGTAACGCGCGTAACACGAACGTGACGCGGGCGTAACACGTACGTGTCACGGTTTCTTTTCTTGCGCGTTTCAGGATTTCTTTTTTGTCATCATGACTTTTCCTTACAAGAAAAAATCACTGTTTTATGTGATTATTGCATAATCGTAAAAACGTAATTTTGCAAAAACCAATAATTATACTTGCATATGAAAAAATTAATAACAAGCATCTTTTACCTGCTTATGCTCTGCATGATGGTAAGCAGCTGTGAAACAGGGGAAGAAACGCCATCGGGCGTTACGGCAATCAATCATGAAGAACTGAATCAGGAATTTTCGGCAAATGAAAACACCGGAACCATTCACTTCTATGCAGAAGGAGATTGGACTGCATCTGTCAGTACAACAGACAATGCAGACAATAGCTGGATTGACATCAATCCAAAATCAGGAACAGCAGGGAGCGATCAGATGATTAATTTCACGATTGCACAAAACACCACAGGGAAAGAACGCAGTGCAACAATCACAATCAAAAGTGGGGATGTAACTGTAACTGCAAACATCAAACAAAACACTACTTTCAAGGAAGAATGGGACACAGAATTAGAAGATAATATGGTAACAAAAATTACTGCCTATGGAATAAAAAACGGTAGTAATAACCCGGAATGGCTGTATGAAACGACATTCTTATATAAAAACGGACAATTAGTCCATACCGTAACAGTCGGCTCGTACGAAATATATAATTCAAAAGTTACTTACAGACAGGAGTTCCAGTATGACCCTGCAGTGAAGTTTCTTATTAGCCAGACAAATGAGACTACAGAATATATAGATACTAAAATTACAAACGAAAACGAAAAGTTGGAAAACTGGCTGATGGAAACCAATGAGGATGGATATGTCACACAATCTATCGGCAAAATATATAATAATGAAATTTTAAACTCAGATGTTACAGATCAGTTTACATATGACAACGCAGGACATCTGGCTACTTACTATTTCTTCCAGAAGAATTACGACAAGGATGGAAATGAGATAGAAAGTGACGGTCCGTCCAACAGTACTTATATATGGAATAACGGCAATCTGTCCGAAATGCGTGACAATGAAACGAATCTGGCATGGATGAAAATGGAATATGGTAATGAACTGAACGATGGGTTCTTCGACATTAACCAACTTATGTGCGACGGTTATTATCCTCAGCCTGACTATACATCCATTATTCTGAACATGGGTAAACCATCAAAGAATCTGCAAACAAAATACTATACATATTATCAAGAAGAAACTTCTGAAACTGAAAATGCATCAAGGGCAACGGAAGCAAGCTATGAGGCAATAGAAATTTCATACCATAGAGATGAAAAAGGACGTATATATATAATAAATTACAAACATCCGAACGGAATAAGTACACCTAATTATTCTGAAACAACTCTGATTCTCACATATCCGGATTAATCACAGCGTAACACAGTAAACAATGAGGAGCCATTGTCTTAAAAAAAAATGACTCCTCATTGTTTTATTATTACTTTACCTCATACTTAACCTGATACCGCCTGTAGAAAATCACAGCAAGGATAAAACCTATCATAGCAAAAGGCACTCCTGCGAGAGCGGCATACTGAAAACCGTTACCCACCGCAAGACCTCCTGCGTAGGCTCCAACTGCATTACCGAAATTGAATGCTATCTGAATACATGCACCTCCAAGCATCTCTCCCCCCGGTGCCACACGTATAATCAGCAACTGTTCGGGGCTGGACACAGCAAACAGTCCTGCAGTACAAAGAAACATAAGCAAAACAGAGAGCCACGGATTTGGTGACAAAAAGAAGATTGCCAACAATAACAGACAGATACCACCCTGGGCAATCATCAGAACACGACCGGGTGTATAACGGTCGGACATCCGTCCGCTGACAAGATTTCCCACTACCATACCAAATCCGGCAAGAACCATCAGTGCAGTCATGCTGGTTTCTGAGAAGCCGGAAACATTGGTCAGCAACGGACTGATATAACTGTACCAGCAGAACACTCCACCGTTACCCAAAGCCGTAGCACCAAGTATCAGCCACGGAGCAGGAGTACGGAGAAAACGGAACTGTCCCTTGAATCCAGTGTCCTGCAGGCCTTCTACTACAGGCACCCATCGCCATATATAATAGAAAACGATTATTCCCCAAAGGCCGACAAAAAGGAATGTGGAACGCCACGAAATGAGATGGCTCAACGATGTACCAAGTGGAACTCCAAACAGATTGGCGACAGTCATTCCGGCTATCATGATGGAAACAGCCTCTGAGCTTTTACCTTTATCGGCCAGCTTCGATGCCACGATAGATGCCACACCGAAATATGCTCCGTGGGGCAATCCGGAAATGAAGCGGCCAATCATCATAATCCAATAATTTGGTGCCAGTGATGCACAAAGATTTCCCACTATGATAAGCGACACAAGCGCCATAAGCAGATGCTTGAGCGACTTCTTTCGTGCAAGCACCAATACCGGTGCACCAAAGCACACACCAAGAGCATATGCGGAAATAAGATGCCCTGCTTCGGATATGCTTATTCCAAAATCGGAAGCCACGTATGGCAATATACCCATCATGGCAAACTCGGCCATCCCTAATGCCAAAGTACCGAAAGCCAATGCAATAAGACTCTTTTTCATAATTCTATCTCTCTACCCGTTAATCAATGAATGTTTTTGTGTTTTAAAATCGGGTACAAAGTTATATCTTATGTTTTAAAACATAAATATATTCTATAATTGTTTTTTGTACAATTATTCTTAAAGAAAAACATTATAGTAGATTTTTCAGTATCTTTGGAGGTGAAGCATGAAAACTACAGATGAAATATTAATGAATATGGGACACAATATTGTAATCTTAAATTTTTCGGATATATATACAGAAGAATCATTCTACAAGAATGAGAAGATAAGATGGATTAACTGTACGGACATATCTGGTGCAAACTGCTTCTGCGACAATGAAGCATCAAAAGAAATATGTAACAGAATTAAGGACCTTCCACCACAAGGTATTCATTTCATCGACTCCGGAAATTATCATTATATATCCAAGTTTTTTACAGATAAAATCCATGAAGACTTCATACTCGTAGTGTTCGATCATCATCCGGATATGCAACCTTCCCTGTTCGACGAACTGCTGACATGCGGTTCATGGGTGAAATCATCAATCGACACAAACAAGCATCTGAAAAAAGTAATCCTTATAGGCACTTCTGACGAACTTCTGAAAAAGATAGATGACAGATATACAGAAAAACTGATAGAATTCAAAGAATCGCAACTGGAAGACCATGATGCATGGCAACGCTTCTACAACATGCATTTCGACCTGCCTATTTACATCTCGATAGACAAGGACGTACTAAACCCGGAGGATGATATAACGAACTGGGACCAGGGTAAAGCAACAATGCAAGAGCTGAAACGCCTGCTGTCAGTACTGCTCAGACATGGCAGGATTATCGGTATCGACATTTGCGGCGAATGTAAATATTCCATCCTCGGAATGCAAGATGAAAACATCCGGAAAGACAATGATATAAACAGGCAACTGGCCGAGCTAAACCTGCAGGATTATAAATCCAAATGATACCCCCTCTCACCCATCATCTCCAACACTCTCTTGAACCTCGCCGGAATCAATGACATTGCCTTTTCCACCATATATTCAGGAATAGACTTATAATATGCTTCCGCTATGCTACCTGTGATGCAACCTAACGTATCACTGTCACCGCCAATGGATATTGCCCTGCGTATGGCACTCTCAAAATCATCACTCGTGAGGAAGGAGATGATAGCCTGCGGCACTGTTCCCTGACAGCTTGAATCCCATCCGTAAGTCTTGTGCAAATATTCCCACGGAGTATCAAGATTGTAATGAAATTTCGCAGCAATAAACTCTTTGATATCATCCTTAGAGGCACCGTTCCTTGCCAAGAAGATAGCTGTCGAGACGGCCTGTGCCCCCTTTATCCCTTCAGGATGATTGTGCGTTATGGCAGCAGCAGTTTCGGCCACACGCAATGTAGTTTCCATATCACCATACAGCCAGCCGATGGCAGATGTACGCATGGCAGAACCGTTTCCCCACGAGTTATAGGGACAACGAGCGGATGCAGGTTTCCCGGTATGATAATCTATAAGCCTTTCCGGATGGAAAAGCCATGTATGAAATCCACCTCCATAACCTCCCATCGGACACGGAACGTTTATTGCCATATCAACCATCGTTTCCTCCAGCAGACGGGTCTGGACATCTGCCTCAGCATTTATATCGTTCTTCATAGCCCACTCCGCCACTGCCATGGTCATCACAGTATCATCTGTGAAATTACTCCCGGGAGGGAACATCTCGAAATTATAATCCTTCGTATTGCTGAATTCATATACAGAACCTGCAATATCTCCTATAATTGCACCTAACATATTTTGTGAGTTTTATAAGTTTGTCAATCTGTATATCCTCAAACCAAAAATGTTTATAAGGAATGACTATTTATTATTGTGCTAATTTTTTAAGCCTTTCCATCTCTTGAAAATCACATTTTATTTTACCATTTTCTTCTAACATACGATAAGCGGCAGACAGGCCACGTGCTCCACGTACGGTCAACATTCCATAATTATCTGCATAAGTAAAATATTTGGCAGCCTGTTCCAAATGTCCTTCAGCGTCACTCTCCATACACATTTCTCCCAATCTGACATAAAGCACCGGAAATCTGTCAGCATATTTATACAGAGCCTGCTCTAATTTTTCTTTATTCCCACTAAGCTCATGCATACCTATTTGTATGATACATGCCATATCACTTCCTTCAATTACAGCTTTTTGAATAAACCGTTCAGCAGCCATCGTATCCTTTTCATGTCCAATCGCATAAAATGCATCATAAATCAATGCATCCGCAGGCGAGACCTCTCTCAATCTTGCGACAGCTTCCTGAGGTGCATTCTCAATTAGTGGATGCCCCAACACATCAATCAACAAACGTATAGGATTATCCACATCTAAAGATTCAATAACATCTTTAATATTCTTACCACTCTTTCTACAGGAAAGTAAATACATGGTCATCATATTAATACCACTCTGTTTTACACCATCTCCGTCGCGGTAGCATACAGCCAACGCATCATAGGCATCTATTTCCCCGTGCCTTGCCTGTTGAACCAACTTTTCTACTTTAGGATTGGGGGTGATTGACTCTTGAGGCACAGAAGTATTTTCCATACCCCAATACTTATCGCACGACATACTATTCAATAATACAATGGAACAGCACAATATAATAAATAATTTTCGCATAACCTTATAACTTTAATATATATCAGTGTTTGTCATCGTCATCAAAAAATGTTCATTTTCTGCTACTGCATCAAAATTTGGCTTAGACATGCATGAATACAGCCTTTCCCTACTTCTGTTTACACTCTTTGTCATAAAAAGAGTACCCAACGGTGTTGACTGGAATCTCATAGTATTGGTAATAGAAATTGTAGCCGCTACTTGCTCCACATCATGATTGGCGCCAATATAGGCAAACACCCATCCTTTACCTTTCAATTCATCCACCAACGCCTTGATTGCACCGCCACTATATTCACGCGACGCATTCTCGTAACCGTCAGTCACTATGGTTACCAGTACACGGTCCACATCTGCCACCTTAGAACGAAGTGCATTGAGTGACATACCCATAGCATCATACAAGGCAGTACAACAGTCAGGACGATAAGTTTCCGCTGTAAGTTCCCTGACTTCCGCCGACGGTACACAATCGTACACCGTTTTTACATCATCGTTGAAAGTCACCAATGATACAAAATGTTCCTGGTCCTCGTTCTTTCTGCAGAACGGATAGTCTGTACTGTCTCGTTCACACTATCAATCGCTTCTTTTTTAATGCTATACATCGAACCACTCTCGTCTAAAATAATAAGATTAAAAATTCTTGTTTTCATATTTTCTTCTTTTTATTATGGTTATATATCTTATTTAAAGTCATTTATTCTCTTTGTTTGTCGCCAAAAGCATATAGTCTCCATCACCTTTGTAATACAGTATCGGGAGAAGATGGGCAGGAATGTTTTCATGAACCATACAGAAGTTACAACGATATGGAATCCCGTAAGTTTCTCTCATATCTGCCTCTCGTACGGAAACTGTCCTGAATATATAGTTCTGGTAGGTTCTGTCGTCTCCCAAATCCGAACTGTCAAATATCGGATAACTTTCATACAACTCCCCGATATGAATATCAGTGTACTCACAGACTTCACTTAGCTTGTAACATTCTACTCCTGTGATACGGTTCTTGCCTATAATCGCCCTATGGCGTATTACATCTTCAAGCCCATTGAATGTATGTCCCAATATCGTTACCATATCATTGATATGATAACACTGAATATCATAGTCGGCAATACGCTTTTGCCGGTTCCACCAATCACGTAAATACTGTAACGATTCAACCTCATTTTTAAGCCTGGGAGCCTCTCTTATTAACAGTTCAATAAGGCTCTCCATTCCATTTTTCCGTAAGTAATCCCTGTAGCATATATTATACTGTACAATATCTGGCAACAGATACTTTGTCCATCCATAGTTCATACTTCTCAACTTTTCCAACGCCTGTGCAATGGAATCAAATTTACCCATCGAATAGTGGGGAAAACAAATCTTTTCCATAATATCTTAGTTTTTTATTGTTTACTCAACGCTTCAGCTGCCCAACGAAGATACATGGTAGCCTTCTCATCGGCCTGCCCTGCATAACGTAGCTGTGTCTTATAATTATCCATGGCGCGATTAGCATTACGCGAATAGCTCTGCGCACGGTCCAAATTACCTTTTTTCGTGTAGTACGCCGCTTCACGCTGATAACCTTCTGCTTTCTTTAGGTAATAAACAGCCTCACGACGATAACCTTCAGCCTTCTTTTGATAATATTCGGCCTCACGCTGATAACTTCTCGCTTTTTTGATGTAATAATCAGCTTGCGCAAACACAAAACCCACTGTCATAAAAACAAATGTTATCAAACAAAGTAATTTTCTCATATTGCCTGCTTCCTTTAATTATTAATTTACTTTATTTCCTTTTCCATCCAATAAGATACCACAACCATCACTGTTTTTACAAAGATATAAGTCATGTTCAACAGCTATAATATCCGAATATGACGGAGGAGTCAGAATATGACCTTCCGATGTCATCAAACCATACCAACCATATTCAGCCTCATATCGTTTACATTTCGCAACAACTTGTATTGTGTTATCTCCATTCATTATTCCATTAGAATCAAGCTTCACCATACTGTAAGTCATTCTCTCTATATCTCTGATACAGAAATCATCTATAAGCTCACCTTGCAATGTAAATGTTTTTATTGTGTGATTATCCATCGTAACCACTATGGTATTATCAGAAAAATCTATCTGGCTTGGCATGAAAGGTATTACCGTTTGCATATTATCCGTAATCACACTTTGTTCCTTTCCATTATCAACAATCCAGAAGGTATCACATGGTGTAATGGATATATATTCAGGTTCTAAAGCCCAGTTACCATGTTTATCTATTAACCCGAACCGGTCACAGCGGTCTTTATTAACGACACAATGCTCATTATGAAAAACATATCCATCAGAACCGGGCATATATGGTACTTGCAGATCAATAACAACTTCACCTTTACCATTAATAAACTTTATCCATCCATCATCATCTACAGAGGCCAGTCCTTCTGAAAAAATCCAGGCATGATTGTATTTAGGTGCAATTACCGTTTTCCCGGAATACATATTGAAATATCCACATTTTCTTCCATTACTATAACATACTAAAGAATCAAATCCCAAAGGTTTAGAAATCCACTTTATACCTGATACAGTTTTCTTTCCTTCAGCATTCTCCACATAACCGTCTTCTCCATAATCATGAACATAATATGTGATATCTTTGGATAAATATTGTATGTCATAGAACTCGTCAGAATCATCATCACTGAATGAGCCTGCTATTCCTTCATAAGTACCTACTACAGCAGCGGAAGTTAGAATTAGCACCACCAAAGTAAAACAACTACCCACCACACGACGAAGAAATCTGCCGTACTTTGACTCATCCTTCATTCCCAATATTACTGTAAACCACTCGGCAATATCGGAAAGAATCCCGGTGAGTCCATTCCAAAATAGAATCAAAGATTTTTTCATGTTCTTTCTTTAATTAATATCATATACTTTCTTGTCAAAATATGTCATAAACTAAACACATCATAAATCAGTAAATGTTTTACATGCAAGTCTGAAATCAGCTTTTAATATGATAAAACACATACTCGATTTTATTACATATAGAGTTTATATTATATAAAAAACTATCAGCTATTGCTATTTTTTATCCAGACTATATAAAATCGTTTACAAAATAATTCTATGGAATTATTTATCAGACTTTTTCTTATCATAGTTTCTATAATAAAATCTATACTGCTGTTACATCTTTTTTATTAATGATAGTATAATAAAGGAATAAATTATTACATTTGCAATGAGATTTTATATTTTTACTTGAAGAATGTTTTGTGAATGAAAACTCATTATCATTTCAGTAAAACTTAATATTATATAAGTAAATTAATAAGTCAAGATAAAAGTGAAAATTTTTACAGAAGACATTCAAATTGCCAAAGCTTTGATTAATCGTGATAATCTTATCACGAAAAAGTTTTTTTATATCCAGTGCTATCCTCTTTTTAAATCAATTTACGATAACTATTATACAGACTGTGTTACTTGTAAGGAGTTTATTGATGAAATATATATTTTAGTTCTTTCACCAAGTAAACGTACAGGAAGATGTCAAATGGAGAATTTTAAAGGAGAAAGTACATTGGCATCATGGTTAAAATCTGCATGTTTATATTATTGTTATGCAAAATATAATAAAAAACCATCATTAATAGAGCCTTTATACAAAGGTAACTCAGAATCTATAAATCATGAAAGTTTTCTAGCCATAACAGGCTCTTGTAATATAGATTTCCATTCCATTGACAGGATGGATGTTGAGAAAATTTTAAGTTTAATGTCAAATACCAGATATAGAAATCTGATACGCATACGTTATTTGGAGGAGAAATCAAATGAAGAAACAGCAGAAATACTTGGAATGAGTATGGAAAATTACTATAATAAACATAAATTGGCGAAAGCAGAATACATTCGAGTATGGAGAAAGGAGGTAAAAAATGGATAAACATTTTAACCCTTCAATTAGCATTGAAAAATTTGCAGCCTTTTTGGATGGGAATTTACCTCAAAATGAAATGCAAAACATTTCATCCAATATTGAACATGATGAAGGCTTAAAGGCTATACTGGATACATCCAATATGATTGACACTACACTTGAAAATATTCCTGATGATGTACAAATTCCAGATGAAATAGCAAATCTGGAATTTGATTTGCCGAATCTAACGGATAATTCAGTAGACTTTAACATGTTCCATATTGATGATACACCTGATGTTTCAACGTGTGCAGACGATTCTTTCTATTCCGACACTAACGATGTATCTTTAGATATAAATGACAGCATTGATACTACCAGTGATGATATAAATCCTGACAACTCTTCTGATCTGGATAGTTCGCCATTAATATTTGATGATTTACTTTAAATCTGATATAAGTCCAATAGTTTAACCAGAGTAACTATTGGACTTATATTCATTAATTGGGTCTGACAAACATCACTTTTGAAGTTCTAAAATGAATATTGCATTTTTCTTCATTGTCAATGTGGAGTTTGTCAAATATATTTGTTTACTAGATATTACATCTGTTCCGTAATTATAATCTTTTATTTCTTCCTTATACAAGGATAAATCAATTGTTGAAGTTTTGGAAGTACAATTTGCAAGAATCATTACTTTTTCATCTTTATAAGATCGAAAATAAACGTAAATACCATCTTGTGGAATGAAATGCTTCATAGTTCCATTAGATATAGACTTTGATTTTTTCCTCCAATTGAGAATAATCTTCAGATATCGAGCTATTTCATATCTCACAAACTTTTCAGGAGACAATAATGCTTCAAAAGCATCTATTCTATAATTCCCGTCACCATATCCATTTCCATCACTACTAAATAGGAACTCGGTTCCATAGTAAATTTGCGGAATCCTTGGTACAGTCAATAGTATAGCTAAAGCCTGTTTTAACTTGGCTTTATTTTTGATTTGCGAATACCAACGTGGCAAATCGTGATTATCTAAAAAGGCCAAAGTCTCTTTGGGAGAATTATAAAGATAATCATATACAAAATGATTATATATCTGTCCTTCTTTATCATAACATTTTACCCGATCAAAACAAGACTCTATTCTTTTCTGAAATGCAAAATCCATCACGATTAAAGACGTATCATTATTAAGTCTTTTATAAGCTTCATTTTGTATCTTTGCTGTATAAGCCGCTTCTGGAACCCATGTTTCCGCTATTACAGAAAATCCCGGGTATTCCTTAGTGATAATATTCTGCCATTCAATCATTTTTTCAAAGTCTGAATACAGATAGGTATCCATTCTTATCGCATCAATACCGGTCGTTTCTATCCACCAAATTGTCATCTGAGTCAAATATTTGAAAACAAAATCATTTTCTATATTCAAATCAGGCATTTCTTCCGTAAACCATCCCTTGACAGTATAATCTCTATCAGTCTGAGAAGCGTATGGATCAAAAATAGTAGTAACTTTATAATTTGTTTTCTGTATTACTTGTCCCTCTTGTCCATTAAACCAATTGTCCAAAGGTGGATTTTCCAACCATGGATGCTTAATACTACAATGATTAAAAACAATATCCATTATTATTTTTATACCATGTTCATGCGCTTGTTTAACAAGACTTTGATAATCCTCTAAAAAGCCCAAACATGGTTCTATCTCATAAAAATCTGTGATTGAATAACCGTGATATTCACTATTTTTGAATACCGGAGTCAACCACAATGCAGTCACTCCTAAATCATAAAGATACGATAGATTACTTATTATTCCACGAATACTCCCTCCATGCCTTTTGTTCGGATTATTTCCATTTTGCAAATTTTGTTCAGACAGCTCTTCTTTTGCGAATCTGTCTGGCATCAACAAATACACGACATCTTCATTGGAAATAGTAGCTTTACATTGTTTATTCCAACTTCTCTTGTTTTTGATTTCATAAGGTATGCTTATTTTTTCATTTTTTGAAATAATAGTTATGTCATATAATCCCGCATTGATATTATTTTTAAGTGAAAGATCTAAAAACAAATATTTGCCTTTTAATCCTGCTATTATTGAAAGCGAATTATGAGGAATTGTCGTTTGTACATTTGCGCAATTCAAATCATATCCATATATCAATAATTGAAGATTGTTTTCATTTAAATTGTTAAACCAATAAGAAGGTTCGATTCTATTTATTTGCATGGTAAATCTTTTAATACAATAATACAATAAAAATTACAGCAATCCAAGCTATAATAAAAACTACAGGTATACTCATAAATGGTAATAAAAAATCCAATTTATTTAAAAAAGAATCCCATTTTCGCTTTATATTTGTTTTTTTATAGTACATAAGGTAATATATTTCTAACTCACGTTTGTCATTATCAGTAAATTTCTTATTCTTATCATCTTTGTATTTATTTATAATACCAGAAGTCAATGCTATAACCGGAGGATAATCTTTGTATCTTTTATCGGCTTCTCCTATAAAGATATCCCAAACAGCAAGGAGCATTTTAATAGCTTTTTCACTTCTCCATGCTGCATATAAAAAAGAACACGATGTAATAAAACCTATAATGGAAATCATAATCAACAAGATGAATATTTCTTTAAGGCATTTATTAGCATATAATTCGCAAAATCCAGCAATCAAAAAGCCTTGAATTACAAGAAACCAGTTGGTACGTTGATTTCTAATTTCATTTTCGTCTTTTATCATCTGACGAATGACATTATGATAAGACCTTTGCACTTCTTCATCAATAGTCTTTTTTGTTTCGTCATTTACTTGTTTGTCACTCATATTTTCCATTGCATATAATTTTATTTAAATTTGCATATAAAATTATTATCACAAACTAAAAAGCCTAAATAATTTCAACTCAACATTTAAGCTACAGCGAGATTAGCTTAATTAAATATTTTCTTCGCCATATTCTTGCCTATTTTATTCGTTGTCATACCAATAATCTATATCACAGCTAACATGTACATCGAACAAATTCATTCCGTGAAGACCTGAAGAATATGTAAATAGAAATAAGAGTGTTTTATCATGGGATATAGCTTTTAAAGTTATATGCCCATTGTGTCCTGGATTTATTATTTCAACTGAAAATCCATAAGAAATTAAAAGTTCCTTGCAATCATCAATTGACAAATCATCAGAAAAACCTAAATTATCCCAAATATTAAGTTTATCGAGATTACTTTCCAATATTAACATGTATACGTTGAACGCCTTTCTAGTCCTTTTTGTCATCTTGAACATGCAATTCTTACCATATGCTACAGCTTTAGAGCCGTGCCATTCTGGCTCTAGGCCTAAAGATTTTGCGTCTGAGAAAGTTGTTTTGCCTAATGTTACACCATCTACAGGGAAGAAATCATTAAGAGATAATTTTGTAGAATCTTCCTGACTTGATACATAAAATCCATTATTATCCTCATTTTGCATCGGAAATTTCCAACCGCATCTCGGACAAAATTTAGCCTCTATAGGTACATTAGGATATTGACAATTGGAATTCCCACAAACTTTTGTCTGTGTTTTAAGTGATTTCCCTGTATATGGACATAATAGAAAATCGTCAGGATGTACCTGACCACAATGCGGACATCTCATAATTTATTATATTTTATCGTACTTAATTCCATTAATTGTAACTGTCCCAGAACCATCAATTCTATAGTAATGGCCATTATGGAGAGCATAACTATGACCATCCTTTGCATACATTTTGAAAGTTTCAGGCACATCCCCAACAGTCGATGTCAAGGTAACTTTGCCATCCGGTATGTATCCGTCTGAATTGGCATCCGATGGCAATGTATCTCTACCCATAAAAGACGGGCTATTATGTTCCGGTTCAAACTCTAACGGAGCAGGACTGTCTATGAGTGTATTCTCAGCATCATTAGATAAATCCAACTGTAAATCAGTTCCCTTTTCAAAATCTGATAACAAAAAAGATTCGTCGTTATTATCTACTTCGAAAAAATCATCTGATCCTGAGATATTATCAGCATCAAACTCCAGCAGAGAAGCACCTTCAATATTTGTATCATAATCGAATGAATCAGGAACATCCATATCCCCCATATCATTAAAATCAAAATTATCCATAAACATAATCATTTCTGTTTTAGTTTAACAACAGCTCTAAGATATACTTTTTCTCCCAAACAAATGCCAGGATATATTGTTTTTTCTATAGAGCATCCTTCCTCTGGCATTTCTATCACCTCTATAGGTTTATGCCTTAACCAATCCAGAGTTTCTTCGTCCTTAATGACAGACACTCCAGATAATTTAAGTTTTTCTATAAGTTTAGTCCTTACAAACTCCCATACTTTATCTCCGGGTTGAGCAGACAAAGCTTTTTCTTTGTCATCAAAATAATCAATGGCATTGCATATATTCTGAAGCAAAGAATCGGCATCGATGTTCAAATCATCTGTGTGATTGTGAAATACGGTTGTGTGTTGTTCTTGAGAAGAATCTTCCTTTTCGCAAGTTTCCTGACTGCTTTCCTCATCTATTTTCAAAGGAGGAAGCATCTCTGATTGCTCAGTCGGCATAATCATGTCGTCCTTAGTTTCCTCAAGTTCTCCACAATCTGTATCTTTTATATCAGGAACCGTTAATGATTCCATATCATCATATTGTCCATCGTTATTTAGCAACTCATTCTTTTTACTACTACTCAATGCGTTATATACCGTATTGAAAAAATTTTTTATTATGTTCATAAGCCTATATCTTATCAATTAAACGATCATAAAAATCTAAAGCCAGTTCGATAATCTTTTTTCTAACCAGTCCTTTACTGTCTGTACTGCAAAATTCACGTTTCATAGCCCATGCAATTTTTTGCTGGCATATATCATCACGAGTCAAGATACCAATATCCGTTTTGTTCCTGCCGAATATGGTCTCAAGTTGTTTGATTTCATCTTCTTTAAACAAGTCCCGATTCTGTTGCAAGAGCAGAAGTCCCTCCGACTTCTCATTTGATTCAGTAAGTTGTGCAATACCGTTTTCAATATCCAGAATCAAAGTTTCCACCCTACTAATCTGTGATTTATACTCTTGTTCTGTCCATATACTATTCTTCACGAAATGATGCAACAGCGACTTAAACTCTGTTCCGTCCAACTTATTTCTATAGAAATCAAATGTCAAGTTGTCTATCTCTTGTAGTATCCTTTCTTTATATGGCGCGTTTTTTCTCAATAGAGGAATCTTTATTTCCAGAATACTTGCAATAATAGAGTGTACTTTTTGTAAAGAGGAGTAGCAACGCATAATCCTTGAGCGATTGAAAAACTGCTGTTGCAGAATCTGATTCAGCGCATCCATTCCTGCATATTTCTTAAGATGTGCGACAGCATCCGTAATGCTATGATGATACAATTCATAAGCAATTACCTTAAACACGGTAAAAGGTATTCCTTCTCTCAGTCGTTTACGTACATCTAAAGACAGCCCTATACACTCATAATATGACTCCAATTCATCCGGTTCTATTTTCTTCTCGAATGCAACAGAACTTATAAGCAGGGAATCACAGTAATCCTTATCTTTTATCTGTCTGATTGCAGATTGTATTTCCATTAACCGGCCATTCTGCAAAAGTTCTTCTACTTTTTGATGCAATAGTACAGATACCGGATGTATGGAATGAAGTCGGTCATTGAGCCTTTCCGAATAGGTTGTGCATCTCCTTTTCCATTGATTGCATTCTTCCTCCAATGTAACCCCTTCTTTCCCTTCCCATTCATCGTCTATTTTGGACATGATTCCTATAAAATTAAAAGGGTTGGTCGCATCAGTAAACTTATTTACCACATCTTCATCCCCCATTTTTTGAACATGCCCGACAAGAACAATAACAGCATCGGCACGTTGCTTTATATTGTTGGATTTCTGTATATTCTGCTGGGAAAGATAGTCTGAAAGTCTATCACTGTGTTCTTTCACCACAGAATTTGTTCCCGGTGTATCAACAATAGTTATGTGTTCCAGCAACTCATTCGGAAGAAAATATTCCAAATGGTCAATGTTTGCTGCACGCTCCAACACATCTTGTGTGTTTCCCTGAAGAGAATCAAGGAACTGTCGCGTTTGCCATTCTTCACGGCCATCATTCCATACTACCTTTATCGGTTTATCGGGATCTTTAACCACTCCATACCTGAAATAGTTGATTGTTGCAGTCGCTTCTGTAACATCTACCACCGCAAGATCTTCTCCAAGCAAGGCATTGATAAAAGAACTTTTCCCGGCCTTCACCTGCCCCACTACCGCCAGTTCGCAAGGCTGGTCAATATTCAACAATACCCGTTCAATTTCAGCCTCGTATTCTGAACGCCAAGGACTATTCAAAATATAATCCTTGACTTTTGTCAGAATTCGTCTAGTTGTTTCAATAATATCCATGATTTTATTAGCTTAATATTACTCATACATTTCTTCGCATCGTATATCATAAAAATGATTTGGAGTGCCGCAGTCAGGACAAAACTTGATAGTACTATTTAATTCACGACCATCTCTCTCACAATAGCATTTTATTGGCATTACTCCATACTCAACAAACAAAGCTGCTCCATTGGCAACAGCAACATCTTGTGTCTCTATAAACTCTGGTGTTATCATGAATTCATTTTCAATCAATGTCTTTACCCTGGAAATGTTACTTGACCCACCAATAAGGACTACTTTATTGACATTTACCTTATTATCGATAATACGCTGTTTCATCTGACGCAGTAAATTTGAAGCCTTCTCCATAGTAGGATTAATCAATGCTTCCCATTTATCTCTTGTAACCTCCATTCCCAAGAACTCATTTCCAGCCATTACATCCAGTCTTAACGGAATGTTGATATCATCACGAAAATGATCTGACAATAGTTCTTTATTATCTTTACAGTCTGTTTTCAGAAAAGTAATGTCGATAGCAGTCTCGTCATTACAAATATGATGTCCTCTTTCTGACAGACAAAGTTTATCCCATTCCTGATAGATTTGCCGGTCAATATTCTCTCCACCACAATTATCATCACCACAGGGCTGTATGGAACAAAGGAAACCACTATATCTTTCTTCTACAAATGATAAATCTAATGTTCCACCGCCAAAGTCAAATATAAGAATATTACCTTCCTCTTCCTTAAAAAAAGAGTCTTTTCTTTTTTGAATATAGTTTACATAACCCATTGCAGCAGCCAGAGGTTCTTTCAGCATAACCACCTTTTTAAAGCCTGCCATGGCAGCCGCTTGCGTAAGAAGTTCTTTTTTGGTATGATCAAATACAACAGGATATGTAATACAAACATCTGTCACTTCTTCCTGATTAAAGACACGAAGTTCTACATTTCTTTTTATGTATTTGAAGAAATCGCAAATTGCCTTTACATAAGTTATATCAGGATTGGGAGTTGGCCGTCCGTGTCTGCTTAAATTTCGCTTCAAATCTTTGGCAATCCACAAGCAGTTTTGCGGAAATTGCCGTGCTATCTGATATTGGTTATATGCCCGCTGACCGACAGCCATCGGCTCATTCTGCCCCTCTCTGTAATATACAACGGTAGGTATCTTCACACTTCCATCTATTGCTATGGCACGTGCCTCTCCTTTATCATCAACATAAGCAACTTTGGAAACAGTCGTTCCGAAATCTATTCCTATTTTGGCCATAATTCTAATCGTTTAATATCTGTACAATTTCTTTGCGGATAGTTATAAGCTCACGCAAATGTTCAGTTTCTTTATTCCATTTTCCTTGAACTTCCAACCATTTATTCTTTTCTTGTTGTTTCGTTTGCATATCCATCTGACAACGTCGGGTAAGTTCGTCAAGTTCCTCCTGAATTTGTCTTTTTCTACTGTCAATCATATCATCAATGGCTGAAGTTGCTGAATTCAAAAGATTATTGGCAAAGTTTCCGACTTTAGAGAAGCGACTACCTCCAGGAACATCAAGAAGATCGGACCTCATTTTCGTAATCATATTTGATATTTCCTTTTTCACGGAAGACTTGATAAAATCTATATTTGCCGTTTTTCCTGTTGCAGTTCCTCCTAATGCAGCCCCCAAACCAGCTCCGACAGCTGTACCTATAGGACCAAAAAATGAACCAAGAAATCCACCAATTGCACTACCCATACTCAGTCCCATAAATCCTCTTGTAAAGACATTTACTTTTTCACTTTTTGTCATTTGAGGTGCATTCAAAGAATAAGAACCATTGAAACCCTCACAATAAACATGATCCATAGTTACATTTATTTCACTCAGGCAAGCATACACCTGTGTCTGGAGATCCTCGGAAATGCAATCCCATTGAGCGGCAACATCATTGGATATAGCCTGAGGCAATGAGCTACATAATTTTGTGGCATCATCAGAAGAACTTATATTGTCAATGCTCGATAAGGCAATATTCCAGACTTCGCCTGTTTGAGAAAATATCTGGTTAACGCGATTTGAAGCGGAATTACAGATAGCACTTACCTCACGTACAATTTCATTTCGTTTTCGTCCAATCTCCCCGCTGTCTTCCTTAAAGTTCTCTTGCAAACGCTTTTTTCCTTCTTCCAGTCTCTGTTGAATATTTTTCTGGTCATCCATACAAGATTGAAGCATATCGGACACTAGTTTATTGACTTTATTTACATAATTGACAGAAACGGACAAGGCATTATCTGTACGCAAGAGTCCTACCGCACGATATATGGTACGCATAAGCAGATTTTCCACATCATTATAACCGCTTTGGTGGTATGATGCCATTCCCAGAATTTTGTTTCCTGCAGTTCTGGCTTTCATCAAATTAGTAGAAGAAATTGGATATATACGAGGTGCTTTCAGATTTCTCTTTGAATAGATTTCTCTCAGAATCTCCTCGTTGCGTGTAATAATTTTGTTTCGCACTTCTTCCTCATATCGGTCTGTCTTTGTTATTACAAATAATATATACGGAGTAATATCAAGAATCCTGTTGATAAAAATCAGTTCTTGTTCAACTATCGGATTGGCATAGTCTAAAACAAAGACCACAGCAGCAGCTTTACTGATATAATTTTGGGTTATCTTCTCATGACTTTTATACAAAGAGCCTAATCCCGGGGTATCCACAATATTTACCCCTTCAGGCAGAAAACCAACAGGCAAAGAAACCTGAATATATGAAATAGACTTTCCACCCAACTCCTGCGTTCCGTTGATGTTGGCATCAACTTGTGAACCATATTTGGATAATTCCTCTCGTGAAATAACCTTTTCTGTTTTATCTGTAAAAACAAGTTTGTATGATTCCGTCTGACTATTGCTTATACGGAACACTTGCGATGTGGCAATATCGCTATCTACGGGAAGTAAATTCTGTCCAATTATGGCATTGATAAGTGAACTTTTTCCTTTTTTCACTTCACCACAAACTACCACATTATACTCTTTATCATTCAATATTTCTTTTGCAATGTCAAAATCCATATCTGTTTTTGGAATCTGTTTTTCTTCATTAGCCAGATTTTCTATTTTCTTCATTGCATTACTCAAACCTGTTTGAAGGCTTGTAATTTTTTGATTTAATTCGTTCTGGTTCATTGTGTATTTCTTTATTTTAAAATATATGCATTTACATAAGGAATAGGAATTTGTTCAAATTTGTTGTCCTGCAAATTTAGCAATACTCCTCTTTTTTCATTGTAGCAAAGAGCTTTTTCTGTTTCACTATTTGCTATATCCAAAATAACAAACCGTTCATTTAATTTTTTCCACGAAATCACATTCATTTCTTTTGGTAATATCAACTCACCTTTGATGTTATATAATTTATAGACTTGTTTTTGTCCCACCCAAAAGCTCACAGCAATACAATTTGTGGAAATTACATCATGTTCGCCTGCATAATTATTGTCTGTTTGAACGATTGTTAGTTTAAGTTCTTCATCAATAATACATAATTCTTTCATTTCACAGTCAAAAAACAGAACAATACCATTGTCATATAGACGAGGATTATCAATTCCTTCAGATGCGTGATGTTCATAAAGAACCTTACCTTCATTATCATATATGGTGATATATTCTCTATCATACATACCAAATCTTTTTAGACTATCAGATGCTCCGATTGGATATTCGTTTTCATCCATATGATAAATTACTTTTTTATCTGTCCGTCTGATAATCGCTTCTTCATCTTCTATCATAAGATCAGATGAATTACCAAAACCGAATCTGTATGCTTTGAGAAATTCATCTAATTCGTCAAAAGATCTTGGCAGCTTTTCTCTACGACATCTTATTTTCTGTTTATCATCTAAATAACAATTACTTATGAAACTTCTATCGCTTAAATCATACTCTAAAATTCTATTTTTCCACTTTCGATAAGGATCTCCAATATGAAGAAGCAAATGATTTTCATCCTGATTAGTTATATTATAAAAATATGGAGGAATGACTTCTTCACCGTAAAATGATACTAACCCCATTAACCCCATTGTATTTATATGCCTTATTATAATATTAGGATTGTCAGAATTTCCATTTGGGAGATATCCACCTTTTGGAAAAGAATGGATTATGTTTTCATCTTTTCCTAAAACGACATAGCTGTCTGGTTGTTCACTGTCATTTGATGCCAAGGTGATAGTTTCATTACCAGAAATTGCAAGCAACATAGAATATTTATAACCAGGAATATCCAATTTATCCCCTGTTTTAATATTAATACTTGTAAATCCATCATTATAAAATAATGAAATATAATCTCCAACTATATCAAAGCTATATACTTCATATTTTAACCTGAATTGTGAGATTAAAATTAGTCCAATTTGAGAGTCCTTTTTATATAAAATAGCGGACCTGCTTTGAACAACCAGAATGTATTGTCCATAAATAGATTCTTTTATTTTACATTGATTATTATAAGTACATATTTCAATTAACTTACCAGTATTAGAAATATAGTATGCTTTAGAATTATCGGTAATTATAGGATCAGAAATTGCAGTTCTTTTATCGAAATTTTCTCTGATGCATCTATGTTCTTCCCATTTAAAAGGTTTATCATATAACAAATTGCAGTTTTTGTCAATAAATTTAAACTCATCAAAACCACCAGTTTCTAGCATTATTACTAAATTACTGATATTATTTGCAGATTTTGTTGATGCTGAAAAAGGATTGCCGCATCTTGGACAAAACTTAGCCTCAACAGGAACATTTTCATATCCGCACTTCTCACATTTCTTTGTTTGTGATTGTAAAGGTTTCCCTGTTTCAGAACAAAATTTGGAATCGTCAGGATGTTCCTGACCGCAATATGGGCATTTCATAAATTATTTCATTTTAATGTTTATCAGTCAGTTATTATCTCTGCGTCAATATTATCCGTTTCAAGAGCCTCAGTAATTTTATCTATAGTCTCCTCACTACAACCTTTCATAATAATTTTCTTTAAAGATGACAATCTTCAAAAACAGAAAGAGGTCCGTCTTCATTATTAAGTTTTTTAAGGCTACATAAATCGAATCCACTAAGATCTAACCATTCTAAAGACTCGCAAAGTTGAAACATACCATAAATATTAGTAACTTTAGAAGTATTAAAATTACTAAGGTCTAATGATTTTAGGGAACGGCATATAGCGAACATAAAACTCATATCTATTAGATGTGAGGAATCAAAATCACTAAAATCTATTCTAGATATATATTCATAACCATCTATATTAAAGCCATAACATAGTGTAGGTAAATCTTTTATAAAAATAGTATTATCTCCTTTGTTTAATTTTATCTTTTCATGATATTTGTAGCTATGAATTACAGCTCCATCGTCCATGCATGTAATTAAAATTTTATTATCATTAAAAAGTTTTGGACAATTATGAAACATATTAGATGTTTTTTCAACATTAGATAAATCCCAAGTATTTGAATCAATTGTACTTAAGGACAAACAGCCCAAAAACATATTACTCATATCTTTTACATTTGATAAATCCCAATCATTAGCATTTAGTTTTTTTAAAGATTCACAAACATAAAACATCTGAGCCATGTTAGATACCAGTGATGTATCAAAATAGCTAAGATCAAGTTCTTCCAAAGAGCCACATCCCCGAAACATATTGCCCATATCTGTAACTTTGGATGTATCAAAACTACTCAAATTCAAAGACACCAAAGAGCTACAACCGCAAAACATTCCACACATATCAGTGACATGAGATGTGTCGAAAACACTTAGATTCAATGAATCTAAGGAGCCACACCCTCTAAACATGTTCGCCATTCTGGTAACTTTAGAAGTATCAAAGTTGTCTAAAATTATATCTTTAACATAATGTGGTTTGTCCAAATAATTAAAAGAAAAACCATACTGAAGCTCAGGGTACTCGTTTACGCAAATTATATTTTCTCCCTTCTTGAGCTTTAATTGCTTTTCACGTAAGAAATCATTATTTTCAGTCCAATGTCCTTGACCTATCTGAATTGAACAATCCCTTGAGCAAAAGATTACTATCTGACTTAAACTTATATCACGCTGTTTATTAAAAAGATTTTCTTCTCTTAAAGAAAACGGTGTCCCACATCTCGGACAAAATTTAGCTTCAATGGGAACATTTGAATATTTGCATGCTGGATTTCCACAAACTTTTGCCTGTGGTGCAAGAGATTGTCCAGATATAGGACAAAATTTAAAATCGTCAGGATGTTCCTGACCGCAATATGGGCATTTCATAAATTATTTCATTTTAATGTTTATCAATCAGTTATTATTTTGGCGTTAACATCTGTTTCTTCAAGAGCTTTTATAATATCATCTATTGTATTTTTATTACAGCCTCGCATAATGACTTTCTTCAAAGAATCGCATCCAGCAAACATCTTATTCATATTAGTCACATTTGAGGTTTCAAAACAACTAAGATCCAAAGATTCCAAAGAACAACACTCTTTAAACATCCTCTCATATCAATGACATTCGATGTATCAAAAATACTCAAGTCCAATGATTCCAAAGTTCTACAATCATAAAACATATAATTCATGGCAGTAATATGGGAGGAGTCAAAATAGTTCAAATCGAATGTTTAGATATTTCAACCATTACTTACCTTCCAACCATATCTCAAGTCTGGATAACAATTTGTATCAATAATATTTCGTCCTTCTTCTAAATGTATTTCTGTTCTATCTTTATCTAAATATGTAAATATTGGTATTCTTTTTGAATTTCTTTACTGCAATTCCAAAACATTTCACTCATATCAATTACATTGGAGGTGTCAAAGCGACTCAAGTCTAAGGCTTCCAAGGATCTGCATTCAGAAAACATTAAACGCATACTAGTTACATTGGACGTGTCAAAGTTACTCAAGTCCAGGGCTTTCAAAGAACTGCAATACCAAAACATAGCGCTCATATCAGTTACATTGGATGTGTTAAAGCGACTTAAGTCCAAGAATTTCAAAGAACTGCAATAAGAAAACATAAGACACATATTAGTTACATTGGACGTGTCAAAGCGACTCAAGTCCAAGGTTTTCAAAGAATCGCAATAAGAAAACATAAAACACATATTAGTTACATTGGATGTGTTAAAGCAACTCAAGTCCAAGGTTTTCAAAGAACTGCAATACCAAAACATAGCGCCCATATCAGTTACATTGGACGTATCAAAGTTACTCAAGTCCAAGGCTTCCAAGGAACTGCAACCAGAAAACATACAACGCATATTAGTTACATCCGATGTGTCAAATTTATCCAAAATAATACATTCTATATACTCCGGTTTATCCGTATCCTTATTAAAAGAAAATCCATACCTGAGTTCTGAATAATCCTCTACACTGATAGTATTTTCTCCTTTCTTAAGACTTATCCGCTTCTCACGTCCTACCTTATCATCCAGCCATTGCCCTATTTGAATGTAAGAACCGGCTTTTGAACAGACAATCACAATTTGACTTTGATGTGCATTATGCTGCCTATTAACGGTGCATTGTTTTTTGGCTGGGAACGGGGTTCCGCATCTTGGGCAAAATTTAGCTTCAATGGGAACATTTGAATATTTGCATGCTGGATTTCCACAAACTTTTGTCTGTGATTTAAGAGGTTGTCCAGATATAGGACAAAACATAAAATCGTCAGGATGTTCCTGACCGCAATATGGACATTTCATAAATTATTTAATTTTTATGTTTATCAATCGGTTATTATTTTCGCATTAATATTCGATTTTTTAAGAGATTTTGAAATATCATAAATTGTATCTTCTTCACAATCTTGTAAAATGACTTCCTTTAAAGAATAGCATCCATCGAATATACCATTTAAAGCTATATCTTCAGTATCAATATGACCTAAATTAAGTCTTTTCAAGGAGCTACATTTTCTGAACATAAAATTCATATTATATACTTGAGATGTATCAAAACTACTTAAATCAAAATATTGTAAAGATCTACATCCATCAAACATGTGTGCCATAGTTTCAAGAGATGAAGTATTGAGATTACTTAAATCAATCTCCTTTAACTTCTCACAACCTCTAAACATAAATCCCATGGAAGTTACTTTTTCTGTATTTAAATTACCCAAATCAAGATATTGTAAAGACCCACATCCATCAAACATAGAAGTCATAAGTGTTACTTGTGAAGTATCGAATTTACTTAAGTTTATATGCTCTAATGAGCAACAATCTTTAAACATTCCACTCATATCAGTAATATGAGAAGAGTCAAAATGGCTCAAATCGAATGTTTGGATATCCCAACCACGGCTTACTTTCCAACCATATCTCAAGCCTGGATAAGAATTTATATCAATAATATTTCGTCCTTCTCTTAAATGAACTTCTGTTTTATCTTTATCCAAACATGTAATCGTGCAATCCTCATCATCTGATACTGTAACAATCAAATAGGATTTATCATCTTCCTGATTTTTATTATTTACATTATCTTCCTGAAAGGATTCCTGAGAAAAATCAAATCTACATCTTGGACAAAATTTAGCTTCAATGGGGACATTTGAATATTTGCATGCTGGATTTCCACAAACTTTTGTCTGTGGCGCAAGAGATTGTTCAGATATAGGACAAAATTTAAAATCGTCAGGATGCTCCTGACCGCAATGCGGACATTTCATATGTTAAAACATTAATCTATTACTACCATAAAATTATCTGAATCATTCCATGCATCCAGAAAAACATCAGAAGCATAATTACGGGACAAATCACCATTTCCAGGATCTGTTATAGATATTTCCTGTTCTCCCGTTAATGAATTTATTGATACACCATCTACTATGACTGCATGATCTGCAAATCCACCAAATGCAAAATCCTCTATTTCTTCCTGTATATTCGGATTCCACAATTCACCTGAATCCACCCCTATTATTATTTGTTTACCAGATGACAAACAATCGGCAATATCTTGTATAGAGCCGTTATTATATTTAGAGACTTCAAGACCATGGTTTTCAAGCAGATTTCCAACGTCGCTCGCCTTTGTCCCATTTCCGGGATGATACCAATCATTTTCAATAGACTCTTGAATCAAATCGTTCTCACTGACTGATATACCTTTGGATTCCAGTATTATTTGTTGTGCTTTTATGGCACATGTATCCGGATAAGCCTGTTGTATATCATTAGGCGAAAGCCTGTTATATGTTATATTTACATTATTTGTCATTTTTATTAAACAATAAATTATCAAAACAAACGATATTATTCTTGTGATTATATTTCTAATGATTATAAATATAAATAAAAACTATCACTTACTTCAATAGATATACAAAAAAACTATTGTTACTGATATCATATAAACATAGATTCATTAATCATTTACATAACTGTCGATTAATAAATTTCATCATATGACAAAAAAATAGTAATAAACCTATTGAATCTTTTGTAATATATTTTTTACAAAGTTACATTATGAATAAAAAAATACTTTGTATATTTATAAAAATATTATTGTAACTTGGTAAGATAAATGTAATTTATTTCCAAAAAAATAAATCTTGTAGATACTTTTCCAAAAAACATTTTTTTCAAAAGACACATAGAATTTGTATGCAGAAATCAAAAACAAATGACTGTTTAATTGCATATATTGTCCGTTTTTGCGAATATTGCACAAAATTTTCAAATCATGGAATTAAAAGACTATTTAGACAATTTTGAAGAAAAGCTTCAGCAGGAGATATTGCGACTTTGCACTAACTATAGATTCTTAGACGGCAAACTGCTTGCCACAGACGACATAGACGACTACTGGCAGGTACTTGCTCCGGAATACATTGCCGATGCAGTGGAACAGGTTCAGGAGTACCCTACCGTATCTGTGGCATGGGCTGCTTATCTTGGTATAGCCGTAGCCTTCGGATGGGATATAGACTGGAACACCATCTCCAAAGCCAAGTATAAGGACTTTTACGGCGAACAGGGATTCGACGACATGGACGAGCATCTGATAAGGGATGTTGTAGGTATTCCGCTCGACAGCGAAGAAGCAAAGAATTTGGAAGAAATGATAAGGAAATGTGCCCAAAAGGCGATAGCCCTTATCAGACATGAACAGATAGAGCCGCAAAGTCCTGTGGCATTTCATGTATTCACACGTGCCGTCAGAGTAATGTACAGAACAGGAGCAGCCATACAGCTGAAAAGAATGGGTTATAAATTCGAGAAAGTAAATCTCGGTGACTGTTGAAAGAGTTTTGCAAAGGCTTTTAAAAGCTGTTTAAACACTATTTAATTAAATAGCATTTAAACACCTATTAAATATAATATAAATATGGAAGAAAAAGAAATATCCGGATGGTTTGTATTCAACTCCGGACAACTTCTGATAGTAAAAGACTCCGAAGGTAAATATCATATTCCTTATGGAGAAGAACCACCGGTGGCAGTTCCCGTGGGCAGTACCGTACATACCATCGGAGATATTTACGGCCACACGGCAAAAACATATGCCATATATTCACCCGTTCCAGGAAACGAGGACAGCGAGATGATGATGAAGGACCTGAGAGCCTCCTACGATGTCCTTCCGTTCGAAGAATACTACAGAGCCGGAAAAGCATCGCAGATATTGAACTGGGACAAGAACAGCCGCTACTGCCCTATGTGCGGTGTTCCTACAGTACAGGTATCTCCTATCGCAAAACGATGCCCGGAATGCCGTCAGGAGTTTTATCCTCGCATTTCGCCTGCCGTTATAGTTCTCATAAAGAAAGAAGACCAGGTGCTGTTAGTGCATGCCAAGAACTTCCGCGGACAGTACAAAGGACTTGTAGCAGGATTCCTTGAGGCCGGCGAAACACTTGAAGAATGCATACGCCGCGAAGTAATGGAAGAGACCGAACTCAAAATCAAGAATCTGAGATACTTCGGCAGTCAGCCGTGGCCTTATCCGAGCGGTATAATGATAGGTTTCATTGCCGATTACGAGAGCGGGACCATCAAGCTTCAGGATGAAGAGCTCAGTGCCGGAGAGTTCTATTCGCGCGACAATATGCCGGAAATTCCGAAGAAACTGAGCATAGCAAGGCAGATGATTGATGCCTGGCTGGAAGGTAAAGTGTGACGAAAACAGGGATTATCGACGCTTAGATACATTTTATTGCGCTTTTATAAAAACAATATCCCTACTTTTTATTAACTTTGCGCAGTTATTATTTTAACCAATAAACTTATATGCAGGAAAAGATTATTATTCTCGACTTCGGTTCACAGACTACACAGCTCATCGGTCGCCGTGTCCGCGAACTGAACATGTATTGCGAGATTGTTCCCTACAACAAGTTCCCACACAATGATCCGTCTGTTATTGGTGTAATCCTTTCAGGAAGCCCATTTTCAGTTTACGATGAAAAGGCTTTCAAGGTAGACCTTACTGACATCCGTGGCAAATATCCTATCTTGGGTATATGCTATGGCGCACAGTTCATGTCATACACCAACGGAGGTAAGGTAGAACCGGCCAACACACGCGAATACGGACGTGCACACTTGACTAAGTTCGACCATCAGAATCCTCTTCTCAAAGGAATCCGCGAGAATTCACAGGTTTGGATGAGTCATGGCGACACAATCACTGCAATACCTGAAAACTTCGAAATCATAGCTTCTACCGACAAGGTAGCAGTAGCTGCTTATCAGGCAAAGAACGAAAAGCTTTGGGGAGTTCAGTTCCATCCGGAAGTATTCCACTCTGAAGACGGTACTCTGCTTCTGAAAAACTTCGTAGTTGATATCTGCGGCGGTAAGCAGGACTGGAGCGCAGCATCATTCATCGAAACTACAGTAGCCGAACTCAAGGCTCAGCTTGGCGATGACAAGGTAGTTCTTGGTTTGAGCGGTGGTGTCGACTCATCAGTAGCAGCAGTTCTTCTTAACAAGGCTATCGGCAAGAACCTTACTTGTATCTTCGTTGACCACGGTATGTTGCGTAAGAACGAGTTCAAGAACGTTCTTCATGACTACGAATGTCTCGGTCTTAACGTAATAGGCGTTGATGCAAGCGAAAAGTTCTTCAGCGAACTGGCCGGTGTTACAGAACCTGAACGTAAACGTAAGATTATAGGTAAAGGCTTCATCGACGTATTCGACGAAGAAGCTCACAAGATAAAGGATGTAAAATGGTTGGCTCAGGGTACTATCTATCCTGACTGCATCGAATCTCTTTCTATTACAGGTACTGTAATCAAGAGTCACCACAACGTAGGTGGTCTGCCTGAAAAGATGAACCTGAAGCTTTGCGAACCATTGCGTCTGTTGTTCAAGGATGAAGTTCGCCGTGTAGGTAGAGAACTTGGAATGCCTGAACATCTTATCACTCGTCATCCTTTCCCGGGTCCTGGTCTGGCTGTTCGTATTCTTGGCGACATCACTCGCGAGAAAGTGCGTATCCTTCAGGATGCAGACGATATCTTTATCCAGGGATTGCGTGACTGGAAGACTAAGGATGCTGAAGGAAACGAAACATCATTGTACCATCAGGTATGGCAGGCAGGTGTTATCCTGTTACCTGTACAGAGCGTAGGTGTAATGGGTGACGAACGTACTTACGAACGTGCCGTTGCATTGCGTGCCGTAACAAGTACAGATGCCATGACTGCCGACTGGGCTCACCTTCCATACGAATTCATGGCAAAGGTTTCAAACGATATCATCAACAAAGTAAAAGGCGTAAACCGCGTTTGCTACGATATCTCTTCAAAACCACCTGCAACAATAGAGTGGGAATGATTAAAACCCTATTTATAGCCTTCTGTAAGGCATTTGGAGTAGCCTCAACTTGAAAAAAGTTGGGGCTATTTTGTTGATATACAGTTGAAAAGCACGCTACAAGCCACCTGGCACATATTTTTTACACTTATGTTAATATATTTAAATTGACACCAGTTTTTGACACCAGTCTTTAATATTGATATTTTTTCTGATGGAAATAATCCTGTAATTTAGTGGAAGAAAAAATTTTATCTCAGGATTTTGTTTTTTAATTTTCTTTTATTTACGTTTGCATTACAACGATAAAACACTATAAGCATGTTAACCACAAATAAATACGAACTCATTATGCAAAGTTGGTAATAATATAGTATATAAAAGAATTTAACCTATAATAATAAATAACAGCTCATAAAGTATGACCAATTACCAAACTTTTACTAACTTTGTGCCGTTGCAGAAGCAACAAGACATAAATTAGGAAGCGTTTAGTACATTCCAACTGATGAATCTGGACAATTCACCGTATAACTGGAATAATAGGCGTACTTCCTTTGGTTTGTTATATATGTTACCCAACAACATATACAGCCAAAGGTGTGAGCTGTTTTTTTTTAATCTGTTATACGGGCAAGTCCAGAGCCTATCAGTAGATTAAAACTAACAGGCTCACACTTTCTTTTTTATGCCTATTCATTTATAAATTAAACTGCATTAAGAGCCATAATGCAACAATAAAGCAATGAAGAAATTATTATTTGTTTTAATGGCAGCCTTTACTATTGGGGGTAATGCGCAAAACATTATTCAATGGGAAGGGTTTGCTGGACTTAATGTTTCCAACATTGGAGGATTAGGCTCAAAACCTGGCTTTCATATTGGAGCAAAAGCTGAATTGGGAATACCCTCTATTGCCAATGGGGTATATGTTAATGCTGGGGCTGTTTTCTCCATGAAAGGTTGTAAACAAGATTATGGCGACTTAGGTGGAGCAAAGACCAAAGCTAACTTTTTGGATATTCCTATTCATATGGGATATAGGTACAATATCAACAATGATTTTTCCATTTTTGGAGAAGTCGGTCCATATTTCTCTTTTGGGCTGTTCGGAAAGACAAAGACTGAAGAATTAGACAGTGATGGATTTGGTGATTGGTCTATGACAGAATATAGCTATAATACATTTGGCAAAGACGGTTTAAAGAGGTTTGATGTCGGTGCTGGTCTTAGGTTTGGGGTAGAACTTAAACACAAATATAGTTTAGCTATAGGTTATGACTGGGGATTTATTGATTTATATAATCAAATGGAAATAGATGAAAGCGGAGAATATGAAGATGGTACATCCCTTGATTTAACCCCAAAAATGAAGACCAAAAATCTTACAATATCTATAGGTTACAAATTCTAAATATTAAGAGAAACATATCAACAAGAATATTAATTTATTTAAAACAAAAGACTATGAGAAATTTTTTTAATCTAACATTTATCGTTTTAGTATCAATTACAAGTTTAATGCTTTCTGCCTGCTCAAAGGATGATGCAACAAAAGACGGAGATAAAAGCAATGGAGAAAAAGTTATTGTAAACGGAGAAACATGCTATGTTAACTTAAATGATGAAAATTTGTATATTCCGAGTTCATTCGATATAAAAAGAAATTATTTCGATTTTTACTCTTCAATATATTACAAGGATGATATTACAGGCACTGAATTCAGATTTAAAGTTAATAAAGAGGACTTGTCTGATTTTGTTAACCAAAATATCGCATCATACACAGAAGTAGAAACATTTATGAAAGCAAGTAGCATGGATATATATGATACGGAATATACCTTTAAAAATGGAGAAATCATTTTAAAAGAAGCAACTGAAAGCAAGATTGTTATTCAGTTCAAAAATGCCGTATGGGACACTGTTAGGCGTTTGCCGTCAGAAAATGAAAACGGTACATTGTCTATAGATGGTACTATTACTTTCCATCAAGAAGAATATTAATAGCAAGAAATCGGATAATAGTTAAAAGATAAGTACATTTAACTATATAAACAATAAAAGCGGAACAATCCATAAAAGTTCCGCTTTTATTGTTTTTATACGATATGTCATCAATCATCAATATCAATCACTCTGAACTGTTTATCAAACTTGATTTCCCATTTGCTTGAAAGTTTGATTTCGTGTTCTCTTGAGTTTCTCTCAATCTTCAAAATCTTGTCATCAGGATAGTTAGTGTTTACATAATCCAGAATCTGTTTTGGAACAATCTGTGTCGGTACACCATCCTTGATACATTTTACTTCTGTCCAGTCGCCCGATTTATCGAATTCAATCTTGTCGCCTGAAGTGAATATAACATCAAAACTCTTGTAGAACAGGTCTGTTTCCTGCTTTGCCATTGCTACCTTTGCATTCTTAAAATAAGTAGAAATGAATGTCTGGGCCTTCAACGGCAACTGACCAATCTGGATAGGTTTGTCTGTATCTGCTACAGCGATTACTGACATTGTGAACAAGCAAACGAATAAAAATATAACCTTTTTCATAACTATAAAAATTTAATTGTTAGTACTGCGTTTAATTTTATATTGCAAAGATTATACTCAATACTGAAAAGATTCTGGAAAAATCGGATTTTTCCTATTTTTTTTTCGCAAAAAATCAATCTTCTCTACACCTTAACCTCAAATGCGTGCATTCCGTCCTTAAATTCATACGAAATATTTATATTGTTCGTCTTACATATAGTATATACCAAGGCTAATCCAAGGCCCGTGGAACCTTCTTTCTTACTTCCCTGATAGAATCGGGTGAATATCTTCGAGGAATCCAAAGCATTTTCGCCTGTATTGGCCACTATAAAGCCTTTATCCTTAACAACCACTTCAATCTTACCATTGTCAGAGTTATGCAGATAGGCATTTTTCAGAAGGTTGGAAACAAGCATTACAGCCAACGATTCATTCATCCGCATTTGTAAGGATGAGTTTTCTGACAGACTGACCGCAATATTCTTATAGACATATACTTCACTGAACACATCTATATATTGATGTATCATAGAATTTACCGAAACGTCTTTTACATCGGCATACTGCCCGTTCTCAATCTTGCACAAGAGTAACAAAGATTTGTTCATGCGTGTAATGTTTTCAAGCGTCTGATGCGTCTTGGCTATTTCCTCCATCTGCTTTTCTGTCAGATTTTCGTCCTCCATAAGCATTTCCAGACGGTTCAGGCATATAGCAAGCGGAGTCTGCATCTCATGCGACGCATTGCCTATAAAGAGTTTCTGCTGCTCGTATAGTTTCTCGTTACGGTCAACGGACATAGTTACTGCCTGATATAGGTTTCTGAATTCCGTTATGTTCTGCTTCGTGGAAAGAGGAGTATATCCGCTGCCAATCTTGTAATTGTTGAACCATGACAGAAGAGCATACAGTGGTTTCATATTGCGCCTGAATATCCACATATTAAGCAGTAACAATATAAGGATGATACCAACATAAAGTGCAATTATCCAACCCAAGATAGACTGTTGCAAATCTATTTTGTCTATTGTGGGCGTATAAACCACCAGTTCCTTATATCCGCTATCAGTCTTGAAAATTGTCATCAGGATTCTTGCCGGCTCATACTCTAATTTCTCGTCGATATAGACCATCTCGTCGCGATACGATATTTGCGGATATGTTTCGGCATATTCCTCACTCACATCGTACATATAGAACTGATTGTTTGAACCATTGTTGAGCGAAGGCATAACTTCACCATTGAGATACCTGATAATCAGGTTCTCTGAATAATCCTCAAGCGAATCGTCAACCTCATCATTCACTTCAGCTATTATTGCCCAGTAGAAAAGCACAGCCCAGGCAGTCATTACTACTACCGATGCTGCAGATACGTGCAGCATCACATTGTGAAACAGTTTCATTCCAATACGAATTTATAACCTATACCATAAACAGCCTTAAGTTCCGGAGTGGAACCTGCATCCTTCAGCCGCTTCCTCAGATTTTTTATCTGTGCGTAGATAAAGTCGAAGTTATCCACCTGGTCTATATGGTCTCCCCAGACGGATTCGGCCAATGTACTTTTGTTCACTAATCTGTTAGGACGAAGCATGAAATACACCAGTATATCGTATTCCTTACGGTTTAAGTCAATCAGTTTTCCATCTACACTCACTTCAAACTTCTCAGGCAGGATTTCGATATTTCCGAAAACAATTTTCTTCTCTCCTTCCCTCTGGTTTCTTCTCAGCAGACTTTTGATTCGCGCATGAAGTTCGGCCAGATGGAAAGGCTTCGGCAGATAATCATCCGCTCCAAGGTCAAGTCCCTTAACTTTATCTTCTATAGAATCCTTGGCGGAAAGGATTATAACATTTGCCTTCTTTCCCATATCCTGGAGTTCGGCCAACAAGTCCAGCCCATTACCGTCCGGCAGCATTATATCAAGCAGGATACAGTCGTAATCATAATCGCCGGCTTTCATCAGTGCCGTATGATAATCCGGAGCCTGCGAAACTACATATCTTTCCTTCTCGAGCGACTTGGTGATGATTTCCATCAAATCTTTATCGTCTTCTACTACAAGTATTTTCATTTCTCAAAAAAATTATGTTCGTATATCCACAAAATTAAGAGTAAAACAGAAAATATAAAAAAAATCGGTCCGAAAATCTTATAAAAAGACCTTCAGACCGATAAGATTGGCGATATTAATTAATATTTGGTTATTAATTATTCATTGAACCAACGTACATAACACAAATCCTGACGGTGAGCCAAATCAGAATTCTTAGGATACATACGGTATGAAACCTTGAAGCTACCAGCATTAGACAAGCTGTGTGTCAGCTTGAATGTGTACAAGTCGCCTTCAACTTTAACAACTTCCATAGGAGTTACAGAATAGATATATTCCTTACCTTCTGCATTCTTGTATGTCACAACAAGTTCGATACCTACCGCATCTTTCAATCCCTTTTCGTCAACTACACAAGTGATAGTATAATCCTTACCGCTTTCTACATTGCCTTCACGAAGCTCTTCTTCCTTGTTCAAAGAAACAATCTGAATTGAATCCCACTTAGCAGCAACTTCTTCTTTCCATGCAGCGATTTCCTTAGCCTTGGCATAATCATTAGCTGCAAGAGCTTTATAGCGGTTAGCTTCTTTAGTATAGAACTTAGAATAGTAATCGTCAAGCTGACGCTTCATTGTATAGTGAGGAGCTACCTGAGCGATAGAATTCTTGATAGTTCTAACCCATCCTTCAGAATATCCCTTCTTGTTGCGAGCATAGTACAATGGAAGGATTTCAGTTTCAAGGATACTGTAGATAGTAGCAGCATCAAGCTGATCCTGATGTTCCTGATTCTGATAAGTACGTTTTTCAGTCAAAGCCCATCCTGCACCTTCGCGGTAACCTTCAAGCCACCATCCGTCGAGTACTGAGAAGTTTACAACACCGTTCATCAAAGCCTTTTCACCTGATGTACCAGATGCTTCAAGAGGACGTGTCGGAGTGTTCATCCAGATATCAACACCTGAAACAAGACGGCGTGCAAGTTTCATATCGTAGTTTTCGAGGAAGATAATCTTACCAAGGAATTCAGGACGCTTAGAGATTTCTACAATCTTCTTAATCAATCCCTGACCTGCACCATCGTGCGGGTGAGCCTTACCTGCGAACAAGAACTGTACCGGATAGTTAGGGTTGTTTACAATCTTAGCCAGACGGTCAAGGTCAGTGAACAACAGGTGAGCACGTTTGTAAGTAGCGAAACGGCGAGCGAAACCTATCAACAGCGCGTTAGGGTTGATTTTATCCATCAATGATACGACACGTGAAGGGTCTCCCTGATTCTTCAACCATGTATCGCGGAACTGATTACGGATATAGTCAGTAAGTTTGTTCTTCAATGCAAGACGAGTGTTCCAGATTTCTTCATCAGGCACATTGTAGATAGCTTCCCAAATCTTAGGATTAGACTGGTCATTCAAGAAGTTTGCATCGAAATATTTGTTGTAAAGCTTCTGCCATTCAGAAGCACACCAAGTCGGGAAGTGAACACCGTTTGTAACATATCCCACGTGGTTTTCTTCAGGGAAGTAACCTTTCCATATTCCTGAGAACATTTCCTGAGAAACTTTTCCGTGCAGCCAGCTCACACCGTTAACTTCCTGGCAAGTGTTGCAAGCGAATGTAGACATACAGAAACGTTCGTTGTTGTCACCCGGATTGATACGTCCAAGGTCCATCAAATCCTGCCATGAGATACCCATACGCTGTGGATAACCACCCATGTACTTACCGAACAGACCTTCGTCGAAGTAGTCATGACCTGCAGGAACAGGAGTGTGAACAGTGTACAATGAAGAAGCACGAACCACTTCAAGAGCCTGTTCGAATGTCATTCCGCTTTCTACGAATTCGCACAGACGCTGTACGTTACACAATGCTGCGTGACCTTCGTTGCAGTGGTAAATATCTTTCTTGATGCCAAGTTTTTCGAGCAACAATACACCACCGATACCAAGAAGAATCTCCTGTTTCAGACGGTTTTCCCAGTCGCCACCATAAAGCTGGTGAGTGATAGGACGGTCGAATTCGCTGTTCATTTCGTTATCTGTATCAAGCAGATATAATGGAACACGACCTACGTTTACTCTCCATACATATGCATGTACATAGTAGTCAAGATAAGGAACATCCACTACCAATGGCTTTCCGTCTTCGCCGATTACACGGTCCAATGGAAGACTACCGAAGTTCTGAGCTTCATAGTTAGCCACCTGCTGTCCGTCCATAGACAGGCTCTGAGTGAAATATCCGTAGCGGTACAAGAAACCTACGGCACACATATCAACGTTGCTGTCTGAAGCTTCTTTCAGATAGTCACCGGCAAGGATACCAAGACCTCCTGAATATATCTTCAATACATGAGTCATACCGTACTCCATACAGAAATATGCCACTGAAGGACGTTTCTTGTTAGGAGTAACATTCATATAGTCAGTAAATTTCTTATATACCTTATTTATTTTGTCAAGAGTTTTCTTGTCATTGGAAATTTCTTCAAGTTTTTCATAACTCAAACGTTCCAAAAAGGCAACAGGGTTTTGTCCCACTACACTCCATAATTCAGGATCAAGAGACTTAAACATATCTGTAGCTTCATAATTCCATGACCACCAAATATTACGGGCCATTTCCTGTAACATCTTCAAAGAATCAGGAATACGAGATTTCACTGTAACCTCTTTCCATACAGGAGCATTAGCATAATTTGTTTTAATTTTCATATCTCTCAAATACTTAAAATTATTAATTCTCTTTATTATTCTCCAATCTGACAGAAGCATTGCGCAGAGCAACGTCATATGCTTCGTAATAATACTTTATGAAATGCTTCCACAATGCCTTTTCGGCTATGGCAGCGGCATTTTTGCGTATCTTCTCTATCTGTTTCGCATCTAATGATGAAAACTCACTGATAGTATCCTTTATGGCATCAGCCACTTCGGAATAGTTATAGTCGGTGCGGTGTATAACCTTCACTCCATCCTTCAGTTCTCCGTTATGGCCTACTATTGAGTTCACCCAAAGTCCGAATCCTGCAAGGTCGGAAGTTATTGTAGGAACCTTGAATACCACACTTTCCAGCGGTGTGTATCCCCATGGTTCATAATAAGAAGGATAAACACTGAGGTCGTTACCCAATACCAAATCATAATATGTCATATTCAGGATACCGTCTTTTCCGTCAAGATAGCACGGAACAAAGATAACCTTAACTTTTGAATCAGCAGAATTAGACATATTAAGATATTTAAGCATATCAAGAACCTGGTCGTGGCTCATATTATGCAACCAGTGTGTAACGAAAGGGACTTCAAGCGGAGTATCGAAACTCTCCTTACTGTTTAATCTGTCGATAAGGTCTTGTCTGGCATCACCTACCCATCCCGGTACATTGATGAAAGCCAGTACATTTTTCTTTAGATTTTTATCTCTGGTAAGTCGATTTAGAGTCTCAAGGTAAACATTAATTCCTTTATTCTTGAATTCATATCGGCCGCTTGTACCTATTATAAGAGTGTCGTCACCCAAATTCGTACCGAGCAGTTTGTTAGCAAGGTTCAGCATCACCTGTCTTGCCTTCTTGCGTTTGGCAGAGAAAGAACGTCCCTTCGGAACAAAATCATCCTCAAATCCATTCATCAGAACCACGTCAGCAGGCTTGTCAAGCAGTTCCTTACATTCATTATTAGTGATTTCGCTCACAGTAGTGAAGCAGTCCACATGGTGCGCAGTCTGTTTCTCTATGGAATGTTTAGACTCCATATTAAGCTCTCTGGCCATCTGGTCACCATTGTAAGCAAACAGATAATCATATAAAGGCTTGTTGTTTCCGGCTATCGAACGGCCTATCGAAGTAGCATGTGTTGTGAAAATAGTAGCGATTTCCGGCACTCTTTTCTGAATATACAGTGCTCCCAACCCTGTCATCCATTCGTGAGCCTGATATATAACCTTTTTATCCGGTCCGAGGAAGAACCTGTAATAGCTTTCTACTACCTTTCCGGCGGCATATGAGAACATCGAAGCCTCATCATAATCGCCATAAGCGTGCAAAGAATCAACCTGGTAGTCTATCCAGGCCTGAGTATAGATTTCATTTTTTTGCTCGAAGAATGGAGCAAAATCCACTAAAATTGCGATTGGACTACCCGGAATATTCCATCTTCCAATCCTCAAACTTAATTTATCATAGCTCAAAGCATGTTCTCGCCAGTCCTTGAGCAGTTTTTCATCCTCAACAAACAAAGGATTTTCTTTTCCCAACCATACATCCGGTCCAATGAAAAAAATCTTATCCTCGAATGCTTCCTGCAAGGTCTTCGCTCTTGTGGATAAGACGGTGTAAATTCCTCCCACTTTATTACACACTTCCCAACTAGACTCAAAAATATAATCAGGAGTTAAAAGCTGTTCCATCATCTTATAAGTTTAACTTTATTTGTCGCAAAGATACGGAAAACATACGGAAAATCAAAAAATCTGAACATTTTTTGCAGCGAATCAAGGTTTAATACTGAATAAAACATAATAAGTTACATTAACAATACTAAAGGCTGACCCCATAATCCGCCTCACAGAACATGGAATCAGCCTTCATTCAAGCTATATCGCCCAGAAAAAAAAATTTTTTTTATAATTATGCCTCAGTCTGTTTCTTTGAAGATAATTTTTCAAGGAAATACACCAACAGGAAACCTACTATCATCAGTACTATCGCCTCTACCAGGTACTGATTAGGAAGGATATTCTCCTCTATCAACGGTTTTGCCACACCGTGACTGTCTGTATAATACTCCACCACCCTCTTCCACGGCCAGACTTTGTTAAGCGAACCAAGCATAAAGCCCGTTAGAACAGAAAGAGTGATGTTTCTGAAATTCTTCAGAGCATACGACAATACTCTGGAGAAAGAAGTGATGCCGATAAATGCTCCTGCACCGAAAATCACCAGAATGACTATATCAAGAGTCTTTACAGCTTCCATTATATAAAAGTACTTACCTAAAAGCACCAATATGAAACTGCCTGAAATTCCGGGCAATATCATAGCGCATATGGCTATCACACCACACAAGAAGATGAATAAATAGTTGGAAGGCGTTTCCGCAGGAGTTGCAACAGTTATATAGTATGCTATACCTGCACCGACGATGAAGGACAATATGGTTTTCCAGTTCCATTCCTTAATATCCTTTGACACAAACCATGTTGAGGCAAGCACAAGGCCGAAAAAGAACGACCATACTAAAACAGGATGGTCAGTGAGCAACCATGTTATGACTTTTGCCAATGAGAAGACACTTATACCTACGCCGAGAATTATGGAGATAAGAAAATTTCCGTTAATGCCTTTCCAGAACTCTGAGATTTTTCCCGTAAAGAGCAACTTCAGATTTTTTACATTAATACTTTTAATCGAATTGATAAGTTCATCGTAAATGCCGACGATAAATGCTATAGTTCCTCCGGAAACTCCAGGCACCACATCGGCAGCGCCCATACCCATCCCCTTTAAAACCAATGTTGCGTAATCTTTTAATTTACGTTCCATAATAATTTATTGTTTACTGATTTTTTTACGGTGCAAAGGTATATAAAATGGATAAATAGCACAATAAATCCGATGAATTAAAACGACGAAGCGTTTGGTTGAAAACGAACGCACGTTTTAAGCAAAACGCTTCGTCGTTTTATTTTATTATGCCGTTCACATTTTTTCACATAAAAAGAGGAAACAATTATAGTATAAATTCCGTTATATATAGCGTATAACAATCAAAAAAATACAATTATGTCAAAAACAGCATTTAAAGGTTCCCCAGTTAATCTGGCAGGAGAATTCATCAATACCGGAATTACAGCACCGGACTTCACTATGGTAAAGGGCGATTTGAGCCAGTTCAAGCTTTCTGAAACAAAAGGCAAGTTCGTAGTTCTGAACATTTTCCCAAGCCTTGACACAGGCGTGTGTGCCACATCTGTAAGAAAATTCAACCAGTTGGCAGCAAAGATGGACAACACTGTGGTTCTTGCCATTTCAAAAGACCTTCCTTTCGCACAGGGACGTTTCTGCACTACAGAAGGTATCGAAAATGTAATTCCATTGTCAGACTTCAGAAACCCTTCGGATTTCGATGCCAACTATGGCGTACTGATAGCTGATGGTCCGCTGAGCGGTCTGCTGGCACGTTCGGTAGTAGTTATCAACCCGGAAGGCAAGATTATTTATACGGAACTTGTTCCGGAAATCACTCAGGAACCAGACTACGAAGCAGCATTGGCAGCAATAAAGTAAAGAAACAACACAATAACCAATCACTCATAACCACAAAAAAAAGACCGGGTACAAAGGATTCAACCTCTGACCCGGTTTTTATTCTTATTCTCCATCAGACTGCATCAGTCTTCAGAGAATTCCTTTATTCTCTGCTCCTCACTCAGACGGCATACCAGCAAAGTGTTATTCTTTTCTGCTATGATATATCCGTCAAGCCCCTGTACCACAACCTTCTTCTCCTGAGTAGTGTGAACCACACAGTTTCTTGATTCGTACATTCTGATATTTTCTCCGATACATACATTGCCGTGAGCATCTTTGGCTGAATTTTCATGCAGGGAACCCCACGTACCCAAATCGCTCCATCCGAATGATGCAGGGAACACGTAAATTTCGTCAGCCTTCTCCATTACAGCGTAGTCCACAGATATGTTCTCACACATCGGGAACAGTTCGTTTATCATTTCCTGTTCCTTGTCTGTAAAGAAATATGGCAGCATTTTTTCAAAAATCTTGCTCAACGCCGGCTGGTAAACACGCATGGCATTCACTATAGTATTCACATTCCATATAAAGATACCCGCGTTCCAGAAATAATTCTTCTTCTGAATATATCTCTTTGCTGTTTCAAGGTCCGGTTTTTCCTTGAAAGCGTCCACCCTGTAAATCTCCTTGTTTGAAGGACATGCCATGGTCAGATCTGCCTCAATATATCCGTAGCCCGTTTCAGGACGTGTAGTCTTCATACCCAATGTGACAATGGCATCAGATGAGGAAGTAAACCTCATAGCCGAGTTTATCACCCTTCTGAACTCGTTCACATCCATCACGATATGGTCACTTGGAGTAACAACAATATTTGCCTTTGGATTTTTCGATTTGATTTTCCAGCTTACATATGCAATACATGGAGCCGTATTGCGTCGGCATGGTTCGAGAAGTATCTGTTCTGATGGTATTTCCGGCAACTGTTCTCTGACGATAGACTCATAGTTTGCAGAAGTAACAACCCAGACATTTTCCGGAGGGCATATATCCTTAAATCTGTCTACTGTCAGCTGTATAAGCGTACGTCCGCATCCAAGTACATCAATAAACTGTTTAGGCAATTCCTTACTGCTCATAGGCCAGAATCTGCTGCCTATACCTCCGGCCATTATTACTATATGATTGTTCACATTCATCTCCATAAACATACATCTTTTTATAATTACCGCAAAAATAGCTGTTTTTTTATAAAAAACAACATAAAGAATAATTTTTCATAATCATTCAGGAATAAGATGCATCACAAATACTCCTTACTATCAAATTTATGGTTACTTTTGTATCAGAATTATATCCAAAAGAAACAAGGACAATGAAAAAATACCATAGCGTACTGACTATAGCAGGTTCGGACTGCAGCGGAGGAGCCGGAATACAGGCAGACATAAAGGCCATCTCGGCCTTGGGAGGATATGCGGCAAGCGCCATCACGGCCATCACGGTGCAAAACACATGCGGAGTGACAGGCATACACCCCGTACCGGCATCATATGTCAAAGCACAGATTGAGGCTGTAATGACGGACATCAAGCCGTCAGCCGTAAAGATAGGAATGATAAACGATGTGGAAATCGTGAAAGCCATAGCCGAAAGCATCAAGGAATACAAACCTAAGTTTATTGTGTTCGACCCCGTTATGGTTTCCACAAGCGGATGCAAACTCATAGAAGACAAGGCCATAGAGGCTATAAAGAAGGAACTCATACCGCTGTCCACCATCATAACTCCTAACCTGAGCGAAGCAATGGTACTTACAGGCGACAGCATAGATGATGCGGCATCGATGACGGCAGCCGGCAACAAAATTCTGGAATCAGGATGCGGGGCAGTTCTCATAAAGGGAGGCCATCTTGAAGGAAACGACATGTGCGACGTTCTGTGCATAAAAGGAGAAAATACACCTTATATATATACGGCTTCCAAAATTTCGAGCAAAAACACCCACGGAACAGGATGCACGCTGTCATCATCCATCGCCACTTATCTGGCATTGGGCGAAACACTCCGGGAAGCTGTAAGAAAAGCAAAGGACTATGTACACAAAGGTATTCTGAACGGTAAAGATGTGTGCATCGGTAGCGGCCACGGCCCTCTTAACCACTTCTATTCGCCCGTTCCTATGCACATTTTCAATGAAAATGAGTAATTATATGAAAAAATCATTACCTTTGCAGCATTATCAATAATTATTAAATATTAAAATCATGAAAGCATTTGTATTTCCAGGACAGGGAGCCCAGTTTGTAGGTATGGGCAAGGACCTGTATGAAAACTCAACATTGGCCAAAGAGCTTTTTGAAAAAGCAAACGATATTTTAGGCTATCGTATCACTGATATAATGTTCAATGGAACAGACGAGAACCTCCGTCAGACTAAGGTTACTCAGCCTGCCGTATTCCTTCACTCTGTAATCTCTGCACTGTGCATGGGCGAAAACTTCAAGCCTGAAATGACTGCCGGACACTCACTCGGAGAATTCTCTGCACTCGTAGCAGCAGGAGCACTTTCTTTCGAAGACGGTCTTAAATTGGTTTACGCACGTGCTATGGCTATGCAGAAAGCATGCGAGGCAAAACCGTCTACTATGGCTGCCATCATCGCATTGCCGGATGAAAAGGTAGAAGAAATCTGCGCAAAAGTAGCGTCAGAAGGCGAAGTTTGCGTCGCTGCAAACTATAACTGCCCTGGACAGATTGTTATCTCAGGCTCTATAGAAGGCATAAACAAGGCTTGCGAACTGATGAAGGAAGCAGGAGCGAAACGCGCTCTTCCACTGAAAGTCGGCGGTGCGTTCCACTCTCCACTTATGGAACCTGCAAAAGTTGAGCTTGAGGCAGCTATCAACGCTACCGAGTTCCACACTCCAAAATGTCCTGTATATCAGAACGTAGACGCAAAACCATATACAGACCCGGCACAAATCAAGGCTAATCTTGTAGCCCAGCTTACAGCTTCTGTAAGATGGACACAGACTGTACAGAACATGATAGCCGACGGAGCCGACGAGTTCACTGAATGCGGACCGGGAGCCGTACTTCAAGGACTTATCAAGAAGATAAACAAAGAAGCTAATGCCCACGGCATTGAATAATATTACTCTGACCAGACACGTATCGGCCTGAAAGGCATTATACGTGTCTTTTTTTTAATCTAAAACTGCAAAACTATGAATCCTGAAGAAAAAATCATTATATATCAAGTCTTTACACGCCTATTTGGCAACCAGGTGCTGACATGTAGAGCCAATGGAAGCATAGACGAGAACGGATGCGGAAAAATGGATAATTTCACAGAGCAGGCCCTAACAGAAATAAAGAAACTGGGAGCGACACATATCTGGTACACAGGAGTAATAGCCCATGCCACACAGACTGACTACACCGCATATGGTTTGAGCAAGGACCATCCTGCTGTGGTAAAAGGGAAAGCAGGCTCACCTTACGCAATAAAAGACTATTACGACATTGACCCTGACCTGGCTGTAAATGTAGACAAGCGAATGGAAGAATTCGAGGCTTTGGTAAACCGTACACATGAGGCCGGAATGAAAATGATTATCGACTTCGTACCGAACCACGTGGCACGCCAGTATAAGTCGCTTGCCAAACCGGAAGGGGTAAAAGACCTTGGCGAGGATGATGATACCACAGTATCTTTCAGCCCTGACAACAATTTCTACTATATCCCTGGAGAGGAACTGAAAGGCGATATCGACCTGTACGACCCTCAAGCCGGAAGATATACCGAAAAACCGGCAAAGGCTACCGGAAACAACAAATTCGATGCATGGCCGAACAGAACAGACTGGTACGAAACAGTCAAGCTGAATTATGGTGTTGATTACTATAACAATTCGGGATGCCACTTCTCTCCTGCCCCTGACACATGGATTAAGATGAGGGACATTCTGCTCTTCTGGGCAGCGAAAGGAATAGACGGTTTCAGATGCGACATGGCCGAAATGGTGCCGTGCGAGTTCTGGGGATGGGCCATTCCGCAAATCAAGGAAAAACATCCGGACATAATATTCATAGCAGAGGTCTATAACCCTCAGGAATACAGGAACTATATATTCAACGGCCACTTTGACTATCTGTATGACAAAGTGGGACTATACGATACACTCAGGGCCGTGATATGCAACAGCGCATCTGCCACAGCCATAACAGGATGCTGGCAAAGCATTAACGACATCCAGGAACATATGCTGAACTTCCTCGAGAACCACGACGAGCAACGTATCGCATCCGATTTCTTCGCCGGAAACCCTATAAAGGCTTTCCCTGGTATGATAGTATCGGCATGTATGAACACAAATCCTGTAATGATATATTTCGGTCAGGAGATTGGTGAAAGCGGAATGGACTCGGAAGGATTTAGCGGAAGGGACGGAAGAACTACCATTTTCGACTACTGGAGCATAGACAGTATCCGCCGCTGGACTAACCACGGACGATACAACACACATCTTCTCAACACAAAGGAAAAGAACATAAGAAACTTCTACAAGACTCTTATGAATCTTTGCAACGAGGAAAAATGTATCTCGCATGGAAAATTCTTCGACCTCATGTATGCCAATCTGAACGGATGGCAGATGAACGAGCATAAGCAATATGCTTTCATCAGAAAGTATGAAGACGAAGTGCTGCTTATAGCTGTAAACTTTGGCGACATAAACATGAGGGTGGCAATAAACATACCGGAGCATGCTTTTGAGTATCTGTCAATGCCTAAGATGGAAAATATCAAAGTCAAGAACTTACTGACCGGTAAAGAGGAAAAGATAAACTTTACATCTGCCAAACCGGTAGGTACTGACCTTCCGGCCAACAGCGGTAAGATATTGAAAATAAAACTGAAATGAATCTCATAAACCAAAAACGGCAGCCTGGTGGGGCTGCCGTTTTTGGTTTCATTATCGTTTCATTAATCCTATTTTCAAGTTCAGTTTGAAGTAATACACTCCGTTCTCCCTTTCCAGGTATCCGTACTTGTCTTTCTCTGTAGAGCCTTTTTCCAGACGGGAATTCTGATAAAGGAAATCGGCAAATACCTGCCTGAAAGCCTTCTGATAGCAGAGCACTTCTCCTTCTGCCGTAACGAAGAGGAAGCCTGAAATGGCAGAGTCAGTACCGTTGTACATCTTGGCAGGACGCATTCCCATAGCCAGAGCCAGCAGAAGTTCTTTCACTTTATATTCGTAATATCCGTGCTTGTTTATCAGTTCATCCTTTATCTTAAGCGGATTAAGTTTCTTTATTTCTTCAGTCAGTTCCGATACCTTTGTTATTCCGTCAAGCCACATGATACGTGTCATTTCGGCAAACATACGTCCGGCATGAAGGTCTATCATCGAAAGGTTGCTTCTGAAAATCTTGTCGGCCACATCATTGTATTTAAGCACGCCTCCAAGACGCTCTATCATCAGCATTCTGCTTGTCACGTCATCTTCCTCGCCTTCAGCGTTGATTTTATTTATAGTAGGGACAGCAAATTTCACTCCCGTCTGCTCAAACTTGAAGTTAGCCGAACGTCCACCGTCAAGCAGAGGCAACATCTTTCCTCCCATTCTCGAACGTACGCAGAAGCCTGTGAGCGGAGCATCTGGATGATAGAAGGCTACGGAAAAGTCGGTACGGTCATCCGTCTGAGCTTCAAGGTCGAAGATTGCCACTTCATCAAGAAATTCCTCCACGCCGTCAGGAGAGGTGACATCATTGCCCGAAGTATTTTTTATGGCTTCCTTTATCAGTTCGGCCACAGTATCGAAATCCTCGCGCGGAACCTTCTTGTCTATATTCTCACCTTTCACGTTGATAAAATCCTTTTCTATGATATACCGGCGTGTTCCGTCGTGTTCCTCACGCTGAACCATAGCCACAGGTATCACATGCGCTTCATTGCGCTTCACATCAGGCGTTCCGGCATATACTTGTCCGTCGGCCAATATACGAAAGAAAGCGTAAAGTTCGCCCCATTCTCTTTTTGTTGCTTCAAATGCCATAAATTATCATTATTAATCTGCCGCAAAGATAGTGAAAGTAGAATGCAGAAAAACAAGTTTACTTGATTTTTTTGCTGAGACGAATCCTATCTTATATAAAGATACGGATATTTATTTAACTTTGCAGCCATGAAACTAATATTCTACTCAGCAGACTTAAGTACGGAACTTGACTTGCCCATAGCCGGCGAAGGCATACGTGCCGGTTTCCCAAGCCCTGCTCAGGACTATATGACAGACTCGATAGACCTGAACAAAGAGCTTGTGTCACATCCGGCCACTACATTTTACGCCCGTGCCGTAGGCAACTCGATGACCGGATTCGGCATCTCGGACGGAGATTTGTTGGTTATAGACAAGAGTATAGAACCGATGGACGGAGATATAGTGGTGGCATTCATCGACGGAGAATTCACACTCAAAAGAATAGAGAAAGAGGCAGACGGATGCTGCCTGTGGTTAGTGCCGGGAAATGAAGACTATCCACCGATAAAGATTACCGAGGACAATGATTTTATAATCTGGGGAGTCCTGACGTACAATATAAAGAAGCAGCTCATCAGGTCAAGAAGAAAGAGGGAGTAAAGACTATCAGTCTGCATGCACGTCTATTATCTCATTAATATTGGTCGTGAAACGCTTCGACACGTGTTCGCATTTCAATCTCCATTTCATGTCATATCCCTGTACGGCCATTCTTACAGCATTGAAACCGTTCTTACGGTTTATTTCGTCAATAGCTTTGGCCAGCGCAGTTCTCTTCTCACGGTCCACGGTATCGAACAAATCCCCCTGTACGGCACTGTCGCTGCATATATCCCAGACTATCACACCGGCCTTCTTATAGTAATAACAGTCGGTTTCGGAATGCCATTTATCCCTCAAGGTCTTTACTGCACCGGAAACCAATTCCATTACATCGTTCGTAGGTACCGGAAAATATACATTAGCCTGAAGATAATCGCTCGGCAAATCGTTTCTGAACCTGCTGGTATATGCAAACACCGTCATTGCTCCACAAACAGACCTGTCCTCCTTCAGTTTCCGCGAACAGTGTGAGGCAAAATTGGCAATAGCTTCTTCCAGTGTTTCAATATTATTCAGACCTTCGTCCGGAAAACTGCGGCTGGTACATATGGATTTCTTGTTAGGCAGTTCTTCTATGCTTATACAGTCCTCACCTCTCAGTTCTTTCCACGTACGGACACCTGTAACTGTAAGCTCTCTCCTGACCCACGATTCGGATTTCTGCACAAAGTCCCATGCCGTTTCCACCCCTATGCTTTTCAGTCTGACCGCTATCCTTCTTCCTATTCCCCAGACATCGGCTATATCGAAAAGCTTCAGAGCCTTTTCCCTTTTCTCGTCTGTGTCTATCATACAGACAGAATGATAACCCTTGTACTTCTTTGCAAACTTGCTTGCCATCTTGGCCAATGTTTTGGTAGGTGCAATACCGAGAGAAATAGGAATACCTGTCCCCTTTGTTATATGCCTTACCATATCGCGGGCGTATGGCAACAGTGTTTCGGCTGTACCCATACCGGAGAAATCCATAAAAGCTTCGTCTATGGAATATATGTCCAGCTTGGGGGTATAAGCCGAGAGTAATGTCATAACCCTGCGGCTCATATCGCCATAAAGCACATAATTGCTGCTGAATACGGCCACACCGTTTTTCTCCAACAGTTCTCTGACCTGATAGAAAGGTGCCCCCATTTTAATGCCCAAAGCCTTAGCCTCATTACTTCGGGCTATCACACAGCCGTCATTATTGGACAAGACCACGCAAGGAGTATTCCGCAAATCAGGACGGAACACCCTCTCGCATGATACAAAAAAATTATTACAGTCTACAAGGGCTATCATTAGCTTAAACAGAAATATTACTTAGATTTCAAATTCAGCAGCAACCGAACTTCCGCAACGTATTCCTTGCGGAAGAGCAATCTTATACTCCTTGCCGTTTATCGTAACAACCAGTTCCTTTATGTCAGGATTCATCGTAGCCTCAGTAACAGAAATTTCATATTTTCCATCAGTCTTTTTCACCATAACAGCTGCCGGAGCCGATACAGACATCGAAAATTCCTTATATTTCAGTCCTTTATTTCCTGGATAGAAAACAGCCTGTACGACAGTCTTATCAAGTAATCTTACAGCCTGAACCAAAGTGTCATTACTCATAACTTCGAACGGTAACTTACCTTTTGGAACATCTGTGCCTGCATAAACCACATACCCGTATGTGTCATTTACAGGTTTGCGTCCATGCTCAGCCCAGATTCTCAGTATATTGACCTCACTTGGCTTTGACGACAGTTTCTTATTTGACAGATTGCGGTTATCCCAGTCTGTAGGTTTAGTCTCACATGAAACAAACGCTTCCTTTGTAAATTCAGGCAAAACAGTATAGCTGAACTTCCCTTTTTGTGAAATCCATAAAGGATTTTTCTTATCCGATTTCCAGGCTATTTTTTCACCTTTCTTTACCAGCGTTTTATTTCCTTTCTTTATTGTATATACATCGTCAACCCATGCTGTCTGATCAATAGTAGTACGCAAGTCTCCTTCTATTTCCGGTTGCATATTTGTAAGTCCCGCACCTAAGGCTACGAAATAATCTCCCATAATGAAATAACCTTTATAGACTTTAAATCCATACAGCATTTCGTTTTCTTCCTTAGCTGCATTGCCTTTGTCGTTAACTCCTTCTTTATCGGAACCGTTCATCTTTTCGAAGATAATTCCGGCCACACCATCTTCATGACCGTCTGTAGCACCTGCCGCAAAATTATGCTTACTGCAATATCCTCTCCAATTTGTCACAGGAACAAGTCTGTCCATACCTTCCCTGGCAGTTACGCCCGGCATGGCTGTCACATCCCATCCACCCATAACTTTAAAATATTCATCACCACTACGCTGGAATAATGTAGCGCCGTCTGTAGGATAGAAATTATAGTTATCGGCAAATGCAGCACTCTCCAAACCATCAGTCCTGAAGGAAGCCATATTTATATCTATATGATAATCAGGAGTTTTCTTCATCAAATCATCATTATTGAAGAACCACCTCATACCTTTATACATACCGTCAGAATATCCATCCATAAAGATTCGGTTGGTCTTCACTTCCTTCTGCAATGCAAGAAGTTCTTTTTGCTCCTCCGGTGTGAAAGAAGAAATCCAGTTCTTTACAACTCCGTCAAGCATTTTTGCATAAGGAATACTCTTTTCATCAGGATTATATACATAAGAACCTCTGTCAAGTCCCGGAAGTCTGTATCCTTTATAATAATACCAGCTACCACCTCTGAAGAAATTCATCAATGCCTCTGTATTGGATTTATCCAGCTGCTGTGCCCATGGAGTGCCACGTAACATAGTAAGCATATTCAAGGCATTAGATGCTCCGTCAATAGGATATCCCCAAACAAGACACTGTTTGCCATGTCCCCATCCGGCACCATCGGCAGTAAAGCCTTCTGTCCAGAACGAGTCTTCGTAAGTCACCTGCGAAGTCATACTTATACCACGTCGGCAAACTTCAGCCAATAAATCCACCATCGGCACTGAGCTGTACATAGCAGCCACCGGTAGCAAGGAACGATATGCAAGTGCATTACCGCCAACCCACCAGACATGATTTCTGAACCTTTCAATAGAAACCACATTATCATCAGTGGCATCCTTTCTCAAAGGCTGTGTCCATGCCTGAAGGCCAACAACTTTAAGCATATCGCAAGCCTCGGTCACCAAAGAACTTGCTTCACCTCTCTCTGCCTTATCCATCAAATCCAGCATGGCAAAATAAACATTCACGGCCGCTGTAGGGATAGCAAAACATGAAGCATGAAAACGCGGTCTATCGTTACGACGCGATATTTCAAGCATACCATAATGCTTTATGGCCTTCATAAGATTGTCAGACAATGCTTCATCAGCCGATATATATCCCAAACGACAGGCACTGCATATCTGAAAAATCCTTTCAAATGCATCACCAATAAAAATTCCTGCCGCATCGTCCGAGGTATTGGCATACCCTTTATTATATGTATCGTTTTCATCAAATCCTCGTTCTATCGGGTCCATATCCGAGAACGTTCCTTTTTCCGTAAGCAAAGACAGATACTCCTTAGCCTTCACACCGTCTTTCAAAGCCTTCAACCTATAAGGATGTTCGCTGAAATAATTTCTTAGTTTTTTAATGGCCTCTGCCTTCTCATTATCAGCATGAGCAACTCCGAAGCTATAATACTTTTTATAGTTATTGAAAGCAAAATCCACTTCAGGCTGTTGTGCAAAAGCCGTACACCCCCAAAACACCGGTAATAACAACAAATAATTCTTCATGATATACTTTAATTTATTATTTAATTGAGACAAAGATACGAAAACTATTATAAAAATATATCTAAAGAGAACGATATACGATACTTTATTTCTCTGCATGCCATTATTTACATGAATTTTTAACCAAAAACCACCAATAAAACGACAAATTACATAAAAAGACTTATGATTATTCATTTTTTTATTATATATTTGCGCTATAAATTCAAATTATTAATATCATGGAGATAAAAAAGAACTTAGGACTGGCACTTTTGTCTGCAGCAGTATTGGCATCATGCAGCACAAAGCCTGAAAAGACTGAAAGTTTTATTGATGCCGAAATCAGCAACATGGTAGCACAACATACCATCCAAACTGATATCATCGAAAAAAGCGGTAAAATCCTCAATCCGCGTACACTTGATAAAAACGGTAACATCCATTATGTACCTATCGATGACTGGACAAGCGGATTCTTCCCTGGCAGCATGTGGTTGGATTACGATTTGACTAAAGACGAAAAATGGAAAAAATTAGCAGAAAAATATACTGAAGACCTTGATTCTGTGAAACACCTTAAATGGCATCACGACGTAGGTTTTATGATTGGATGCAGCTACCTTACAGGTTATAGAGTAGCTGACAAACCTGAATATGTTGACGTAATTGTAGAAGCAGCAAAATCACTCTCTACACGTTTCCGTCCGGGAGCAGGCGTTATCCAGTCATGGGATGCTGACAGAGGATGGCAGGGTAAACGCGGTTGGGAATGTCCTGTTATCATCGACAATATGATGAACCTTGAATTGCTTTTCGAAGCTACTAAATTCTCCGGCGACTCTACTTTCCACAAAATTGCAGTATCTCACGCTGACCAGACAATGAAGAACCACTTCCGTCCGGACAACAGCTGCTACCACGTTGTTGACTATGCTTTGAAGGATGGAGCTGTTCGCAGCCGTCAGACAGCACAGGGTTATGCACACGAATCAGCATGGGCTCGCGGTCAGGCATGGGCTATCTACGGATATACTACTTGCTACCGTTATACTCACGACAAGAAGTATCTTGACCAGGCAGAAAAGACTCTTAACTTCTACCTCAACGACAAGAACCTTCCTGAAGACCTTATCCCTTATTGGGACTTCGATGCTCCTAACATTCCTAACGAACCAAGAGACGCATCTGCTGCTGCTTGTATAGCATCTGCTTTGTACGAAATGGACGGTTACTGCCCGGGCAAGAACTATAAGGAACTTGCAGACAAGATTCTGACAAACCTTTCTTCTCCTAACTACAAGGCTAAAGTTGGTGAAAACGGTAACTTCATCCTTATGCACTCTGTAGGTAGTATTCCTCACGGACAGGAAATCGACGTTCCTCTGAACTATGCAGACTACTACTATCAGGAAGCAATCGTTCGCAAACGTAATCTGGAAAACAACCAGCCATTACCTTTTGCAGCTAAATAATAGACAATAAGTTAATAATTAAACATCAAATCGGGACAATCCCGTAAAAATATCTGTATTGCTTAGGGATGAAAAAGTCTTGACATCACTTTATGCGATACAGATATTTTTTCTTGAAAACCATTAATCAAAGCTATAAGAATCATGAGAAATTTTATTCTTCCACTTACAGGCCTTTCACTGTTTTCAACAGGATGCGCCCAGAAGCAAGAACAGAAAACTACGGAAATGCCTAACGTGGTATATGTATTCCCTGACCAATACAGAAATATGGCCATGGGATTCTGGAATGAGCCTGAATTCAACAAAAACGTTAATTTTAAGGCTGACCCTGTACACACTCCAAATATAAACAAGTTTGCCAAGGAATCACTCGTGCTTTCCAATGCTATGAGTAACTGTCCTTTGAGTAGTCCTCACCGCGGTAGCCTCCTCACAGGTATGTATCCTAATGAAAGTGGAGTCCCTTTGAACTGTAACTCCAGCCGCCCTATCAGTTCACTTCGTACTGACCTTGAATGTATTAGCGATGTTTACAGCAAAAACGGATACGACTGTGCATACTTCGGAAAACTACACGCAGACTTCCCTACCCCTAACGACCCTGAAAATCCCGGTAAATATGTAGAAGAAAGAATACCGGCATGGGACGCATATACCCCGAAGGAAAGACGCCACGGATTCAACTATTGGTATTCATACGGAACTTTCGATGTACACAAAAACCCTCACTACTGGGACAACGACGGAAAGAAACACGAGCCTAAGGAATGGTCACCTATACATGAAGCTAAAGAAGTAGTTTCATACATCAAGAACGAAAGAAACCAGCGCGACACAAGCAAGCCTTTCTTCATAATGGTAGGTATGAATCCTCCTCACAGTCCTTACCGCTCACTCGATGACTGTATGGAAGAAGACTTCAACCTTTATAAGGATCAGCCTATAGACAGTCTTCTTATCCGTCCTAACGCCGACAAGAAACGTGCCAAGTCAGAATCGGCAAGATATTACTTTGCATCAGTAACAGGTGTTGACCGTGCTTTCGGTATGATACTTGACTGCCTGAAGGAAATGGGACTTGACAAGAATACAATAGTAGTATTCACATCCGACCACGGTGAAACAATGTGCAGCCAGTTTACTGACGACCCTAAGAATTCACCTTATGCAGAGTCAATGAATGTTCCGTTCATCATCAGATATCCGGGACATCTTCGCCCAAGAGTTGATAACCTGATGATTTCAACTCCTGACATCATGCCTACAATGTTAGGTATGAGTAACCTCGAAAAGTTCATCCCTAAAGGAATACACGGACACAACTATGCTCCATTCTTCAAAGAAGAAAACACTGAAACAGTGGTACGTCCGGAAGGCGCACTCTACATACAGAACATGGACGGAGAAAAAGACAAGGACGGAAACGTAATAAGCTATTTTCCACGTTCAAGAGGTATAAAGACACACAAATATACTTTGGCTCTTTACATCGACAGAGAGAATAAACTCACAAAGACATTACTCTTCGATGACGAGAAAGACCCATATCAGCTGAACAATCTTCCACTTGAGGAAAACAAAGAGACTGTAGAAGGACTTTTAGCTCTGATGGGTAAACAACTGAAAGAAATAAATGACCCATGGTATAAGGAACAGATTCTATCTGATATGATAAAATATTAATACATTTATATTGTCCGGCTGTCTTAATCATATCCATTATGATTGAATCAGACGGACATGTTTTTTATTAGAACTTTACGAAAGTCAATAACATGAAACGCTTATTATCTATCCTCACATCCGTAGCATTCACTACATCCCTGATGGCAAACAACAGTATTATCGTAAATACAACACAAAATCTGGTAAATGCTGTTTCTACAGTTAAACCGGGAGATACAATTCTGATAGCAGACGGAACCTACCGGAATCTGCGACTCTCTGTCACTACTGACGGAACAAGCGACAAAATGATAACCATCAAAGCCCGGAACCCGGGTAAAGCATACATCTCCGGAAACTCAGCAATAGAACTTAGAGGAGATTATATCCATCTGTCAGGACTGTATTTCAAAGACGGTAGCAGAAATCCCAGTGAATGGAAAACTCACGGTCCGGGTATCGTCAGCATATATGCCGACCACTGCGAGGTGTCTGAATGTCTGTTCTATGATTTTGACCAGGCAAATTCATCATATATTTCTACCAATCTCGACGAATCAGGTCACGTACCGCAATATTGCCACATACACCACTGCGCATTCATAGGCAAGACAACACAGGACCAGGTAATAAATCTTAACAACACAAGAAAGAAAACTCTTGAAGGAGAACCAGGGAAGCCTATGTACCACCGCATCAGCTATTGCTATTTCTCAAACCCACCGAAGAAAGGAAATGCAGGAGGCGGTATAAGAGTAGGCTACTGGCGCAAGGATTACGGAAGATGCCTTATAGACCATAACCTCTTTGAAAGACAGGACTCTGAAGCAGAGATAGTGACAAGCAAATCAATGGAGAATGTATATTTTGCCAATACATTCATCAACTGTCGCGGTACTCTGAATTTCCGTCACGGCGACAAGCAGGTAGCACTGAACAACATTTTCATCGGTACTGACGAAATGTACGGCTACGGTGGTATGTACATCTGGGGAAGCAACCATATAATTGGCAACAATTTCTTCTATCTTCCAAAGACCATGAAAGACAGAGGATTTGCAGGCATTTACTTCAATTGCGGACCTAAAGCCAGCGAACACGCCCTTGCCTATGATATGGTGGTAGTAAGCAACACATTCGTTGCAGTGCAGGGCTATGCTTTCAACCTTGCCCCTATGTACGACAGACGATTAAAAGCATTCGGTGCCGAAACAGAACTTCCACACGATATCACATTTGTCAATAACTATGTATCCGCCCATAATAAGACCAAATCCGTATGGCACGAAGAAAACGGCAATTCTGCCAAACAGACATGGGAAGACAATGTATATTCCGGACTTGATGTATCCGATATGAAAGGCTGGGAAAACGGCACAGCTCCGAAAGGTATCAGCACCGAAGGACTGAAAAAGATTCTGCCATACACATCCATCGAAGGAATAGATCTGGATTTCTTAAAGATACTCTCTACTCCGCTTCAGGACAAACCACTCAATAAGAAAATAACCGGACCGTCATGGTGCGATGAATATCCGGGCAATTATGCTGAAACAGGGGTATTCGTGCAATAACAAAGGCTTTCTGTTTTCCATTTTACCTGAATAAATTTTATATGAATGGCATTTAAACAGTATTTAAATAAAAACAAACACCATTCATTCCGTGTTTATTAATTGTTTATATGACAGACAGTGAACGATTAATAAACTACGGTAAAAGCATAAATAACACTTAAAATTAGGATTTATGAAAGAGCTGAAACAGGAAATATCAATAAGGAAGTATCTTTACGAGGAACTTTCGGACTCTGACAAACGACTTATTGAAGCAGCCAAGGAAGCTACGAAACGGAGTTATGCTCCTTACTCTCGCTTCAATGTAGGAGCGGCAGTTTTGCTTGATGACGGAACTATTGTTACAGGGGCTAATCAGGAAAATGCAGCCTATCCCTCCGGTCTGTGCGCCGAACGTACCGCACTGTTTCATGCCGGCTCACAATACCCGGATAAGGCAGTAACAACTCTCGCCATTGCAGCATCAAATTCCGAAGGCTTTACCGAACTTCCTGTTACACCATGCGGGGCATGCCGACAGGTACTTTTAGAAACAGAAATGAGATACAAACGCCCCATACGGGTACTAATGTGCGGCACAACATTCACTTACGAGATACTCGGAACGAAAGCCCTTCTTCCACTGTCATTCACGGACAAATCTATGGATTAAACAGTAAAAAACATACTACACAGAAACGAACAGAACAGACTTCACTAACTTGACATAAGAACATGCCCTTTACCTCGCTTTCATCTACGATTGCTTCTCCCATTATTCACATTCATGCATCTTTACTTCGCTATGTACCGAACCATTGCCGCGATACTTATCTTCCGGATTATCAAAAAAATAAGCAATATTTCCTCCATTTGGATTTTGTTCTCGAAATTTTTGAGCAGCTTCAGGATATGGATATACTTTAACTGCACGAAATTTCTGCATAATTAAAATATTATTTATACTCATTTTTTGCCTCGCCCTACCATTAGCATCATCAATCCTCCTACTAACCCTCTCCTTATTCTGTCTTGCCTCGTACATACACATAAATTTTTAAGATTATTACTCAATTAAAACTCTTTGGAGAGCAGCAGCACGAAGGGGCGGTCGCCCCTAATGCCCAGCTTAGTCGAAAAAAACTTATCCGCCTTCGTTGCTACTGCCGGATGATGACGTAGTTGCCGTCTTGTCGATGCTCAGCTCTACCGCATTGGCGGCGTCGCGCATCTTCTGCTTGGGTATGAAGACAATTTTCGGAGCCTTCAGCGCGTCCTTTACCGTGACTTCCGCTGCCGAGTCCATCATTGTTTCGCCTGTCCTGACAAGGGTATCTGATACTCTTCGCCACGGGTATATGATACTGTCAGCAAAGGGTATCTGATACTCTTTATCAAGGGTCACTGTGACTGTTCCGTCCCCGCGCCGTCGGCATCATACTCCACTACTTTGTCCGCAGTGCTGTTTGTGCCCGTATAACAATAATCGGTGTCCGTGTCTCGTTTCCGCCGGATTAAACAGGCCGATCGCTCAGAAAGCGAGGACGGCACGCACATAGTTCTCCTGTGCCTTTTGGGAACTTGCAATGTACGCCTGGCTGGCGCTGTACCTGTAGTCCGCGTGAGTCGCTAATTTAGGGTTTCTCGATTCGAGTCCACCTTCAGTGGACGACCAAGAATCCCAATAGTCTTTTGCCTCGAGCCATCCTATATAGTCCTTATAGCCGCAATCATCCGGGAGACTGTTTTTTACCGCTCTCATGCTTTCTGTTAAAAAAGAACATTCAAAAAGATCGCACAACTGTCTCAAAGAAGGCATAAACCAGCCGCTGGTGTTGGATGGAGCTGCCAAAGGTTTTTGCCAGTCATAAGCGTTGGTCGGATTTCCGTTTTGGTCAAATTTCCGTTTTCCGTAGGTCTCGCAGGCAAAGGCGGCGGGGAAGTGTTTCATTTCCCAACCTGAATTATTCCGGATAAATTCATGGAATTTCTGTTGATTGGAATATCCGTTCCAGTCGTATCTTGAGTTGGAGGCGCCTACATCTCTGTCATATTCTCCGTCAGGACCTTTCTCCCAAGCGAGCTTGTCGTGATCACCGTTGTTCGCAAACGTCAGGGAAACGGCATAGCCGTGGCATTTCTCTTGCCCGATGCCGGTATCCGTGTAATCGGAACCGTCTGAGCCGTGATGTCCGACATAAAATACGATGCCTACAACCTGAGAGGCGGCTTTTTGGGTCAATATGCTCCCTTTATCCAGCACACTGCCGTCACTCAATAAGTAGTCACCCGCTGCTGCGTTCTCCACCGTCTTGACGATGAGGTTTCCTTTCTCGACGGTGATGGTGAAACGGTACTTCTCACCGGGTTTGAAGGTCTTGCCGGCAGGCAGGCTGTAAACCAGTTTATCGCCATCGGGGGTGGTGATGCGGATAAATTCGGTGCCTTTCATAAGGGTCTGAGGCACGATGACGGCTTCGTTGACATCGCTCAGGTCGTTGTCTATCTCGATGGGGTTCTCTCCCGTCGTCCCGCTTGCCGTCACGGTGACGGTTTCGTCAGTTTTGTCGGGGGTGAAAGTGGCATTCAGCCGCGTGTTGAGGATTTCTGCCTTGCTGATGGTTGGTTTTCCCGCGCCCTGCACCAAGACCACTTCCACTTTGGAGAGCAGGTGCTTGAAGGTCAGGCCGACGGTCGTGGGGTTGCCGTTGCGGCTTACATTAGAGAGCTTGCAATACACCAGGTCCGACTGGGCGTAGCCTATGCCGTCGCTCCGTTGGTCTTGCATCACGGTGTGGGTCTGCTCCGCACCCCAGAAGTTAGTGTAATCGGTATTCTCGGCAAAGTTGCCGTGGATGGCGTAGATGCTTGCGCTGTTGCACGTTGTGGGAAAATACATGGTCTCGCCGCCCGTCAACGCGCCGTCGCTGCCTGCGGTCAGGGTGTTGTTGCTGTAAAGCGATTTTCCGGTCGTGGCATCGTCCACCCACACGTGTACCGCCTCGCCCTCTTTCACCTGCGTGTCGAGGCCGTGCGCGGCACGGGACTGCACTTCCAACGCGCTTGTCAGGCGGAGTTCCACCTGTGCGCCCGGGTTGTCCGGGATCTCTTCTTTGCTACAGGCCGCCAGAATGAGTACTGCGGCTGCGAACAGCATATAGTGGATTGCTTTCATATCTTTATTCTTTTATTGTTATTGTTTTCTTTTATAATCTATGAGCGTTATTCTGCGTAGCCGCTCTCGCCCCCGTTGTTGCCCTGTTTCCAGTCGGTAATGGTGGCGGTCACGCTGATTTCGGCCTTGTTCACATTGATGGTGTATAGGTATTTCTTGCCTGCCTCGAACTTTTGCGATTTGGTAGCATTGCTCAACGGCCACGTGAACACGCTTTCACCGTCGGCGAGGGTGATTTTGAGCGACATATCGTTGTAGTCTTCAGACGGCAGGACGATGCCCTCGGCGAAGGAGCCTTCGGTATTGGTCAGCAGGGTAATGGGGGTAGCCGTGCCCGTGGTGACGGTGACTGCCGAGGCGGGTTGCGTCACGTCGAATGTGCCTGCGGTCTGTTGCCCCGTCAGAGCCACGGTCAGCCCTGCCAAGTCGGCAGCGGTCATGCCGCTGCCGGGCTGGAGGGTGATTTCAATCTTGCTAAGCTTATGCTCGAAGCTGAACTCCACGGTCGGGTCAGTGCGGTCGGCGGTCTGTGTGGAGGCTGCCATGAGGTCGATGTCTTTCTGCGAGCTTTGGTCGGTCACGTCCACCTCGTACGCATCGCCGCTGAGCTGCTTGTAGGGATAGTAGGCCACGATGTCGCGGGCATCGCCGTTGGTGGGCAGATAGATGGTCGTGCCGTCGGGAGCAAACGTGCCGTCGGCACCGCTTGTCTGCGTGATGTAGGGGATGTTGGCATAACCATCGGCTACTGTTGTCGTTCCCTCTGTAAAGGCATAGATGCCGATACGGTCGCCGGCTTCCCAATGATTGTCGTAGGCGCGGCTCTGGATGCCGCTGGTCACTTGCAGGGCCACGCGGTTGTCTTGCGTGGGGATGTCGTCGTTGGTGCAGGCCGTCAGTGTGAATGCGGCTGCGAACAGCATAGCTGCGAATGTTTTCTTTTCCATAGTTCTTTATTTTAATGATTATGTTCTATGTTAATTTACATCAATCGGTCCTTCGGTCACTTTCTCCCAGTCGGTGATGGTGGCGGAGAAGCCCGCTTCGGTAGGTGTCTCGGCTATCGTGCCGCCCAGGGTGAGCGGCGTGGCCTTGTCGGCGTTGAAGTCCGCGAGCGAGGCGGTAAGGTCGCTTTCCAACAGATGGGATCGTGGATTGTCGTCCGTGTAGGTCAGCGTGGCGGTGAGTTGCTGCGCATTTCCTGCTATGCCAAGCAACCGCACGGTGGCCGTCCACTTGCCTGCATCAGCACCGTCGGTAATCTTCGTGAAACTCAGCTCCACCTCCGAGGGCGTGCCGTGCGTGTCGGTGGCAAAGTCCATGCTGCCTGCCGCGCCAGAGAGTTTGCCTTCTATGGACTCGATACGGTCGGCGGCATCACCTCTGGGTTCGATGATGAGGGTCAGCTCGCGCACCTGCTGGCCCATGGGGACGGTAAATTCGTGGTCGGTGTCGGCATTTATCGTTACCTCCTGCACGGCGGTAAGGAGCCAATCGGGGTTGGCGGTAATGAAGCTGCCGTTGGTGGTAGCTACCGTGGCAGTCGTGCCGCTTACCGCGATGCCATTGGCCGGATTGTGCGTCACGAGGGTATAGTTGCCCGGCTCGAAAAGGTGGGCGGGAGCTTGGATGGCCGAAGTCTCGGTGCCCGTGTAGTCGCCTATGTTTACTTCCCACGTGTAGTCGCCTATGTTTACTTCCAATGATGTGGGGATATCCACTCCTTCGCCCCGGTTGCTCCAGTCGACGGTAACGGCCACTTTGCCGTGGTCGGGGTGCGGCGTGTTGAATAGTTCGTCCTCAATGCATGACGTGAGCAGCAGGGTTGCCGCTGTCGCTATTCCTATTATATATCTTGTCTTGTTCATATTCTCCTCCTTTCGTTAAAACATCTTCCATACAAGGGTAACGCCCGCATCAATCGGACCCCACCAGTTCTTTGTAACCTTTCCGGCACGCACTCTTACGCCGTCGATAACCTCGTATTGCTCATAGTCGGCGTGCAGGCAACCCACAGCTACCGAGAAGTCGAGCGAAAGGGCGTTGTTCAGCCTTAACTGATAGCCGCCCGTCAGGCCGCCGCCCATCAGGTCGCCCTGCTTGCCCATTTCAGACAGTTTATAGTTGAACTGCCCGGCTTTGTACATCGCTCCGAGGTAGCCGCGCTTCCCCGTGCCCATATAGTAGCGCACTTCGGGAGTCACTTCCCACAGGGCATAGCGGCGGTCTTTGTCCTGCCATGTCCACGAAGTCCATGAGCCGTCCACGAGGATGCCCCACTTGGGATTCACCCGCCATTCCACACCCAAATCGGGGGTGAGGGTCGCCCAGCGCAGCAAGTTGGATCGCAGGGCAAAGTGGTAATCCTCCGGCTTCTTGGTTGCCTTCGGCTTGCTGTCGTTCGCCACCTCTTGCGCCCGTCCGGCCTCCTCTTCCCGAGCAATCCTTTCGGCCTCGGCCTTCTCCGCGGCCAAGCGGCGTTCCTCCGCCGCGCGTTCGGCGGCAATCCGTGCCTCCTCGGCCCTCCGCGCTGCTTCAGCCTTTGCTTTCTCCGCGGCTATGCGGCGTTCCTCCGCCTTTGCCTCCTCTGCCTTCGCGGTGTCCTCAACGGGAACCTTCAGTGAGACCGTCACGTAATCGCCGTCCGTCGTGTGGTTCTTCGTGATGAAGCAATCCTCCCTCAGCCCTTGGCGGACGATGAGTTCCGACTTCACCCGGTTGGAGCGGATTTTGGCCATGGCGAGGTTCTCTTTCTTGGTTTGCTTGGAACTGCACCAGCCCTCCACATAGACCGGAATCTCCCCTTTCAGGATGCGTTCTTTCCACTCGGCCACGCAGGCTTCCATCCGCATCAGCTCCGTCTCATTGCCTTTCCACGGCGAATAGAACATATCCCGTCCCGGCACGAAGTGGAACGTGTAGGTTGTGTCGCTCTGCTCCCGCGCCACGAGGGGCGTCAGGGCGAGCAGTAGCCCAAGGCTCATTAAAGTTTTCTTTATCTTGCTCATATTGTTAAAAGATTAAGTTTACGCATAACTTGTCCATGTTATATTATTATATGTTTGAAAGAAATTTGCTAATATAGTGGATGCCCGAAGGCGTGTTTTAGCGATGAAATTGAATGAAAACATATGTTTCCCTTGCTCAAAATTAATCAGTTCTTGAGCTGCCGCCAAAAAAAAAGCATGGTATTTCTTAATACTACGAGAAATACCATGCAGTTAAAAAAATACCATAGGAAATACCAAGAGAAATACCACACCGCTGAATGGCATCGAGGTGAGGCAAACCGGTCCTGCCATGGCAGTTTTCGGCGTATATGAAAAGCTGCATGACGGTAACCAATAGGTGCTGTCCGGATTAGAATATGTCGCTTATTTACTTTCGGACTTGCTTCCGGTACTCATTGGGTGTCATTCCGGTAAGCTGTTTGAAGTGCTTGTGAAAGTTGCTCTTGTCACTCACGCCTACCAGCTCGTGGAGTGCAGGCAACACCACGTCTTCTTCGCGCAGAATGCGCTCCGCCTCCTTGATGCGCAGCCGGGTGCGCCATTCTCTGAAAGTGATATGTTCATACTTGGCGAAGTAGCAGTTCAAAAGGCTTTTTGTGGTTCCCAGTTCTTTTGCGACCTTGTCGGGATTGGAATCGGTCTCGATGAACTTCTTTTCGGCTACCCATCTTTCCAAGGCTATGCGTAGCTTGTCTGCCCAATCCAATACCGTCTGTGGGGCGGTTTCCTCTTCAGCTGCCACTTCTTCCGTTTTGGGTATGGCTTGCTTCTCCTCCTGCTCCTGTTGGTGCTCCCTTCGGGCATTGATAATGAAGCCTGCCTTGATGCGGTAATTGACCACGCATCCGGCAATGTAAACGTAATAGATGGTATAGGTGAGGACAAACAGGTCGTAGGTGATGCTTGAATAGGGTATCATGCAGAAAAACAACGCCACGATGCCGACTGCCAACGCACTATAAAAACAGCGGCTAATCCAGCGCATACGCCCCTGCTCGTCCTCGTCGTAGAAGGCTTCAAGATGCTCCACGCACGACATGTAATCCTTGCGGAATGCAAGGGTGTAGAAGACGATTTGCGCGATGTAGGCCGCTATGGCCGCTGCAAACAGGAACGCGAACAGACGGGGAAAATGGTATTGCGACACAAGGAGGGAAACTCCGGCGGCAGTAATGACGCCCAGCTGCGTCAGCACGCTGCGGCGATGAACGCGGGCCGACTGCACGAAAACCAGCGATGCCGTGGTGAAAAGCATCGCCTGATAGGAGGCGACAATCAATGTCAACGTGGAAAACAGTTGCGCCTCCTGATTGCTGTCCATAGCGAAACAACTGACGAAATCGGACGCGGACAGTACAAGGCAGGTGAAGGCGAGGCACAAGCGCACCGTGCGGAAATTCTTCCATTCGCCGGTGAGCGGCACGCTGAGCATCAGCAGTATTACACTCACCGCCAGGATAGCCGAGGCGGAAAACAGCATAATGATATATCGAGTGACAAAATCAGACATTTAACTCTTATTTTAGGGTACTTTAATTCCTACGCACACCTTATAGTCGTCGCTTCACGCGGAAGTTGCTTTCTTTAAGAGATGCGTTTTTCAGGCACAAATTTAGATAAAATCCTCGGAATTCTACACCGGCAGAATAAAGAAAAAAACATTACTTTTGTGATACTGTGTAATTCATAGTCTTCCGTTTGCCTCGGACGGAAGAAAACTCATAAAGGTATGCGTTTCCTTCATCCGTTCGCGATTTCTGTTCCTCAGTTCACGGTTTTCTTTGTCACGGCGCATCATATTGTTTATGCATCCTAAAGTTCCCATACTGAAAAGTTTAAGTTTCCCCAATATAGTAAAATTTGAGGACAAAAGCAAACATGTTTTTATACATTCGACTTCCGTCTAACAAACTTCCCGCTCAGCCACTTCCTTACAGGTTCATCATAAAGTTTCAGACACGCATAAGCCAGTGCAATACTGCCCAAATAAACCATAGCCGAAACCATCCAGGTTTCCCGTAGTGTATAGAATTTGTTCTCTATAAGCCAGGAATAGAACACATACATCACAGGATAATGGACCGCATAAAGAGGATATGATATGTCGCCCAAAAACCTACAGACAGATGCCGATTTCTTGTCGGTTGTCTCGCCGGACGCTCCTATACAAACGAGCATAGGAAAAATAATGGCAATGCATACCATCTCGAACACTCCATTAAGGCATACTGGTGATTTCCCTTCAATATACGGAACGCAGAATATTGCAATCAGCACAATACTGCAAATCCAGAATGCTCCTCTTATTTTGAAACGATGGAAGTTTCTCGAAATAAGCATACCGAGAGTGAAAGGAAACAGCATCCTCAACATACCGCCCCAGAAGTTAAGACCGTCAAGGGTCCAGCCAACACCTATCATTCCGTAACCCACCACATCGAACAAAGCGAAGCAGGAAAGCCCCAGTCCGAGAAGTACAACCAGCACAGCAAGAGCCTTGTTACTCAGGCGATGTATGAATAAAGCATAAAGAATATTGCCTACGTATTCAAAGAAGAGTGACCAACTTGGTCCGTTAAGCGGGAACATCTCACCATTTCCGCGAATGTCGTACCTGGCTCCCGGATATGCAGGGATAAAGAACATAGTCAGCAACAGAGCCAGCATAGCCATTGATGTGGCAACATGAGTTCCGTCCCATCTCACACCCCCCTGAATGAAAAATGCTATTATACCTATTATTGCTCCCATTATTATCATAGGATGAAGTCGGATAAGCCTGCGTTTGAAGAAGTTTTTCAACGTCATATTCTTCTTCCACCTGTCGTCGTACGCATACCCTATGACAAAACCCGAAAGGATGAAGAAGAAATCCACGGCCAGATATCCATGGTTTATTACAGTAATCAGAGTTCCTCCTCCGGCAAATGAGAAACCTTCGAATATGTGATAGAACACTACAAGCAGAGCCGCTACGCCCCTCAGTCCGTCGAGAAGTTCATAATGAGGCTTTGAATCCGTATATGCGGCTGATGATATATTTCCTTTCATGATTAAATATTGGTTATACTAAAAGTTACATCTACATAAAACGGCTTAAAGTTACACATATTTATCATTCATATGACGGATTTCTGTAATGATTTTATTTTACTGCAGATTTTTCTGTTCCATGTCCGTATTTATCCGCATAATAAATTGTAAATCTGCCGGTTAAAAGTTATTTTTGTGCTTACATAATCTCTATATACAGATTATTTATATATAAATACAACTTATATTTATAAAAACACAAGTTATATTTACATATATACAACTTGTATTTACAGAATATGTCAGGGAATTTATAACTTTGAGAACTGAAACAATTGATTTAATAACAGCTAATACCTTTTTTGATTATGGCAAAATATTTTATGCAGGAAATGCCCGACATGAGGAAAGAGGGCGAAACATTACTTTATCCAAGAATGGAAATTACAGGCACATGCGAAACTGACGAACTGGTGGAAACATGTATCAAGGGTTCAACGTTCAATCGTGGCGAAGTTCGCGGAGCACTGGACCTTATAGCCGGAACCATGGCTCGTTTCATGGCGGAAGGTCGTTCGGTAAGAATCGAGGGAATCGGTCTTTTCACTCCTACGCTATCTCTTAAGAAAGGTAAGGAAAGAGAAGGTATCGAAGGAAACTCCCCTCGCCGCAATGCCGCCAGCATAAAGATAGGCGGAATAAACTTCCGTGCCGACAGGACACTTATAAACGAAACAAATACCCTTTGCGACCTTGAACGAGGTTCGGGTGTGAAGAAATGCAGGAGGCCTAAAACTACTGCCGGAGAGAGATTGGCAATGGTCAGGAAATATCTTGAGGAGAATCCTTTCATTACAGTGGGTGAATATTTAAAGATGGCAGAGCTAAACCGTACTACTGCGGCAAAGGAACTGAAAGCTTGGGCTGCTGATGCAGAGTCCGGAATTGCGATGAAGGGGTTGGGGACGCATAAGGTTTATGTGAGGAAATAAAGTATTATTCACTCACATCACCCAATATTAATCATATAATGTAATAAACGGTAAACAAATACGGTATATAGTTATAATAAAGGAACTACATAAAATGAGAAAACAGCCAAAGATTTTGTGTATACAATGGCATTAGAAGCCAGGCTGGAAGAGTTGTTGAAGCAGGCTAAGATAAATGTGATTCGGTTATGATGTATGTGTTATTGTGGTACCAGTAACTATAAACTATTTATGATAAGTCAAAGAATGGAAAAGATTCAAAATATAAATAAAATCAAACAATATGTTCTATCCATTATATCCGACAACTATAACGAAGGTAATGGTGTAATGGTAGGGAATAAATTTATAACAGCCGGTCATGTGATATTTAAATGTGAGAACCCGAATATAATGTGGAACGGTAAAAAAATACCTTTGATAAATCCGATAGTTTTCCATAATGATGAGAATGATTCTGATAGTTATGATATAGCGGTATATTCTATACCAAATGCCAAAAGTCCGCTGGTTCTTTCTGATGTTGTTCCAGAAAAAGGTGATGTATTGAAAAGTTGTAGTTGGCGTATGTTAGGAGAAGAATACGTAGAGTGTAATGCTGTAGTAAATGGATTAAAAGAAGGTAATTACTACGCAGCAGATACAGACAAACAGCTTAAATCAGGAAGTAGTGGCAGTCCTGTATTTCTGAATGGAGAAGTTGTAGGGATATTATGTGCTGGAAATTGTAATGATGATAATACACCATGCAACACAGAATGGCCATTAAGTTTATGTGTATTCTTATCCTCAAAAGTAATTTTAGAGTTATTAGAAACGAACTGATTTCAGTAAACAGTAAAAATGGAAAAGATAACGATAAATACAGACGATGGTATAAGTGTAGAAGCTGGTGCACCGGTTATTGTGTCAGCAAGCCGTGCTACAGATATACCTGCCTTTTATGCAGACTGGTTCCAGGAAAGGCTGCATAAAGGATACTCAGTTTGGAAAAACCCTTTCAATGGGGTAAAATCTTATGTGGCATACGATAAGACAAGGCTTATTGTATTCTGGTCAAAGAATCCAACTCCACTTCTTAAGACAGGAGGTTTATTGGACTATTTAGATAATAGAGGCATAAATAGCTATATCCAGTTTACATTGAATGACTATTATGAAGAGAAACTGGAGATGGGTGTACCATCATTAAGTAATAGAATGGATACATTCAAGAGGTTGGTTGATAGATTAGGATATGGAAAAGTAATATGGAGATTTGACCCATTGATATTAGCCAAAGGTTTGATAGTAGATGATCTCTTGGAGAAGATTTACAATATAGGAGTCAAATTGAACGGATATACAGAGAAACTTGTCTTCAGTTTTGCTGATATTTCGTCATATAAGAAGGTACAGAACAATCTCTATAAGAACAATATTCAGTATAGAGAGTTTTCACAGGAAGATATGATAGAGTTTGCTACTGGGCTCGTGGATATGAACAAGGAATGGAAACTCGAACTAGCTACGTGTGCAGAAAAGATAGACCTGGATATGTTTGGTATCAAGCATAACAAGTGTATAGATGATGAATTGATGATAAAGTATTTCTCTGATGACATGCTGCTGATGAACCATATAGGTGTAGAAGTTACGAAGGATATATTCGGAGAGATTAGTGTTGAATATAAGAAAAACAAGAAAGATAAAGGTCAAAGGAAAGTCTGCGGATGTATAGATAGCAAGGATATAGGAGAGTACAATACATGTCCGCATCTTTGTGAATATTGTTACGCAAATTCGAACAAGGAGATTGCTAAACAGAATTATGTGAAACATAGAGAAAATCCGCATAATGAAAATATAACCGGTAGATAAAGGAATGAGAGAATACTATGAACATATAAAAGCGAAAGCATCTCTTTCTATGCAAGATGTAATAGAAACATGTAGAAGTTTAACGCCTTCAGATTATAAGACAAGACCATATAGATATCCAGATCTTCATAATGGTGTTGCTTTATTAGACAATGAAGATGCTTTAAACTGTTATATTGCTGCCTATGGGGAAATGCATATGATAAAATGCAGATCAGCTTTACAAAACTTTCCTTTTGATAATATATCAGGCAGTATTGAAATTGTTGATTGGGGATGTGGGCAAGGTATTGGTTCAATGTGTGTTGTTGACTGCTTTAAAGAACATGATTTACTACAATGGTTAAAACAAATAACCCTTATAGAACCATCAAAATTTGCATTGGAAAGGGCAGAAATAAATCTTACAATTGCAACTAATGGTGCTGTATGTATACAGCCAATACAAAGTTATTTACCTGGAGCAGGAAAAGAAAATGAAATTCATGAATTAGGTTACAGATATAAAAATGTTATTCATATATTTTCTAATATACTAGATATTGATAGTATTGATTTAGGTAAACTGGCAAATATTGTAAGTGATAAAAGCAGAAATAATATTATTCTATGCATCGGGCCTAAAAATAGTAATGCATATAAGATTGAACAGTTCTGTAGTATCTTTGGTGAACAGGATTATTTTTCTAATGTAGACGATTCCCAATATGGAAAAACATCAGACACATTTTATACGTTTACATGTAAAACCAAATGTTTTGTTTACAATGGAAATCCTTTAAATGTAAATAATATTGAAAATATTATGGTACCGGATTTTACAGACAGTAAAAATACGGTATATAATGAATATGATCCACGTCTTGCAGTTCAGAATGGTATTATATCTGAAGAATTACGCTTAATATACTTGTATTTATTAAATCAGATTTCGCCCAATGACATTATTCTCATAAAACAAAAAATATATGGAAAGAAAGCTGACTTGGTATTAATATGTGAGAAGAAAGGGATATTGATAATAAACATCTGCAATAGATTTTTAACAAAATCAGATGTGTTTGATGACGTTAACGAAGAGAATGAACACGAAGAGAATGATATTAATCCAATTGAGGACGAAAATAATATATTTATAAAAGACATCGTAGAAACACGTCTTGAGTTTTTCAGACAAAATGAATTATTATTCAAAAAAACAGAAGAGGATAAGAAGAATTATTCATTGGTAAAAACTGCTATTTTTTTTACAGAAAATACGACTGAGGAGATAAAAGAAATATTTGAAAAAGAAGATACTAAATATATTTCTTTGTTAGGTAAGGATGTCATAAATAATAAAACAAGAATGATGTCTGCATTAAATTGGTTGAATTTAAATCAAGAGCGTGAGTCTTTCGATAAGCAGTTGTTTTATAGTCTATTAAAAGAATTAACACCCAAATGGCATTCTTACAGACAAGGTAAATCTATAAATTTAACTACGATACAAAGGAATCTTTCACAAAGTATAGCTAAAAGGAAACAAAAAATTAGCGGTGTTGCAGGGGCTGGTAAAACACAAGTTCTTGCAACTAGGGCTGTAAACGCCCAAATTAGAACTGGTGGTAATATACTTATTTTGACATACAATAAAACTTTATCCAACTATTTACGATATCGCATCAATGATGTAAGAGCTGATTTCTATTGGAACAAGCTACATATTAGTCACTATCACCATTTTTTTAAGGAACAGGCTCAAACTATTGGGAAACATGTATATTTTAATTCGTTTGATGATACAACTTTTTTTGATAATAAAGAAAATGATATAGAGCATTTTGATGCCATATTTATAGATGAAGTTCAAAGTTATAAAAGTGAGTGGCTTCAAATTCTTTATAATAAATTCCTGAAGGAAAATGGTGAGTTTGTGGTTTTTGGAGATCCTAAACAGAATATATATAATAGAGATACTGATTCAAATGGAGATATTCGTATAGGAGTTATTGGAGGAGAATGGAATCGGCAATTAAGTAAATGCCACAGATTTGCAAACAATCAATTGACAAGTTTAGCCAAGAAATTTCAAAATGATTTTGGTTTTATAAATGCTGACAATTTTGAAAAAGCAGAATTGCTCCAAGATGGTATGTTTACTTGTTTAAAGTACATGTATAACAATTCAGACATAAATATAAATAAGCTGACACAAATTATATCTAGTATATTAAGAATTGAAGGCTTTGATGTCAATGAGACTGTAATTTTAGGCCAAAATTCTATTATCCTAAAAGACATAGAATACAACTATCGGAAAACAACAGATGAGCCAACCATAACAACATTTATACCAATAGATGAAAAAAATAAATTAAAGGATGACACTGTAAAGAAGTTGAAATTTACTATGATGGATAGAGGATTAAAATTCTCAACAATTCATAGTTTCCAGGGATGGGACGCAGCAAATGTAATTATATTATTACAACCTGAAGGTGATGGTAACGGTTATACAATAAATAAATCACTAAATAAACCAGAAGTAATTTATACGGCTATAACTAGATCAAAGCAAAATATAGTAATTATAAATAATGGGAATACTTTATATCATAATTTCTTTAAAATGAATATGATTAATGAAGACTACACGAATAAATAGAAAAATAATGGATAATACATACGGAAATAACTGAAGTACTACTAGATACGAGTATGCCGGACAAATTCGTAACTATAATATATACTTAATGGTGATACAGTAATCTATTCGTCCTACTTTAGAGTACGACTTTACACAGGGAAAAAGTACTGATTATCCTAAAATAAATGCCGAATAGGCTTTACAGAGGATAAGCAAATTTTTTCAGGATTTGGCAGATACGTGCATTCAGCGAAGGCAACACTAGAGCTATAGCTGTATCCTTATGAAATACCTTAAAACTTTCGGATTTAAGTTGATAACGATATATTCAAGAAAAATTCTTGGTATTTAAGAAATGTATTAGAAGTGCCAACTACAATAACTACACAAAACGGAGATATGCAGATACCAAAAAACCTGAATATGTTCGTGATAAAAATGTTGTTTGACGAGGATAATAATCTTAACAACAGAGAAATGAGCACTAACTTCTCTCAAAGAGCAAAATAATAGGAGTCAGAATGGCACTTTGGATGACACTCTGAACTGTACTTTTGATGAAATAGCATTACAGAATTTCTTAAAAGAAAACCCTAAAGCCATACAAGTTGACATAACAGAACATATTGGCAAATCTAAAAGAACAATAAAATACATGACTCCGTCATTTACGGAAAGAGGATTCTGGAACATGTAAACGGTAAAAGTGATATCGGCTGACATTTACCTTATATTCATTTTCTAATATACATTTCTCTCATTCCAGTAGAATACTTATCATATTTTTTTGTAAGTTCGCAGTCAATTTGGAACAGGACTTGATTTATTTAACAATAAAAGACTATTCAATCATGAAAAAGATAGCATTATTTGTCAGCGCATTACTCATCTGCGGAATGGCTAATGCACAGTATTTCTGCACAAAGAACGGTACGGAACTGCATTACGTTAACTATGACGAAGTAGGACAGAGTGTTTCTAATGTTACTACCACTGTAAAAAATGTTACAAGTGAAGACGGAAAGACTCTTGCTGATTATTATAGTAAAACAGTGACTACCAAGACAAAAAACAACACTTCCTATTCACTGACACAATGGAGCTACGACGGAAATAATACCGTTTGTACAGAAGACTTGATGTACGAACTTTATATAGCTTCAGACTCCGACCCTGATAAGTACGGTCCTACAGCTAAAGCGGCTCTGCAGGAAGACAGGAAGTTTGACGGAGACAACTCTTTTACATTGTCGGACAATGCAAAAGCAGGTGAATCTATGCCAGACCGCTCATATAAGCTTATTCTCAATATGCTGAAAAATGAAATCAATATTTCCGGAGCTGCATACATGGGTAATGAAACAGTAAGCACTACAGCAGGTAAATTCGACTGTATTAAAATATCGTATCTGAAACGTACTAAGATTGTATTGAAGACTACAACCTTGAGAATCACTGAATGGTATGCAAAAGGTGTAGGACTCGTAAAGTCTGAAGCTTACGACACAAAAGGTAAATCATACAGAAAGACTTTGCTGACCAAAATTGTAAAATAAAATTCAAAAGAAGCAAGAATCAAAAATTTTCTAATATATATGAAGGTAGCGCTCTAAACCTGAGTGCTACCTTTATTTTTAACCAACTCATCTCTTTGCAAACCTTTTGCAAAACATTTTCAAACACTGCTTAAATACCATTCGAACAGCATTTAAATGCCATTTAAACGGTATTTACTATCGGCAGATTTGTAAAAAACGAAAAACAAATAATAAAGATGCAGAAGATGTTTTGTAATTATTACAAGTTTGCCTAACTTTGATAAAAATATCAGACTTTATATCCATTTGTAAAAACATCTGTATATGAAATTCAGGATTATCATACTATCTGCATTTTGTCTCCTTTCGGCAGGCATATATGCACAGGAAGACAGCTCAAAGTTGAGAAAGGACAGCCTGAGAGCCATAACTGATGAGGGTATCGGCATCCCGGAAATGTCACCTGTAAACGATGGTATGAAAAAGCCTGAAGTAAAAGCTGAAATGGAAGCGCAACAGATGGAAATACAGGAAATAAAGCTCCGCCGCCCGTTCTACATGCCTTACCATACGAACCCCTCTCCTATGTTCTACGGTGATTACAGTACCGGCGGAATGATGGCTCCCAATCTGTATGGCTACGGCTCGCAATCAACGCTGCCCGGAATCGGAAGAATAAACGAAGCGTCACTGATGTACCAATACAACATAAACGATTATTGGGAGATACAGGCAGGACTGAATGCTACAAAGTTTAATTTTCCGTTCAGTACAGGTCAGGCTTTCGGAACATCAGGAGCAGTAATTTACCGGCCGAATGATAAACTGAGTTTCAGAGCTTTCGGCTCTTATGCTCCGGCAAGTGCATACGGATTTCAGATGAGCAGTTTCGGAGGAACCATAGGCTATGAGTTCAACGATAGATGGGGAATGGAAGTCGGTGCAGAAAGGATATATGACCCTATGAGAGGAAGATGGGACACACGCCCTATTGCAATACCTTATTACAAATTTAATAAGACCAAAATAGGACTGGACGTCGGAGGTATTCTTTATGAGATAATAAGAAGCGCAAAATTTAAAAATCAGGGCGGCAACCCTACAATAATGCCGGGAAGATAAAGAATATAATGCAAATGCAGATATAATAATTAATTTACAAACAACTAAAAAGACAAGATTATGCTAAGATTAAATGTATTTATCCAAGTATCGGAAGAAAACAAGGCAGAAGTGGAAAAAACAGCAAAAGAACTGGTAGCAGCATCATTGAAAGATAAAGGATGCATTGCATACGATTTCTTCAAGAGCGCAACACGCGAAGATGTTTATATGATTTGTGAAACATGGACTGACGAGGCTTCTCTGAAAGCTCATTCAGAAAGTGCACATTTCACTACGCTGGTTCCTAAGATTGAGAGCCTTGCAGCTATGAAACTTGAAAAATTCCAATTCTAAAACAATAACTAATAACGGCGATATTATCTTTTAAAACGGATAATATCGTCTTTTTTTCATAAAGATATGCAGTTCGACAACAAAGTATGTATAGTAACCGGAGGTAATGCCGGCATAGGCAGATGTATTGCTGAGAGTTTCAGTAAAGAAGGTGCCAGAGTATATGTTATAGACAGAGACATTGACCACGATACTGACGAAAATATCTTCTGCTACAAAGGGGATATTTCAGAGAAAGAAGTACTGGAAAGTTTTGCCGCATGGGTATTGTCAAAAGAAGAGAGAATTGACTTCCTTATAAACAATGCATGTCTGATGAACGGAGGTATATTAAGCGGATGCTCATACGAAGATTTCATGTATGTGCAGAAAGTCGGTGTGGCTGCCCCTTACTGGCTGACTGTATTATTCAAGGAACATTTCTCCAAAAGTGCGTCCATCATCAATATATCTTCAAGCAGGGCATTCCAGTCGCAAGCCGATACAGAAAGCTATACGGCGGCCAAGGGCGGTATAACAGCACTTACTCATGCTCTCGCTGTAAGTCTCAGCGGTATGGCAAGAGTAAATTCCATTGCTCCGGGATGGATTGAGACCGCACGTTTCCATAAGGATACTGAAGTTCCGGAATATTCCGAAGCCGACATCATGCAACATCCTTCACAGCGCATAGGCGAGCCTGAAGATATTGCCAGAGCCGTTATGTTCCTGTGCGATGATAAGAACAGCTTCATCAACGGAACAAACCTCACGATAGACGGAGGAATGGGCAGGCTGATGGTATATCATAATGATAATGGTTGGAAAATGGAAGTATAATCTGTAATCCACAAATCGTCATTATTTATCTATCTGACTTTCAGTAAACGGATCTGCACGATGTCCCATAAGGTCTATCTTTGCATATTCACGATCAAACTCCTCAACTTCCCATGCTGCCAGACGTACTGTTCCAGCTCCAAGTAAATCATCCAGGTGTTGAGGGTTTGTTGTACCGGGAATAGGAACTATCCAAGATTTACGCGACAACATCCACGCAAGGGCAAATTGTGCCGGAGTCATATTCTTTCGCATAGCCCACTTACGAATCAGCTCCACTAGTGGCATATTATGTTTTAAAGCTTCGGGAGTGAATTGCGGTAAATTCCATCTACGGTCTCCTTTATGAAAAGTGCTGTTTTCGTTTATCACACCAGTTAGAAACGCCCGTCCCAACGGACAGTATGGCACAAAACCAATACCCAACTCTTCAAGTGTAGGAAATATCTTAGTTTCAGGCTCTCGCCACCATATAGCATATTCACTCTGAACTGCTGATAATGGACAAACAGCATGAGCCTTTCTGATAGATCTGGCACTGGCTTCAGACAACCCCCAGTTTAAAACTTTTCCTTCTCGCATTAAATCTTTAATAACTCCTGCAACTTCTTCCATCGGAACTTCAGGATCAACACGATGTTGATACAACAGATCAATATAATCAGTACGCAAACGCTTTAACGAGCCCTCCACAGCTCTGCGAATATGCTCCGGCCTACTGTTTAAAGCTGTCGGTTTACCTTCTTCAACTCCGAAACCAAATTTCGTCCCAATTTTCACTTTGTCACGAAAAGGAGCTAAAGCCTCGCCCACCCATGTTTCGCTGGTATATGGCCCATAAACCTCTGCCGTATCAAAGAACGTTACCCCCATATCATAAGCATGGCGAATAAGAGATATCATATCTTTCTTTTCATACTTACCACCATAATAGCCAACCATTGGCAGACATCCTAGACCTATTGCAGATACTTCCATCCCTCCGAGTTTTCTATGCTCTATACTTCCGGAAGATACATTTATACCTTTATCTCCATTCTCAGACTCAGAAGTACTATTGGCCATCACCTTAGATATGCCAGTCAAAGAACCTGCGGTAGATAATACTGCCACAGATGATAATTTCAAAAAATTTCTTCTGTCCATATTCTATAAACCATTATTAATTACTATTATCAAGACCTGTCAAACCACGTAATATTTCTATTTCGTTATCTTCTAGTTGTAGTTCACATTCCACATTATCTGTATCTTTTATAATTCCATTCTGCATCAGAAAAAGCTGCAAAAGTGTTTGTGGATTAATGTGATAACGGTCTGCAATAAAACAAACGACCTCATCTTCAAATAATTGGGGAGAAATGATAATTTGCCTATCCATTTTTCATTGTTTTTTTGATATCACAAAGTTACTTGCCCCAGATAACAATGAAGTAACAATAAGTGGGACATTTGTATCATTTTTACTGATAATGCCACTATTGAGTTTTAAGATTAAGTGAAAAGTTTTATTTTTGCCGTGACATGGATAAAAGCATAGCACAATGAGCAAAATTCTGAAAGTAAAAAATGTAAACGATTATTGTAACTGGCTAGGTTATGAAAGCCAACACCCACAGGTTTGTGTAATTGACTACAAGGAAGTTTCCCCTATACGTCATTGTCTGGCCAACTACAATGTTTACGGAATATTCTTTCACGATGAAGCAGAAATAGACTTAACATACGGGTGTGGCAAATATGACTACAAGAAAGGTACTGTAATTTGTGTTGCTCCGGGGCAGATTGGAGGAAAGGAAGACAACGGTGAACGAGTTACGCTGACCGGATGGGCACTACTTTTTCATCCTGATATACTACAAGGAACAGCACTGGAAAAGACTATAAAGAATTACACATTTTTCGATTACCGCATAAACGAGGCTCTACATATGTCAGAAGAAGAACATGATATTTTGGTGTCATTAATGCACCTGATGAGAGATGAGCTATCAAAAAGACACGATGAACAGCAGAATGCAATTATAGTAGGCTACATTGAATTGATGCTGAATTTCTGCCAACGTTTCTACAATCGCCAGTTCCTGACAAGAAAGCTTGAAAATTCAGATATACTGATGCGATTCAATTCCCTCTTACAGGATTATTATGAGAAAGGAATACAGCTTACACTCGGATTACCCACTGTACAATATTGTGCAAATGAATTATGCATGTCGTCAAACTATTTTGGAGACCTTATAAAAAAGACTACAGGCGATACCGCAAGTAACCATATCAGGCAATACATTATTCAACGTGCCAAAAATGAACTTATAAGCGGAGCAACTGCATCACAAGTAGCATATAATCTAGGCTTTGACTACCCGCAACACCTTAGCAGATTATTCAAAAAATGTTGCGGATGTTCCCCGACAGAGTATGTAAAACAGAAAAGGAATGACATTTAGCACTTAATCATGCCCATCACTCTCTGTAATCAGAAGGCTTTATACCTGAATATTGTTGTACATAACGGCTGAAATAGGCCATAGATGAAAACCCGAACATATCTGATATCTGTACTAGCGAAAGAGATTTATCGCGGAGCAGACGAGTTATATCAAGTATGGTATAATTATTGATCCAATAATTGGCTCCGTATCCGCTAACCTTCTTTGAAACTTCGGACAGGTATTTTGATGTGACACAAAGGCAATCCGCATAATATGTCACCTCTCTGTGCTCGCGGTATGCTCCGTCCTCCAGCATCTTCAGGAATCTATTCATAATGGATGCATTTTGTGTGGTAATATCATTCTCACCATAAATACGGGCATGGAAATCAAAAAAATCAAGAATTGCCATCCGCATCGCATTAATAACCGTCTCACGATAAAAACGATGACTTGTGTCGTTTATCCTTTGCTCAAGCAGTTCAAAATCACGAAGACATATATCCTGTTGCTCACGATTTAAGTGCATCACAGGATTCAGAAACAAAGCTAACTGTCCTTTGGTTCCATAATTGCTCTGCGGAGTACATAGAGTCACAAATTCCGGTTTTACATAAATAATCCTGCATCGGAAATCATTTGACGCTTCTATCCTTTCTATCATTTTACGCTTGCGTATTATAGACAAATCGCCTGCATGCAATTCAAAATCCTGCCTGTTGAAACGGTACTTACATGTCCCTTCCAAACAAAGCATATGGGCAAGATACTCCTCGTCCGAATCTGTTTTTACTCAAGTTTCGGATTTAGATATTAAGAAGTGAATTTGCACAAAAAAAGGCTTTGA
>UQTJ01000010.1 GCA_900544075.1 uncultured Bacteroides sp.
CCACATTAAATTCAAACCCTCCAGTTCGTTTGATTCGGATAGCTTTATAATTTTTATCAGCACCTGGGAAAAGACTCAAAATTCCCTGATCTTCCAACCAATTGAATTCCAAACATTGTCCATTAAAGTTCTCCCATGAATTCATAAATTCAAATGAATCATTCATCTTACCTTCAGATACAATCACATTCATGGAAGCAGAAATTGGATTGCCATCACCATAATCAGCTTTTGCAGTAATGACTGCATTACCATACTTTTTGGCAATAAAATGTCCATCCTCATCAACCTCAACTACTTCCGGTTTACTACTTTCCCACTTCAACGCAGAAAGAGTTGCATTGCTCGGCTGCACATTCAATTGAGGTACGTAAACTTCACCCAACGCTAATTCATCGGATTCCTTAACAAACTCCAGACTTTCAACAAAAATCATTGGTTTAACAGTAATCTCAAACTCTTTGGAGAAATGTCTATCATCAGTAGCAGTAGCTTTAATACGAGCAGTTCCTTCTGCCACACCTTTCACCAATCCACCTTCTGTAACTGTAGCAATATCAGGAGTCAAACTTTCCCATTTCAACGTAGGATAAGTTGGTTCAGAAGGAGTAGTTATCCATTTCAATTGTAAAGAAGCTGTTGCATGGACTTCCAATTCATCCATATCCAACTCTATATCTTCCACAAAAACAATCTCATCTACAACCTTAATTTCGACGGTAGAAGTAACTGCAAACCCTATTGCAGGCATTACCGAAACAATTGCTGTTCCAGCATGTACAGCCGTAATTCTTCCGTCTTCATCAACTTTAGCAATTTCAGGACTTCCTGATTTCCAGATTACCCCCTTGTCGGAAGCATTATCGGGAAGAACACTATATTTCAATATAGTATCACTACCTACCAACAGTGGCAAAATCGGAGTTACGTCCAGATTAATATCGGAAATAAGCACTTTTTCTTCCATTTCCGGTGACACCATTTCATCGTTGCACGAAACTGCAGAAAACATTGCTCCCATTAAGCAAGCAGCCACACAACCTTTATGTAGTATATTTCTGTATGTCATGATTAATATAATATTATTAGGATATCAATGTAAATAAAATCATTATTCCCAACCTGGATTTTGTTTCAAGTTAGAATTTAGTTTCAACTGATCTATAGGCAGAGGATATAAGTAATGTTTTTCTTCCCATACACGTCCCTGCTCATAAATAATACAACCATCAGCGTCCATGGTTTTAGAAGAAGCGTCCGACCATTTTGTTTCATAGTCAGTACCTCTCCATTTAACACCTGTAAGATTCATCGGCATTTCCTCTTCTGCTGTTTTCCATCGTTTTAAATCATCAATACGGAAATTCTCATCATAGAATTCAACAGTACGTTCACGACGTATCTCAGTACGCATATCCAAATTATTAGCAGAAACAAAAGCATTGGTCAAATCGGGCATATTAGGATTAACACGTTTACGAGTCAAATTCAAACTGATTGCCAAATCTTCATCAGAAATTTTATCATCGCGTTCAAATACAGCTTCAGCATAATTTAACAGGACCTCAGCATAACGGATAATTGGATAGTCATACGCTTCCATCCCTGTAGGTACCCCATCACGTTCGCAACACCATTTGTGTGGAAAATATCCCGTACCGGTAGAAGGCATATAATTCTTATGAGAAGCATTTGCTATCTCTTCCGCACTTCCTGTCCAGTCAATACGTCCTCCTCCGGTTCCCCAATAAGTATGCCCTGGTATCATAAGCGTATTGCTCATTCTGTTATCTCGATTTTTGAATTCAGAATCCACTTTACTATAATCCCATGTTTGAGGGTCGACAGGCAAACCATTATTTTGCAAATACATATTTGCCATTTTACGTGTCACATATACAGCATTGCCCAATCGTCCTTGCGTAATATTAAAACCAATAGAAGCCAATGTCGGGTCATGGCGTCTGGTGAAAATGTATTCCTTATTTGCACTTTTGGTAATACCTGCAGGATTCGATTTGTCATTTTCAAGAATAAAAAGATATTTGTAAGCTTCAGTACCTAATTCTTCTGGAGCGAACAACTCGAAGAAATCACTTTCCATTACATCATGGGCAGATGTAGCGGCTATATCCAATAGTGCCTTCGAACGCTCATTGTTCTGTCCGCCATTACGGAACTTTTGCCAAGTACCTTCATAAAGAGCGACACGGGAAAGAAATGCACTGGCAGCCTGACTAGACAAACGACCTTCATCGTTGCTGCTAATCTCATTAGCTGCGGGAAGAAGCCGGACAGCCTCCTCCAAGTCTTCTATGATAAAATCCACCACTTCACTTCGTGAATTACGTGACATCTGCATTTCTGGTGAATCAATATCCAATGGAGTACGAGTTATAATAACATCCCCATACACCTGTAACAAATCAAAATAGCAATAGGCCCTGAAAAAGTGTGCCTCGCCCACAAATGTCGCAATATCCGACGGAGCCGCGTAACTTTCAGCTTGCTGTAAAAGCATGTTTGTCTGACGAATACGATTATAATTATCCGTATAAGTCTTATCAGACGATGGAATGCTGTTTGTTCCATTACTATACACATCAAATGTAATTGCTGTACGCAAATCGGAACGAATATCACTATGAGGGCTATCATCCAATTGCCTGAAATCGGCACTCCAACCATAGAACTGGGTTGCAAACAATTTAAAATGGTCTGGGGTTTGCCAGTAATTCGTATCCGCCAACTGGGTTTTCGGTTCCAAGTCAAGACATGACTGAAACGTTAGCATAGAAAATAATCCCAAAATATATGTTATCTTTTTCATCATTTCTTTATTTTTAGAAAGTAGCATTGATACCAAAAGTAATTGTACGGTTAAATGGATAGCGCTGTTTATTTTGCACTTTGCGTGTAGCCTCAGGGTCCCAGCCATCGTTTATATATGACTTTTCCCACAAATCTGCTCCCGCAACATATACACGTAGATTGCTCAAGAAGCCGGTTTTACTTATCAAATTCTTAGGGAAGGTATATCCTAATACAATATCCTTCAAACGAAGATAAGCACCATTTTCTACAGACCATGTGGAAGCCATGTAATTATAATTATTAATATCATTATTGTTTGAGTAGCTCGGATAATGGTTGTTGGGAGTTTCAGGACTCCATACTTTCCCTATACTTTGGTTAGATGTATTCAACCAAATTGCTTTAAAGGGGACTTTCCATGCATCAATTTCACGATAGATGGTACGATCTCCAACTCCTTGAAATACCGCATTGAAATCAAATCCCTTCCATTCGAAACCGAAGTTGAAAGAGAAAGACAGTTTAGGATCATCAGTACCTAAAAAGACTAAATCATCCTGAGTAAGTTTACCATCCTTATTGACATCCTCATACATGTGGTCGCCCAAACGAAGGTTAGCAGGCATATTTACGGAGTTGTTTCCAGTATATTTCTGTGTATACTTCATCAGCTGCTCATCTGTCTGAATCTTTCCCATATAACGATACCCAAATATAGAGTTTAACGGATAGCCATTCAATGCTGCATTGTATCCAGCCTGTACAACAATTTCTCCTCCATCAATCAATTCATTCGTCATATAAGTTAATGTTCCACCTAAATGGTAATTTACCTCACCTATCTTATCACGCCAGGTCAGACTTCCATCATATCCTTTTGCCATAAATTTTCCAGTATTAGTGCTTGGTGCAGTACCACCCAATATACCAGGATATAAACGAGAAATCAACATATTATTATTTTTCTTCATAAAGACCTCAAAGGTACCAGTAAGACGATTACCTATGAACCCAAAGTCTATACCCAAATTGTAATTATAAATACGTTCCCATGTACGCACATTACTTACCAATCCCGCTGATTCCACATAAGTACCCTTTGACGTTCCCAACAAAGCGCCACTGTTAGACTTATAATTATACAACTGAATACCATCATAACGTCCGATACCACTTTGATTACCAACTTCTCCGTATGAAGCACGTAATTTCAATTCGCTCACGTAATCATGAATACCTTCCATAAATTTTTCTTCACTGATACGCCATCCTGCAGATGCTCCCCAAAAGAAATTCCAACGATTTTCGGGTAGGAATTTAGAAGAACCGTCATAACGGGCATTCAACTCTGCCATATACTTCGACTTATAATTATAGTTGAAACGTCCAAAATAAGACAATATGGCCTCTTCCCACTTATCAACTTTATCAATATAAATTTGCCCCTTACCATTCAATGATTCAATGGCAGACTCCACATCCATGACTTTAGTAGCGCTGTAATCGTATGCTGTATAATCATACTGTACACCTCCCATCAAAGCCAAATCATGAACCTCGTTCAACAACTTTTTATAAGTGAGGTAAGCAGAAGCCATATAATTATCTGTACGGGATGCACTCTTCATGTAAGAAGATTTTTCCTGTGCGGGATAAGGAGAGTTCTCGTTCCGGATTAACGTACCATCATACTGATACCAGTCAATGGACAAATATTGTTCATCGCGCATAGCAGAATTAGTAGAATAGCCTAAAGTCCCCTGAAAATCAAGCCCTTTCAGGATATTTACCTTTAAGACCTCATTTACACTCATATTGGTAACCGTCAGCTTATTGTCGCCACCTAGTTCTACCTGCCAGTTAGGTGTATGAATCCCTCCCCATGCATAAGGCTTACCATCTATAGTTGATATTGGTAAACCTGGCTGAGGAATAGAAACCCCCAAAACAGCACCAATCTGTGTGGGAGCTACCTGATGCTGACGACTAGCAGCCATATTGGACTCCAAACTAATGTGATTGGAAATCTTGAAACTATTAGATAAACGTACATTATAACGTTCATTCGAGTTATTGCCCCATTGCAAAGTACCCTGATCATTCAAATAACCCAATGAAAGGCGATAACTAGATTTTTCCGTCCCCCCAGAAAGACTCAAGTTGTGTTGCGTAGAATTTGCATTTCCCCATAACACATCCGTCCAGTTCATATCATGAAAAACAAAATCAGCTACACCGATAAATGCACCAGGTATAGGATCAGGCACTGAACCATCACCCCCATTCAGATTTATCCAGCTCCCTTTCAAGGACTTTGCCAGTTTAGCATAACGTATCCATTGGTCGTCCTCTCCATAACCATCATTAGTACGAGCCTGAATTACACCGTCTGCCCATTCATCAAGACTCATCAGACGAGGCTGTAATCCCACGATTTTACGAGTAAATGAACCACTATATTCTATTTTGGCCTTACCTGCATCCGGTCGTTTTGTGGTTACTAAAATTACACCTCCTGCAGCCTTGGCTCCATAAATCGCAGCAGAAGCATCTTTTAAGAAATTAATAGACTCAATGTCATCTGCACTTAATTGAGACATTTCACTTACACTACTTGCAGGCACACCGTCAATAATCAGCAACGGGTCTACAGAATTCTTAGATACTGCACCACGTATGGATATTCCCCATCCTTCCTCACCAGGAGCAGCAGAAGAACGAGTAATACGTAGTCCTGGTACCTGTCCCTGCATAGCTGAAAGAGGGTTACTCACCGTTCCTTTGTTTTGGAACATTTTCTCATCCACAACTGTTACAGATCCTGTCAAAGTCTGTTTCTTTTGAGCACCGTAACCAACTACTACAACTTCATCCAATAATTCTGAATCTTCTTTTAAAACAACATGTTTCAAACCCGCATCTGATGCAGGTAATTCAACTGTTTTATAACCAATGTAAGAGATTACAATCACTGCTTTAGCAGAAGACACATTCAACCTATAGTTTCCGTCAATGTCTGTAATTACTCCATTTGTTGTTCCTTTTTCAAGGACACTTGCACCAATAACAGGAATACCGTCACTGTCCAACACCTGTCCCTTTACGCTCACTGACTGCATGACTGATTGTACAGAAACCAATTCCGCATACATAGGAGTAAGGTTTCCGACTACCAAAGCCGAAGCCATCATAGCTGAAAAAAGGGCTCTCTGCGATGATTTTTTTGTTAAAACATTCTTCATGTAATTAAATTTTAATTAGACATTTAATTATATACATTGTTTAATATATTCGCGTATTTCCTTTCTGCCAAGAAAAAGATGATTCTCGACAGTACGTTTGGACAAACAAAGTTTATCAGAAATATCATCTGACGACATATCCATAAACCTGTTCATATAATATATTTTCTTTCTTTGGGATGGGAGCATATGCATTACAGCCTTCTCATGTTTCTCTAAATCTCTGGCTATAATATCACTCTCGAAAGAACGTACTTCAGGCTTAACGGATTCCATCATATAAGAAGTGACCTCCTGCTTCTTATAGTAACGACGTAAATAATCAGTAATAAGATTATTGGCAATTGTAAAAACAAAACTCTTAATAGTATCCTTGCACAACAGTTTGCCACACTCCAAAAGGCGCACAAAAACATCCTGCACCAAATCTTCGGCATCGTCAGCATCGCCTATCCTATAACATACATAAGCCAACAAATGAGAATGGTGAGACTGAAATGCCTCCTCCACCAGATTGTAAGATTTCTCGATTCTGCCTTCCATACTATTTTATTTTATGGTTTTACGTTCATGTTACTGACGCAAAATTATGGAAGAAATACACATATCGGAAATTTTTGATATGCTGATTAATCTCTGATAATGCGGTTAGACTGTGAAGTTGATTATATTGTTGTATATCAAGTAATTATATATATTGAAATAATAGTATCACAAAATAAATTGAGACTGATACAATATCATTCTTTACCGTTCCTGCCGCCGGATTTTATATTCTTGATATACTCATTTGGAGTTATACCTGTAACCTTCTTGAACGACCTGAAGAATGATGCACGCGAACTGAATCCGCAATGTTCAGACAATGCTTCGAGAGTATATTTTGAGTACTTCTCTTTCTGTATGGCCGATTTGAATTCTTCTACTCTATACTCATTGATATAGTCATAGTAAGTCTTCTGCAGATATTGGTTAAACACGTACGACAATGCATGCGAAGAAGTATTTGCGACATTTGCCAGGTCAGCAATCTTCAGCGATTTATTTGTGTAAAGTTTGTTTTTCATCATCTCCTTGTCCAAAATCTTGATTAATCGCTTACATTCTTCATCAGACAGCTTATAGTTCTTATATTTGTCTTCATTCGTTTCCTGAAGATGTTCTGCTTCAGTGTCTGCCTGTTCATCATTGTCCGGTTCCTCTGTATCATCTTCAACAGTATCTGCTGCATCAGGTTTCACCATTCTTTTTCTATAGGTATATACTGATAACATGCAAATCACTATTACACAAACCGCTATTATATATATATGATTATTTCCCTGAACACAGATACTCAGGGTAACTTGTGATTCAGGATAACCAGCCCTACGAATTTTCAGTACCGTATTTTTCTTTATATCATACAATGAAATTTCTGATACTCCGTGCAAAGGTTTCCATTCGCGCGTATCGTCAATGCAATATTCATAAATCATATATGCAGGATCACTGTAAATAAGTCCGGAGAACAATATCCTCAGATTATTGGCACTATTGTCTATCTCAAGATTATATGTATCCTGAGAGCTTTTTATCATTTTATTGGTCAGTGCTTTTCCGTTTACTGTAATATCTGTAATTTCAATTCTGTACGGATGTTTGTGCAGACTGTTTATACCGTCGGAGTTCAGATAGACAAGTCCTTTGGTATTGCCAAACCAGAATACACCCGATGAATCCCTCACAGAATTACAGTTGGTGAATATCGGATCAGGAATTCCGTCAGTAAAATTATAAGGAATCACATTATCGCAACTGTCTACCCTATACAATCCGTTGTTTGTAGTTATAAAGACTCCTCCCATATTATCCTCCACAGCCGACAGAAGTTGCTTGTTGTCAAATATCGGTGCATTATCAATGAAAGAGTATTCGTCCATAAATATGTTTGTACGGAACACATTCCCTTTTTCAGGAAGGAAATACAAATCCCGGTCATGAGTTTCATATACAGTTCTGATTTTTACATCGTTTATATATCCGTCCGGGAAAATATTGTTCCTGATAGCTCCAGCAGAAGGTTCCCATAGGCACACCCCATTCTCTGTACATATCCATCCCTTACCGGATGAATCGAAATATATTTCATAAACGTTTCCTTCGGGTATTTTTGAGTGTGAAGATGTAAAATGATAGATTTGCATACCGTTTTTGAAGCAATAAAGGCCCGATGACGTACCTATCCACAGATTTCCTTCACTGTCGGGGCGTATGGCGAATATGTGACCGTTCCTGAACGTATCATCTTCTGCAGGGAAATCTGATACGGAAAGAGTGTTTGGATTAAGCATATACATACCTCCACCGTAAGTACCGGCATAGAACATACCGTCGAAATAACATGTGGAAATAATCATATTGGCTCTTAACACAGGCATATTGAACTGTTTTACAATATCCCTGTCCTCATCGATGAATACAAGACCGTCTCTCGAACCTATGAGCCTTTGATTCCCGCGGAAAGCCACAGTCCTTATCGGCATATCCCTCGTAGTAAATTTATCTTTCCATCTATATACCCCGAAAAGCCCACTCTGATATAAAGTATAGTCAACACCAGACTGATACAATCCTATCCACACCAATCCGTCGCGGTCCACCAATACAGAATACACCGAGTTAGAACGTATTCCGTCTTTTTTACCCGGAACATGACGATAAGATTTTATAATCTTCTGCTGTGAAACAGATACAAAATGCACACCGTTTCCGTCAGTACCCACATAGAGCAAGTCCTCGCCATCAGTAGACAGTGACGAAACCACACTGCATCCCACATCGACATATCCCTCGAAAGAATATGTACGCATGTTGAAACGCATAAGTCCGCGGTCCATCGTACCGAGGTACAGATAATCTCCAATGGAAGCTATATTATAAAAAGAGTTAGAAAGTCCTGTCGTTTTACATTCAAATCTTTCACATTTACCGGTAGAAGGCTTGAAACGCACCACACCGTTCATGGACGACAGCCATACATACGATGAATCATTTGATAAAACTATACCTGTCAGCTTATTTTCCGGGGAGAACAGATTATCATTCAGCAATGTTTTCTTTACACCTCCCGGAGTGCTGACAAAGAGTCCTTCGTCCGTTGCTATAATAAGTGTGTCAGACGAAAAATAAGATATGGCATTCACCTTTACTGAAATCTCTTTTTGAAGGAAAGGAACAAACTTATCAGCCTGACTGTCCAAGCGGAACAACCCTCCGCCAGTACCGCACAATATCCCGTATCGGGAATTTTCAGTCATAGTATAAACACGTTTCCTGTTATAGTCAGGCTGGCTGAAATCGTATTTCTTAAGACGTACTCCGTCAAATCTCTCCAATGATGAGTTTGTACCGAACCATACAAAACCAAGTGAATCCTTATATATGGAGTTTACCACGAGATCCGTCATCCCTTCAGGTATAGACAGACTTCTGAATGTTTCCTGAAAAGCATACAGTTGTGGCAATATGGCCAATGATAAATATATGGATAGTATGTATCTATAAATGCTCTTCATTATACATGCAGTTGTTAACAATGTAAATTTCAGAGCAAATATAGAAAAAAATATAATATTTTTTAGTCAAATCCTATAAATTTAGACAATAAGTTATCAGATAACACATTTATGCGTCACCTAATGAGCCTAAATCTGACTTAACAAAACTTACACCTTCCACATGAGGACCTACATATATACCTCCCATATCACCGGTATGATACCACTTCGGCTTTCCCGGCATTTCGTCATATATAAGTTCTCCGTTGATCTTCAGATTCTCAAACCTTATATTCTTTATTCCACGTTCTTCATTATATCCTTCAATGATAGAAAGCTCTGCATTATCCCCATTATATGAGATATTCCTGAAGAGAACGTTCTCTATCCCCCTACCCGGCGATTTGCAATATTTCTTGTTATAGAAGATGCGCAAATTAAGCAGCTGTCCCTGTCTGAAATTCTCAATCCTTATGTTCTCAAAACGTACATTTCGCACAAGATTATCATCACCTGCGTTTATAGCCATACATCCCTGATAATTAATCTGTTTTTCCTTATGGTCAAGTATATCTATATTGATGTAATTCAGATTTTCCAGCACTTCCGGTTTGTCTGGATTGCCATGAATACCGATGAATATAGGATGAGCTACATCAGCCCAAAGAGTTGAATTTTTCATTGTAACGTTACAGCTTGGCCCCTCAAAGCCCAAACGAGTTCCATAAACCGTAGTACAGTCGTCCGAGTTACGACAAAATACCCCGTCGAAAGTAACGTTCCTGCTTGAAAACACATTCATTCCGTCACCCCAGCCATAATAGCTTATAACCTTTACGTTTCTGATTGTAACATTCTCTGAACCTCCCGTAGCACATTGAGTAGCGAATAATCCTTCCACATAAACATTCCTGGAATTTGCTATTCTGATACCCATTTTCACTTTAGGGTCGATTATTCCCCTACCTATCAGTCTCACATCATGCACATTCTCTATGAGCATCTGACCTTTCATCACCGCTCCACCTGCAATATAGACTGTCTTTCCTGATTCTATTCTATATACACCATCCTTGAATTCATGAACTCCCGGACCGAAATAAACCACATCCTTGGAGTTTTCAGATATATTATACTTGTCTATAGGATTGGCAAACAGATGCAGATTCCCGAAAATATCATCGTTCACCTCTACAGAAAGATTTGCGGGTTTATCTAACCTGAACATTAGTGTGCTGTCGTTCACAATAGAGTGAGATATTGAATAAGACAAAGGACGAACCTTTGCCTTATTAATATTCTCCGCCCTGCATACAATCTTTACTTCTACACTACCTTCAAAATCAAATGTTGCCATGGACGAGTTTCTTACATGATGTTTGGTATCAACCACTTCGTCCACATATATCATATACGATGGAATTTGTGTCCAGTCTTTTTTATCTGTAAGCTTTACAAATACTTTAAATTTATCATTCAGAGTTGCACCTTCAGGAGCATTATAAGTCTTCAATGAAGAAGCAGCCGACACTATAGGAAATCCTAATAATATAATAACAAAAATTACATATATCTTTTTCATAAGCATAACTCTTAAAATTTATACAGCAAAATTATACTCGTATGTTGGTTGTGTATATAAAATATGTATCAATATATGACTAACTTGTAACAATACAATCATTTTACAACAACATTCTCCACAAACTCATTTATCAGGAAATAATCAAGCCCTTTGAGTTTCTTTCCGTTAATCCATATATCCTCAAAAGTGATATTCCTTGCTATTCTGTCTTTATCGAATCCGTAAATGACAGGACGGTTCTCACCTATGCCGTTGAATCTGATGTTTCTGAAAGTAAGTCCGTCTATTCCTCGTCCGGGAGCCTTGTCGTATTTTGGATTATAGTTTACACGGATATTGAACATCATACCCTCCTGAATGCTTTCTATGCGTATATCCTCAAACAGGATGTTCCTTGCCAGATTTTTATCGCCGCAAACCACAGCCATACATCCCTGATAAGGATAATCATCCTCATCGTGTTCCAATATGTCGATATTCTTGAATGAAAGGTTTTCTATATTCTCACCTATCTCAGCTTCCGGGTCACCATGACCACCAATGTTTATAGGATGAGCGATATCAGCCCAAAGCACAGCACGACGCACATTCACATTGTTTGTACCACCCCACCAGTTCCAGCGGTGATTGTAGAAAGCCATACAGTCGTCACTGTTACGCATAAAGATATTCTCGATATCAATATTCTGACAGCTCATCATATCTATACCGTCCGACCATCCACGACAGCTGAAAGCCTTGAAATTTCTTACTGTAATATCCTTTGAACCACCTCCGAATATTGAATAATGGTCAGGATTGATAACAGTAATACCATCGATATAAACATTCTTAGAGTCTGTAACCTCGATACCTCTAATACCTTTATAGATAATACCACGACCTATAATTCTTACATTCTCAGCATGGTCTACCAGAAGTTTAGCCTCAACAACAGCTCCCGGAGCAAGATACACTGTAGTATTGCTTGGAATACTTATCTGATTGTTAGGAAGGTCTTTTGGTCTGTGAGTTCCCGGACCGAAATACATCACTCCTTCCTTGCTTTCAGTATAAACTTCTTTCTCTGCAGGATTTGCAAACAGATGTAGGTTGTGCAGACGGTCACCATTGAATTCTACAGAAAGATACTGAGGTTTATCAAGAGTAAACAGAATACAGTTTTCCACCTGTTTATACTCAATACCTTTCGATTTTGGTCTGATATCCACAGTCTGGATAATCCCATTGTTCTTCTTCACCATTACCTCCACAGGCTCGTCCATGTCGAACTGTACCATAGACGCATCCTGCACCCTGTCCATATCCACTTGTACTTTATACTCGAATGTTTCCTTCCATTCTCCCCCTTTGGTTCTTACTCTTACGGTAAAGTCATCATTATGAGGGATTCCAGTTCTAAGACCTTCCGGATATGTATAAAGTTGAGCCCTTAAACTTAAACACGTGAGCAATAATAATAACAGATTTAAAACTCTCATAAAAATCATATTATAGAATTACTTTACAATACTAAAGTCTGTAGCTTTTTCCAGTTTATAATTCTTCCCCAACATCATAATTTCAATATCAGATGTTGATGTATACTTCCATCCATCTTTATCCAAATATACAAGCACATCACCCGGTACAGAAGCCCTGATTTCCATTACTCCGCACTTGTAGTATGTACCGTTACCCATAAATACCAGCACCGGACTGCCCTCTTTTGTACGGCATATGCTGTATGTGGATTTTGTTTCGGCATCCTCAGAACTGCAAAGATAAGAATTAGCGTCGGATGACAAAATCAAATCGCAGTTTCCGTTTTTTAGATTTACCTTAACGGCCACATTACTGCCTGAGCCGCCTTCCGACTTAACCGAAGGATATTCAACCGAACTTATTGCCGAAGGAGATGATTTGGTTACAGGTTCAAAAATACTTACGAACGGATGTGTCCATGCCTCACCCTTCTGACGTGCCACGAATGTCAGTGTAGGCTGTTTCTTTATATCGTACGGCATTCCTTTTATACGGCTTAGTCCTTCTGTCATAGGACTAAGTGCCGAGAACACTTCTCTGTCTTTCTCACCCTTCATCCACATATTCATGGTAATATCGTTCTTGTCGGGCATGTTTATGGTATATTCAGCCTTAATGTTTTTATCTGTCTGTGCACTTTTCTTATCGTAGATATATGAATAGGCATACAGATGTGCTCCGGCAAAGGCAAGTTCCTGCGTAGGTTGCAGGTTGAGGTCTGTTCCGTCGGCAGCCTTGAGTGTCATAACCTGTCCCATGTTGTGATAGAAATAATCGTGCATCTTGTCGCCACCTTCTACCTTTTTGCTACGGAATATGTCAACATAATAACCTGTAGAATCGGATGTGTTTATTATACCGTTCAGACGGGTCTGGTCTGAGTTTGATTCAGGCTCGCGGAAATACACCTCACTGTAGCTTACAGGCTGATAAGGTACTTTTGCTGCCGATGCAGGATACATGTTCCTAAGCTTGAAGGCATGATTGCTCTTCATCACTGGGTATGAGGAGATACCGTCTACGCACACTGTGTTATGCGAAGGGAACTGGCTGTAATATTCCAAATAGTCAAGTCCGGAATATCCCATAGTACCTATTCCTGCATCAGGTGCGAGCGGATAGCCCTTTCCGTAAAGTTCCATACTTATACCGTTGGCGTGCATATGATTGCCGTCGCTTCCGTTAAGTGAAATCATAAGACTGTTTTCCCTGTTCATTCCGTTGCGCTGAACCAGCCAGCTTACGTTAGGAGAATAGAATGAAGGTGTGACATAGTCGTCTATTGTACCTGCCTTTGTTTTCGGGTTAAGTTTCAACGGTTTATCAGAGAAGAATGAAGATACGGCAACCGGCATTTTTACCTGTCCGTCGGACAGCTTTTCGGCATTGGGGTCAAAAAGTTTCAGCATTCGTGTGAAATGTTCTTCCTCATCTTTCTTACCGTGCTGCTGTGCATTGGCTATCATATATCTGAATATATCTGTACGCAGATACGAAGGATGTGTATCGCCAAAGCCTACCTGCATCATGTTAGGGAAGAGGTACTGAGGCATGGCGGACACAGCCTTGCTAATCACGGGAATATCTTTCGTAAGGTCACGTCCTAAGTTACGGTCGAACAGACTGACAAACTGTGCATAATCGCCTACTACCACACTACTGTAGCCCGGACATTCTGCCCATATACCTGTATTGCTGTCGTAGCCATATTCGGCCAGCTGTTTGAGCGACCATTGGCGGATTGATGAGCGGTTGATGATATAGTCTATATAGTATTCACGTCCTTTTCCGTCGGCGTAAAGGGAATTATCTTCAAGAATCAGTGCTATATCCATGACGAAACGTGCCTGCATAAGGTTCCAGTTGTTGTGAGGTACTCCGTTCGCGATGATATTCTCGGCCCATTTCTTGAAGGCAGAGGCATATATATCCATCTTTTCAGGCTTTGTCTCGCTAAGATATGTATAAAGGAAATCATAGAGTGGTACCAAGGACTTGATAATATCTTCGTGTATAACCTCGAAAGACGACATTCCAACAAGGGTCTGCTGATGCCCGTTGTTCAAATCTATTGGAACATTACGATAGTAAATACCTGTCATATAGGTGTCAAACACAGATGCCGCCATTGAGGCGTATTCCTCCTTGCCGGTGAGCCACCAAAGGAAAGCTGCATCACGCGCTATACCAGCAATTTCATTATTGATACTTTCTATAATTCTGCCAGTCTTGCTTATAGAGGCCCATTCAAAAGGCTCACCATTCAGTGACGTATTGGCAAGATACATTCCTTTGGTATCCTCATGATATGGAGTAATATCTTCCAGTTTTGGACGACGGTAAATAGTGGCATGGCTGCGTGCACCTGTGTACATCACCGTAGGTGCAGGAGCTTTTTCACCTCCGGCATGATCGTAATATTCACCTTTAATATATACATCTGTGGAATGAGATTTCCAGTACATCTGCAGTCTGGAAGTAAGCCACTCAGGACCTTTTGATGAATATTTCTCTACTCTTGATGTTAGACCGTCGAAAACATCTCTAGCCCATTTTTCTTTCTTGATAAGATTCAGAGTTTCCTTCTTGCCTGATTCTGTTGTATAGTATCGCGGATGAGAATTATTTATAAGTTCGCCAGCGACAGTTTCTATAAATGGTAACAGAAATAAAATTAAAACTAATGATAGAAGTTGTTTCTTCATTGTATTACTTATAATTAATATTTTATTCTTTGATTGTTATATAAGTAATACGAATATACTAAAAAAAATACCTAAACAAAAAATCAATTTATTTTATGTATAAATAGGGTATTCTTATGATATATATAAATACACTAGTATATTAAAATATTAAGCTACAAAGTGCATTTAATAACTCAAAAGAATACCCCAAAAACAGACGAAGACAATCTTGATTACTTTAATAGCCTATCAAGTAAATTTGCTCGCTTCCTTGAAAGTTCTCTAATTCTTTCTATCTCCTTGCCATAATTTTCTGCTGGCATTTTTGCCTCTGTACTATACTGATAATAGAAAGGCCATACAGTAAAATTAGCCTCAATAGCTTTGCTCATTTTCTGAGGGACTTCATCAAGAACTCTATCTGTTACAGCCTGCAGTTCTGTTTTCTTAGAGTTCCATCTGTCGGAAACAAACTGTCTGAAAGTTTCATCCTCCCAAAACCTCCAGAACCAGTCATATTCTACATATCTAGGCATCCAGAATCCCGCATAAATCATGAGACTTTCCAAAGGTGGATATTGACTGTGAGGTACACGTCTATCATTATCCCAACCTTTATCACAATCCCATATAGGCCCAAAGAATAGTTTGTCAACGCCTCTACGTTTATACATATAAGTACTTGCATATCCGTCAAGATCACCTACAAACTCCTTTATAATTATAAAATCTGCAAGAGTTTTCTCATCAAAATACTTACGCCATCCATTCACTGGATCTTTAAAATTTTCACTATACAATGTTGCTTCCGCCTCATTTATAAAATTTGTTATATACTCATATTGAGCAGGGTCACAATCATCGTCCTTAGGATATTTGTATGACATCTGTATTTTTTTGTATGCTGAATAATGATTTCCTTCATGCAAGTCTGTTTCTATCACATATCCTCCAGTAATCTTTGTTGGATCTGAGCCATCCGATTCTTCCAGTTTTTCTACACCAATACGTCCGGAAGCCTGTTCCACCTGATCACTCATCTGATAAACTCCAAGATATTCACCATCCTTATAAGATCTTTTCCCTGTTGATACATCTGTATAATATCCTGTAATATATACATTCACATATTTAGATGCCGGGGTAAAGAGTACAGCCTTCTCATGATGATAAGACTCAGTAGGATTATAAAGAATTTTTGAATACTCAAATGCAATATGCGTACGAATCAGAGATTTATCCATATCCTGTGCTAACAATGTCCAGCTTTTTTCCTTTGCATGATTAAGACCTATAGGACTGAACTTCTCAGGGAATTTTATACGATAAGGCTTTTTAGGCAATATCCACGTTGAATTGCCCCTACCTCTCATTTCAACCGTTCCTTTCTCTTTACTGTTCCACCATCCATCACCTGTAGCCTCAGGTGTTTTGTCATAAAGTTCAATCTCAGTATCTACATAATTATCCTTGTCTGTAATCTCTCTTTCAGGTTTAAAATGAAGGACTGCAAGTTCTCTGTTTATCTGTGGACAGTTCAAAGATATTTTGTACTCCTTTGTTTTTCCACTCTCCGCTTCTACTATTATCGTAAAGTCATCAGCAAAAGATAATTTTGTTTCTCCTGAAACAATTTCATTTCCATTAACCAGAACTTTTGAGCCATTAATTTTAAAATCCGGTATCATCATTTCAGGTTCATTCCTGTCAATCCATTTCAAATACATTGCAGAAAATGTCATCGTCTTTACATCATATTTGAATTTCAGATCAGTGTTCAGTCCATTGACATTACCATTTATGGAAAACGATAATAAATCACATGCATTACTTTTCAAACCCTCCTGAATGACCTCTACTACTACAGTTTCCGCATTCTCTGCCTTTAATTCTATCTCAGCCTTTCTTTCCAATGGATTGTTGTTTTTCTTTACACTTATCTTAAAATTATCTTCTTTTTTACCAACAATAAATCCGGGATTTACCCAGTCTTCATCACAGGAGATTGCGACATTTGCATCAGAAGTCACTGTAATAAAACAGTCACCGCCTTCGGAAGATATATTTACTACATTAGATGAAACCAATATTTCATCAACAGTCGGTTTCGTCCCAGGTTCATCAGGTACTATATTGTCATCTTTACACGACATTAAGCATATGTGTATGAATATAAATGATATAATAAAAAAATAAGTTGAAAGTTTAATACTGCTATGTGTTTTCATAAGAAAATGTTCTACTCTACCAAGTTAACAAAAATATTACTATATATAACTATTGAAAACAATATAAAAAAAGGAGGATGCATGGTAAATCAATTAAAAAATTGACTTTAACGCTCCTCCTTTTATCTAAATCAACAATCTATACTATAAATAATTATTCAGGAAGTGAGACTGTTTCCCAGGCAGCATTGGCAGTACTCCATACTCCATGATTGATTTGGGCCGAGAGATTATTTCCATTTGATGTATAATCTTTATATATACTTCCTTCACCATCATTCATCTTCCAATATGCTACAAGACCTTCTGATGCTGGATCTACTTTATAGAAATGATCTTTTGCATTTATTTCTTCTTTTGTCAAAGCCCTGTTCCATATACGTACTTCAGAAACAAGTCCTTTGAAGAAGCGACCATTGTCATAAGCATAACCTATAGCAAATTCCTGTTTCTGTCTGTTCGCAGTATAAGTTTCACTTAAATCTATATCTTTCATATCATAATAGAAATCTTGAGAAGTCTTGAAATCACCATCTTGATATAAAGTTATCTTTTTACTGCTATCATCTACTGTTACAGCTATATGAGTCCATTTGCCTGCTGTCAATAAAGCACCACTAATTTTAACTTCATTATTTTCACCAAGTGAGTTTGTTGAAGTTCGTGCATAAACAAGTTCCCACCAACCTTTATTACCACCATCACTATGTCTTATAAGAAAACGTCTTTCAAGACCAAGTATAGCATTTACAGAATTAAAACTATTTGCATCAGGCCTTATCAAGATTTCCATAGTCATATTCTTACCTAATTTGAAGACATCTTTATTCGGAGCTACAGGACTTAATATAGCTCTATGGTTATTCATACGTGCTACTGTTGTTATCAAAGCATTAGACTGTACAACTCTAACTTCTGCAACTATAGGTTCAGCACCTTCAGCAGGAGCTGCTTCAGTAAACCTTATTGTAGCCTCTCTTTTACCATCATAGCTTGAATATTTCCATGAATTAACTCCGTCACTTAGTGCATAATCTGTTAACCAGCTTTCACCATCAGTAATAACTTCAGCATTATAATCTACGTTTGAAGTTACATTTATTGAGAGAGTACCACCTTCAAGTCCTAGTGTGTACATTGAAGATTCAGGAATTATCACATATTCAGGAGTCTGAATCATTTTCATTGGTATGCTTTCTGCATCATAATTGATTGTGAAAGACACTTCACGTGCATCAAGTCCTTCAAGTGCTTCATATTCAAACTGCATATTAGCTGTACCAGCTTCAGTCCCTTCCAATGTAACTGCATGTTTCAACCATGTAGCATCTTCCGGTATAACAGCCTTCAAATCACGATAATCAACACCTTCTGAATATTTTACAACAACTTGGAATGAACCTTTATTATAATCCTTGGTAATTTCTTTTTCATCTACTGTAATTGTAGGCTTCTGAACTTCACCCGCAAAAGAAGTTATTTTGAATTCTGCTGTCGCTTTTCCACAAGTAAAAACATAATAAGCAAATCTAGTCTGTTCTGTTTCGTTGGCATTAACAGTGAATTTTATCATATCACCATCTGTACCTTTTGTCTTGTCAGTGCTGATCCAGTCATAGGTCGCATTATCTTTTGTGCCTAATGTCCATTCACCAGTACTGGTTACCATTACAGAAATATTTCCTCCATTATTGTCAAATTCTTTAGACTCAGGTAAAACTGATATCTTGTCTGCCTTTGGTTCTTCAGGAACCACTTCATCATTTTTACAGCCCACCAATGCAAATAGGGCTAAAGCAAAGAATAAAAGTTTTTTCATATTACTAAAAATCAAAATTAACATTTATTTCATGAGAAGTAAGTAATTAGGGCACTGAAAATACAATTGCCCTAATTACTATTTCATATTTAATTAATATGCATATCTGTTAGGATCATATCTTCCTTCACCAATTTTCTTATAATAGTGAGTAGGTTCTATTAATTCCTGACCATAGCATCCGCGAGCTACATTCTTGAATGTTGCTGTTGCACCACGTGTATAATTTCTATGATTTGGATCAGGATTGAAAGCAAAATACATTATCCAACCATAACCATCTTCCTTAACTTGTTTTGCACTTGATTCTGAAAGTGAATTACCGTAATTAAGCTGTATAGAAGCACCACTACAATTTTTACGAGTCTGATCACCAACTGGACTTGCCTTACCTCCATAATCTGCCACCATGATATCAGCATATTCTGCCACTGTGTGTTCTGTTTCATCCTCATGATCTATTACTGTTTTCCATCCCCAGCCTAGACTATACGTATAAACGGCAACTTCAGTAGGCCAATCACAAGCAAGAGCCATTTGTTTTTTCATCTGATAAGCAAAATATGCACCAGAGCCATATGCACTTGCTACAGGAGAAGCCCATTCTGATGACATTGCTCCACCATCACTACCAACATATTCTTCATCAAGGAATACACCGTCCATTTGACAGTCTTTTATTATCTGTGCAACTTCCTCTGCAAACCACTTACATCCATCATAAGACAATGTTTTTATACCAGCTCTAGTATGGTGAGGCATTATACCCATATAAACTTTTATACCAGCATCATGAATAGGTTTAAGATATGTCTGCCATTCTTTAACCAATGCATCTGTATTTTGATTGATTACAGGTTCACCTGTTCTTGCATTAAAACGTACAGACTGAGTTCCTGCATCCCAACCCATATTACCAGAGAACAAAACAAGTGCATCGAAGAAATATGAACCATCTTCAAGTTTATATTCCAAAACGCTCAATGGATTAGCATCATTAAATTCCATGATACACATCTGTTTTACTTCCTTAGGATTAACCTTATTGATTACATAGTTAACCCTTGATTCTGTGTTAGCAAAAGCAACATCACCGCTTATAACTTTAACCTTCAAAGGAAGAAGATACTTATTAGCATGAGTTAAATCAGCACCATTTATTTCAATAGAAAGGTCTGCTTCAGAAGCTCCACCTGCTATTGTAACAGGCCATTCAGTAGCTGTAAGAGTATTAGAAGGCAGAAGAACACAAGATGTTTTATTTACATAATTATATTCTTCAACATACTGTTCATCTATAAATACAGATAAATTAGCATCACTCTTTAATGCCTCTGCCACAGTAATTTTCAATGATACAGTTGCCTTATTAGTAGCCTTATCCAATGTTACCTTTACATCACTTTCTCCATTTACGTCCTTAATGGTTCCGGCAACTTTTTCACCTTCTTCGCCTCCTTCATCACCACCGTCATCACCCGGTTCATGTTGAAGTACATTAATTTTAACCTGGTCAGCAGTACCGGCACTAAAAGTTATACTACCGTTTCTTGCCGCACCAGTGTTATCAGCAACATTTACAGACAAAGAATTTCCATTTTGCTCTGCCTTTATCCATTCAGGTGCAGTATAGGTCCATCTATCAGCATCGGTAGTCACTGTAAGAGTAACACTCTTGTTGCCTGTTGCATTAAATTCCAGAGCTGCATCCGGAGAAACAGACAAACTGTTTTTAATTTCCACTTCTTCTTTACAAGAAGCAAGTCCCAAAGTCAGGAACAGAAACATTCCCGCAATTTTTTTGAAAAGTTTCATACGTAATTAGTTTTTAGTTAATGATATAATATAAATTAATTGCTTATAGCCATTTATGGAAGGCTTACAGAATACCATGCAGGGTCATGATCTGCAGTCAGGTCATTACCATATACAGACCAGTCTTTAATTGTGGCACCCTTTCCTTCATTAAATTTCCAGTATGCTACCAGATTTTCATCAAACTGTCCTGTAGAACTGTCCGGATAAAGTTTATAAAAATGGTTCGGAGCATTCAGCTCTTCTTCTGAAAGAACTTTTTTCCAAACTCTCACTTCTGACATAAGTCCGTCAAATGAACGTTTTGAATCATAAGAATATCCAATCCAAAAACAGCGAGGTTTATTATCCATTTCATCTGAATGATTCACCATGAAATTAACAGATTTGATAGCAAAAGAATTATCGCCTGCTTCAGCTTTGCAGTTTCCTTCAGCTCTAAGTTTACCATCGAAATAAACTTTTATTGCTGCACCGTCTACCTTATCTTCACCACCATCAAATGTTACAGCAATGTGATACCATTTACCTTTTTCCAACTGTAAATTTGAAGATGTTATACTTCCACGGTAAGTCTTATCTTCATCATCCTTTGCAGCATAAGCTACCTGAAGCTGATTTGTGGCTAGACCCGCATCACCAACACGAAGAAGGAAACAGTCCTCTATACCCATAATTGTATGTATAGAACTTTCATTATCAAAAGCCAGTCCTTGAACAAGAGCTTCAAAAGTAAAATGAGTCATATTTTTTACTTCACTAAAAGCGCCCCATTCTGGCCATGCACAGTTAGAAGCCATATATGCCGCATCGTTAACAAGAGCAGCTTCTTTTATTACAAAATACATAGTCTTTGCACGTGGCAAAGCATTTATCTTGTCAGCAACGATTGAAACAGGGAGAACATAAGTTTTACTATAATCCAATCCATCATTAAGATTTACAAACTTAAACTCCATTTCTGAACTGGTAACAAATCCTGACTTTATAACCGACTTAACCGAAGATATGTCACAATATTTCTCCGGCAACAACTCTGCCTTTTCATCATAATATGCCTGACGGTAAGTTTCCAGCAGTTCAGGGGATTTCACAACTGAAACCTCTACATCATAATCCAATGGCTGAGCTATAGATACAGTCATAGTTTTAGTCATCTCCGACATATTCTCATCGGTGGCAACCCTCACTTCGTTTTTATAACTGTCACCGTCTATAAACATCTGATTTTCAAAGTCACTACCATCATTCTGACATGAAAAGAGAGCAACTCCTGTGACAAATGCTGAAAGTATAGCTTTATATTTATTCATTTTCATATATTTAATCTAATACACTATCAATTATCAAATAAATCATATTGCGATGCCATCACTCAACGACTTTAATCCCATTTAAGAAATTTATTGCAGGGCGAATATTAGCAAAACTCATACCTGAAGTGAAATAATCATCAGCAGCATTAGAAACGCACAGGCCAAGCGTCTTGTAAGGTTCATAATTAGCAACATCATCACTTATAATGGTTTCTGCAGCTTCATATGGAGAATCACCGACCTGTTCTTCTCCAGGAGCGGCAGGTACCATAATCTCAAATACATTTCTGTCTTTTTCATCCACAGTACGCAGCAGATTTCTTAATTGTGATTTATATGATGCTGCACCACTGGCACCACCCATAACAATAATGAAATATTTGCTCTTTGCACGTAATTCTTTATCGGTTACATTATTGAAATTTCCTCTCATAAACATAAGATGTTCCGGATGAGCAGTGTTCCACTCTTTAACAGCACCCATGAAAGCTTCCTGACTTGCCTTGCTTTCTTCCGTAGAGTTATTCCCTACATAAGAAATCATAACTCCATCGAACCCGTATTTATCGCATGCGGCCAACTGCTCTGTGGCATTATTCCTATAGAATTCTTTTCTTTCTTCAATTGTTGGAGCCGGTTCGCCAGCGTCAACTTTACCATTTGAATATACCCTCCATGCTTCGTCTGTGATAGTATTGTCAACATAAGAAACGACTCTGGTACCTTTCTTTTCTTTTACTTCCTTTATTTCAGCGGCTACAACCTCATGAAGTTCAGATGAATTCTTTATACAAATATAATCTGCACTGTCAGGCATAGCCATAGGTAACTGAGCCTGCGTTACAGGATATTCTGAAGTTCCTTCCATAGTTAGAATCATAACTTTATGATCTGTTGCCTTAAAAGTTCTCAGGCCAGCAAGATAATTCTCATATTCAGCCGGATTCATTTCCTCTACAGTAGGAGGATAATATTTCAAACTATCCAGTTCTGTCCAGTTGTTACAAGCTGTATTTATCAAAAACAGACTTATAAGAGCAGGAATTATTATTTTTTTCATTATACTTTTCTCCTATAATTTTATTATTACTTTTCAGGCTTGCAATCCCACCATACTCGAGTAGCCATATTATCCGCACCTTTTAACAGCTCAGAAACTGCTTTCTGGTAGTTATCTGCATTTGTAGTTCTTTCATTCTGAGGATAAGGCATTCTTCTTGCACCCAATTCATTTTTAACAATACCATTACTCTTGTTTCCTTCATTAGATGCTGGGAAGAATTTAGGATAACCGGTACGTCTGTGATCAGCCCATGCCTCATTTCCCAAATGGAAATTTGCAATCCATTTCTGAATAAGAATTCTCTCTTGCATTTCTTCAGGGGAAGCTGTATCGTTCCATTTTACGCAAAGATTAGTAAGAACCTCTGTTCTGGTATTCACACCTATAGGATCTGTATATGTTACAGAAACTTTTGTTTCATTATTCACATAACTATCATATGAACCAGCAACTCCCCACTGCTCGAATGAGAGTCTGATTCCTTCATTATAAAAGTCCTTAGCCTCACCACCCATATTAAAACCAAATACGGCTTTTGCTTCTGCTTTAAGGAATGCTACTTCTGCTGCATTCATCCACATAAGAGGATCTGTAGGAGAAACATTTACACCCGAATACTTTCTACCGTCTTTGCTAAGTACAGGTTTAATAGCACTTACCATAACACCTACATACTCTACATTTTCAAACTCTGAAGATATGAAATACAAAGGACGACGCGGGTCATTATATGCATTCATATATGAGGTAATGTCTGCTGCTACATGAGTATCACCACCAGTATTACTACCCTGTACCTGATTATATTTTACAGCTGTATAGATAGGATTACCTTTTTCACCAAACGCAATAGGCTTTAAAGATGCATTATCATCATTTGAGGTAAACACACCTATAGAGTGACTTACTGCCTCTTCTGCTTTTGCTTGTGCAGTAGCTCTGTCGGCATATACAATACGCATGGCAAGACGAAGTTTAAGTGAATTTGCAAACTTGCACCATTTATCCACATTTCCACCATAAACGGGATCAGCATTGGCAGAAATATTTCTACCATGGTTTTCTGTAAAGACATTGATTGCGGCATCAAGTTCTTCAAAAATCTTGTTATAAACTTCTTGTTGTGAATCATATGGTACTGCAAGCATGCCTTCCTGACCTATCTTGGAATAAGGAATAGGACCATAAGTATCTGTAACACGATGCATTACAGCAACCTTTATTACATTAGCTATTGCAAGAACAACCTCGTCGTCTGTAAGATCCTGAAGTTCTACAAAATTGGAAAATAACGTCGGTATCACTCTGTCGCTGGCAAGAAATACATTTGTCCAATCGTCTGTAGGGTTAAAATTGTCAATGGTACGGTCAAAAGCACCAGTAGTAGAATAATAACCTCCCATAGGACCACCAAGCAGACAGTCTGTAAACTGTGCTGTATTTACATCTGTAGATATTACAGTGCCACACATAGCAGAGATGGCAGCTCCGACATTGTATCCGTTGGTTGACATCTCATCCTTACTCACTTCATAAGGATTTGTATTTATATTTAGGAAATTGCCGGTACATGCGGAGAGACCAATAACGGCAACAGAAATAAGTCCTGTTCGTTTTATAATATTATTAATCATAATCACAGTCATTAGAAAATAAGTTTCACATTAAATCCAAAGCTACGAAGTGACGGCATCATGAAATGATCGATTCCCTGATAATAGTTTCCTGTAGTAGCAACAGATTCAGGATCGAATGGAGCCTTACAGTAAATCATGAACAGGTTACGTCCAACAAGCGATACATTTATATCACATATATCACCCAACATTGTTCTCGGGAAAGTATAACCGATTGATGCCTCCTGTAGTCTTACGTTTGTAGCTGAATAAGTATATTCCTGTGGAAGTGGAGAAGAACCACCTACTGCAGAATACCACTTATTGGCATCAATAAGATTTTCATTTCCGTTTATATACACACCTCCATTATCACGCGCTTTTGCAGAAGCCTCTGAAACGCCATAATAATCAAGAAGAGCCTGAGTACTTGAATATACCACACCACCTATTCTTGCAGAAACGAGGAAGCCGAAATTCAAGTTTCCTACATGGAAATCATTTCTCCATGCCATATTGGCTTTTGGCAATACTGTTCCAAGCTTTACATAGTCTTTCGTATTTTCAATAGACTTGATACCTACTGTTCCATCCTTACTAACCTGTATCTTATTTGAAGAATCGTATATATAGTCACTTAAAGAATATAAGTCACCTAAAGTACCACCCTCTCTCAATATAAAGTGTGCCTGACCCATACCCTTCATATCAAGCTGATCTACACTGAAATACTCACCTGTGGCAGCATTCAGAACATTGTCGGCAAGAGCTATAATTTTGTTCTTGTTCATTGACATTGTATAGCTTGTGTTCCATCCGAACTTACCCCATGTATTTCCATATCCAAGAGAAAGTTCCACACCCTGGTTAAGAACATTTCCTGACTGTATATATATCTCAGAAGAGCCTGAACCTGTAGATATCTGAGGATTGAATGTCTGATTAAGTGTATTAGTATGATAATATGTGAAATCAAGATTGAATTTCTTGAGGAATCTCATAGTCAAACCAACCTCTACTGAGTTTGTCAACTCAGGTTTCAAATCATACATCGGATATTGTGTCTTAATATTCCATGTCAATCCATTTGCATTCCATGTATATTGAGGATTAGCTATATAACGTTCAAATGCTGTTCCTACAGATGCATAAGATGCTCTTACCTTAAGATATTCAAGGTTTTCAGGCATATCGAATAACTCTGAAATAATCACTGATCCTCCTACAGAAGGATAGAAAAATGATTTTCTGTTAGAGTGAGGTCCAGCCAATTGTGAAGGCCAGTCATTACGTGCTGTAAGAGTAAGGAAGTAAGTGCTCTTATATCCAACTTCAGCCGAAGCAAATACAGATTGTGTCTGCTCGCGCCATCCTTCCTGAAGTCTTGATGTCTTTGAAGAATAACTCAAGTTCTGTATATTAAAGACATTGGCAAGTCCCGGCTTCTCGTCTGTTATTATACCATCGGCAATAGGTCCCCTATTCTTTACTGCATTGTAATACATATCAGAAATAGATGCACCGATATTGGCCTGGAATGTCCAATCATCTCCAAATCTCTTATTGATGTTTGCAAGCACATCGGCATATACCTGTCTGTCACGGCTCTCTGTTACTCCGTAGAGTCCGTTTTCAGAGCCTTCTGTAAGCTGCGGTACCGTAGAAGCATAGAATTTCTCTGTATATGAAGTAACAGACTGGTCCATACGAACACGTCCTACTATATTTAACCAATCAAAGATATCATATGAAAGAGAAGCGTTAAAGATAAAACGGTTTTTACCGTTCTCACGCAAATTACGGTTGTTAATCCAATAAGGATTCTGCATTGTCATACCAGCATCTCCAACCGGCCAGTATTGTGTAGAGAGTCCTTTTGTTGTATCAAATCTTTCATACATTTTAATAGCTTCCCAGTCATTTCCTCTTGGAAACAGATACGCACCAACCAAAGGATTGTTATAAGTACCCTGGTTAGTCATATTACGGTCTTTCTGATAAACATAACTTGCACCGACATCCAAGTGCATCTTATCTTTAAGAAATGCTGTAGAATTTCTAAATGTAAAGTTATATCGCTGATATTTGTTGTTTGGAACTATACCATATGAGTCTATTACAGAAGCTGAAAAATATGTCTGATTTATGTCTGTACCTGTAGATATGGACACATTCTCGTTATGAGTGACACCTGTATTGAAATAATCTTTTGCCGGATCATAGTATGGATTATTTGCAGAGTTCATAAGAGCTCCCCAACTACGGTCTATTGATCCTACAGAAGAACTTAAGTCACCTGTTCCATAACGGTTCTGGAATTTAGGAAGAACAAACGGATTCATCATTTCTACACCAAAAGATGCAGTGACAGTAGTCTTACCAGCCTTACCTTTTTGGGTTGTTATGACAATAGCACCATTGGCAGCATCCGAGCCATAAAGAGCTGCAGCTGCAGCACCTGTAAGCACTGATATTGACTCTATATCTTCAGGATTGATATCAGCAATAGGATCTGATGAACCTTGAGACGCAAATTCTGTTCCTCCCTCCTTTGCAGTAGTGTACATAGGAACACCATCTATCACATAAAGAGCATTAGAAGTCTGGGAAATAGACTTCATACCACGCATTACAACTTTAGTCGCACCTCCTACACCAGAAGATGAAGCATTAATATTTAAACCTGCCACCTTACCATTCAAGGCATTGACAAAGTTGGCATCTTTATTTCTCAAAATATCATCAGCTTCCACCTGCTGTACATTGTACGAAAGAGCCTTTTCCGAGCGTTTTATACCTAAAGCAGTAACAACAACTTCTTCGAGCACCTCAGTATCTTCCTTCATGGTAAGATCTATTACTCCACTATCCATAACATTTCTTGATACAGAGTTATAGCCTACATAAGAAAAATTCAATACAGAACCGGAAGAAACAGTAAGAGTATAATTTCCGTCAAAATCGGTTATTGTTCCATTGGTAGTACCATTCTCAACAATAGTCACACCAACAAGAGGTTCACCTTTAGAATCTGTTATACGTCCAGTTACAGTTTTATCTTTAGTTGCATTTAATTCCTTTTCAGGAATAATCATTATATAGTCACCTTTTATTACATAAGAAAATCCACTATTCTTAAGAATCTCATTCAAAGCCTCATCTACAGGCTTATTATTAATATTCAGTGAAATTTCTTCTTTAGGAAGTGCTGTATTATTGTACGAGATAGACATATTTGTCTGTTTCTGCACTTCAATCAACGCTTTCTGTAAGCTTATATTAGAAGTATTTATTGTGACCCTAACATTATTCTGCGCCAATAATTGCATAGAGGATAGGGCACAACAAAAAATAACAAGATTTTTTCTTGTGTTTTTAGAAAATAATTTCATATATTAGATGTGTTTTTTAGTATTATACTCAGAGTTGTAACTCTTTTCGTGCTATCGTAATTATTATTTACATCTTTGAGGAATCCTAAAATCGATTTCATATCCGGGAAGTGGCGGCTTTCCGGATATTTTTATTCATAGGCTGGTTATGTTTATTCTTCTACTGTTTTACTTTTTATTACAATATATACTACAAATATTATTTTTAATTTTATAATCAAAATTTCCTATAACTATCTTCATTATATCAAGGACTTCTTCTATCTTGGCATCTTCCTTGAATGTAAAGCTAAACAAGTCATTGGTTAAATTCTCTTCTCCAAAGAACCTAATTTCAATGCCATATCTTGTTTCAAGTGCCAAACGAATTTCCTTCAATGAAGCCTCGCTCAGTATAATTTCTCCTCTTTGCCATGCAGTAACAAATTCCTCATCAACTTCCTTAAGCTCGTTCTGATGAGTTAACTTATTATGTTTTAACTGCTGCCCAGGATTAAGGTAATAGTCTTCAGTATCAGAACATTTTACCTTTATTTTTCCTTTCAACAGTGTGGCTGTCAGGAAATCATCCTCAGGATATGCCTTTACATTAAATTTGGTACCTAATGCCGTTACCGCAAACTTGCCTGAATGTACAGTAAATGGTTTTTCCTTATTCTTGGCAACCTCAAAAACAGCCTCACCTACCAAATATATATTTCTTGCATCACTTTTAAAGTCTTCCGGATATAATATATAGGAACCTGAATTAAGACAAGCTCTACTTCCGTCAGGTAATGTTATTTCCCTTATTTCCTTAAACGGTGCATAACATTCCAGCATTTCAACATCATGCTTGTCTTTATTGAGATACCAGACCGTTGCAACCGTGGATATTATACCGCTAATAACTGCAGCAGCCGACACGTACTTCCAGATATTAATATGCTTTCTTTCTTCAACAACTTCTTCCATTCCTATATTATGCAGGAATTTATTGAAAGCGGCATCTGTATTATTATCTTTTCGTACAGTTATATTATCCCATTCTGCCTTTAAAGCATCTATTTTTTCTTCTTCACTATCCTCTTTCAACAACCAACGATGAAAATCATTGACCGTTTTACGGGAATAATTTTTCTCAAAAAACAATCTTACTACCTTATCTAAATACCTTTTCATCATGATTTATTTCCTCGTTCATTAATAAATACAATCTGATTATACAATATACTTACACGAAATGCGAAAAAAATAATAAAAAAAGCACTTTTTTTAATTCTACCATCGCACGATAGATATGATGTTCAACTGTTCTTACAGAAATATCAAGTTTTTCGGCTATCTGTACAGCACTAAGTCCTTCCATTTTATGCATTAGAAATACGTGCCTTCTCTTCTCAGGCATATGCTCCAAAGTCATCTGTATAAGCAATCTTGTTTCTTCTGCCTGTAATTCATCGTCCGGTGAAATCCAATCTGATACTTGAATTCCCAAAGAATCATCGGATAACTCTATCAACTGATTATCAAAAATAGATTTCCGTTTTAGAAAATTGAATATAACATTTCGAGCAATAATAAAAAGAAGATTATCTATACTTTCTTTACCATACCATAGGTCAGGCCTTTCCCAATACTTGATAAATATATCTTGTGTTACATCTTCTGCATCTTCTTCCACTTTCAATATTTTTAATGAGAAATTCTTTATTTTTGGATAGTTTTTATTGAAAAATCTCCTAAATACCTTTACTTTTTCGTACGAATCGTTTTCAAAGCCCATGGTTGTTTGTATTGTTTTATATAATGTATAAACAATTTATAAATTGTTTATTTACAAAAATACCAAAAATAATATTGTCCAAATCCCTTTTAATACGTATTAACACAGAAAAATAATTTGCTTAATAAAAATAAAAATCACTCTAAAAACAAATAGCTGATATATGCATATAAAAAAACGCCCTGTCATTTCAATCAAAACGACCTGACATTTTGATTGAAACGACTTGGCGTTTAACTTAAAACGACCTGACGTTTTGATTAAAACGTCGAAGCGTTTTGTTTTGAACTAAAAATCATTTCTTCTGCATAGGACATTTTCCGCATTCAGGATGATTCATACATCCCTGCTTACATTCATGCCTCATCATCTTGTGGCCATACATTCCAGGTTTCATCTTGCCGCTCATACAAAGTTGCTGGAATACTTTTTCCAGCTGTTTGGCATTAAGCACTTCCTTGAATTTCTTGAAATACTTTTTCTGTACATCAAGAGCTTTCTGTCTTGCGTCAAATCTTTCCTGAATTGCTTTTTCTATTTCGGCATCAGTCAATTCGGCTTTTTTATCTCTCTTGCACACAGCAGGACGACAATCCTTCATGGCCTGAAGATACTCCTTGTAAAGCGGAGTGAACTTTGCAGCAGTGGCATCATCCATTACCAGTTTCTTCTCCATCATCTTCACGTGTCTGTCCATCATCTGTTCCGGTGTTGGTCTCTGCTTTGTACGTTTCTGTGCAGGAGCGTCAGATGTATCCTGTGCCATTAAACCGAAGCTGCCCATAGAAACAGCCATCATAACTACCAATGTCATTAATCTTGTTTTCATAATCGTATAAATTTAGATGTTTAACTTCTGTTGTCTGATACAAAGTTAGTGATAAAAACATTTTATGAAAACTGACCTTGCTGATATAGTGGCAAACATACAGAATGTAGTGGTAAACTGCAAAAATACGAAATATATTTTCTATTTTTGTGTTTGTAACTATTATCCATACATAAAGACACATATCGATGAGAAATATCCTTACCGCAGTTATAATATTCATAACCGTTGCTATATCAGCACTTTACGGGCAATCATCCCCATATATGCAGTTCAACAGGATGCATACCAATACGGATGCATCTGTAATAGGCTGCATAATGCAGGACTCCACCGGTATGATGTGGTTGGGAACAAACAAGGGGCTTTACAGCTACGACGGATATTCCTTTTTTCAGCACAAACAGGACAAGGGATATTATGAAATAAGGATATATTGCGGACTGATTTGTTCGGACTCTATATTCTTAGGTACTGACAACGGGCTGATTTCATATGATATGAGACTGGGAAAATATCATAATCTGGCTACGGAGGATATTAAGGATATAAGATGTCTGGCAATGTCCGGCAACGAACTGTGGATAGGTACGCTGAACGGATTGTTCAGATATAACACTGAAACGGCTGAGGTTTATGAATTCCCTTCAGAAAAACTGCCTCATAAGGCTGTCTATTCGATTATAAGGTCTGAAAACGGTACGGTGTATGTAGGTACTTATAATGGATTGTGCAGTATAGATGAAAACAATGATGTAAGGATTATAAATATCCCGTCTGACAACAAATGGAAGAACATATTTGTAAATGTCCTTTTCGAGGACAAAGGCAGGCAGTGTATATGGATTGGCACTGAGGGTAATCTGTTTTGCTATGATGTGCAAAAGCAGAGTGCAGAGCTTGTGCCATACTTTGCCGACAACTCAATAAAGTCGCTGAACTATGACTCGGAAAAGAATCTTCTTATCGGAACAGACAATGGACTATATATCTATTCGGCCGATGGAAATACGCAAAGACATTATCTGCACGATTCAAGAAACAGCAATTCCATACCGAACAATATAATATGGTGTATAACTACCGACAACAAACAGAATATATGGTTGGGAACCGATAATGGCATTTCATTTACCGACAATAACAGACAGTACACATTCATACCTGTATGGGAGCTGAGCAATACCAACGACGGTAATATGTTTTACACCATTCTTACGGACAGTAGAGGCAGAAACTGGTTTGGAGGTACCGACGGACTACTGCTTACCGAGAAACATAAGGATACGGCCAACAGCAGATGGTTCAAGGTCGGGAAGAAGGGTTCGGAGTTATCTCATAACAGAATAAGACACATATTCGAGGACAGTTCGCAGAATCTGTGGATTGCCACAGACGGCAGCATAGAACGGTATGACGAAAGGTCCAGGCAGTTCGTGCATTATACTATTATGGATTCTACGCATACATGCAATTCCAACTGGGCTTATTATATTTCGGAGGACAATGACAATAACCTTTGGATAAGCAGTTGCCTGGGAGGGCTATTTGTAGTAAACAAGGAGAAATTAAAGGCTTCGGAATCAGGAATATGTATTGCAGACAGGAATTTTTCGACCGACAACGGATTGAAAAGCATGTTCGTGAAACAGGCACTGATAGACAAAAACGGAGATGCGTGGGTCCTGATGTATAACACTAAAGAGATACAGAGGATAAGCAGAAACAACAAAAAGATATATAACTACTCGGTATGTACGGAGAATGACGAGTTTCCGGAATTTCTTATTTGCGATTCGGACGGTATAGTATGGGTAAGTACCAACATCAGCGTATCGAAGATAGACCCGTACTCCGGAAACATGACAAGGATTGATACGGACTGGAAGGATAATAATATATTGCATCTGGTAGAGGTGGAAGACAATATATGGGTAGCATCTGCCAAAGGTCTGTACTATATAAACAGGCAAACATCCGAAATAAAAAGAATAAATATCAACGATAAGATATTCAGCAGTATATATTATGACAAGCCTGCTGGGAAGGTTTATATGGGCAGTTATGATGGTATAGGTTTCTGCGAGCCTGAAATAATACATACCACAGACTACGCTCCACGAATATATCTGACAGCATTGTCCGCCAACAACAACTATATATCGAAAGGTATTATAGAGAACAATAGTTTTACGCTCGACCATACGGAGAATAACCTTGTATTTGAGTTTTCCGATTTCAGGTATAACGAGTCACAAAGAAGCGGATTCATGTATATGATGCCTGAAATAGATTCCGAATGGCATTACGTGAACAGCAATTCAAATATAATAGTCTATAATAATATGCCTTACGGCAAGTTTGAGCTATATGTCAAACATAGCGAGAACGATGATGCCGGATACAGAATAGCTTCAATAAATATTCTGCCGCCATGGTATCTGTCTGTAGCAGCCAAAGTTATATATTTTCTGCTGACTGTAGGATTAGTCTGCTGGGTAATAAATTTCTTTATTGTCAAGAACAGGCTGCATCTGGAGAAACTGGAAAAGAAGAAGATACTGGAACAGACCAGACAAAAGATAAAGTTTATGTCGAACCTCTCGCATGACCTGAAAAGTCCTGTGGGAATGATAGTTACACCTGTAAGCAAACTGCTGCTCGACGTAAAGGATCCGGAACAGAAGGAAATGCTGGATATAGTGTACAGAAATGCGGTAAATCTGAATGCCAAGATACATAAACTGATAGAAATGAACAGAATGGAGGACAGTGAGCATATACTCATAACCTCCAGAATAGAACTCGTATCGTTTACACGAGATATATATCTGAAATTAAGGGATGAAGAAAGTGTAAACAGGCATAACTGGAATTTTACATCGAATGCAGACAAGCTGTTTGTGGATATGGATGTCATAAAACTGGAATCCATAATGAGCAATCTGCTGACAAATGCTATAAAATATACTCCTTCGGAAGGAAACATATCTGTGTCAATAGACTATAGCGAGGAAAACAGCAGGGTGGACATAAGGGTTTCGGACAATGGAATAGGAATACCGGAGAATGAACTGCCGTATATTTTCCAGAGATTTTTCCAGTCGTCGGCCACAAAGAACCATTTTGAGGGAACAGGAATAGGGCTTTATTTAGTCAAGACATATACGGAACTGCATAAGGGAAGCGTGGAAGTATCGTCTGCCAACGGTGAAACGACCTTTACGCTGACATTCCCTGTGGACAGAGAACTGAACAGTACAGACTCTGATAAAAATGAGAATATTGACGATGCCGACTCACAGTTGCAGATAATACTCGTAGTGGACGACAACAGGGATGCGTACGAAATGATAAAGCATATACTGGCAGGTAAATTCAGATGCGTATATGCATCGAACGGTAAGGAAGGACTGAGCATGGTGGAAACCGTAAAACCGGACCTTATAATAACGGACTATATGATGCCGGTGATGAACGGACTGGAAATGTGCAGGATTCTGAAAAAGAATATGCCTACGGTCACTATTCCGATAATTATGCTTTCTGCAAAGGATGACACGGAAACCATAAAGAACAGTATAAAGCTGCAGATAGACGCTTTCATACAGAAACCTTTCAATGCGGAAATACTGATTGGAAAAATAGAGATGCTCATACACAAGAAGGAGACTTTTGAGGCACAGGCCAGAATTGAAACTATCGGTTCTCCGAAACCGGTGGAGGACAGCACATCGTCTGACGAGAAGTTTCTGATAAACATCACACAGATTATTGAAGACCATATGGCAGACAGCAATCTCAATGTAAACGGATTGTGTGAACTGTCCGGTACGGGAAGCAAACAGATATACAGGAAGATAAAGCAGCTTACAGGAATGTCGCCTGTAGAATACATAAAATCAATAAGAATGAAAAAGGCTGCTATGCTGCTGCAACAGAAAAAATTCACCATAGCGGAGGTTATGTATATGGTGGGATATTCCAACCCTTCTTATTTCTCGAAATGCTTCCAGAGTGTTTTCGGAAAGACTCCGAAACAATATATATCGGACACCGGACAGTAATGTAATGGCAGGAAAAAGGAAATAAATAGGACAAAATGCGCGATTGTCCTATTTATGTCTTTATATGTCCAATATTTTTCCCTGTGCTTTTCTTGTGTTTCATATATTTGTGCTGACAAAAAATTAATACATAATATGAAAGGCAACATTAAATCTTTTCTGAAAGTATTCTTACTATCGGTGATTTGGGCCGGAAATACTTTCGCAGTCCTCGCGCAACAGCCAGGAAATGTAATTATCACAGGTACAGTTTTAGATGAAAACAACGAGCCGCTTATCGGAGCCAGTGTTCTTGCAGTAGGTACTACTATAGGTACTATTACTGACTTCGACGGTAAGTTTACTCTTGAAATTCCTAAGGGAAGCAATATCCAGTTTTCTTATATAGGATATAATACTCAGGTGTTAGGCTCCGACCAGAAAACTATGAGCATAAAGCTTGTACCGGACACACAGATGCTTAGCGATGTGGTCGTTATCGGATATGGTACTCAAAGAAAGAGTGACCTTACGGGTTCTGTAACCAACGTTTCAAGCGAAGATTTCAACACAGGTCTGGTAAGCTCTCCCGAACAGCTTATCAACGGCAAGATTTCAGGTGTACAGATTATGTCAAACAGCGGTTCGCCTACTGCCGGAAGTACAATACGTGTACGTGGAGGTGCTTCACTCAATGCCAGCAACGACCCGCTTATCGTACTCGATGGTGTACCTTTGGAGCAGGGAGGTATCAGCGGTAATGACGGAAACTTCCTCAGCCTCATCAATCCTAACGACATCGAGAGCATGACAATCCTTAAGGATGCCTCATCTACAGCAATCTACGGTTCGCGTGCCTCAAACGGTGTTATCATTATAACAACCAAGAAAGGTGCTTCGGACAAGTTGAAAGTGACATTCAGTACAACCAACTCAATACAGACACGCACACGCATGGCTGATATGCTTAGCTATGATGAATTTGTGAATGTAGTAAAGACTCAGGGCTCGGCAGCTCAACAGGCGTTGTTAGGCTCTGAAAGAACTGACTGGAACGACTATATTTATCATAATGCATTCGGTACTGATAATAATCTTAGTCTGTCCGGCAAGGTTCTTCCTAACCTTCCTGTACGTGTTTCTGTAGGATATTACAATCAGGACGGTCTGCTCAAGACTGACAATGCAAACAGAGTAACAGGTAGCTTGTCATTGTCGCCGTCATTCTTTGACGACCATCTGAAATTCAATATCAATGCCAAGGCATCAATGAACAAGAACCAGTTTGCAAACACCAGTGCAATATGGGGAGCCTCTACAATGAATCCTACCATACCGGTTTATTCAGGAAATGACGCATTCGGCGGATATACGGAAGGACTTGCAAGCGACGGTAAGCCTGTAACAGGCGGTGTATTAAACCCTCTCGGTTTATTGGAACAACGCGATGCACACAGTAAGGTTATACGTTTCATAGGTAACTTCGATGTTGACTATCGTATGCATTTTCTTCCGGAATTGAAACTCCATGCTACATTAGGTTACGACTATGCACAGGGCGAAGGTTCAGACTATGTAAATCCTGAAGCTGCCCAATATTATACTACTGGCGGTTACTACTATCCATACGGACCTCAGAAAAATGAAAACAGACTTCTTACAATCTATGCCAACTATAACAAGATGGTAGAGTCGCTGAACAGCAGTTTCGACGCTACAATAGGTTACGACTATCAGTACTGGAAATCTGTAAATCCGGCTTCGGCAAGCATGAATGCGGCAGGCGAAATACAGACTTCGTATAAGGCTACAGACGAAAGACACGTTCTTCTGTCATACTATGGACGTTTGAATTATTCATTCGGTTCAAAATATATGCTCACAGCTACCGTACGCCGTGATGCCACTTCACGTTTTGCAAAAGAACAGAGATGGGGTACATTCCCTTCTGTAGCCTTAGGATGGAGAATTTCTGAAGAAGAATTCATGAAAAACCAAAATATACTAAGTACATTGAAACTACGTGCCAGCTACGGTGTTACAGGACAGCAGGACGGTATAGGCAATTACAATTATCTGCCTATATATACGCAGAGCCAGGATGGTGCTCAAGCTATCATGGGTAATGAATACATTTATACTTATCGCCCCGAAGCATATGTTTCAGACCTGAAATGGGAAACTACAACTTCATGGAACTATGGTTTCGATTTCGGATTCCTTGAAGACCGTATCACAGGTAGTTTCGACTATTATACACGTCAGACAAAAGACCTTATCGCCACTGTTCCAGCAGCAGCTGGTTCTACATTCGACAAGACTATCACTACAAACGTAGGTAATGTAGACAGCCAGGGTATAGAATTCTCACTGAATGCCACTCCTATAAAGACAAAGGACTTCAGCTGGGATATCAGTTTCAACATGACATGGCAGAAAATGAAGGTTAAGAATCTTTCTATCGTCGAAGGAGGGGAAGTGACAAACACACCTGTAGGTCCTTCAATAGACGGATATCAGTTCCAGACACTTACTGAAGGATATGAACCTTACATGTTCTACGTTTACAAACAGCTTTACGATGAAAAGACCGGAAAGCCTATCGAAGGTGCATATGCCGACCTTAACAAGGACGGTGTGATAAACTCAGACGACTTATACCGTTATCACTCTCCGGCACCAGACTATATCATGGGACTGAGCACATCGCTCAACTGGAAAAACTGGAACCTCGGAATGAGTTTCAGAGCAAACATAGGCAACTATGTATATAACGGAATGGCAATGAACACCGGAGCTATGGAAACAATGAGCTACAATGCAGCACAGCTCAACAATCTGTCGGCAAGTTATCTTGAAACAGGTTTCCAGACACGCCAGCACTTGTCAGACTATTATGTAGAGAATGCATCGTTCCTGAAAATGGATAACCTTACTTTGGGGTATAATTTCGGAAAGATATTCAATACCTGCAATCTGAATGTCAGCGCAATGGTACAGAACGTATTCTGCATAACAAAATACAGCGGAGTGGATCCGGAAGTACCGAACGGAATGGACAATACGTTCTATCCTCGTCCAAGAACATTCTCTTTAAACATTGGTCTTAATTTCTAATTATAAAAATACAGAATCATGAAAAAATATATCTATATATTGTCAATGTGTACTGCCGCAATGTTTGCTACATCGTGTGTAGGCGACCTTGACCAGTATCCGCATGAAGAAATTACTTCGGAAAGTGTATATACCAGCCTGCAGAACTATAAAAGCGTACTTGGTAAGATATATACATCAATGGTAACAACAGGACAAGGAAAAGACGGTAACCTTGACCTTTCAAGCAATTACGGACATGATTATATACGTTGCTATTTCAATCTTCAGGAAGTAGGAACAGATGAAGTGGCATATACATGGCTCAGTGGTGATAATCTGGCCGATATAAGCAACCTTTCATGGGATGCCAACAATCCTTGGGTAGCCGACATGTATTATCGTATATACTATAACATTGCTCTCTGCAACGAGTTTCTGCGTAATGCGACAGACGAAAAGATAAGCGGTTTCACAGAAAGCGAACGCAACGAAATAGTACATTATCGTGCAGAAGCTCGTTTCATGCGTGCCCTTTTCTACTATCATGCAATGGACTTGTTCAGAAACATTCCTTTCGTAACAGAAAACGACCCTGTGGGAAGCTATATTCCTCCACGCTATATGGCAAAGGATATGTTCGGATATATCGAATCTGAACTTAAAGCGATAGAAAATGACCTTCTGAGCAAAGACGAATGCCCTTACGGACGTGCTTCAAAAGGTGCTGCATATACACTGCTTGCGAAGCTATATCTAAATGCTCAAACTTATATTGGAGAAACAAGATACGACGAATGTGTAGCTGCATGCCAAAGCGCAATAGGACAGGGATATTCACTCGAATCTGACTACAAAAAACTTTTCAATGCAGACAATCATCTGCGTACAAACGAAATAATTTTTACTCTTCCTGTTGATGCAAATACCACCATTTCTTGGGGTTCATCAACATATATGGTATGCGGGGCTATAAGCCAAACATCAGCTACACAGAATCCTGCTGATTACGGAGTGACTAAAGGATGGGGGTCAATGAGAATATGTCAGGCTGTTTCAGGCCTATTTGAAGACGGTGACAGCAGAGGATGTTTCTACACAGACGGACAGACACAAGAAGTAACCTCTCTGGAAGTTGCTTCAACCGGATGGCTTGTTGAAAAATGGACAAATCTGAACGACAATGGAGAAGCAGCCTCAAATACAGATATAGGAGGGGTAAATACAGATTATCCATTATTCAGATTAGCAGATGTGTATCTGATGTATGCTGAAGCAACTGCACGTGGGGGAAATGGGAATATAGCTACTGCAGTGGGATATGTAAACGAATTGAGAGGACGTGCTTTCGGCAATAACAGTCAGGACGTAACAGAAACAGACCTTAAAGAAAATAATTTCCAGTTCTTCCTTGATGAACGTGCCCGTGAGCTTTACTGGGAATGCACCAGACGTACAGACCTTATACGTTTCAACCTCTTTACTACTGCCGACTATTTGTGGGAGTTCAAGGGTGGTGTAAGTGATGGAACATCTGTCGAAAGTAAATACAATTACTATCCTATTCCATCGGCAGAACTTACAGCCAATCCAAATCTGAAGAATGAAGAGTATTAACCTTAAACAGTAATGGATAAAATGAAAACTTTAAATAAAATATTACTAACCCTCGCATCAATCCTTGCATTAATATCTTGCGAGAAGGACGGAGAGAAAATTTATCTCCAGAGTTTAGGCTCAGATGAACTTATTGCCACCACAGATAAAGTGGTTTTATCTGTTGAAACATCACAGAAAGTAGTTCTCTCATTTGCTTGGAAAGGACAGGACGTACAGATAAGCGATACAACAGTAGGTACTGCTGCCAAAGCTAAAAACTATATGGAGATTTCATTGTCAGAAGATTTCTCCGGACAAATATATAAGGATGAAACAACATCAAACTCTATCGCCTACAAGGGCGGTGAACTCAATTCAATAGTAAACGGCCTTGGAGCAAAAGTTGGTGAAGTTAATAATGTATTCTTCCGTCTCGGTAGCGCAACAGGCGAGAATATTCCTTATGCTTACAGTAATGTGGTGAAAGTTGCTGTTACTCCGTATGTTCTGGATATGAGAATTGGTAAGATAATACAATCAAGCAGCAATAATACCGATCTTACAGATACTGGTTATTTCTTATATTCACAGGAAGATAACGGTATATATAGTGGTTTTATGTTCACTGAATGGAACTGGTACAATTACTTCCTGAAGGAAGCTGATGAAACGACATGGGGCACAGACAATAATGTAGCATTTACTATCAATAGTAATACAGGAAAGAACATGTGGTTCCCGGAACATAAAGGATGCTATTATGTAAATGTAAACACTGTTGAAAAGAGATGGGAGGCATTATATATATCTTCTTTGAATGTTAATGGCTTAACCGATTCTCCTATTGAGTTTACATTGGATAATGATAATAAATTATGGATTGCCAATTTTGAAGCGAGCGAGGCAGGAGAAAAGACAATAACCATAACAGGTTCAGGACAGCAATATAATGTAGAAACAGGAACTTCAAGTAGCATTGAGACTAATGTTAATTTCGCTACTGATGAAAACAATAATCTTGTACTTGCTGAAAATGCAGGAAATATTTCTGTAACAATTCCTCAGGCTGGTGAATGTACAATAAAATTGGATTTAATAAATCCGAACAACAGAAAAGTATATATAGAGGCTGGAGGAACGGATATTCCAGAAGAGCCAGAAGAAATTCCACAAATATATTTACCAGGATTAAATCAAAATCAAGGTGAAGGATGGAACTGGAATAGTATCCTAACATTGATGTATCCAGAAAGTGACATGAAATATTCTGGAGTGTTACAAGTAAATGCAACAGACGGGCATTATGATATTTATACAAATTCAGATTGGAATGCAGACAAATACATATTAGATGAGAATGACAATACATCAACAGCTTTTGAAGGTAATTTAGTTAAAGGTGGAAGCAAACATATACCAGCACCAACAAATGGTTTATATCTGTTTGATATTGATTTGAAGAATCGTACATATAAACTAACAACTATTGATAAATTATACATATACCTTGGAGAAAATAATGGTTCTTTACATGAGATGTCGCCAACTGGTACAATTGGTGAGTTTTCGATTACAGAGACAATACCTACAGGAGATAATTGGGGTATAAAATTCTATTTATTTGAAAATTGGACAGGATGTTTTGGTAATGGTGGTAATGGAATACTATACTATGCTGGAAACAATGATACGACAGGGATTGAAGTACAAGCAGGTAGTAAATACACAATTACAGCCAATATTATAAATAAGACATATAGCATTGAACCTATAAATGAATAACGTTATGAAAAAACTAAAATACATATTCATGGCATTGGCAATAGCTTGCGGAGCCATGACAACATCATGTAATAATGATGAAAAACCTACATTCCCTGAAACAGAAGGAACAGATGATCCTACAGGAGGCTATGATATGACAGGTTTCGCAAGAGGGGCAGACGTAAGCTGGCTGACAGAAATGGAAGCTTCAGGCAGAAAATTCTACGACTCAAAAGGTAGAGAACGTGAATGTATGGAACTGCTCCGCGAACTCGGAATGAACGCAATAAGACTGCGTGTATGGGTTGACCCTGAAAATGGTTGGTGTTCAAAAGAAGATGTTATAGCAAAAGCATGGAGAGCACATAACCTTGGTTACAGACTTATGATTGATTTCCACTATAGCGATGAATGGGCTGATCCAGGAAAACAAAAGAAACCTATAGCATGGCAGAACTATAGCTTTGATGAACTAAAAAACGCAGTATCGGAACATACAAAAGATGTACTCTCGGCACTTAAGAATCTTAACATTGATGTAGAGTGGGTACAGGTAGGAAACGAAACACGTTATGGAATGCTTGGGGATGATGGTAATACTTCAAGTGGGAATACAGCAAACTTTGCACAGTTAGTACAAAGCGGATATGAAGCAGTCAAAGCGGTATATCCTGATGCGCAGGTAATAATCCATCTCGACAAGGGTAATATTTTGAGATACTACACTGATATGTTTGACGGTCTTGAAAGCAATGGCGCAAAATGGGATATCATTGGAATGTCACTCTATCCTGGCAAGGAGCCCCAAAAGAATGATCCGAACGGTGTATGGCAGCCTATTGACGAAAACGGCAAGACATGGGAACAGCAGAATGACGACTGCATAGAAAACATGAAGACACTCATTGCAAGGTACAACACCAAAGTAATGATGTGCGAAATCGGTATTCCATGGAATTATGATGAGGCTGAAGCATTTTATACAGACTTCATGACTAAAGCAAAAAAAGTTGAAGGATGTTTGGGAGTTTTCGCATGGGAGCCACAATGCTATGCCGGATGGAACGGATATCAGAAAGGTATGTTCAATGACGAAGGTTATCCTATGAACTCACTCAATGCTTTCAAGAGATAATGCAATAGGTATCAGATTCAAATACAAATTTAAACAGCGTTTAAACAGTGTTTAAGCGCTGTTTAAATCTTCATTACTAACGGAAAAGAAACTTACTCCGTACGCACATATTCTGTAAATACAGACTGTATATATATAAAAACAACTTATGTTTTTATAAATACAAATTATATATATAAAAACACAGCTTATATTTATAGAAAACGACAAGGCGTTTATCACCTATTTCTTTTATATCTACACCATATTAAATATAATAAACTTTTTACTTAATGAAACTGACTAAATTAATAACAGCATTACTTTTTCTTGTACCTATATTCTCAGGCAACGCAAATGCCCAAAGAAACATTCAAACCCTCGAAAAGGGATGGAAATTCTTTAAAGGTGAGGCTTCCGGAGCTGAGAAATCTGACTATAATGACAGCAAATGGGAAAATGTAACAGTTCCTCATGACTGGGCTATATTCGGTCCGTTCGACAGAAACAATGATTTGCAGAATGTGGCCATCACTCAGAACTTTGAGACACAGGCTTCTGTAAAGACAGGGCGTACCGGAGGACTGCCATATGTGGGTGTGGGATGGTATAGGACAACATTCAATGTTGACAATGACAAACAGACTACACTCGTATTCGATGGAGCAATGAGTGAGGCTCGTGTATATGTCAACGGACAGGAAGCGTGTTTCTGGCCTTTAGGATATAACTCATTCCACTGCGACGTTACAAGCCTCATTAACAAGGATGGTAAAAACAACATCCTTGCCGTACGCCTTGAAAACAGACCTCAGTCTTCAAGATGGTATCCGGGTGCAGGACTTTACAGAAATGTACATGTAATAACTACAGAAAAGATACATGTTCCGGTATGGGGTACACAGATTACTACATCTCACGTAGGAGAGGGCTATGCTTCTGTAAATCTTCGTACAGAAATAAAAAATGCTGACAAAAAGAAACTGACAGTAATCACCAGAATATATTCACCGGAAGGCAAGGTAGTTGCCGTTAAGAACAATCAGGGATTTATAAATCACGGTCAGCCGTTCACTCAGAATTTTATTGTGAACAATCCACTTTTGTGGTCGCCTGAGGAACCGAATCTCTACAAGGCTGTTTCAGAGATTTATGCAGAAGGAGTTCTGCAGGACACATATTCCACAACATTTGGTATACGAACAATAGAATATATTGCCGACAAAGGTTTCTTCCTTAACGGAAAGCACCGTAAGTTTCAGGGAGTATGCAATCATCATGACTTAGGTCCGCTTGGAGCTGCCGTAAACGTATCTGCTCTGCGTCATCAGTTGAAGTTGTTGAAAGACATGGGATGCGATGCTATCAGAACCGCGCATAATATGCCTGCTCCGGAACTTGTAAAACTGTGTGATGAGATGGGATTTATGATGATGATTGAGCCTTTTGATGAATGGGATATAGCAAAATGCGACAACGGCTACCACCGTTTTTTCAACGAATGGGCTGAAAAGGATATGGTGAACATGCTTAGACAGTATCGTAACAATGCATGTGTCGTGATGTGGAGTATCGGTAATGAAGTGCCTACACAGTGTAGTCCTGAGGGGTATAAAGTAGCAAAATTCCTGCAGGATATTTGCCATAGGGAGGACCCTACACGCCCTGTTACATGCGGTATGGACCAGGTGAGCTGTGTACTGAACAACGGATTTGCTGCTATGCTTGATATCCCGGGATTCAACTATCGTGCACACCGTTACGAAGAAGCTTATGAAAGACTGCCTCAAAACATAGTCTTAGGTTCTGAGACATCTTCAACTGTAAGTTCAAGAGGAGTATATAAGTTTCCGGCTGAAAGCAAGGCAGACGCCAAGTACGATGACCACCAGTCTTCTTCATACGACCTTGAATACTGTTCATGGTCAAACATTCCTGATATAGATTTCGCACTTGCAGAAGACCATGAATGGACTATAGGACAATTCGTATGGACCGGATTCGACTATCTTGGCGAACCAAGCCCATATGACACAGATGCATGGCCTAACCATAGCTCTATGTTCGGTATAATTGACCTTGCATCTATTCCTAAAGACAGATATTATCTCTACAGAAGTGTATGGAACAAGGATGCTGAAACTCTACATATACTGCCACACTGGAACTGGGAAGGACATGAAGGAAAGGATGTGCCTGTATTCGTATATACAAACTATCCTTCGGCTGAACTGTTCGTAAACGGGGTTAGCCAGGGAATAAGGACAAAGAATGACTCTACAGTAGTGAACCGTTATCGTCTGATGTGGCATAATGTGAAATATCAGCCGGGAGAATTGAAAGTCATTGCTTACAACAGCGACGGTAGTAAAGCCGCTGAAAAATCCTTACACACAGCAGGAAAGCCTTACCGTATAAAACTTGTTTCAGACTACACAAGTCTTAAAGCAGATGGCAAAGATTTGGCTTACGTTACTCTTCGTATTGAAGACAAGGACGGTAATCTCTGTCCTACAGACGGACGTCTGGTTAACTTCCGTGTCGATGGTGCCGGCAAGTACAGAGCCTCAGCCAATGGTGACCCTACATGCCTTGACTTGTTCCACAAACCGGAGATGCATGCATTCAACGGAATGCTGACAGTAATACTACAGGCTGGGGAGAAACCCGGCAAGATTCGTCTTCGCGCGTCAGCCAAAGGATTGAAGACCGGAGAGTTTGAAATACCTGTAACGGAATATTCGGCAGAAAAAGTAGATTATGAGCCTTTCTATAAGGGTGCAGACATCAGCTGGGTTACAGAAATGGAATCACAGGGTCACAAATTCTACAATAAAAAAGGAGAGGAAAAGGAATGTACCTCACTGATGAAAGAACTTGGTCTTAATGCTATCCGTCTTCGTGTATGGGTTAACCCTAAAGAAGGTTGGAGCAGCAAGGAAGATATGCTTAAGCTGGCACGCCGCGCCAAGGCAAACGGAATGGAACTGATGGTAGATTTCCATTACAGTGACTGGTGGGCAGATCCGGGACAACAGCATAAGCCTGCGGCATGGAAAAATCTCAGCTTTGAGAAACTGAAAAAAGCAATGGCAGACCATACTAAGGATGTACTGAAAGCCTTAAAAGCAGAAGGTATAACCCCTAAATGGGTACAGGTAGGCAATGAGATACGTCCGGGTATGCTTTGGGATGAGAATCCGGAAACAAGCGGTGCTTCATATGATATCCGCGAATGTGATGTAAAAGAGTCTGGAAGCAAATCAACTGCTGTAAAATTCAGAATGAACTGGAAAAACCTGGCAGAGCTTATTAACTCTGGATATGATGCTGTAAAATCAGTTTTCCCGGGTTCTACAGTTATCGTGCATCTCGACAATGGATACGACAAAGAACTGTACCGCTGGTTCTTCGATGAACTGAAAGCAAACGGAGGCAAATGGGATATGATAGGAATGTCTATCTATCCTTACTGGACAATGATGGAAAAACCGGAATATACTCCGGAAAAGACCATAAACGATTGTATTGAGAATATAAGACTCGTAAACGAGAGATATAATTGTGATGTGATGATAGTAGAGACCGGAATGGAATGTGCCGACGATAATGGCAATTTAGCCAACAAGGAAACACTGAATAATGGTTACAAAATGCTGAGAAAGTTAATAACAAAATGTATTGAAAGCACTGATGGCATTTGCAAAGGTGTATTCTATTGGGAACCTGAATGCAAACCTAACAAATACCGTCTCGGCGCATTTACAGAGGATGGCAGACCAACAGAAATAATGGATGCATTCATTCCATAACATATATAGAACAGAAAATAAAGAAACGGACAGGATTGCGCAAAAACAATTCTATCCGTTTCTTTTAGCTTTTCATATAAGCCTTAGGGGACATTCCGGTTCTCTTTTTGAAATATTTTCCGAAAAAAGACTGATTGGCAAAATTCAGCATATCACATACCTGCTGCACAGTATATTTATTGCTTTTCAACAATGCTTTAGCCTCAAGTATCACATAGTCTCTAATCCACTCACCGGCAAGTCTTCCGGTAACGTTTTTTATTACCTGAGAAAGATATTTTGGGGAAATACATAATACATCAGCATAAAATGTTATACTGCGTTCCTTCATATAATTCTTCTGTACTGCCTGCATAAAACGTTTATAGATTTCCTGATTTCTATTATACTCAGCAGAATCATCCACATTATTCTTCATTTTGGTGAAATAATTATAGGCGTTGTACATCAAAACCTGTGTATAACCGTGTAAGGCACCTTCACGAAACAAATTATCAGTTTCTGCCAATTTAGATTTCATCCTTTTATATACATCCAGTGCCTCATCAAGGAAACCTCTGTCAAGATGCAATACTGGGTTGGCATAAATATGCTGTTGTATGGAAAGGGCAGTATTAATGTGTTTCACCACATTGAAAAACTCATCGGAAAAAGCTATCACAGCCATACGTGTATCAGGCAGCAGACTGCAGAATTCACCTATATTACCTTTAAATACAGTAATGGCATCGCCCGCTCGCGCCTCAAAATCTTCTAAGTTGATTTTCACCCTTATTCCCCCCGAAAGAACAAGTATAGCTATCGTAAAAGATAATTTCATAGGGTAATTGACAAATGACAATCCTTTGGTATTTTCCTCATTATCCATATCATCAAAATTATCAATAAGTATGAATTTATTATCGATATGTAGCGCTCTGGGCTGTACCGACAAATCACTTAAATTCAGGTTCAAGATAATATTATCACTTTTCATATTAAAATCATATTGTACCTTTTGAAGAACAAATATATGAAAAATAAGCGTGAACGCATAATGTTTCAATCCTTCAGACCAATTTACTGTTCTTTTTGATAATGCAGGAGAATAAATAAATACTCAATTTTGCATCATTAAAAAGCATATTATAAACATAAAAAGCATATTGAGAATGAAAAGAAGAAAATTACTATGTCTGCCGGCATTACTGCTATGCCTGTTGTGTTCATGCAGCGAACAGAAAAAAACATCTTTACCTATTCACAGTGTTGAAATAACGACTCCTGTGCCATCATGTAAGACAACAACCAAAAGTTATCCAGGAATTGTACGTGAGGCTCATGAAATAAGTCTGGGATTTAAAACTGCCGGACAGATAAAAAGTATTCACGTAAAAGAAGGGGATTATGTAAGCAAAGGTGAGTTACTTGCCGAACTTGATGACTGGGATTATCTTCTCGGAGTAGAGGCACTGCAGATACAATACGACCAGCTGAAAGACGAAGTGGCAAGAACAAAAAAGCTGTTTGAACAGAAAAGTGTTTCTGCAAATGATTATGAAAAGGCATCTGCCGGACTCAGACAACTTGGAGTGCAGCTGCATGTAAACAAAAACAAACTGGAATATACCAGACTGTATGCACCGGAAGACGGATATATACAGTCGGTAAATTTCTCACCTGCAGAAATGGTCGATGCCGGTACAGCAATGTTTACTTTCCTCGACGTATCGCATCTGGAAGTAAAAACAGATTTACCGTCAAATACTTTTAAAAATATTGACAATGTAGCAAGCTACGACTGTATGATTTCATCGGAAAAAGAATCACAGACATATCCCATGGACTTTTTAAGCCTGTCACCGAAAGCCGACGGAAACCAGCTATATCAGCTAATTCTGAAATTCAGAGAGAAACCGGAAAAACAGATTACTCCCGGAATGAACATTGAGGTACGTCTGACTATAAATGAAGGGAATGACAGTAAGGAGGGATTCAAGATTCCTGCCTGCTCGATATTCAAAAGCAGTGACAACTCATGTGTATGGGTACTGAAAGAGGATTCTACAATAGAGAAAAGAATTATAACCATTGATAATAACTTTTCAGGAGAACAGGTTGCAGTAACAAAAGGCCTTGACGGAACAGAAAAGATTGTACGTGCAGGTGTAAACTCACTACAGGAAGGAGAGAAAGTTACAGTCATAGAGCAACCTGAAAAAAGTAATGTCGGAGGACTGATATGATAAGAATTACAGAATACTTTATGAAACGGCCAATGCAATTCTGGTCGTTCGTAACGGCTATAATAATTGCCGGAATACTTTCTTTCATCCAGATGCCAAAACTTGAAGACCCGGCAGTCTCAGCAAAGCAGGCTATGGTTATAGTACCATATCCGGGAGCAAGCGCACACGAAACGGAGCTTAAAGTAGCTCTGATGATGGAAGAGGAATTGCGCGCACTGCCTGACGTAAACAAGATAAAGACCGAATGCAGAAACGGAATGGCAATGTTTACGGTGGAATTCCAGATGACCGTCCTTACCAAAGATCTGGAACAGCATTTCGACCTGCTGCGCCGCAAGGTAAACGATGCATCATCCAGGCTTCCTCAGGGATGTTATGACCCTATAGTGATAGACGACATGATGGACGTTTACGGTATCTTCTACGCATTTACCGCCGACGGATATGATTATCCGGAAATGTACAAATATGCACAAATGATAAAGCGTGAACTGTCCGGCGTAAAAGGCGTTAAACGAATAAATATTGTAGGAAACCGTGACGAGGTAATAAATATCACTCTGTCAAAAGAGCAGATTTCAAGAAACGGAGTGATACCTACACAAATCATGTCCACTTTGCAGGGAGCTTTCAAGACAGTAAATGCCGGAAAATATCAGAGCGGAAAAGAACTTATTCCTATTTATGTGGACTCCGAAAGCAAGGATGAAAACGACATCAGGAATCTCCTGATACAGACCACAGACGGAAAAACTCTAAGATTAGGAGATATAGCCAAAATAGAAAGGACATACTCCGAGCCTCAAAGGAACGGTTTCTTCGTCAACGGCAAGCCGGCGCTCGCAATTTGTATAGCAATGGAATCGTCGGCCATAGTACCTGACGTAGGAAAGGCTGTCGATAAGCGTCTTGATGAAGTAATGAAGAATATCCCGGAGGGAATGAACACTGAGAAGATATTTTTCCAGCCTGATAAAGTGGAGGATGCCATTTCTTCATTTATGTGGAATCTGGTGGAATCAGTAGCCATAGTAATACTGGTACTTATATTCACTATGGGATTCCGTAGCGGTCTTATTATCGGATTTGGTCTGATACTTACGGTTGCCGTATCTTTCCCTATACTGTTGGTATGCGGAACCACACTTCAACGAATATCATTGGGAGCATTCATAGTGGCTATGGGTATGCTTGTGGATAATGCCGTGGTAATAATGGACGGTATTCTTATTGACAAAAAACGAGGACTTGCGCCAAAGAACTACCTCTACAGAATAGGGCAGAACACAGCCATGCCGCTGCTTGGTGCCACCATCATTGCGGCATCAACATTCCTGTGTGTCTATCTGTCGCCCGATTCGGCAGGAGAGTATTCAGGCGACCTGTTCCTGGTATTATGTGTAAGTCTTCTGGCAAGCTGGATACTGGCTCTTGTGCAAGTACCTGTATGCGCAAAGACATGGTTGCCGGCAAGGGAACATACTGCCGAAAATGGTAATAAAACAGTAATGAATTCACCTGTACACAAGTTTGTACGTGGCACTATATCACGACTTATAGAATACAAAAAAACGGCCATAGGAGTTGCATTTGCAATACTTATATTGTGTTTTGCCGGAATGAACAAAGTCAAGAATCTGTTTTTCCCTGATTTCGACTATAAACAGTATGTAGTGGAATGCTTTTTCCCTTCCGCCACCAGTCCGGATGTGGTACGTGACAAACTTCTTGAGATGAGCAATCTGTTGTCCGAACGCAAGGATATAGAAAGAATTGCTGTCAGTCAGGGAAGCGCACCTGCACATTATTGTCTTGTCAGACCGATGACTTCCGGAGGCGACTGTTACGGCGAACTGATTATCGACTGCAAAGACTATAATACAGTAGTGAAACAGATACCCGAAGTAAGACGTGAATTGAGAGAAAAATATCCTGACGCATACATACGTTGCAGGAAGTATAATTTCTCAATCTCCACATCACATACTGTAGAGGTGGAATTTGCCGGTCCGGACCCTGCCGTACTGAAAGAATTGAGCTGCAAGGCAGAGGATATAATGAGAAAATGCGAGTATGTTGACCCGTATTCCGTACAAAACAATTGGAAGCCATACGGCAAATCGTACGTCACAAAATATTTACAACAAGACGCACTGCGTTCAGGAGTGGGAAGAAGTGATATTGCCAATGCCCTTATGGCTGCCACAGACGGAATGCCGGTAGGAGCAATAAATGATAAAGACAAGACTATCGTGGTAAACATGCTTGTAAGAAACGAAGACGGAAGCCGTATATACGATTTGAACGATATTCCTGTATGGAGCATGATGAACCTTCATATGTCTAATGACGAGCTTAACTCGGCCATTGCAGGAGGGAAAGGGATGAGCGAGCTGCAGGATAAAATTTTCCGTGCCACACCTCTAAGCCGCGTAGCTGAAGGAATAACTATGGAATGGGATGAAGACATCGTTATGCGCCTAAACGGACAAAGGGTTATAGAGACAGAATGTGACCCTAACTCAGAAATTGACGAAGCCACACCGGCAAAAGTAGTGGAATCAATAAAAGAGGAGATTGAAGCTATTGACTTACCGGCTGGATACAGCATGAGATGGGTAGGCGAAGGAGAAATACAGGGAGAAGCCATCAACAACTTGATGAAATATGTACCTATTACTATCTTCATTATCCTTGCCATTCTTCTTTTGCTGTTCAACAGCTGGAAAAAGGTTATACTCATTCTGATATGCTTCCCGTTCGTATTTTGCGGCATTGTCCCTTCATTATTGATAACAAACCAGCCTATGACATTTATGGCAATTATAGGTATGATGGGGCTGATAGGTATGATGGTCAAGAATGCAATCGTACTTGTGGATGAAATAAACAGACTTCAAACTGAAGAAAAGAAAATGCCATATACTGCTGTCATCGAAGCCACAGTATCCAGAGTTCGCCCGGTATTGATGGCATCACTTACCACAATTGTAGGTATGATACCTCTGATTACCGACCCGATGTACAGCTCTATGGCTATCACCATAATGGGAGGACTGGCAGTAGGTACACTTATCACATTGATATTGTTACCTATCTTCTATACGGTACTTTTCAATATAAAGAGAGCTTAATTACATACATCAATCTTTATAAAAATGATAAACAGATTTTTTCAAATATTATTTACAACAACTGTTTTTATGTTTATCCAGAATATAAACATAAAAGCACAGGAGACTATAAAGCTAAATCTGGCTTCGTGCCGGAATATGGCTTTATCGCAAAGCGAATCTCTGCAACAGGCTGAACATAAATACCAGCAATCGCAGCTGGACAATAAAATAGCAACTTCGGCTTTCCTGCCGAAAATCGAGGCTTCAGCCACCGGAACATACATATTCCCGGATATGGACATGATGGGTATGGATCTCAGAATGCGGGGAATGTATATGGCAGGAATAACCCTTACTCAACCACTATACGCAGGAGGAAAGATAATGACAGGAAAGAAACTGTCAAAATTAGGAGAGTCTATAGCAGCCGAACAGAAAAGGATGACAATGATGGACGTGCTGGTAGAAGCCGACAATGCTTACTGGACACTGATTGCCGTCAGACAAAAGGTAAAAATGCTGGACAGTTATAAAGAACAGATGGACTCGCTGTATTCTCAAGTGAAAACCGCTGTCGGGGCAGGGCTGAGCACCGAGAACGAACTGCTTAGGATAGAAGCAAGCAGAAGCGACATTTTATACCAGATACAGAAGGCAAAGAACGGAGAGGACTTATGCCGCATGTCGCTATGCAGAATTACCGGCATTGACTCAAATGCAGAACTTGAGCTTACTGACACGACGATACACGTTAATGAGCCTGGACTTCTGACAGCGGATATTAACGAACGCCCTGAACTCAATCTACTCAAGCATCAGATGGATGCCACCCAAAAGCAAATACAGATGTCGCGTGCAAACATGCTGCCAACAGTAGGACTTGTGGCAGGATATACATATTACGGCAATATCAAGCTTAACAGTATGGTTGACGCAGGCAACGGAACCATGATGCCGTACTCACAGGAATTCCGCGATGGGTTAGGGGCTGTAATGTTGTCTGTAAATATTCCGATATTCGAGTGGGGTGCAAATCTGAAGAAAGTGAAAAAGGCAAAGCTTGATTTCAAAAATGCAGAACTGGAATTAAGCAGGAACTCACGGCTTATGACTTTGGAAGCTCAAAGCGCTCTGAAAAATGTTTACGACGGTTACCAACTTATCAAGACAGCAGAAGTTGGACTTAAACAGGCGGAGGAAAATTTGAGAGTAACCAATAACAAATACAATGTTTCGATGGCACTGCTTACTGACTTGCTCGATGCACAGTCGCAGTGGAAACAGGCGAAAAGCAATCTCATCGAAGCACAAACACAGTATAAAATTTATGAAACCGAGTATTTAAGGGCAACCGGAAGGTTAAATCAGGATTTTTCTCCGGATTGCCAATAATTACCCCCCCAAACAGATAATATCAAAAAGATAGCCACACACAAACATTCTTAATACTTATGTTAGATATAGTGCTGTATTACGAATATTTTATTAACAGAATGCTATAAAATAGTATATAATACAGTTATTGCCAGGCTTGCGAGAATTAAAAAATCAGAGTCATCACGTACTGATACCCGATTTTTTTAATTCTCAGCAAGCATTTTTATACCTTCATCGGGCAACGACAACAAAAGACCGATAACCTCGGCATAATTTTTCTGTCCGGACGAAATTCTGTTACCCTTCAGATAGAATTCATACATTGCCGACTGAATCTCGCCAAGCAACGGACTATAGAGAGAGGACCAATGCTCGCGCTTCTCCTTATACTGGTTTATCACTTCCGGCCGGACACCGGAAATCCAATTTTTATAATCCTCTTCATTCAACAGACCTCGCGCATTCATCAGCACGTATGGAAAGAGTCCGAAATAACCGCTGTACTTAATCTCCGCATCGGAAGAAAGGAGACAGGTCTGATATGCCCAAAGATTTGCTTCCGCCTCGCTGCTTATTCCCAAAAGATGGGAAAGTTCGTGAGCGTATGTGAAAGGATACTCCAACGGAGTAATCTGCATATTGATATGCGACTCGGCAAAGAACGGTCCCATAAACCCAAAAACACCAGAACCGGAATAAAGAGAATTGAAAAGCAGTGTCTTTGGATGTTGAAACGAACGGGGAGTGGCAAGCCCGTAAACATCAGACACTTTTTTGTAAGATAATTTTATTTCTTCATGAACATGCTCTGCAGATACGGTATCAATATTGCAACAGTATCTGTTCAGACTGTCGGTATATGAATACAGAAAATCTTTAAAACGCTGTTCATCGTATTTAGCAGGAGAGACACCGGCCCTTGTGAAAAAACTCTCACGATAATAGTTTATTCCCCAACCGATATAAAACCACACATATATCCATAAAAGTATTTCTGCCTCACGCAATAGAACCGTTCTCCATTTCAGTTTTCTGCGTATCCGCCATACAAACGGAAATACTACGACCGACAATATCATCAGTAAGACACCTATCTCATCAAGAGAAAACGGCACAACGGATGATAATGCAGAAAGCACATATGACAATGCCGGATAAATGCTACGTGAATAAAACTCTGCGACACCGACATTCAGCGACGAGAGAATTACAAACAGAAAGAGCAGCAGGAGCAGGGTCCAACGTAAATATTTAAACTTGAACATATATTTTTGAGTTTGTAAGTTTTTAAGTTTGTGAGTTTAAGTAACGGCAAAATTATCTTTTTCTGATTAAAATACTTATTTTTGTAAAAGATTTTTCTAACTGATTTATAACCAAAAAACGATAAACGATTTATGGTATTGAACTACATCTGGATAGCATTTTTCCTTATCGCATTCATAGTGGCAGCAGTAAGACTTGTCTTTATGGGCGATACAGGTGTTTTTCCGGCTATCATCAATTCTACATTCGACTCGGCTAAGACAGCGTTCGACATCTCACTGGGACTGACAGGGGTGTTGTCTTTATGGCTCGGTATTATGAAAATAGGGGAACTTGGGGGAGTGATAAATATGTTCTCAAGGGTACTGAGTCCGCTGTTTACGAAGCTGTTTCCCGATATACCGAAAGGACATCCTGTGACAGGAAGTATATTCATGAATCTTGCAGCCAATATGCTGGGACTGGACAATGCCGCCACTCCGTTAGGACTGAAAGCTATGGAAGGACTTCAGGAGCTGAACACAAAAAAGGATACTGCCAGCAATCCGATGATAATGTTCCTTGTGCTGAATACCTCCGGACTTACCATAATTCCGATAAGCATAATGGTTTACAGAGCGCAACTTGGAGCCGCACAGCCTACAGATGTATTCGTACCGATACTGCTTGCTACGTTCTTTTCAACTCTGGCAGGTATTATCGCAGTAAGCGTTTATCAGAAAATAAATCTTCTGAACAGGACTATACTACTGTTTTTGGGTGGAGCCAGCCTGTTCATAGCAGGTATAATATACTTCTTCACCACGCTTTCAAGAGAGATGATTGACATATATTCCACCACGACTGCAAATGTATTCCTGTTCCTGATTATTATCGGCTTTATACTTGCCGGGATACGCAAGAAGGTCAATGTTTACGATGCGTTTGTTGAGGGTGCGAAAGAAGGATTTACCACAGCCGTAAGAATCATACCATATCTGGTAGCGATACTTGTAGCGATAGGGGTGTTCCGCGCTTCTGGAAGCATGGATTATATCATCAACGGAGTAGCCACATTGGTTGGCTGGTGCGGAATAGACAGCGAGTTTGTAGCGGCACTGCCTACAGCAATTATGAAACCATTGAGCGGAAGCGGGGCACGCGGACTCATGGTTGATGCAATGACAACATACGGTGCAGATTCGTTCGTAGGACGTATGGCTTGTATCTTCCAAGGCTCTACAGATACCACATTCTATATCCTTGCCGTTTACTTCGGAAGTGTAGGAATAAGCAAGACAAGACATGCTGTTCCTTGCGGATTATTGGCTGACTTGGCAGGAATAATTTCAGCCATATTTATATGCTATTTATTCTTCGGATAAAACGCTTCGTCATTTTAATAAAAACGACGAAGCATTTTGAATGAAATGACGAAGCGTTTTTTTGAGGCGTTCAGACACGCAAAAAAAGGATTCAATAAATAAAAAAACGACATATGATAACTTATCAGACAGACGGGGTTGAAATGCCCGACATCAAAAAAAGAGAAACTACAGAATGGATAAAGGCAGTAGCCGCTTCGTACGGTGCGCGCGTGGGAGAGATTGCCTACATCTTCTGCTCGGACGAGAAGATTCTGGAAGTGAACAGACAGTATCTGCAACATGATTATTACACTGACATCATCACTTTCGACTATTGCGAAGGCAAGCGAATATCAGGCGACCTGTTCATCAGCCTTGACACAGTAAGGACGAATGCCGAACAGTTTGGTGCGGAGTACGATACGGAACTGCACCGAGTAATCATCCACGGTATCCTACACCTGTGCGGAATAAACGACAAGGGACCGGGAGAAAGAGAGATAATGGAAGCGGCAGAGAACAAGGCACTGGATATGCTTAAGGAAATGAAATAATTAGAACGAAAACAGGTAGGGCGAGAAATTCTCGCCCTACTTTGTTAAATGATATTTGTAAGGGGGAAAAACAACGATAATTTTCACTAATTTTGCAACCAGTAACAAACATCATAATTCAATGGAATTTAAGTACGACGTTATTGTAATCGGTGCCGGTCATGCAGGTTGTGAAGCTGCTGCGGCAGCAGCCAATCTTGGCTCAAAGACATGTCTGATAACAATGGACATGAACAAGATAGCACAGATGAGCTGCAACCCTGCGGTAGGTGGTATTGCAAAGGGACAGATAGTAAGAGAAATTGACGCTTTGGGCGGATACATGGGATTGGTGACAGACAAGACTGCCATACAGTTCCGAATGCTGAACCGCTCGAAAGGTCCTGCCATGTGGAGCCCTCGCGCGCAGTGCGACAGAGGCAAATTCATATGGGCATGGAGAGAGGTTCTTGAGAACATTCCTAACCTGCATATATGGCAGGACACAGTGGAAGAACTTATAATCGAGAACGGGGAAGTTAAAGGACTGACAACTTGCTGGGGCGTGACATTCTATGCCAAGTGTATTGTTCTCACAGCGGGTACGTTCCTCAACGGACTTATGCACATAGGACGCAAGATGCTCGCCGGAGGACGTTGCGCAGAGCCTGCCTCTTATCATCTTACTGAGTCTATAACCAGACATGACATCACTGCCGGAAGAATGAAAACAGGTACACCGGTGAGAATAGACGCAAGAAGCGTACACTTCGACCTGATGGAAACTCAGGACGGCGAGAATGATTTCCACAGATTTTCATTCATAAGCGAGCCAAGACAGCTTAAACAACTTCAGTGCTGGACTTGTTTTACTAACGAGGAAGTTCATGCCACACTGAGAAACGGACTGGCGGACTCCCCTCTTTACAACGGACAAATCCAGAGTATCGGCCCTCGCTACTGTCCGAGTATTGAAACGAAAATCGTAACTTTCCCGGACAAACCGCAACACCAGCTTTTCCTGGAACCGGAAGGAGAAACTACACAGGAACTTTACCTCAACGGGTTCTCCTCTTCCCTACCTATGGACATCCAACTTGAGGCTTTGAAGAAGATTCCTTGCTTCAAGGATGTGGTGCTTTACCGCTCGGGATATGCAATAGAATACGACTACTTCGACCCTACCCAGCTCAAGCATACACTCGAATCGAAGATTGTCAAAAACCTGTTCTTTGCAGGTCAGGTGAACGGTACTACAGGTTACGAGGAAGCAGGCGGCCAGGGTATCATTGCAGGTATAAACGCTCATATCAACTGTCATGGCGGAGAGCCTTTCGTATTGGGAAGAGACGAAGCTTATATCGGCGTACTGATAGACGACCTTGTGACAAAAGGTGTGGACGAACCATACCGTATGTTTACTTCAAGAGCCGAATACAGAATCTTGCTGAGACAGGATGATGCCGATTTCAGACTTACAGAAAAAGCTTATAAGCTCGGACTTGCAAAACAGGACAGATACGACATCCTCTGCAAGAAGCGTGAAGAAATAGAGAAGATAGTGGAATTCACCAAGACCTACTCTATCAAGGCCGACAAGATAAACGATGGTCTGGAAGCATTAGGAACTGCAAGACTGGTTCACGGATGTAAGCTAATAGACTTAATAAGCCGTCCGCAGATTACGATAGAAAATATCGCTCCTCTTGTTCCGGCATTCAAGGCTGTTCTCGACAGAATAGAAGACCGCAAGGAAGAGATTATTGAGGCTGCCGAAGTACAGATTAAATACAAGGGATACATCGACCGCGAGAGAATGATAGCCGACAAGATACACCGTCTGGAGTCAATCAAGATAAAAGGCAAGTTCGACTATGACACTCTCCAGTCACTATCTACCGAAGCAAGACAGAAGCTAAAGAAGATAGACCCTGAGACCTTAGCACAGGCAAGCCGAATACCGGGTATATCCCCAAGCGACATCAACGTACTGTTAGTACTTATGGGACGATAAAACGATGTTTCACGTGAAACAATTTGTTTAAGGATTACCCGTAAATCACTGTAAATAAAGGAAAACGCCTTAAAGTTTAAAGCGTGGTTAACGTAAAACTTTAAGGTCTGAACAAATAAAATCAAAACCAATGAACAAAGAAACTTTAAGACAAAACCTCCGTGAGATTCCTGATTTTCCAAAGCCTGGAATACTGTTCTACGACGTTACTACCCTATTCAAAAACAGCGAGTGCCTTAGCGGTCTGATAGACGAACTGTATGAAATGTATAAGGACAAAGGCATCACTAAAGTGGTAGGCATAGAGTCAAGAGGATTTATCCTTGGCGGTGCGCTATCGGCAAGACTTGGTGCCGGATTTATCATGGCCCGCAAACCGGGAAAACTTCCGGCTGAAGTTATAGAAGAAACTTACGAAAAGGAGTACGGAACTGACACTATCCAACTTCATAAGGATGGTATCAGCGAAGACGATGTGGTATTGCTTCATGACGATCTTCTTGCCACAGGAGGAACTATGGCAGCTACACACAGACTAGTTAAGAAAGCCGGAGCAAAAGAAACATATATCAACTTCGTTATAGAGCTGAAAGACCTTAACGGAAGAAAGGCTTTCCCTTCAGATGTTGACGTCACAACGATACTTGAACTCTAAATATTTTTTCAGCAATAATGGATTCGAAAGAGGAACTTAAAACCAGCGATTATCTTAGGGGAATTGTCTTGAACCTGCCGGACAGTCCGGGGATTTATCAATACCTGAATACGGAAGGTACCATCATCTATGTGGGCAAGGCAAAGAATCTTAAGAGGCGTGTATATTCGTATTTTGCCAAGGAACACCAGTCTGCAAAGACAAGGATTCTGGTAACCAAAATTGCGGATATAAAATACATCGTGGTAAATTCTGAAGAGGATGCATTACTGCTGGAAAATAACCTTATCAAGAAATACAAGCCACGATACAACGTTCTGCTTAAAGACGACAAGAGCTACCCTTCCATCTGTATCAGCAACGAGTATTTTCCACGTGTTTTCAAGACACGGAAGATAATCAGAAAAGAAGGTACATACTTCGGTCCGTACAGTCACGTTCCTTCGATGATGGCTGTATTGGAACTGATAAAGAAGCTATACAATCTGCGCACCTGTCATCTGGCTCTTACACCGGAAAACATATCGCAAGGCAAATTCAAGGTTTGCCTGGAATATCATATCAAGAACTGCAAAGGGCCATGCATAGGACTTCAAAGCCATGAAGAATACATGAAGCAGATAGCAGAGATAAAAGAGATTCTGAAAGGCAATACGCGAATCATAAGCGATATGCTGATGGACGAGATGCAGAAGCTGGCAAGCGAACTTAAGTTTGAAGAGGCACATAAGATAAAGCTGAAATACGACCTGGTGGAAAGCTACAGATCGAAGAGCGAGGTGGTAAGTTCGGTACTGCACAACATTGATGTATTCTCTATAGAAACTGACGAGGGAGTGGCATATATTAACTATCTGCACATCACTAACGGATGCATAAACCAAGCCTTCACATTCGAATACAAAGTGCGGATGAACGAAACGAAAGAGGAGCTTCTGCAGTTGGGTATTGTGGAAATGCGCGAAAGATACCAGAGCAAATCGAAGGAGATAATTGTTCCGTTCGAGTTGGATATGGAGATGAACGGAGTGACATTCACAGTGCCGCAAAGAGGCGACAAGAAGCATCTTCTGGAGCTGTCCATACTAAACGTAAAACAGTATAAGGTGGACCGTCTGAAACAAGCAGAAAAGCTTAATCCGGAACAAAGAAGCGTAAGACTGATGAAGGAAATCCAGGAGCAGCTTCATCTGGAGAAAATGCCTGTCCACATAGAATGTTTCGATAATTCGAACATTCAGGGGTCGGATGCAGTAGCAGCCTGCGTGGTTTTCAAGAAAGCAAAACCGAGCAAGAAAGACTACAGAAAATACATAATAAAGACTGTGGAAGGACCGGACGATTACGCTTCAATGCAGGAGGTGGTCAGACGAAGATACACACGTATATTAGACGAGCAGGGTGAATTGCCGGACGTTATTCTGACAGACGGTGGTAAAGGCCAGATGGAAGTTGTAAGACAAGTGATAGAAGACGAACTTCACCTGAATATACCAATCGTTGGACTGGCAAAAGACAACCGCCACAGAACATCTGAAGTACTTGCAGGATTCCCACCGCAGACCATAGGAATAAAACAGGGAACTCCCCTATTCCATCTGCTTGAAAACATCCAGGACGAGGTACACAGGTTTGCCATTACCTTCCATCGCGACAAGAGAAGCAAGAGCCAGATAGCATCTGCACTTGATAATATCAAGGGTATCGGAGAGAAAAAGAAAACAGCGCTTCTGAAGGCTTTTAAGAGCGTCAGACGAATAAAGGAAGCCGACATAGAGGAATTATCCAAAGTGGTGGGTAAAGCCTCAGCAAAGGCCGTAAAAGAGGAATTAAACAAGGAATAATTTTACTGCAATATGAGATTAGTTATACAGAGAGTAAGCCATGCATTAGTAACCATAAACGGCGTGTGCAAATCGGCAATTAAGGAAGGTTTCATGATACTTGTAGGTATAGAGGAAGCCGACACTAAAGAAGATGCCGACTGGCTGTGCAAAAAGGTTATCGGACTGAGAGTGTTCGACGATGAAAACGGAGTGATGAACAAATCCATAATGGACATAAACGGTGAGATTCTAATCGTAAGCCAGTTCACTCTGATGGCTTCTACAAAGAAAGGAAACAGACCGTCATACATCAGAGCAGCCGGACATGAGACCGCTATCCCACTCTATGAATACTTCTGTAGCGAAGTAAGCAAGGCATTGGGCAAGGAAGTAGGTACCGGTGAATTTGGAGCAGATATGAAAGTTGAACTGCTTAACAACGGTCCTGTAACTATATGGATGGATTCAAAAAACAAAGAATAAATATGACACTTGATGAAGCCCAGAAAACAGTTGATAACTGGATAAAGGAATACGGAGTAAGATACTTCAGCGAGCTGACAAATATGGCAGTCCTTACCGAAGAAGTGGGAGAACTGGCCAGAGTGATGTCAAGAAAGTACGGCGACCAGTCGTTCAAGGAAGGCGAAAACCAGGACCCGGCAGACGAAATGGCTGATGTGCTATGGGTACTGTTGTGCCTGGCAAACCAGACAGGCGTGAACCTTACAGAAGCATTCAAGAAGAATATCGAAAAGAAAACTTCAAGAGATAAAGACAGACATAAAAACAATCCAAAACTATAATGCTTATGAGTTACAACGAAGAAAACATCTACGATTTTGAACAGGAACATGACCACGAGCATGAACATGAGATGCCTACAAGCGATAAATATACAGAGGCACTGAACAAGTATAACACAGCCCTTAAAGATGATGAGGTGGCCTACGCAACAGAGAATATTCTGAACAAATACCTCCATGAGAATAATACAAAAGATGTAAAGAAATTTTTATTAAACAGCGTAGACCTTACAAGCTTGAAATGTACTGATAGCGAAGAAAGCATTCTGAAACTTACCGAAAAAGTAAACGAGTTTGCCGACAAATATCCTGACATGAAAAATGTAGCTGCAATCTGCGTCTACCCTAACATGGCTGAAATCGTGAACGACGCACTTGAGGCAGACGATGTAAAAATAGCATGCGTATCCGGCGGATTCCCTTCTTCTCAGACTTTCACTGAAGTGAAGGTGGCAGAAACTGCTATGGCAATACATGCCGGTGCTGACGAAATAGACATCGTAATGCCTGTAGGCAAATTCCTTAATGGAGATTATGAAGGGATGTGCGATGAGATAGAGGAGCTGAAGGCTGTATGCGGAGAAAAGACACTGAAAGTCATTCTTGAAACAGGTGTATTGGAAAGCGCTTCAAACATAAAGAAGGCTGCCATTCTGACTATGTATGCCGGTGCGGATTTCATCAAGACTTCTACCGGAAAAGAAAGCTTAGGAGCAACTCCGGAAGCAGCTTTCGTAATGTGTAAGGCTATTAAGGAATACTTCCTCGAAACAGGCATTAAAATAGGTTTTAAGGCTGCCGGAGGAATAAACACTGTGGAAGATGCACTGAAGTATTACACTATAGCAAAAGAGGTGTTAGGTGAAGAATGGCTGAACGAAGGACTGTTCCGAATCGGTACAAGCCGCATTGCAAATCTTCTGCTTTCTGAAATTCAAGGAGAGGATATCAAGTTGTTCTAACCTTGCTATACGGGCATTAAAAGGACGGGTGACCGTCCTTTTTTATTATTTTTTCCTGTCTATTACATAATCTATATAAGCCGTCAGAGCATCTCTGATATCTTGCGGCATATACTCCGGCAATACGGATAGAGCCTTGTCGCGATAATCGCGCATTACCTTTTCAGCATACTCTATCCCACCCTCTTTCTTTACCGTTTCAACAAAAGAGCTTATTTCATCCTTTGTAGCCTCCATTCCTCTGATTCGTAATGCAACATCATTGAGGGCCTTATCATTCATCTTGTTCAGGACGTATATAGCAGGGAGAGTCAGTTTACCTTCAGCCATATCATTTCCGGTAGGTTTTCCTATGGCATCGTCGTCATAATAATCAAATATGTCATCCTTTATCTGGAAAGCTATACCGAGCATCTCTCCAAAAGCAGCTGCGCTTTTCGCGTCTTTTTCAGAAGCACCTACAGCTACCGCTCCACATTCTGCAGCAGCAGTAAACAATGCAGCGGTTTTTCTGCGTATAACATTGAAATAATCGTCTTCAGAAAACTGTTTGTTTGACAAGTTGGCGAGCTGAATAACCTCTCCCAGCGAAAGCTCCTGACCGAGATTGGAAACTAATTCCACAAGCTTGATGTTTCCTGTCAGGGATGCATGTTTCAGACAGGTTGCCAGGATATAATCGCCTACCAACACAGACAGTTTGTTATTGTAAACAGCATTTACAGACTGCTGCCCTCTTCGCTCACTGCTTTCGTCCACCACATCATCGTGAACCAGACTTGCTGTATGAAGAAGTTCAAGCGACAGAGCAACGTGTCTTACAGAATCATCAATTATACCATATGTCTTGGCTATAAGCATAACCAATATGGGCCTCATCATCTTTCCGCTTCTATTCTTTATATATGAAAGAACATTGTCAAGAAGTGGATTATCACTTTTCAATGATGATATAAATAGCTCTCTGAAAGCTTCTAATTCATGTATAATAGGCTGTTTTATAATATCTACTCTGTCCATCGGGAATAAATTAGTGTACAAAAGTAATAATAAAACGGGGAATATGGTATTTTTTTGTACTTTTACATGAAATTTCATTATTAATTCACACTATATGGATAAACTTTTTCTACTCGATGCTTATGCATTAATCTACCGTGCTTATTATGCATTAATCAAAAGCCCAAGAATCAACTCAAAAGGCTTCAACACATCTGCTATATTAGGTTTTGTAAATACACTTGAAGATGTGCTGAAAAAAGAATCGCCTACCCATATAGGTGTAGCATTCGACCCTTCAGGCCCGACATTCAGACACGAGGCATATAAGGAATACAAGGCCCAGAGAGAAGAAACGCCTGAGGCTATCAGACAGTCTGTACCTATTATAAAGGATATTATCAGAGCCTACAGGATTCCTATCCTTGAAGTTCCGGGATATGAGGCGGACGATGTTATCGGAACACTTGCCACTGAAGCCGGGAAGAGAGGCATCACTACTTATATGATGACTCCTGACAAAGACTATGGCCAGTTGGTGAGCGAGAATGTATTCATGTACAGACCAAAGTATGGCGACAAGGAGTTCGACATAATGGGTATAGAGGAAGTAAAGGCCAAATTCAATATAGATTCTACCAGTCAGGTAATCGATATGTTAGGACTTATGGGCGACTCGTCGGACAATATACCGGGATGTCCTGGGGTCGGCGAGAAAACCGCACAGAAACTTATCTCTGAATTTGGAAGTATCGAGAATCTTCTTGAACACACTGACCAGCTGAAAGGGGCAATCAAGACAAAAGTGGAAGCGAACATCGAACAGATACGTTTCTCAAAATTTCTTGCAACCATTAAGACAGATGTTCCTATCGAACTTGACTTGGAGTCATTGAAGCGCGAGACTCCGGACGAGGAAAAACTCAGAAGCATTTTTGAGGAATTGGAGTTCCGTTCCTTGCTTGACAGAGTTTTTAAGAATGAGAAAAAAACATCAGCCAAACCAGTACAGGAAAAGCAGCCTCTTCAAGGCGATCTCTTTGGTTTTTTTGCTGACGATAATACGGTTGAACAGAAAAATTCAAATCTCAGAAGGCTTGAAGACATCAGTTACGACTATCAACTGATTGATACAGAGGATAAAATAGATGATTTTTTAAGAATAATCCTTACAAAGGATATTCTCAGTTTAGATACGGAGACGACTGACACCGATGCAATGAGTGCAGAACTGGTGGGAATGAGCTTCAGTTACGAAGAAAACAGTGCTTTTTACGTTCCTGTACCGAAAGACAGAGAAGAAGCACAAAAGTTGGTAGACAAATTCAAGCCTGTCTTTGAAAATGAAAATTCTCTAAAGGTTGGACAGAACATAAAATATGATATGATGGTTCTTGGCAACTATGGTGTCACTATAAAAGGAAAAATGTTCGATACCATGATTGCACACTATGTGTTGCAGCCTGAACTGCACCATGGAATGGACTATCTGGCAGAAGTGTACCTGAAATATGACACCATAAAAATAGAAGAGCTGATTGGTGCCAAGGGAAAGAATCAGCGTAACATGCGCGACCTCTCTCCTACTGATATATATAAATACGCGTGCGAGGATGCAGACGTTACTCTCAAACTGAAGAATATTCTTGAAAAGGAACTTGAGACCAACGGGGTAAAGGAACTGTTTGAAGAAATAGAAATGCCTTTGGTTCCGGTACTTGCTTATATCGAAAGAAACGGAGTAAGAATAGACACCGAAGCACTTAAGGAAACCTCAAAGCATTTCACCATAAGAATGCGCGAAATAGAAGAAGAGATTTACAAGCTTGCCGGAATGGAATTCAACGTGTCTTCACCAAAGCAGGTCGGTGAGGTACTCTTCGACAGACTGAAGATTGTAGAAAAGGCAAAGAAAACCAAAACAGGCCAATATGTAACATCCGAGGAGGTTCTGGAAAGTCTGAAAGGCAAACATCAGATAGTGGAAAAGATTCTCGACTATCGAGGATTGAAGAAACTGCTAAGTACATACATTGATGCCCTGCCTGAACTTATCAATCCGAAGACCGGAAGAATACACACATCTTTCAATCAGACTGTAACGGCTACAGGACGATTAAGCTCAAGCAATCCTAACCTGCAGAATATTCCTATTAGGGATGATGACGGAAAGGAGATAAGAAAAGCATTCATCCCGGACGACGGATGTGAGTTCTTTTCTGCCGACTATTCACAGATAGAGCTTAGAATAATGGCACACCTGAGTGAAGATGAAAACATGATTGAGGCATTCAGGGAGGAGCAGGATATCCATGCTGCTACTGCTGCAAAGATATATAAGGTAAACATCGAAGATGTGACCAGAGAGCAGCGAAGCAAGGCCAAGACTGCAAACTTCGGTATTATATATGGTATATCTGTCTTCGGTCTTGCCGAACGACTGAATGTAGAACGTAAGGAAGCAAAAGAACTTATCGACGGATATTTCGAAAACTATCCTAAGGTTAAGGCCTATATGGAAGAAAGTGTGCGTTCTGCAAGGGATAAAGGTTACATAGAGACAATATTCAAGCGCAAAAGGTATCTTCCTGACATAAATTCAAGAAATGCCGTTGTAAGAGGATATGCCGAACGAAATGCAATCAATGCACCTATTCAGGGTAGTGCGGCCGATATAATAAAGGTAGCCATGGTGAGAATATACAAAAGATTCATGGACGAGGGCATCAAGTCGAAAATGATACTCCAGGTACACGACGAACTCAATTTCAGCGTATTGAGAGAAGAAAAAGAAAAAGTACAGCAAATTGTGATATCGGAAATGGAGGCTGCTTACAAAATGAAAGTACCTTTGCTTGCAGACTGTGGTTGGGGTCAAAATTGGCTTGAAGCACATTAATATAACCAAACTGTAAACTAAAGTTAAATAACTAACATTTTGCTAATTTCAAGCTAAATTTTTGGGTAAAACTATACAAGATATAGAAATAACATCTATATTTGCATCGTAATCAAAAACAAATTGTAAGTTAAACCTAAAATATTAAAAATATGAAAGCTATGAATTTTATCAAAACCTTGTTAGTAATTATAACAGTTTTTATTGCTAATGCTACTATCTCAGCTGCAAAGTTGAATAACAACCTGATTTACAATGCTGAAGAAGTTAACGGAGTGAAAGTTGCAGAAACAGTCTATAAGATGGACAACAATCTGCTTACTAAATATATGAAATATAATTATAAGTATGATGCAAACAACCAGATGACTGAAAATATGTCACAGAAATGGAATGCAGAGGACAACTGTTGGGTAAACGACCTGAAAATCTGCTATACATACGATAGCAAGAGCGTCACAACAGAATACTACAAATGGAATAGCAAAAAGGGCGCATTCATCCTTATTCCTGACATGACAGTTACAATGGATAAGTAAAATAGAAAGAATAGCTGACAAAAAATAAAATAAATCTCTCTTTCATAGAGGCAATCCGGTTTCGGATTGCCTCTTTTTATATTGACTTATTAATCAATTTTGGTAAGTGTAATCAATTCTCCTTTTAAATCCATTTCGGCATCATCGTATCCACCATCTTCAGTATAAACATATCCTGTATGTTCAATAACAATTTGACTATCTGTAACTTTTATAACATTACCAACATAATATTCCTCATTCCCTATGTTACTTTCTCCCTCATCAACAAATAATGCTCCGTTACTCACAAACCACGTTATTCTATTATCTTCAATGTATTCTGTGTACCAACCATCACCATCGTTAAACCACCAACGGCCGCCACCATTTTCTATAAGTTCCATTGCTTCTGAAGAACTGCATTTCCATTTACCTATATACTTTGAAGGATATTCCTTTTTAATTTTGGCATTTATGTCAAATGAAGAATCCCCTGTATTAATATCATCAGTGTCAAACATTTCGTCCTTTGTAGCTATCTGCTTGAAAGTCATTTTTCTGTAATTTTCACCTGCTGGATTATTCTTATAATATTCCAAAGTCATCCTTGAGCTTGTATGTTCCAGGATGTTATACTCGTCAGGATTCTCCTCGTCATATTTACCATCACCTGAATCGTATGAAACAAGGGTTATCTTTTTGCCTGATACACTCCACTTTCCTACTCCTCCTAGATACCACATACCGCTGCCTTCATTATAATGATAAATGCGATAGAACATGTCAGAATTAAATTCTATACGGTAGTCTGAAATATCCACACCATTGTCAGTCTGCTTGTCTGGACTTTCTGTCCACCATTCATCGTCCTCATCATGACTGCCAGGAACGATAGACCAACTGTCAGCCTCTATTCCTTCCCAAACTCCAATCAGGCTGCTTGATGAAGGACCATCTTCACTGTCTTTACAAGAAGTAAAGTTCACACACACCAGCATGGCAACCAACGCCATACCGATAAACCTAAATGTTTTCATTTTAATGATTTATTTTCTTTTATCCGTCCCCAAGGATAAAATTAATAAAAAGGAAAGCGTGGGAACCACAGAATAATATCTAAAACACCCTTTTCGCCACTATTCCAAATTGAAATAAGTATAAATACGAAAATTGGATTTATCCTATAACGCTTTCATTGAAAAATACCATTGTTGACATATGTCTGCATACAAAAAAAGTCAAAGCCTCATGCAGACAGGTAACAGATGTTAAGTCAAAAGACACCCGCCTTCAGGTATGATAAGGTTATATTACACTTTAAATTAAGGAGTTGTCACTTTCTTGACAGAACTATAAACTGTTCCTTCCTTAGTCTTCATATAAGCTTTAACATAGTAAGTGGTTTCAGCCCTAAGACCGGATACAATTTTCAGTGTTCCGGAAGTTTGTCCCCCTCCTACGGATGCCCACAAGCTTCCTTCCGCATCTTTGCCGGTTCCGCCCTGGACTCCTAATGCTGTTACTTCATCAGCTTTAACACCACTGGCTTTTACCGTTACATCAATCTGTAATCCGGTAGTAGTCTTTTTTCTAGCCTCGATGTTAGTAATAGTGACCGAACCTTTTCCGGTACTCTTATCGCCTCCTTGGGATAGCGCATCTTCATCGTTTTCATCCGTTCCACAACTTGCGGCACACACGGAAATCAACATAATCAATACCAATACGTTCAATCTATAGAGTAAATTGATAAATTTATTCATTATTCGATATGATTTAATGTTTTACATTTTCAAATTCTTATTTCATAGAAACAACCCGTTATAGAGTTGCTCATTGCGATTTATGTTTTATTCTAATTTAGTCCAAACCTCAATTTCCCCTATTAGATCCGAATAGTAATCATCGTATGTTCCATCTTCCTTTAGAACGCCTTTGAATTCAAGTTTTATCTCGTCATTGGCTATATTTTTAATCTCATATAAAATCCATGCGTCCGGCATTCCGTCCTCTTCCTCATTCCAATATAACACTCCATCGATTACAAACCATTCTATATCACCAAGACCATCATCATTTGGAGTCCATTCTCCATCAACATTATCTAAATATCTTGCTAAGCCATTTTCATAAATTTCAACTGCGCTCTCATAATCGCCAAACATCCATTTACCTATGAGTTTTGAAGGATATTCCTTTTTCCCATTTATATCAAGGTCTCCTTTATCAATATCATCCGTATCAAACATCTCATCTTTGGTAGCTATCTGTCTGAAAGTCATTTTTCTGTAATTTTCACTGGCAGGAGTATTCTTATAATATTCCAAAGTTATTTTAGAATCCTTATGCTCCAAAATATTATATTCGTCCGGATTTTCCTCGTCATATTTACCATCACCAGAATCGTATGAAACAAGAGTTATCTTTTTGCCTGAAACACTCCACTTTCCTACTCCGCCGGGATACCATATTTTACCGTACTCATCATAATGATAAATACGATAGAACTTGTCAGAATTAAATTCAATACGGTAACCGGATATGTCCACACCATTGTCAGTCTGCTTGTCCGGACTGCCTGTCCACCATTCTTCGTCTTCATCATGACTGCCCGGAACGATAGACCAACTGTCGGCCTCTATTCCTTCCCAAATTCCAATCAGACTGTTTGATGAAGGACCGTCTTCACTGTCTTTACAAGAAGTAAAGTTCACACACATAAGCATGGTAATCAATACCATACCGATAAACCTAAATGTTTTCATTCTAATGATTTATTTTCTTTTATCCGTCCCCAAGGATAAAATTAATAAAAAAGAAAAGCGTGGGAACTATTTGGATATTACAATCATGAGGCTCTGGACTGCCCTTCCCAAAATAATAAACAAATAGCCCACGCTAAATGTTATATAAACTATCCAAGCACAAGATAGGTATATAGCATAAGCGTGAGCGTTTCTGCTTATTATCCTTTGGGAATGAAATTGTCCAGATTTCATGATTGGATAATATCTAAAACGCTCTTCTATAAAAAATAATTTATATCCCATTTTTATGGGACACTGCAAAAATACGAATAATTATCATAACAAACAATAACAAAGCAATATATCATTACTTTGCTTTTAATAATAAAATAAGTACCTTTGCAAAGTTTTAAATCTAAAAATAAAAAACTTATATATATTTATGGCACTACAATGCGGTATTGTCGGATTGCCAAACGTAGGTAAATCGACACTTTTCAATTGCTTATCTAATGCAAAGGCTCAGGCAGCCAATTTCCCTTTCTGTACTATCGAACCTAACGTAGGTGTTATCACTGTTCCGGACGAACGTCTGAACAAACTGGCAGAACTTATAAATCCTCAGCGTATCGTTCCAACAACAGTTGAAATCGTTGATATTGCCGGACTTGTAAAAGGAGCCAGCAAAGGTGAAGGATTAGGAAACAAGTTCCTTGCAAACATACGTGAGACTGATGCTATCATTCACGTTTTGCGTTGCTTTGATGACGAAAACGTAACTCACGTAGACGGAAGTGTAGACCCTGTACGCGATAAGGAAATCATAGATACAGAACTTCAACTGAAAGACCTTGAAACTATTGAAAGCCGCATACAGAAAGTCCAGAAACAGGCACAGACAGGCGGTGACAAAGTTGCAAAACAGACTTACGAAGTACTTGTACAATACAAGGAAGCTCTTGAACAGGGAAAATCGGCACGTACAGTACAGTTCGAAACAAAAGACGAACAGAAGATAGCAAGAGAACTGTTCCTCATCACAAGCAAACCTGTACTTTATGTATGCAACGTAGACGAAGCAAGTGCAGTGAACGGCAACAAATACGTTGAGCAGGTGCGTGAAGCTGTAAAAGACGAAAACGCAGAAATCCTTATCGTTGCAGCAAAGACTGAGGCAGATATCGCTGAGCTTGAAACTTATGAAGACCGTCAGATGTTCCTTCATGAAGTAGGTCTGGAAGAATCAGGTGTGACACGACTCATTAAAGCTGCCTATAAGCTGCTTGATCTTGAAACATATATCACAGCCGGAGTACAGGAAGTAAGAGCCTGGACATACCGCAAGGGATGGAAAGCTCCACAGTGTGCAGGTGTAATCCACACAGACTTCGAGAAAGGCTTTATCCGTGCTGAAGTTATCAAGTATGAAGATTATATCAAGTACGGCTCGGAAACGGCTGTAAAAGAAGCCGGCAAGATGAGTGTGGAAGGTAAGGACTATGTAGTTCAGGATGGCGACATCATGCACTTCAGATTCAATGTATAATCACAATTATATATGCAAAAGAAATATCTAATAATAGGAACCGGCGGCGTTGGAGGCAGCATCGCCGGTTTTTTGGCTTTAAACGGTGAGGATGTCACCTGTATAGCACGCGGTGCACATCTTGAAGCAATCCGCAAGAACGGTTTGCACCTGAAATCTGACCTTAAGGGAGAACACTTTCTGAACGTGAAAGCCTGTACATCAGAGGAATATAATGACAAGGCCGACGTTATCTTCGTATGCGTTAAGGGATATTCCATCGACTCTATAAAAGATGTTCTCGAACGCGCTTCCACTCCGGACACACTTGTCGTTCCGATACTTAATGTTTATGGCACAGGCCCAAGAATAGGCCGCCTTGCTCCATCGGTGAAAGTTCTCGACGGATGTATCTACATAGTAGGTTTCGTATCAGGCGAAGGTGAGATTACTCAGATGGGAAAGATTTTCCGTCTTGTGTTCGGTGCACGTCCTGAACAGGAAGTTGCCACAGAAAGGTTGGAAGAAATAGCCGATACTCTGCGTAAATGTGGTATCAAAGTCGATGTTTCGGACGATATCAACCGCGACACATTCATCAAATGGGCATTCATATCTGCCATGGCCTGTACCGGTGCTTACCATGATGTTCCTATGGGCGAAGTGCAGCACGAAGGAGAGGTGCGCGACACATTCATAGGACTGTCTACAGAGAGTGCAGAGATAGGCCGTCGCCTCGGTGTAGTCTTCCCTGAAGACCCTGTGGAGTACAATCTGAAGGTAATAGACAAGCTTGACCCTCACAGCACAGCCTCGATGCAGAAGGATATCGCAAGAGGACATCAGTCGGAGATACAGGGAATGCTGTTCGATATGATAGAGCTTGGCGAAAAACTTGGAGTAAACCTCGATACATATCATAAGGTAGCCAAAAAGTTCATAAAATAAGTATAGTCAGGCATATACGGATAAACATCTTTGCTATGCATTCTGTTATATAAGACAAAATGACACTGAGTATGAAAGAAAGAGAAAAGAGAGTACTTGTAGGAATGAGCGGCGGAATAGACAGTTCTGCCACATGCATCATGCTGCAAGAAAAAGGATACGAAGTAGTGGGAGTAACCATGCGCACATGGGACATTGCATCACAGTTCTCTACTCCGGAACAGGAAGAGCCGAACTTTGTTCTTGAGGCACGCGAGCTGGCCAATCGTCTTGGTATAGAACATCATGTGGCAGACGTGCGCGAGGAGTTCAAACAGGTGATAGTGAAGTATTTTATCGACGAGTATATGCGAGGACGCACGCCTAACCCATGTGTGATGTGTAACCCGCTGTTCAAGGAAAGAATACTGTGCGAATGGGCAGACAGAACGAACTGCGCCTACATTGCCACAGGGCATTACTGCCGCATGGAGGAAAGAAACGGCAACAGATACATCCTCACAGGTGACGACAGTACCAAAGACCAATCGTATTTCCTCTGGAAACTCCCTCAGGAGATACTCCGAAGAATGATGTTTCCGCTTGGTGGTATGACTAAGGTAGAGGTAAGGGAATACCTTGCATCAAAAGGCTTTGAAGCCAAGGCAAAAGGCGGAGAAAGCATGGAGATATGCTTTATCGACAAGGATTACAGAGAGTTCCTTAAAGAGCACTGTCCGGACATAGACGAGAAGATAGGTCCTGGATGGTTTGTCGATAGCAAGGGACTGAAATTAGGCCAGCATAAGGGGTTTGCCTATTATACCATAGGTCAGCGCAAAGGCCTGGAGATAGCGCTCGGAAAGCCTGCCTATGTGCTGAAAATAAACCCTGTAAAGAACACTGTAATGTTGGGCGATGCAGAGCAGCTCAAGACTGAATATATGCTTGTAGAAGATATCAATGCTGCCGATATCAACGAGATATTGACATGCCCGGAACTATCAGTAAGAATACGCTACAGAAGCAAGCCTATTCCATGCACCGCTACCCTACTCGATGACGGACGCATGATGGTACATTTCAGTAGCGAGGCATCTGCTATCACTCCGGGACAGTCGGCCGTATTCTACGACGGCAACCGCGTTCTGGGAGGCGGTTTCATAGCCTTCCAGAACGAAGTAAAGAAGATTGTCAGCGGTATGCAGCAGCAAACTCTTTAGAAACAGAATTATGTACACTGCGGCACACTTCAGCGCTGAAGTCAATGCCGCAGCGTATTATCCTGTCCCAGTCGGCTTCCGAAAGCCCCTGTAAATCGTCTTTTCCTATATTGTTCTTTATAAGTCCGTACACTACACCGGCATTGAAGTTATCCCCTGCTCCTATCGTACTTACAGTTTCTATGGGAGCAATACCGTATGTTTTCGCGAAATTACGTGTGTACAGATGAATATCCTTGTCGGCATCCGTACAGATGAAGTTCTTGCAATAGAAACCGACATTGTTCTTATAAACCTTGTCCGGTTCGTTTATCTTGAACAGATTCTGAAAATCCTCAGTCGAACCACGCAGGATATCTGCATATTCGAAGTTTTCAAGCACGGTAGGCATCAGCTTTATAGCCTCAGTCACGTGATTGCTTCTGAAATTCACATCATAGTATATTATTGCCCCGTTTTCCTTAGCCTTATCCATCACTTCCTTCACCTTGTCGCGCAATAAAGGCGATATGGCATAATATGACCCTATCATCAGAACGTCATCCTTCTCTATCTCGGGCATCTTCACATCAAGCCTCAACTTGGGATAATCCTTGTAGAAGATGTACTCCGCATCGTTTCTTTCGTTCAGGAAAGCCAATGACACCGGTGATTTCCCGTCAGGAAAGACATTTACGCTGTCAGTCCTCACCCCGTTCTCACGCATATTCTCAAGAATAATCTGCCCTACCCTGTCATTGCCCGTTTCGCTTATGAAAGTTACATCCATGCCCATTCTTCCGAGTGATACTATACCATTATATACCGAACCTCCGGGCACTGCCGCCTGAGGTTGTCCATCTCTGAAAAGTATATCGAGGATGGTTTCTCCTATTCCTATAATCTTTCGCATCTTTGAGCTCTAAGTTGTTGGTTTTTAGTTATTAGTTTTTAGTTGTTGATTGCCGGACTCTTATTGAAGCAATTTAACCAGTTCTTCAAACGAGTTTGCCACCTTATAGAAATTCTTCAGTGGCGAATGTGCGAAGTTCTGTTTCTCCAGTCCGTCGAGGAAAGCAATAACACCGTTCCAAAACCCGTTTATATTGTATAATATCACTTGTTTGTGGTGATAGCCGATAGTAGCCGAAGCCATCACGGTGAATATCTCGTCCAATGTTCCTACTCCGCCCGGCAGTGCTACGGCCACTTCGGATTCGCGCAACATTACGTCCTTTCTGTCGCTCAGATTGTCCGTACGGAAAACCACGTCGCAATTATCACTTGTCTTGCCGCGTTCCTCAACTATTGTAGGTACAACTCCCATAACCATTGCTCCATGTGCCTTTGCTTCGGCAGCAATTACTTCCATAAGTCCTGAATTGCTTCCACCGTAAACAAGGCATTTGCCGTTGTCGCCCATCCAGGCACCAAGCTCGCGTGCCTTTTCTGCATAAATGTCGTCAATATTCTGCGATGCAGAACAAAATACAGCTATACGTTCCATATAAAATGAATTTTATTTACAAATATGGTTATAAAATTCGAGACATCATATACATGGCTTCGCGTTTTTTTATTTGCCTGGTTATATTCTATCAAACAACCGTTCATAAACTGTAAATACAACTTATGTTTTTGTAAATATAACTTGTATATATAAAAACATAAGTTGTATTTATATATCTATAGATTGTATTTAGAGAATATATCAGGACATTTTCATTTTTACGAAGCGATGATTTCCGTTTGGGATGCTTTACAAAAAGTTTTCTTAAATTTGCAGCCACAAAAGCTTAATTATGAAAACGATATCAACACATACACTTGAGAATGGACTGAGAATAATACACTCTCCCAGCCCTACAGATGTTATCTACTGCGGATATGCAATAAATGCCGGCACGCGCGATGAAAAGGAAAACGAACAGGGAATAGCCCACTTTGTAGAGCATCTTCTGTTCAAAGGTACTACCCACCGCAAGGCATGGCATATTCTGAACCGCATGGAGAATGTGGGAGGCGACCTTAACGCCTATACCAACAAGGAGGAAACCGTGGTCTACTCGGCTTTTCTGAAAGAACATTTCATGCGTGCGGCAGAGCTTCTTACAGATATCGTTTTCAACAGCACATTCCCCGAAAATCAGATTGAAAAAGAGGTAGAGGTAATTATCGACGAGATTCAGAGTTATGAGGACAGCCCCGCCGAACTGATATTCGATGATTTCGAGGAACTTATCTTCCCTGAACATCCTCTTGGAAGAAACATTCTTGGAAAACCGGAACTGCTCAGAAGTTTTGGTACAGAAGATGCACTCCGTTTCACCCGTGGCAGGTACAGGACCGGCAATATGGTGTTCTTCATAATGGGTGATATCGACTTCAGAAAGGTAATCAGAACCATTGAAAAACTGACGAAGGACGTGCCGGCCTTTAATTACGCGATACCGGGGCGTATTACACCGCAACCGTATATACCGCAGAATATTGTCATAAACCGTGATACCCATCAGTCACACGTCATGATTGGTACAAGAGCTTATGATGCGCACAACAACAAGCGAACCGGGCTTTATCTGCTAAACAATATCCTTGGAGGACCGGGAATGAACAGCCTGCTGAATATTGCCCTGAGAGAAAGGAACGCATTGGTCTACAATGTGGAGTCAAATCTCACATCCTATACCGATACAGGAGTTTTCAGCATATATTTCGGATGCGACCAGGATGACAAGGACAGGTGTATAGAGCTTACAATGAAGGAGTTGAGAAAACTTAGGAACAGCCGTATGACGGATGTCCGTCTTTCTGCCGCAAAGAAACAGATAATAGGCCAGCTTGGAGTGGCATCGGACAATTTCGAAAATTGTGCTTTGGACATGGGTAAATGTTTCCTTCATTATAATCGTTATGAAGAAAAAGAAGAAGTGTACAAGCGCATAGAGCGTATTACATCGGAAGAACTTCTGGATATTTCAAATGAAATCTTTGACGAAAAGATGCTTTCTACACTGATTTACAATTAAAATCACGGTTTTCAGTGACTTCCAAGTAAATACAAATCCATAAATTTCGCAGTTCAGTTATACAGGCTGAATTTTTTATACCACTTAGGTGTTATTTTTAACTTGATAGCACACGCAACGGACACAATAGTCATAAATCGCCAAAATCGCGTTTGTAGATGCGTAAACAATGGGCTACTTTTGGACTAAAATATATTGGTGGTATATATCTATTATAATAGCGAAATTCAAGGGATTATGGGTGAAGGGAACAAGAAAAGGAAAGCAAAGGATTCAATAAAAATCAGACTTCTGATAAACAACTGGGTAGAGAATCGGGAATACCTGAAGCATGATATAAGTATTGAAAAATTAGGTAAGCTTATCGGTATAAACAGAACGTATGTTTCAAACTATATAAACGATACATACAACTTAAATTTCAATACATGGGTGCACAGTATGCGAATAGCAGAAGCTAAAAAGATTATACTGAACTCATCGGATATGTCTATGGGACAGGTTGCAATAATAACGGGATATGCCGACCAGGCTCATTTCAGTAAACAATTCAAGATGATAACAGGAATGTCACCTGTAAAATGGAAAAAAGAACAAACAGAAGGACGTAAAGAAGTAACAGCCTAAAAACTTAAAGCATAATACTATACAATTAATCTAAAAACATTATCTTTGTGGCAATAATTTTTCCGAGAAACAATAAAACCACAATATAAATGAATATAGAAAACAAGCTGACAGCTGCCGTACTTGAAGGTATCAAACAGTTGTACGGACAGGAAGTACCTGAAAAGATGGTACAATTGCAGAAGACAAAGAAAGAGTTTGAAGGTCATCTGACTTTAGTTGTGTTCCCATTCCTGAAGATGTCGAAAAAAGGTCCTGAACAGACTGCACAGGAAATCGGAGAATATCTCAAGAATAACGAACCTGCAGTTGCAGACTTCAATGTCATAAAGGGATTCCTGAATATTACTATAGCATCCGGCGTGTGGGTGGAACTGCTGAACACTATCAATAAAGACGAAAAATGGGGAATCAAGGATGCTACAGATGCTTCTCCTCTGGTAATGATTGAGTATTCATCGCCTAACACAAATAAGCCGCTTCACTTAGGACACGTGCGCAACAACCTGTTGGGTAACGCACTGGCAAACGTAATGGCTGCCAACGGCAACAAGGTTGTTAAAACAAACATAGTAAACGACCGCGGCATCCATATCTGTAAGTCTATGCTTGCATGGCTGAAATACGGTAACGGTGAAACTCCTGAATCGTCAGGCAAGAAGGGCGACCACCTGATTGGCGACTACTATGTGGCTTTCGACAAGCACTATAAAGCTGAGGTAAAGGAACTTACAGCTAAATTCATGGCCGAAGGCATGAACGAGGAAGAAGCCAAGGCTAAGGCTGAAGCAGAATCTCCACTTATGCTTGAAGCACGCAAAATGCTCCGTAAATGGGAAGCAAACGACCCTGAAGTACGCGGACTCTGGAAGATGATGAACGACTGGGTTTACGCCGGTTTCGACGAGACTTACAAGATGATGGGCGTAAGCTTCGACAAGATATACTACGAATCTGAAACTTATCTGGAAGGTAAGGAAAAGGTTATGGAAGGTCTTGAGAAAGGTTTCTTCTATAAAAAAGAAGACGGTTCTGTATGGGCTGACCTTACTGCAGAAGGACTTGACCACAAGCTTCTGCTCCGCGGTGACGGTACTTCTGTGTATATGACTCAGGATATAGGTACTGCGAAACTCCGTTTTCAGGACTACCCTATCAACAAGATGATTTACGTTGTTGGTAACGAACAGAACTATCACTTCCAGGTTCTTTCAATCCTGCTTGACAAGCTTGGTTTCGAATGGGGTAAGGACCTTGTACACTTCTCTTACGGTATGGTGGAACTTCCTGAAGGTAAGATGAAGAGCCGCGAAGGAACTGTGGTTGATGCCGACGACCTGATGGAAGCTATGATTGAAACTGCAAAGGAAACAAGCGCAGAACTTGGAAAACTTGACGGACTGAGCAAGGAAGAAGCTGACGATATAGCACGTATTGTTGGTCTTGGAGCATTGAAATACTTCATCCTGAAAGTGGATGCCAGAAAGAACATGACTTTCAATCCTAAGGAATCTATCGACTTCAACGGTAATACAGGACCATTTATCCAGTATACTTACGCACGTATCCAGTCTATTTTGAGAAAGGCTGCAGAAGCTGGTATCAGCATACCTGAAACTCTGAATACAGGTATCGAACTAAGCACTAAGGAAGAAGGTCTGATTCAGATGCTTGCCGACTTCAGAAACGTTGTGGCACAGGCCGGAAGCGACTACAATCCTTCTATCATTGCCAATTATGCTTACGACCTGGTTAAGGAATACAATCAGTTCTACCACGATTTCAGCATCCTGCGCGAAGAAAACGAGACTGTCAAGGTGTTCCGCCTTGCACTGAGCAAGAACGTAGGAAAGGTCGTAAAATTAGCTATGGGACTTCTTGGTATTGAAGTGCCTGAAAGAATGTAATAATGGCCGGAAAGAAATACTATACAGTCTGGAAAGGTGTCAATCCTGGAGTATATGACTCATGGACAGACTGCCAGCTCCAGATAAAAGGTTTCAAAGGCGCGCTCTACAAGTCCTTCAATACGAGGGAAGAAGCAGAGCACGCCTTTGCTTCTCCTGCTCATGAGTTCATGGCTCCTCCGGGAAGAAAAAACGGAGAAAGCGTCGCAAAAAAACAGGAAGCAAATCTGCCGGAGAATTTCAACTTCGAGTGTATAGCCGTAGATGCTGCCTGTAGCGGAAATCCGGGAATGATGGAGTATCGAGGGGTGTATCTTCGAACAGGAGAACAGATATTCCACTTCGGACCAATGTATGGAACTAATAACATAGGTGAATTTCTGGCAATTGTACACGGTCTGGCACTGCTGAAACAGAAAGGTCTGGATATGCCTATATATTCCGACAGCAGAAATGCACAGCTGTGGGTGAAGCAGAAGAAATGCAAGACTAACCTCGTTAGGAATGCCAAAACAGAGGAACTGTTCAGGTATATAGAAAGGGCCGAGAACTGGCTGAAGAACAACACCTACTCCACCCCTATCCTGAAATGGCAGACTGACCAGTGGGGAGAGATTCCTGCTGATTTCGGACGAAAATAGACAAAATTACAACGCTGTTCAAACGGTATTCGAATAATGTTTAAATACCGTTTAAACAGCGTTTAAATTATATATCACGACCAATGTTATTCCCAGTTGTCAGTACGGAACGGATACATAGGCAGCTCGCGAAGATTAGCTACGTTTCCCGGTTTGAAATCGCGGAAACAATAACGTACGGCAACAGGATTCTTGACCTTGTCCGATTTAACCTTAATCTGAAGATTATTATAGACTTCCGCTTCTGCCGGATAGAACACTTTGTCCTCCCCTGCTATCTCGAATCCTTCCATACCATTCAGACGGTTGAAACCGTCCTTTGCATTTTCGAAGGAAAGAATTGCGATACCGTCTTTCACTTCCATTGACTTATAGACAGGTCCCATATCTTCTATTCCCTTAAAGCCGTATGTACGTTTCAATGCCATGTATGCCAGACGTTTACCTACATCGGTCTTGTTCTTAGGATGGATATTGTCCTTTTCATACTCTTCCACAAGGTCGTTAGTAGAAATCATTCCGCTGTTAGAGATTATAGACTGTGCCTTGAACTGTGATTCGCGAAGAAATGCACTGCCGTTTGTTTCCTTTGAACCGAAAGGAGCTATTTCTACATAATAGAATGGCAACTCGCCGAGCCCCCACTCCTTTCTCCATAGTTCTACCATGGTTTTCAGGCGTTCGTGGTATGTCTTATGTTTGCCTACGTTTGATTCTCCCTGATACCACAGGAAACCTTTGATGGTGTAGTTCTGGAGCGGTTTGAGCATACCGTTATACATCAGTGTGGGACTCATGTAATGCCACCAGTCATGACCGTTTTCTTTGCGGATATCCTTCTCCAGATTTATATCCTTATACTGTAATACAATGTCACGTGGAAGCCAACCCTCGACGGTACTTCCTCCCCAGCTGCAGTTTATTATTCCCACAGGAATATCCAGCACACGGTTCATCATCATTGCAAAATTGAATGCGGTGGCACTGAATGCCGGTGCGTTTGCCGGATTACTTACCTTCCAGTTTCCTTTGCATCTATCTACAGGTTCTAACTGACCGTTTTTCTCAATTGTAGCGACACGTATTCCCTTCCATTGTGAAGCAGTCGCTATAGTCTCGTTAGCATCTTCTATAGGACAATTCCAGAAACCTGCCAGAGGCATTTCCATATTCGACTGTCCTGAACAGAACCATACCTCTCCTATCAATATATTATTCAAAGTTGTCACCTCTCCGTCTGAAAGTGTTATGGTATATGGTGTATAGCCTGCCGATGGTGTCTGTATCTCTGCCAACCACTTTCCGTCATTATCGGTTTTTACAGTATATATACTGTTTGTCCATGACGGACTAATACTTACTTCGGCATTTGCCTTGGCTTTTCCCCAAAGTTTAACTTCGGTTTGTTGCTGCAATACCATGTTATCACTCAATATTTCTGGCAAGTCAACTTTTGCCCATGCTCCCATCTGCATCAGCATGAGAGCAGCAAGTAATGTTTTTCTCATATCTTTAAAGTTTTCTACAAAAATAATACTTTGCAGACAATTATTATAGTATTATTTTATCTGAATATTGTAATAAAATTGAAAAGTACATGACAAAAATTTGAATACATCGAATTTGGGTGTGTATGTCGGTCGAAAAAGCACGTTTGAGATTTCCTCAAGACCATACTTGACCAATGACTTAGCCCTTCGCCCATGTTTCAGAATTTTTATCTGTTTAACGTATATATCTTTATGTTCACCAACGAGATACGCCCATACAAGAGCCATGCAGACCATCGCAAACAGACGTGCGATACGCACTCTGTCACGCAGGTGGGTGTCCTCGATGTTGAAGCCCGAAGATTTCATGGCACGGAATGCCGTTTCAATCTCCCAGCGTTTTTTATAGGTCGCTACTCCATCTTCAGGTCGGTTGAAACAGATCAGGATCTGAAGTTCGGGTATCCCGTCAGAGTTTTTGATTCGACTTCCTGCAAGATAGACATACTGCCCTTTATGCAAAAAGAGCTTGTAGTAGAATTTCTCCTGCCCGACTTTAAGGGAATTGAAGAGCCACCACGCTCTGATTCTTTCTCCTGTGGAGGGCTTGACAACCCAAATATCCTGCCGAATACGGATATAGTATCGAATCCTGTTGTCGTTAAGCCATCCAATCCACTCCTTGCCGATGAACTCGCGGTCGGCCACAAGGCAGTCGATGCAGTCATGTCCAAAAAGTCGGATGAACCGCTCCATGATATCCTTGCGTTCTTCCCAATTGGAATTGCCCCGTTTGTTCAAAAGACTGAACAGCAATGGAAAGGCAACACCTTTGTAGGTAATACCGAGGGTGAGTATATTGATGTTGAACTCTCCAAACTTCCAGTTGGTGCGGTCCATACTCAAAACCAAACCATTCTTAACAGGAAGCAACGAGAAGATCATCATTGCCACCAGGTCGAGGTTCAAGGCATAGTTGGCGATGAATCGCTGAATGCGGCGCAGATTGGAATCACGCTCAACCGACGTAGGCATTGCCGAAACCAGTTTGTGAAGGCTCACAGTCTGCACCACACAAAGTGCATGCAGCATATAAGCCATAAGCTTAATGCGGGCCGGATTCATCGATTTTCCAAAATACTCTTGCATAATCGGGAGGATTTGGTTAACTTTGGCCAAGTCCTTGGAATCAGTAGTCTTCATAGAGAAAGCGGCTAACTTTTCTTTAAAGTTACTGATTTTCAGGGACTTTTGCAAATATAATCTATTGATAATTAAATGATTAACAATAGAATTTTATTTTTTGTCATCTACTAAAATATAAAACAATAAATATTATGGAACTAAAAAACATTATTTTGGGATTCACATTAGCATTCATGACTTACACAGCACAGGCACAGACACAGATAATAGCTCATCGCGGATACTGGAAGACAGAGAATTCTGCTCAAAACTCAATTACAGGATTGCAGAAAGCAGCAGAAGCCAAAGTTTATGGCTCGGAATTTGATGTTCAGCTCACAGGTGACGGAGTAATTGTAGTGAACCACGATGACAACATAAACGGAATAACAATTGCCGAGGTCCCTTATAATAAGCTTAACGGAATCAAGCTAAAGAACGGCGAAAAAATCCCTACACTGAAAGAATATCTTGCAGAAGGAAAGAAGTTAAAGGATATACAGATGATACTGGAAATCAAGCCTCACAAGACAAAAGAACAGGAAAAGGAAATTTCAGAGAAAGCCGTTAAAATGGTAAAGGAAGCAGGAATGGAAAAACAAGTGGAATACATTTCATTCAGCAAATACATTTGTGAGACTTTGGCACAACTCACTCCAGAATCCGAGATTGCATATCTGAAGGGAGATATCTCACCCAAAGAACTTAAAGAAAAGGGAATCAATGGTATAGACTATCATTACAAAGTATTCGAAAAGAAGCCTGAATTGGTAAAAGAAGCACACGATCTTGGTATGAAAGTGAACGTATGGACAGTAAACAATACGGAAGATATCAAAAATATGCTCAAACTGAATGTTGATTATATCACTACAGACCACCCTGTAGAAGCTGCCGGACTTGCAAGTAACAAGAAATAAGCAGAAACATAACATATATGAAATAGGGATGTAACATTGCATCCCTATTTTTGTATCGTGAGATTATAGCCTCAACCGTAATAAAAAGCATAAAGAAGTAATTGATTGAAATTCTTTTAGGGACACTTCTAATAATTACCATATCATAGTTATGATACGATCATGCCGTGGCCGTTGCATGTATCGTATCATTTTTTATTTCACACGTCTGTTTAACTGGTTGTTGGCCTTTTCCGGTTTTGATTTCCCCACACGTTTGCCACTGCTTTTCTTTTTTGCACTCTGTTTTGCCTTGAAAGCAAAAGGATTATTATTTTTCTTTATAGGCATATTCTTTCGTTTAATATTTGGGTACAAAATTACTCTTTTTAGTCCACTCAACAATTCATAAGGTAAGTTTTCATCAATTTATGACATAATTAAATGGAGCTATTGTCTGATTTTATATAACTTTACATGCCGTAAACAAGACAATGTCACGAATTATGAGGAAAATTATACTTGTAACAGGCGGTCAGCGTTCCGGCAAGAGTTCGTATGCCGAAAGGACAGCTCTTTCAATGACGGATAATCCGGTCTATGTGGCAACCGCACATATCTGGGATGACGAGTTCAGAGAAAGAGTAAAAAGACATCAGCTTGGAAGGGGCAGTAACTGGACAAATATAGAGGAAGAAAAATATCTTGGGAATATAGACATCAACGGCAGGGTAGCAGTAATAGACTGTATCACACTGTGGTGTACGAATTTCTATTTCGAAACACAGGATATAGAAAAGTCGCTGGAGATGGTAAAGGCGGAATTTGACAAGTTCACATCACAGGATGCTACTTTCATATTCGTAACCAACGAAATCGGGATGGGAGGAACATCCGAGAATAAAGTACAGCGTATGTTTACCGACCTGTTAGGATGGGCAAACCAGTATATAGCATCAAAAGCCGATGAAGTAATATTTATGGTGAGTGGAATACCAATGAAAATTAAATAATATGATAAACTTTAACACCAGACCTACGGCAAACAAGAATCTGGAAGATATTGCCGTAAACAAGATAAACAACCTTACCAAGCCTAAAGGCTCTCTTGGAAGACTTGAGGAACTGGCTTTGCAGATTTGCATGATTCAGGAAACAACTGAACCGACACTCAGAAACCCACACAACATTCTGTATGCAGCCGACCACGGTATAGTGGAGGAGGGGGTAAGCCTCTCGCCAAAGGAAATCACATGGCAGCAGATAAGCAATTTTCTGCATGGTGGAGCCGGTATAAACTTTCTGTGCAGACAGCATGGCTTCAAGTTGGTTATAGTCGATTCCGGAGTAGATTATGACCTGCCGAAGGACAAAGGTATTATTGACAGAAAAATAAACCGCGGTACAAGGAATTTCCTTTACGGAGATGCTATGACGGAAGAGGAAATGGAGAAATGTCTGGAGTATGGAGCAGAATGTGTAACAGCAGCCTATAACGACGGATGTAATGTGGTAAGTTTCGGCGAAATGGGAATCGGAAATACATCAGCTTCATCGCTCTGGATGACTTGTCTTACCAATATTCCGCTTAAACAGTGCGTAGGTGCAGGAAGCGGACTCGACAATGCAGGAGTAAACCACAAATACAATGTTCTGAAACAGGCTCTCGACAACTACAAAGGCGAATATACAGTAGAAAACGTCATGAAGCGTTTCGGCGGATATGAGATGGTAATGGCAGTAGGAGGTATGCTCCGTGCTGCTGAACTAAGGATGATAATCATTGTGGACGGTTTCATTATGACCAACTGTATGCTGGCTGCATCAATGATAAATCCTAATGTAAAGGATTACGCAATTTTCGGACATACAGGCGATGAAAGCGGACACAAGCTTATATTGGACTACATGAATGCAAAACCTTTGCTAAGCCTTTCTCTGAGGTTGGGAGAGGGGTCCGGAGCGATATGCGCATACCCGATAATCGATTCTGCTGTAAGGATGATAAACGAGATGGATACTTTCAGCAACGCATCAATCACCAAGTATTTCTGACGCACAGATATGAACAACATACTTGCAGCACTGATGTTCTTTACGCGACTCCCTTTCTGGAAAATCAAGACTGTTCCACAAGAGAGTTTCAAGCATGTGGTGAGTTACTGGAGTTTCAGCGGATGGCTTACGGGCGGAATAATGGCATTGGTATTCTGGGGTGCAATACACTCTTTCAACGTGGAAACATCCGTAATCCTTGCTCTGATATCAAGAATCCTCGTTACCGGAGCATTGCATGAGGACGGACTTGCCGATTTCTTCGACGGTATGGGCGGAGGAAGGGATAGGGAAGGAATACTCAGAATAATGAAAGATTCGCATATAGGAAGTTATGGCGTACTGGCTTTGATTCTGTACTATCTGACAGCCTATTCCGTTTTGTCATCATTGCCTGAAGATATAATACCGTCTGTACTCATCTGTGGAGATACTTTCAGTAAGTTTGTGTGCGGACATATAATTAACCTGCTTCCATATGCACGCAAGGAAACTGAAAGCAAAGCTAAAGTGGTTTACTCGGGAATGAGCATCAAGGAAAAGGTCATATCACTGGCCGGAGGAATTATACCGCTGTATTTCTTTCCTATGCAATACGGATGGGCTCTGATAAGTCCGATAGTGGTATTTCTGCTTCTGATATTATATCTTAAAAAGAAATTAGGCGGATATACGGGCGACTGCTGTGGAGCAGTATTCCTACTCTCCGAACTTGGTTTCTTGATAACAATGGCTGCATTGACTAAATAAAAAAAACATATGAAACTATACATAGCAAGACATACATCGGTAGATGTTCCTCACGGCACATGCTACGGCCAGACTGACGTTGCACTTCGCGACACTTTCCCGGAAGAAGCGGAAGCTGTAAAACGGAAACTTGAAGGTCTGAGTTTCGACAAGGTCTTTACCAGCCCTCTGTCGCGCTGTACTAAATTAGCGGCTTTTTGCGGATATGAGAATGCAGTGAGGGAGAAAAGAATAATGGAAATAAACTTCGGAGAGTGGGAGATGAAGCCTTTTGAAAGTATAACGGACCCGCGTATCCGGGAATGGTTCAATGATTTCATACACGTACGGACTACCGGTGGAGAATCGTTTATGGACCTGTACAACAGGGTAACAGACTTCCTGAATGAACTCAAGCAAGAACCATATGATAATGTACTGCTATTTGCCCATGGTGGAATATTGGTATGCGCACAAATCTATACCGGCATAACGGAAATGAGCAAGGCATTCGAATCAGTTCCGCCATACGGAAGCGTAGTAGAGTTCGATATTTAATGATATTTCCCACTATTAAACCAACACAGAATGATAAACGGACACGGAGACGATTTATATAAATACGACGATATCAGGACGAACTTCAGTTCTAATGTATACTCACATGTTGACCACAGCGGATTGTTCTCACACCTGACCAAGGCGATGGAGAACATAGTGTCATATCCGGAGCCTCAGCCTTATTCTCTTGAGAAATCCATCGCCGGAGAATACGGCATAGACGATGATATGGTATGCGCTACAAACGGGGCCACAGAGGCTATATACCTGTTGGCACAGGCCTATAGGGAAAGTAATTCGGCCGTACTTGTTCCTACTTTCAGCGAGTATGCCGATGCCTGCGTACTCAATTCTCACCGTCTTTATAAGTTCTATACTTTGGAAAATATACCTGATGAGGCTACAATGGTATGGATTTGCAATCCCAATAATCCTACAGGTGAGGCATATGATAGAGAAAGAATTGAAATGCTTGCAGAGAGATATCCGGGAAGATTGTTCATTATAGACCAGTCGTATGAAGCGTTTACTACGAAAAAGCTTTTCAGACCGTCCGACTCATTGAGATACAATAATATAGTAATCCTGCATTCGCTGACAAAGCATTTTGCAGTGCCGGGACTACGAATAGGGTATATAACTGCACATCCTACAATCATTAAACGCATCAGAGCATTTGTCAAGCCATGGTCGGTAAACTCACTTGCCATATCTGCCGGAATATATCTGATTGAACATAAATCGGATTACGAACTGAATCTCAATGCCCTGCTTGAAGAACGTAAACGTGTATCTGCAGAACTTGAAAAATTAGGAGTTCTTGAACCGTGGACATCCGACACTCATTATATGCTTGTACGATTGCGGTTTGGAAATGCCAAGGCACTGAAAGACTATCTGGCATGCAATCATGGAATACTAATCCGTGATGCATCGAATTTCGACGGACTTGACAACAGCTACTTCCGTATAGCCATACAGACACCTGAGGAGAATGACAAACTGATAAACGCCATAAAAGAATGGATTTACAGTTGATACATTTTGTAGGTAATCATCAGTATCATAAAGGCAGATAACAAGTGTTTTTATTAAAAAGCATTCATTTTATTGTCAAAATAAGAAAATATGTTTTATTTTTGCCTGTGTTATTATCAAAAATAAAACAATATGACTCTATTCGATTATTCGCACATACTTACAGATACTGTTGATAAACTTTCGGACAACAACTCGTATCGCGGACTCTTTCATCAGCACAAGGATGGTGAACCTTTGCCGTCAGGAAAGGCTCTGGAAGAAATCATCGACCTTTCAAGAGCAATATTGTTTCCGGGATATTTCGGTAAATCGAATATCAACAGCCAGAACATAAATTACCATATAGGAGTGAACCTGGAAAGACTGTTCGAATTGCTGATAGAACAGATTCAGGCCGGTTTGTGTTTCGGTGTTGAAAACAGTGGTATGGAAACAAAAGACGAGCCTTGCCGTGACACAGCAGCCCGTATTGCATCCGAGTTTATCAGCCGCCTGCCGGAGATAAGGAGTGTCCTTGCTACCGATGTGGAGGCTGCATACTATGGTGACCCTGCAGCAACATGTTTTGGCGAAATAATCTGCTGTTACCCGATTATAAGGGCTATCACAAACTACAGAATAGCACATGAGCTATACACTCTGAACGTACCTCTCATTCCAAGAATAATAACCGAGATGGCGCACTCTGAAACAGGAATAGACATACATCCGGGAGCAACGATAGGGCATCATTTCACAATAGACCACGGAACGGGTGTGGTGATAGGTGCAACATGTATAATAGGTAATAACGTGAAACTCTATCAGGGAGTTACTCTTGGAGCCAAGAGCTTCCCTATGGATGAAAACGGCAATCCTATCAAAGGAATACCAAGACATCCTATTCTTGAGGATGATGTGGTGGTATATTCTAATGCCACAATCTTAGGACGTATCACGATAGGAAAGGGAGCTACCATCGGTGGAAACATCTGGGTTACTGAAAGTGTACCTGCCGGAGCACGCATAGTACAGAGAAAATGATACAACAATTATATATCCGATAAACAAAATACTCCGATACTTTTAAAACAGCTGTATCGGAGTATTTTGTTTTTTATACTATCAGAAGTTTATCTTAAAATCCATTCTAAAGGTAAAGTAATAAAGTTCATCGAATAATGTCCGCTCATGGTTCCATCTTCATAGTATATTCCGATGGAGCCATCTGCACATTTCACTATAGTGGAATATGCTCCTGAAAGGCTGTTGAACACATATTTGTAAGGCCAGGTCTTACCTTTATCCTTGCTGGCATAAATAGTCAGATTCCTTCTGTCAGTATCATTAGGCATTGTGTGCAGATATATATCCTCGGAATATATGAGCATATCAGCATTACAGCTATTGCCCCATAAATCCTTGTTGGTATAGCCTTTACCCCAATTGAGCCCACCGTCGTGTGAAATGTTAAATCCACGCTCACCCTTACGGCGGGTAGACATAATAACAGTTCCGTCGTGCTCTTCTACAAGCTTGGCTTCATCACCACCGACGAACGCTGCTTCTTTTGACACATCCCATGTCTTTCCTTCATCGTCCGAATATACTATGTAATTGCAATACGGACCGCTTGTGAACTTGCAAACCATGACAAACAGGATTCTTCCGTTTGCGGATTTCCTTTTCTGGTGCTTAAGGCACAGTCCTTTACCGGAAGTTACGAATACACCCTGAAGCTTTGACGGAGCATCTTTGTATATGGCATCATAAATTAAATCAGATATTTCGTGAGGTTGTTCCCATGTCTTGCCACCGTCATTGCTTGATGTCTGATAAACCTTTATGCGGTCGTCATATGTAGAACGCTGGAATTGACGGTCGGCTGCCATAAGGCAAACCACCTTACCGCTTTTAGTTTCTACAATTGCTGCATCGCCATATCCATAGTCAGGCCCCTGACTATGATTTCCGGCAATGGTTTTGGCCTTGCTCCACGAAGCCCCGTTATCATCGCTATATCTTGCTACGAGGTCTATTTTGTTGGGTAAATCCGCATTGCTGTTAAAGCGTCTGTCTGTTACAGTGAGTATACGTCCTTTGTACCGTTCGCTTTCCATCACTATCATTGCCGGTATCCTGTAGAATTCCGAACCGTTATCCCACGGATTGAACAGCATAGTCTGTCTTTCGTATATGCATGCAGTTCCTTCAGGATTGCCGGATTCTATAAGCATAAATGCTCCTTCTTTACATAATATCCCATCGCATCGTACGTCTATCTGATTTCCGACTTTTGCCGAATGCGATATGTCTGCTGTCAGCCACAGATAATTCAACTCATTCAGTGGTGTATATTCGGAAGAGAAAGTAATGTCAAAGCTGCCTGTTTTCCCTGATTCGGTGATTTTACTCTCAGCTAAAAGATATGAATAAGATTTTATATCACCGTTAAGATAAGGAGATTGTGTAGCATATACTTTTAGCGAAGATATATCGTTACAGTCTGTAGTGCCGTCCATAGAAACTCTCATTCCCGATAGTACAGGAGCTTCCTCTGTTATATTTCTTTTCAGATTTATTCTGAGTAATATATGATTTGTATTACCTTTTCCTGCGGTAAGGAAACCTTGGTCAACGGTCAGTTGTAAGATACCGTTATCGACAGATGCATTTGCAAAAGCTTTGCAAAACATTAGAAAACAAAGTAGGACGATAGTTTTTGGGCTTTTATTCATAATGATGCTGTTAATTGATTTATATTCGTAGTTTAGATTTTAGTAATTACAAATATATGATTTTTCCAGAAATCAGGCAAATATCAAAAAAAATGCATTTTCCATTGAGTGTCTTACACAACTCGTTCGTACTATTAATAAAAAACATACAATAAAATGATAAAGAAAGGATTACTACTACCATTTATGGCATTTGCCGTGACTACGGCTTCGTATGCCGAGAAAAGCACACAGTTGGAACTGACTTCTCCTGGTGGCGTGCATAAAGTGAAGTTTTATGGCAAGACATCCGTTTCGGGTGTCAACGGACTATATTATACTGTCGATTTCAAGGATAAGAGCATCCTGAAAGAATCGAAGGCGGGGCTTCATGTAGACAACTACGTGTGGGAAATGGCTCTTGGAAAGAGAACTCTGCAGCAGCCGGAGTGCTGGATGGACAATATGGTGATTGACTCCGTTTCATATTCCAGACATAGCGGCGAATGGACACCGGTGTATGGCGAACGCAGTTTAGTGAAGGACAATTATAATGCCGGAGTGGTATATATGTCGAAGAAAGACAAGTCAAAATACCGTCTGAACGTTGAAGTAAGAGCATACGATGAGGGCGTGGCCTTCCGCTATTTCTTCCCTGAACATCCGGACGCAATATTCCATAAAGTGACCGGTGACCTCACTGAGTATTCTTTTGTCGACGGGACTATGGCATGGAGCGAGCAGTGGGCACAGGGATGGTTTGAGTATCTTGATGTAAATGCCCTTACAAAACCGGTGGAAAGAACTTTGACTCTTGAATTGCCAAACGGTCTTTGGGCCGCACTGACAGATGCCGATGTAGACGACTGGTGTCTTACCAAGTATCAGGCTTCTGCAGAAAAACGCAGCACACTGAAATCGGTGATGTACAGCCCTGTGGATATAGTTACATACTATGCCACTCCATGGAAGATTGTGATGGCTGCCGAAAAACCGGGACAGCTCCTTGAGCATAACTATATCATAGAAAACCTTAATCCTCCATGCGAGATAAAAGATACTTCATGGATTAAGCCCGGAAAGATTATGCGTTCTGCCATCTCTACCGAATCGGGACTTGCCACTATTGATTTCTGTGCCGAACATAACATCCCTTATATGCTTTTCGACTGGCAGTGGTATATGCCATGTACTTCGCACGACGGTGATGCTACAAAGGTGGTTCCTCACGTAGACATGAAAAAGGTAATCGAATATGGAAAAGAAAAGGGTGTAGGCGTATGGCTTTATGTAAACCAGCACGCTCTTCAGAAACAGATGCGCGAACTATTCCCTCTGCTTAAGGAATGGGGTGTAGTAGGAGTGAAGTCCGGTTTCGTACAGTACGCCAGCCATCGCTGGGCTGTATGGTTGCACGATATGGTTCGTCTGGCTGCCGAGAACAATCTGATGATGAACATCCATGACGAATTCCGTCCGTCAGGTTTCAGCCGTACATATCCTAACCTGCTCACTCAGGAAGGTATTCACGGCAACGAGGAGTTCCCTGATGCCACTCACAACACTATTCTGCCTTTCACACGTATGATTAACGGTGCAGCCGATTATACTATCTGCTACTACGACCGACGTCTGAAAAATACTCACGCACACCAGTTGGCTTTATCGCTGATTATGTATAGTCCGCTTCAGACCATCTTCTGGTATGACAAACCTGCACTTTACGGTGGCGAACAGGAGATAGAGTGGTTTGAAAACCTTAAGACCGTGTTCGACGAATCGAAAGTGCTCGACGGTACTCCTGGAAAGAATATCACAATGGCACGCCGCAGCGGTGAGGAATGGTTTGTGGGTATGATTACCAACAACGACGGCTCGGACGAAGTGCTCGACCTCTCTTTCCTTGATAAGGACAAGACATATTTAGCTTGCATCAACACTGACGGAGACGAAGCTGTGAAGACAAAAACACACGTGAAATGCTCATATTTCCTTGTAAATTCTTCGCAGGACATAAAGTTCGGACTCAAGCCTAAAGGTGGTGCTGCCGTAAGATTGTATCCTGTAGATAAAGCTGCACAGAAAGGCTATAAGAAATACAACGGAAAAAAATTATAAAAAAACATGATTTGGGGTTAGGTATAAGAGCTTTCTCATTCGTATTAGTATCAGAAGATTGTTAGTAAAGTAAGTCCTTTATTGAATGATTGTAGGATAATTGGTTAATGTATTAGTTATATTTTTCTTCAGGTAAAAGGATTGTTTTTCATTTCGACGGACTTACACATAAAAAAGATATTATTACGATGAGAAAGTTTATTTTATTTATAGGTTTTATTTCATTAGCCGTGTTGTCGCATGCCCAGTATAAATCTCAAGTCTGGGTGTCCGACCAGGGCGACGGGACTTATGTAAACCCGGTTATTCATGCTGACTATTCAGACCCGGATGCATGCGCTGTAGATGGCAATTTCTATATGACTGCCTCCAGTTTCAACTGCACACCGGGACTTCCGATACTCCACTCTACAGACCTGGTAAACTGGAGAATAATCAACTACGCCATAAAGGATGTCGAACCTGCCGATTATTATACATCTCCGCGTCACGGCAAAGGGGTATGGGCACCTTCAATACGTCATCACAACGGTGAATTCTATATCTATTGGGGCGACCCTGATTTCGGTATCTTTATGGTAAAAACAAAAGATATTTACGGCGAATGGGAAAAGCCTGTTCTTGTCAAGGCCGGAAAAGGTATGATTGACCCATGTCCGCTTTGGGATGAGGATGGCAAAGTATATCTTGCACATGCCTGGGCAGGAAGCAGGGCCGGATTCAACAGCATAATCACCGTGTGCGAGATGAACAGCGAAGGAACAGCTATAGTCTCAGCTCCAGTAATGGTGTTCGACGGAAACGACGGTACAAATCACACCATCGAGGGAGCGAAATTCTATAAACGCAATGGGTATTACTACATATTCGCACCTGCAGGAGGGGTTGCCACAGGATGGCAGCTCGTACTGAGGTCTAAGAATGTTTACGGTCCGTACGAGCCGCGTATAGTTATGGCTCAGGGCAAGACAGATATAAACGGTCCGCACCAGGGGGCATGGGTAGACACTCCGTCCGGTGAATCATGGTTCCTGCATTTTCAGGACAAGGGGACCTACGGAAGAGTGCTGCACCTTAACCCGATGGAATGGAAATCCGACTGGCCTGTTATCGGTATTGATAATGACGGCGACGGATGCGGCGACCCTGTGACTGCCTACAGAAAGCCTCGTACAGAAGAGAAAAACGTAATTGAAACTCCTGCCGAGAGCGATGAGTTCAACTCACGTCATCTCGGTCTGCAATGGCAGTGGCATGCCAACTATCACGACTTCTTCGGATTCACTACCGACCTCGGATATATCCGTCTTTATGGATATCAGTTGTCCGAAGACTTCAAGAATTTCTGGGAAGTGCCCAATCTCCTTCTTCAGAAGTTCCCGGCAGAGGAATTTACCGCCACAACCAAACTGAAAGTATCGGCAAAGGCGGACGGACAGATGTCAGGACTCATAGTAATGGGATGGGATTATGCCTACCTGGGAGTAGAAAAGTCGGGCGAGAAATTCCTGCTTAAATACGTTACTTGCCACGATGCCGAACAGGGTTCTCCGGAATCTGTTTCCGTAGCAGGAATATTAGACAGCAGCAATATCTTCGAAGCCGGACTGTATCCTAACTATGAAAGAGAGATTTATCTGAGAGTGCAGGTAGACAAAGGCGGAATCTGTACATTCTCCTACAGCACCGACGGACGTCGTTTCCACAAGGCAGGCAGCGCGTTTACAGCACGCCAGGGCAAGTGGATAGGAGCAAAGGTTGGTCTGTTCAGCGTCACTCCTCACGGAAAAGAACGCGGATGGGCAGATGCTGACTGGTTCAGAATCGAAAAAAACAAGAAATAAAATATTAAGGAAAAAAGATGAAAGTGAACAAGATTATCGCAGGCTTAGGATTGATGATGCTTTCTGCCTGTGCATCCACACCTGCATCACAGATAGATGTGGACAAGACATTGCACTATTGTGATGTGCAGATACACAAAACACTCAACAGCCTCCATCAGGCTGACAGTATGGACTATACAATGATGCCACGCAATATCCTTCAGGGAGAAACCAAATGGAATCTTCGCAAGGCAACAAAGGAGGAATGGACAGCCGGATTCTGGCCGGGAGTACTGTGGTATGACTACGAGGCTACAGGCAATGACAGTATAAAGGAAGAAGCAGACAAGTTTACACGTTCGCTCGGATTCCTTGCAGAAATACCGGCCTACGACCATGACCTCGGTTTCCTGGTGTTCTGCAGCTATGGAAACGGCTATCGTCTGACCGGAAACGAAGAATACAAGAAAGTGATTCTTGCAGTGTCCGACACACTTGCCACTCTCTACAAGCCTGCCGTAGGAGCAATCCTTTCATGGCCACGTAACGTAGAAATGTTCGGCGGACATAACACTATCATGGACAATATGATAAACCTCGAGATGCTGTTCTGGGCTGCCAAGAACGGAGGCAACAAGCATCTGTACGACATAGCAGTGGCACACGCCGACAAGACTATGGAGAATCAGTTCCGCGAAGACTATACTTCATATCACGTGGCTGTTTACGATACTATCACAGGTGAATGCATCAACCGCTGCACTCATCAGGGATATGCCGACAACAGTATGTGGGCACGTGGTCAGGCATGGGCTATTTATGGCTACACAGTGGTTTATCGCGAAACCCGCGAGCCTAAGTATCTCGACTTTGCAAAAAAGGTAGCTCAGGTTTACCTCGACCGTCTGCCGGAAGATTATATCCCTTATTGGGATTTCAGCGCACCGGGCATTCCTAATGCTCCACGCGATGCTTCTGCCGCTTGTGTAGTAGCCTCAGCTCTCTTGGAACTGTCAACATTCTATACAGGCGAACAAGCAGATAAATATAAAAATGCTGCAATAAAAATGCTTGTAAGTCTTGATTCTGATAAATACAGGGCAGGCGAAACAAACCATTCACTATTGCTTCACTCTACAGGCCACTGGCCAAACAAGTCGGAGATAGATGCTTCTATCATATATGCTGACTATTATTATATGGAAGCATTGTTGAGATTGAAGAAAATCAACGAAGGCAAGTCTATCTATTAATTAGCAAAACGATAATTACTACAGCATAAGAGATTCAGTTCCGGCGAGGTGACTCGCCGGTTCTTATATACACATGTAATACACTAATTATAAGAAACTTACTCAAAAAGTTGGTCAAACATTGAAAAATATATACTTTTGAAACCCAAATTAAAATCATATTATGAAGACATTAAAAAATAATTTTGACTCAATCCGTGAAAATAAGGAAAATTACCTATCACCAAGTTGCAAAGTCTATGATTTGGAAATAGAGGGGATGGTTTGTGGCAGTCCGATAACAGATAGTGACACAACAGGAGAGACAGATGAAATAGAATACGGTGGAGGATTTCCCGAAACCTCTTTTTGGAATAGTAAGAATTAAATAGACAGACTATGAAAAAACAAAGTTATATATCAATAATTTGCATATCTGCATTATCATTTATCGCAGTGTCATGTTCCACAGAAAATATTGATTCACCTGACAATACACAGAAACCTGGAGATTCCAATAAAGAAGGATATTATATCTCGCTATCGGCAGAGATGGAGGAAAATAAATCGCGTGCGCATTGGGATATTGCAAATGATGAACTCAATACACTTACATACACCTGGGATACCTCAACAAATGAAATGCAATCCTTCGTAAAAAGAGGCGACAGACTGATTGGTTTCACAGACAATAAACTTTATTCATCGACTAAAGTTACTCCGCACGAAACAGAAAAGAGAAAAACATCGCTTGAAATAACCACAGGTTTATCAGATAAATATCAGAATGATGATATTATCTGGGCTGTATCACCAGTCAGTGATAATAATATCAATACTACAACAGGTTCTGAATCTGTAGAATTTACTCTTCCTGACGGATATGTACAGACTGCAATATCTACCACAGTGCATCTTAAACCGTATGTCTTTATGACAGGTTCAGGAGAAGTAAAAGACAATACAGCAAGTTTAAGCTTTAAAGTTCTCCCTGCCGTCTACAGATTTAAAATTACGAATAATGACACGGAAGCGTTTAAATTAAGCGAAGTAGGTATAACAGGACCATTCTGTAATAAGGTTGTAGTAGGAGTAGACGGAACACCTAAATATAGTGTGTCACCAGAAAATCAGAACTATACAATAAAAGTTACTGCAAAAGACGAAAGTGAAATAAATATAGAAAGTGGCAAGACTGCATATATGTATGCTATGGTATTCCCTACATCGACATCAACCATTGAAGACAACGTAACTATATTTATTAAAGGTACATATGGTTATTTGCCTATTGATTATAGCGCTACAGCTGCTTGCAATGCCGCTCACGGAACAATAAATATAGAATCAAACCACTACTATGATATGCCTGTATCTGTAGCACGTCAGAATATCAATTTCAGTGGAGTAACAATAGCAGGTTTCCAAGAAGGCGGTTCTTTCGATGTAACAATAGATAAATAACAACATTCATCAGTTAATTTAAATGGCATTTAAACGGTGTTTAAACACTGCTTAAATGCCATTTAAATTATTCATTTTATGTTCACAAGGCGTTCATTTACCGTTCACTGCATTTCATGTGATGAGAAATCAACATCCAAAGGTGAGAAGTGTGAGATAATCTCAGAAGTTTTCTGAAAAAACATTATAAAGTATATTGGTAAGTACGTTACTCCATTTCTTTTGATTACTTCTCTATCGTTTGATAAGACATAAGCCCTTTTTACATTGTAGTCTTTGTTAGAAATGAACCTGTCCAATGAGGTATGATTTGTAAAATCTTTTCCGGATTTCACTTCAATAGGCATGGATGTCAAATCTTTTATGTCATCTACGAGAAAATCAACCTCTCCCAACTTTTTATTGTCATAATAGAACAATGGGAATCCATGCGCTTTAAGTTCCTGTGCTACCACAGTCTCATATACAGAACCCAAATTTATACTCTTGGAATCTTTGGTTATCGCATCAATATTCATTCCATAATAAATATATGAAAGCATACCTACATCATTTAGATATAATTTAAGAAGGTTTTTTCCTGCAGATTCTATCATTGGAAACGTAGGTTGACTTACAGCCTGTACATTCAGAGCAATACCGGACGAAATAAGATATTCGAATTCCTCGATATAGTCGTCATATCTTTTCCAGCTTTTGTTTTCTATATCCTTGAAAATGATTCTTTTCTTCTTATTTTCAAGATTAGATGGAATCATATCATAGATTCGTCTGATTTGCAACCTTTTAGAATTATCTTCTTCATACTTGGCCGCATCGATTTTATATAAAGTATAAACATTCTGATGTATTTTTCTTACACTCACAATATTCAATGTTTTTACGAAAGTTTCTACAGCCTCCGGTAAACCCCCAACAATAAGATATTTCTTAAATAAATCAAGAAGTTTATTATGCATTGATACACTCAAAGACTTTTCCTCATTAAAATGTTCTCTGAATGAGTTGATAGCTTCTTGACCTACGCCGCAAGCTATAAGGAATTCCTCAAAGTCCATCGGGTACATCTGTTCTATCAACAAACTTCCTACCGGCACCGATGATGTCATTTTTAAAGCTACACCAAGCAATGAACCGCTTGCTATATATGTGTATCTTCCATCTTCCTTCAAGAATTTCACCAAAGTAAGAAACTGTCCATATGCCTGTATCTCATCTATAAAGATAAGGGTCTTACTCTTTTCTTTAAGTTTATTTCCTGCTATGGCACTAAGTGCTATGTAGAAATCTTCAACGGTATTTACATTGGCAAACAGTCTGTCACCCTGTTTGTCTTTCTCAAAATTAATCTCAATGTAGTTCTCAAACATTGACTTACCTACGTGTCTGACAATATAAGATTTGCCTATCTGTCTTGCACCCTCGATAAGCATTACTTCTTTGATGTTTGAAGCAAAATAGTCACGTATTTTCGACTCTATCTTCCTAAAAAGCATAATTCATTGATTTAGTGATACAAAGATACTATTTTTCAGATAAAAAGGTGCGTTTTTCCTAAAAATTAGTACCTAAAAAGGTGCGTTTTCCTAAAAAATCACCCCCTATTTTGGTGCGTTTTTCCATTATCTGAACCTCTCCACTATCTCCATTATATCATCGCCGTACTTCTCTACAGTCTTCTTGCCTATACACTTTATGCGGAGAAGCTCGCGCTCGTTCTTAGGCAGGTGGTTCGACAATCCTATGATGGCCGTCTGCTGGAGCACAGTATATGCCGGAAGCCCAAGCTCTGCAGCCTTCTTTCTGCGCCATTCCACCAATGCACGATAAAGTTCCATATTTCCGATATCACTGCTTTCCTGTGCGATTTTCTTCTCCGGTTTCTCAGTTCTCTCACGCTTCTTGCTTTTCACCGCCTTGTCTTCCTCCATGCTGAGTATGGCACGCTTACGAAGAAAATCCTGCACGTGGAAACCCAGGTCATGTACATGTTCCATCAGAGCGGATTTTATTCTCACGGCATCTGTCAGCTCGTCGAAGGCTGTTTCTAATCTTTTTCTTATCTCTTTATTATCGGACGTAATGTCAGTACCGTCCAGTAGGTCCTGAAGCGGCTTAAGCATTTCGGCAAAATATTGGGATGCACTGAATATACGGTCCTGCAAGGCAGTGTCTGTATCGCAATCGGCAGCCTGTGACGCGATACGCATATACTGGTTTTCAAATTTTGCACTGACCTCAGTTATCGACTTTTTGAAACGCTCTGCCTCACGTTTGTACATCTCCAACTGCTTGGGATAGGTTCTGTACAGATGTTCATCCACCAGTCGGATATAATGATTCAGAGATATCTCCATTTGTCTGAACCCGAAAAGTTGTTTCAGCAAGTCGGTGAAATATGTTCTCTGCATGACCGAGCACTGTTCCATAGTGGGCACCGACCTGCGCTGCTCGTCTGTGAAGGAATCTATCACACTGTCGCTTATCACTGCACCGGCAGAGATGGGAGAACTGAGAATCAGTCCTTCGAGGGTACGGCATCGGCTCAGTGCCACGTACGCCTGTCCGTGGGCAAAGGATGACGATACGTCTATTATGGCCTTGTCGAATGTCAGTCCCTGGCTTTTGTGAACCGTTATCGCCCATGCTAATTTCAGAGGATACTGTTTGAATGTTCCCTCAACTTCCTCCACTATCTCTTTTGTTTCTTCATCCAGACGATATTTGGCATTTGCCCATTCTGCCTCCTCAAGGCTTACTCTCATGCCGGTCTCGTTTACCATAACTTCTATCCCTTCGTTCGAGATATTGGTTATACGTCCTATAGTACCGTTGGCATAACGGTGCATACCCGATATGTCGTTCTTCACAAACATCACTTGCGCACCCTTCTTCAGTTCCAGTTCAAGCTCGGTAGGGTATGAATAGTCAGGGAAATCGCCTTCTACAGTTGCCTTGAATCTGTAACTCCGCGAAGGGAGTTCGTCCAATTTCTTCTGATTGATTCTCTGTGCCTGAATATTATGTGTGGTGAGGCGGATATAACCTTCGTCATCGCCCGGATTTATACGAGGGATGTATCTGCTGTTCAAGGTGTTTATTATCTCGTTTGTACAACGGTTCTCTCTTATGGCATTCAGAAACGAGAGGAATCGTGCGTCACTCTGACGGTAGACCTGCTTCAGTTCTATAGTGCAGAAAGATGTTTCGCGCAGGGCATGGCTTGAAAAGAAATAAGGCGAGTCATAATATTCCGAAAGCATCTGCCACTCATCGCTTTTTGCAACGGGAGGAAGCTGCTGTATGTCGCCTATAAGGAGAAGCTGAACGCCGCCGAAAGGCTTGCTGTTACGTCTGAAACGGCGAAGCACATCGTCTATGGCATCCAGCAGGTCGGCACGTACCATACTAATCTCGTCTATCACAAGCAGGTCTATGCTCCGCATAATGTTCAGTTTCTCTTTCCCGAAGCGGAAACGGTATTTTGCATCTCCTCCGAAAGCCGTACCCGGTATATATGGCGCAAACGGAAGCTGGAAGAAAGAGTGTATGGTCATTCCTCCGGCATTAATGGCTGCAATGCCTGTCGGCGCAAGGATAATCATCCTCTTGGGCGACTTCTCAACCAAGGAGCGCAGAAACGTTGTCTTACCTGTTCCGGCTTTCCCTGTAAGGAATATATTGGTACCGGTCTGTGCTATCAGGGTGCTGGCGAGTTCAAGTTCGGGATTTGTATTCATTTGCAGTAAATATTAGTTAATTAACTCGTATATGGCAAATGTAGCTTTTTTCACCGATACTTTTGATTTATAGGCTTAAAAAGTTCAATATACTCTGTTGGAAAGATGAAAATGCCTGTTCATATTCTATAAATACAATCTATGTTTTTATAAATACAAGTTATATATATAAAAACACAAGTTATATTTACATATATATAAGTTGTATTTACAGAAATCGTTTAGACGTTTTCATAAATTGGACCAATAAAAAGTATTAATGTCTGCCGATACCTAAAATTCTGCATTTACCCCTTTCTGGCAGCAATATAAACCCCAAGCATTACCAGAATAACACCTGTTACGGCATAGACGGTCAATGTTTCATCAAGGAATATGGAAGCTGCAACTGTTGTAAACAATGGATTAAGATACAGATAGTTTGATGACATTATAGTGCCTATACGCATCAACACAACATTCCATACGACAAAACAGACAAGTGAGGCTAAAATACTGAGAAACATTATGTTGAGAAATACCTCATGACGTAGGAAACCTTCAATAGGGAATGAAGGCGGATGAACGATAAATGTAGGCAGAACGCATAAAGCACCGTAAAAGAATACCTTCCTTGTAATAAATACCGAGTTATATTTCTTCGAAAGTTTGTTTATTATCAGGCTATAGAATGCCCACGACAATGCAGCGGCAAGTGTCAGCAGGTCTCCAACCGGCGATAACTTCAGTATTACACTACCGTTGAATATAAGAATAGCTACACCAACCAGTGCCACAAATGAACCTACAGCCCATCCACGCCCCACTTTACTGTCTTTATTTACCCAAAGAGACATAGCGGTTGTTATCAGCGGAGTTATGCATATGATGAAAGCCACGTTAGTGGTCTGAGTAAACTGCAAAGCCGTATTTTCTGTAATAAAATACAGTGTACCGCCGGTCAGTCCGGCAGCCAGTAGAGTAAGCTCATCCTTCACACATTCGGAGAATATCCTGCGCGGAGAAATAAACCATATTCCGATATAAGCTATTACAAAGCGTATAAAGAAAATCTCATGAGGAGTCAAACCGTTGTTTATAAGAACTTTTGTAGATATAAATGTGGTTCCCCATACAGCTACCGTCAGTATCGCCAGAATATGATATTTGGCATTGTGCAAACTTGTCATATCGTTTTCATAAATTTACACTGCAAAGTTACTACAAAAAAGTGAAATGCGGAAAGATATAGTGATAGAATTGAGTT
>UQTJ01000011.1 GCA_900544075.1 uncultured Bacteroides sp.
AAATGAAGTCAGCCTTATTTTTATGACTTAGATAAATTTTTATCGGACAGCAATATAATAATTTATAAAACAAGAATATTATGATATTACATTACTTGAAGGTTGCCGTGCGCAATCTGATGAAATACAAAGTTCACAGTCTTATATCAGCATTGTGCCTGGCTGTGGGAATAGTCTGTTATACATTAGTTGCATATTGGATAAATGCTTATAATAGCATGATAAATATGCATGATGAAGAAATAGTAACATTTAATCTTGAAGATGAAGATGGACGGTGTAATCTTTTTACGTCAGTTTATGTTGAACGGATAGAGGAACTTCATATAGATGGATTGTCGGATATTACAGTTAAATCTCCGTTAAGACAGGCTGAGATAGATGTAATAGATAAGAATCAGAAAGAAAAGCCTTTTATAGTAAACTATACTGTGGTAAACGAAAATACTTTTTCATTCTATGGATTGGGTTTACTGTATGGTGAACGTATTCCGGAGAAAAAGGATGAAGTCGTTATATCACGGTCTTTTGCAGAAAAGGCTTTTGGTCAAGATGATCCGGTTGGGGCTGTGATACATCTGTCGGAATCGGTTTACGATTTAGACAAGGGAATTCGTGATTATAGAATAGTAAATGTGGCTGAAGATAGTTGGGCATTCCCGGGGGTGGATTGTTATTTCTCATACAGGGTACTTCCTCATGGAATCATGGAAGTGTATGCACTTTTAGATGAAGGTACAACTCTTTCTGCGCTTAATGACAATCTGCAGAATCTTAAATTTGTAAATAATGGAAAGGATTATAGTGTGTCTGCATTGAGTTTTTCTGATGATTCCCAAAAAAAACAGATGACAATAATCTTTTCAATTGTACTTTTCGTAGCATCACTCATATTGCTTTCAGGGATGATAAACTTCCTGAAGTTTGCTATACAGATGTTTTATAACCGACAGAGGGAAGTCGCATTGCGTAAAAGTATGGGGTCTGATGCCTGGGGATTGTTTATGCTTCTGTTTTCAGAGGTACTCTGTATGCTTACAGTGTCATTTCTGTTGTCACTTGTTATAACGGAAATTGTAGTTGATACATGTCATACTTATATTTCATCCGACGATTTGCCATACATTGATTTATCGGAAGTATATTGGGTACAGACAAGGTGTTTTGTTTCCCTTCTTGTTATCTGTTTACTTGTGGTTTATGTTCCGGTATGGTGTTTGCGACGTTCCTGTATAGGCTATCATGTTCGCATTAACAACAATAAGCATGTCTTTCGTTCTGTCATGATGTGGCTTCAATTGAGTATAGCTATATTCTTTGTCGGAAATGTTTTGTATATAAACATTGTTTTTAATAAGGTTTACTATTCCGTCTACAGACCGGTTTCTGATGATGAGGAAGGTCGGATTATAGAGTTCAAGCCAAGTACATATCGCTTAAGACAGAATATAACGCATGTAGTTGATGCATTCAGAAAAATGCCGGAGGTCGTTGATGAGATAACTTTGTGGGGAGGGCTGGATTCTCGTATAAAACAGAGATATATTAAGGCTGATGGTACACATTCTTTTATTAAAATTACAAAGGGTAATGCCAATTACTTTCAGTTCTTTAATATCCCTCATCAGGGTGAAATGACGGAATCGGAAGATGCTGTTTATGTAAGTGAGAGATTTATGAGACAATTGGAGAAAGACAGTATTTCCGGAACTGTTTTTATTCAAGGTATTTCATACCGTATAGCTGGTACATATAAAGCCCTGTATGGAGAGAATGAGGATGATCCACGTACAATCGGTTCAGCATTTTTCCCGGTAAAACCTTTTGGCACTTTTTATTTCAAGATTGCTGAGGGGAAGGATGCAGACGAAGTGATTGGTAAGATGAAAGATATTTGCAGGGAATATGTTCCGGAAACATTACCTTTGGATATTAAACCGATAACCGACAGGAAACAGACTTTGCTTGGTACGGTGGGTTTAGTTGGAACACTTGTCAATGTATTGGCTTTTGTCAGTCTGTTGTTGGTGGTTCTAAGCATATATTCTGCCATTTCGCTTGATACAGCCGGACGGCAGAAGGAGGTTGCCATAAGGAAAATAAACGGTGCTTCATCAAGGACGATAGCCTGTATGTTCGGACGTTCATATATGTTGATTTATATTTTGTCGTTTGCTACTGCTTTTCCCTTTGTATATTATTTTGCATCAGTTTTCTTTATTGATAGTACTTTCCAGGTTAATATGGATTGTGAAATGGCTTTAGCCTTGTTCGTTTCAATGTTGATTGTAGTTTTAGTTACTGTAGCATATAAGATATATAAGGTTATGCATATTAATCCTGCAGAGATTATTAAGACTGAATAAGTGATATATATATATATATATTGCATTGTGCTATGTGTGCGTATTTGTAACAAAAACGTGCGATAGCGCACATAAACTGAATGTATTGTATTTTGGTAAATTGCTGATTGTTAATGGCTTAATGTTTTGGCACGATTATTGATATAATAATTTACAGGTGAAATATTTTTTTGTTATATGTTATTGATAAAGATAAAATACGCGATTCGTTTCTTGCTTCGTGCAAAGTCATATACGGTTATCAATCTTATAGGACTTTCGTTGAGTCTTGCCTGTTGTATAATATTGTTACGATATATCCACAGGGAACTTACGGTGGATACGCATGCCTATGATTTGGGTTCAATAATTGTGCCTTTAAGGGATATAGACGGTAGTATTTATCCGGGAGAAAATCCGGGCAATAAGGATTATTCGGTAGATGAAAAGTATATAAAAGACAGATGTAAACTTATTGAAGAAGAAAATTCTACTATAGTCAGTGATGATGTTTCCTACAAGACAAATCTGATGGTTGCCGATACGACATTCTTCCGTTTTTTTAATTATCGTGTATTGGAAGGAAGTCTTTCATTAGAACAACCCAATAATGCTATTTTGACTGAAACCTATGCAAAGAAACTGTTCGGAAAAGAATCTCCTATAGGCAAAAATATCTATTTTGATGGAAAGATGCTTACAGTGTCCGGTGTTATTGAACAACCGGTATGTAAGACTATTTTCAATTTTGATGTTTTGGTTTCTCAAAAGTTAAGGTTGGATTGGGGAGTACTTAATATTGAATTGATACGTGTAAATTCAGGTTTCGATATTCAGAAGCAGAATGAAAAGAGTAATGTATATCGTTTGCATAAACGGAATAACCTAAGTGGTAATATCCAGACCAGGTATAAATACATTCCATGGAAAGATTTTTATTTTGAGTCATCCGTTTCTAAAAAATATGACAGTATCTTCATATTTGGAAACAAAGAGTATATCTTAGTGCTGTCTGGAGTGGTGCTCCTTTTATTTCTTGTTGGTTTACTGAACTTTGTAAATCTCTATTCTGTCGTAATGCAAAAGCGTAGAAAGGTTTATGGTGTAAAGAAAGTTTTTGGTTTATCCGTTGGAGGGCTTTTTACTGAAATGTGGATGGAGAATTTCCTGTTGTTTGCATGTGCTGTATTCCTTTCATGGTGTATTGTAGAAATCTCTTCCGGATTATGGGAGGGACTGTTTTCGGAGAAAATACCTGTTACCGGTTTTGACTGGTATCTGTCGTTGGGATTATTGTTGCTTGTGCCTCTATTTACTGCCATATTCTTTTATTTCAGATATGGTTACAGGAAACCGGTAGCATGTATGCGTTCAGCCGTGTCGGATAACGGAACAATGTTCTCACGCTATTTATTCTTATTCTTACAGTATTCTATCACATTGTTTCTAATGATACTGTCCTTATATTTCCAACGCCATTTTGATTTCCTGATTAATACTTCTCATGGATATCAGACAGGGGATATTCTGGTAGCGCAGTTGTATAATCATAACAGAATATTTAATAGTATAACACATCAACAATTAAAAGAGCGCTACCGATGTATTGATGAAGTCGGGAATAAACTTAATGAGTGTCCTTTTATAGAATGTTGGATGAATTCATCTACAACAGTATGGAAGGGATTTCCAACTCATATTATTAATAATAGTGATGAGATGTTTGAACTACAGGCAAAATATGTTTCTGCGGATTTCTTTGATTTATGGGGATTGAAAATTGTAGATGGTGTTTTGCAGGATAATATAAATGATGTGAGTGAAAACGTCATTGTTTTAAACCAGTATGCTATGAAATTACTGGGATATACCGGTTTGGAAAATGCATCTGTAAGGAGCACTTCAGCGTTGATGGTATATATGAAAAATAACGGTGAAATAGGTGAGTACGGAGTTGATATGACCCCGGTTTCAGCTGTGGTCCAGGATTATTATATGGGATATCTTACAGAAGGAATCAAACCTATGATTTTTATTGTGGGGTCTAAGGATGCGGAAGGGAATGTCCTGATGAAAGTGAAGAAAGACAGAGAAAAAGAAGTTATAGACTATCTTCGTAAAGTCGAGGAAGAAGTATATAACTCTGAGGATTTTACATACAAATGGGCTGACGATATAGTGGCAGAAATGTATCAGGAGGATAAAAAGACAGCACAGATATATACTGTTTTCTCATATATCGCTATAGTGATATCATGTTTGGGACTGTTGGGTATATCGCTGTTTGATATTCGTCGCAGGTATCGTGATATTGCTATCCGCAAGGTAAACGGTGCCAAGCCTAAAGACCTGTATATTTTATTAGGTAAGAACTATATGCTGAATCTGCTGTTGGCATTTGTTGTTGCAGTGCCTGTATCATGGATTGTCATTTATTATTATACAGCATCTTTTGTAGAAAAGGCACCTGTTACATTGGAACTGTTTGTCATTCCACTGTTGATAGTATTGATTTTATCTATGCTGACTTTATATTATCAGATAAACAAGGCGGCACATATCAATCCTGCCGAAGTAATGAAGAGTGAATAAATTCAGAAAATAACATTTTAAATTCTACTAATATGATTAAGACAGAAAATTTGAAAAAGGTATTCCGCACAGAGGAAGTGGAAACCTGGGCATTGAATAATGTAAGTATTGAAGTAAAGAAAGGTGAGTTTGTGGCTATAATGGGACCTTCCGGATGTGGTAAATCTACACTGCTTAACATCCTCGGATTGCTTGATAACCCAACCAACGGAACTTATTACCTTAACGGAGTGGAAGTGTCAAAATTCACGGAATCGCAACGTACTGATATAAGGAAGGGAGTTATAGGTTTTGTATTCCAGAGCTTTAACCTTATTGACGAACTGAACGTGTACGAGAATATAGAATTGCCTCTTTTGTATATGGGAGTACCGTCGTCAGAAAGAAAAAAGAGGGTAGAAGAGGCTATGAACCGTATGGATATATCCCACCGTTCCAAGCATTTCCCGCAGCAGCTTTCCGGTGGTCAGCAACAGCGTGTAGCCATAGCGCGTGCAGTCGTGGCCAACCCTCAGCTGATCCTTGCCGATGAGCCTACCGGAAATCTTGACTCGAAAAACGGTAAAGAGGTTATGTCTCTTTTGAGTGAGTTGCACAAGGATGGCACTACCATTGTCATGGTTACACATTCACGTCATGATGCTAGTTATGCCGACAGAATAATCAATCTGTTCGACGGTGAGGTGGTAAATGAAGTTAGCGAATAAAAAATATAGTAGAAAATGAAAATAAATTTATTATTTGGAATATTATTTCTCGCTTCTTGTACTCCAAAACATGACGAGGTGAGAATTGAGGGACAATTAAAAAATATTGATGATGGTATTGTCGTACAATTATTCTCAACAGAAGGTAATGTCGGGAAATGTTTTATGACTGATACCATTAAAGATGGGAAATTCAGTTTTGTCTATACTCCTGAAGATAATGGATTGAAAACCGTGGATGTAATGCTGAGATCTAATAAATTCCCTCCAATGTCTCTTCAGTTATGGGTTAGAAAAGGATCTGATACAGAAATATATGGCGATAATCCTTATATTTATTCATGGAATGTTGAGAGTCATGTAGATGAACAGAGATTCCGTCAGAAACTTATAAAATCTTCCTTGAAAGAGTGGGAAGATTTTCAGCGCCTGAGCATCGAAAGAATAAAATGTTACATGGCATATCGTAGCGGAAATGATGCGAAGTTTAAGACTAAAGCTGATAGTTTGTCTAATGTATGTGATGAAATAACTCTTGGCATATATAAGAATAATGCCAGGATCATGCTTGATTCTGATATCAATGAGGCATGGATGCATGAACTGGGAAATCTGGCCAGAATGTTGAAATTTAAGAAGGATGCTCCAATAAGGACCGAGTTACAACAACTATATGATATGCTTGACGATGAGCAGAAGAAATCTGATGCAGGCAGAGCTGCTTATCTTGCGTTGAATCCTCCTGTTGTTGCTAAAGTAGGTGATATTGCTCCTGATGGTGATATCTATGGTCTGGACGGTAATATTCATCATATATCTGATTTAAAAGGTAAATTTGTATTGCTCGATTTCTGGAGCGATGGATGCGGACCGTGTATTATGGCTCAACCAGAATTGAAGGCTATCAGTGAGAAGTTCAAGGATAAGCTTGAGGTGGTAAGTTTGAATATTCAGGACAGGAAGGGTTGGGAAAATGTTTCGAAAAAACACTCTATAACCTGGCATAACTGGAATGACCTGCAGGGAAATAACGGATTGAGTGCCCTATATGGAGTGAAAGGTATTCCGTATTTTGTAATGATTTCTCCTGAAGGGAAGATTCTCGATATCTGATCCGGTTACGGAAAAGACTATCTCACTATAAAAGTAAGAACGATTATTGAGAACAAACGTCCTCCTATGACAATCAGGGAGAAGAATGGTAATAAGATAGTAGACTTTCCGCGTATAAAAAGTTCAGAATATGATGTGATATCAATACAACAGATAGAACTTGCTGAAAAAGCAACTATCCTGAAAGTACATGCCACTTATATACCTAACTATTGGATAATGTTGGATAAGAATACCTCCCTGACTTCGGATACAGGAGTGAAATGCAAGCTCCTTAAGGCCGATGGATTCAAGATTGGCGAAAAGGTATTTATGCCGCAAAACGGTACAATGGATTTCACACTGTATTTCGAACCCCTTCCTGAAGATGCCAAATCTTTTGATTTTTCCGAAGGAGAGGATGTTGAAGGTGGTTATGAGATAAAAGGTATTTCACTATATTAACGTGAGTTTGACTAATGTAATATTTTTATCACTATATTTCTAATCTAGGGTTTACATTATTTAATATTTTAGAGACATGAAATATATTAGCAGAAAAGTTTTGAAAATTGTCTTTGGGGCAGTATGTTTGTGTGGATTGTGTTTTGGCTGTACCACACGTCAGGAGATTCACATTACAGGCTCCGTGCGTCATACGGATGGAGCGCTTCTGGTTTATCAGCGGTCGGTTGACGGAATGTTCAATTCGCAGACGTTTGATACTTTGAAATTGCAGAAGGACAGCACGTTCACACTGAAGCTGCCCGGAGGAGAATACGAGCGACTAAGGTTCTATTTGTATGGAGAGAAGAAATTGGGATCGATTATTATTAAGGAAGGAACTATGCGGATAGAATTCGACGGTTGGGCCAAAAAGCCGATGACCGTTACAGAAGGACAGAATGACAAGACGGCCCATGTAGCGGAACTGCTTGAACAGCTGTATGAAGATGTGTTCGCCATCCGTGCGCGGAGAGGCGATCGTTGGCAGATTGCCCACGACACTGTTGCCGTATCGATACGTCGTAAACTGACGGACTATGCCCTATCTCTGGACAAGGAGGTAGAAGGTCTAGACGAGGATTTGCGTACCAAGGCTCGTCAGGATATACGCATGCAGTTGTTACTGGCTTTCCAGAACCAGGTGCTGTCTACTGTTTTCTGCTCATCTGAGGCCACGAAGAAGGAATGGCTGACCCAGCTGGACAGCATGACAGCCTTCTGTTCTATCAATCATCCTTGTAGTCCTTTCTCTCTTTCGTTCTATGATGCGGCAAGTTATAATACCGGTATTCGTTACTATACCAAAGGCGAACCGAAGCCAGAAGGAGTTGAAAAAGGAGTGCAGTTGGCTTTCTATGATTTCACACACAGACTGACCGGTGAGGCGCGGGAAGCCGCTTTGGCTCAGCTCTTTCTTGAAGACGAGTTACAGCAACGTTATGACATGCAACTACTTCCGCTGGCCGACGAGTTTCACCGCCTCTATTCCGAAAGCGGGTGGATGCCGTGGGTAGACCGTGCCGTGGCCAAGAACCGTGCCTTTAATGAAACAACTATCCCAACCGATATCCATTTCCCTGATGTCAGTTCGGCTAAGACGCTGAAGGATGTGACAGACCGTTATAATGGAAAAGTTATTTTCATGGATATATGGGCTACATGGTGCGGCCCCTGTCGTGAAACGTTTGCACGTATAGGTCCATTGCAGGAGTATGCCGCTGCAAACGACGTTGTGTTGCTCTACCTCTCCATCGACCATTCGGAGGACGATGAAAAGTGGCGGAAGATGGCAGTGCACTATAACTTGAAAGGTGAACATGTTTGTGCGCAGGAGGTCTTCAAACAGGAAATCTATGATACCTTCGGTCATAAGGGTGCCCTGAACATTCCGCGTTGCGTCATCTTCGACAAGCAGGGTAACATCCGTTTCAGTACAGCTGCTTCACCTGAACAGTGGGACAGACTGAAAGAACAGTTGCAGGAAACGGCTCAATAAACGATGATACTATCTAAAATGAACTTTATCGGAAAGCCTATTTAACGTGAATTCGAAATAAAATCAAAATTTGTTACGTTTCAGCTAGCTTCTGCCCAAGGACATAACCATGCTTTGGAATTTCTTCTTAAGGTTGAAAAGAAAGAAAAAATAAATGAGGCTGACTCGATATTTGATTTTAAACTTAAGGCAATGTAGCAATTCTCACTTCTCCATATCCTTCAAATGTATCTCCAGTGCCTTTACGGATATATGTATCTCCCATATTGAAATCCCGAGTGATGCAATAAGCAACAGCAGTGCTACTCCGAATACATACACTGCTGTTGTATGAAATCCTATATAAATCAGAAACATTGTGATTACGCAGAGAAACAGACTTGATATGCCAAGTACCTGCATGCTTCGTGTCAGATAGAGTCGGCGGCGCAGATTGTCTATCTGTGCGGCTGTCACTTCCGAGTGTTTCTGTACATATTGTTCCTTTAGAGTTCTTACAAGCTGTGCGTACGACAGAAATCTGTTGGTATATGCCAATAGTATGAGTGAAACTGCCGAGAACAGCAGGGCAGGAGTGCTTAAGTTTAGTTCTTCCATATAATTTATGTTTCGTATAGCTTTTATGTATGCAAAGTTAGCTTTTTATTCTGAAAGATTAGTCTTTTTGTAAGGTTTTGCGTAAAAAGAACTAATTTTTTATCCTTTTTATGTTAAAACAGACTAAAACCTGAACTGATATTTTTATACGTTATTTGCAGCTATTAAATTTGTAAGAGATTAAAGATGGGGTTTTGTAATGTTTTTGCATAAAGTAGTAGGTAAATATATTTCCAGAATAGTTTGTATGATCATGTTTGTGCTCATACAGTTCGATGTGTACGGATATGATATGATTTATGCTGCTGCTTGTGATGGTGCCCAGCCTGTAGTTCTTGCTATGGAAGATGAGTCTTCCATAAATGATTTGCAAGACCAGTACTCCGAGTGGTCCGACCCTGTGTACAGGACAAATTCAGTCCGTTTAATCCCTGATTCAGTTTATTCTTTGTTCGTTATGCCCGTATTTTCTTTTGAAGATTACGGAGTATATATACAGCCTTATGTATCTAAACTTCCTTTATATATAACGGATTGTCATCCTTATATAATGTTCAGAACTTTGCTTATTTAGCAAATTTTTGTCTTTTCCATTCAATGACTGCTGTGTCGTGGAAAATCATGTATATCTTATTCAAAAACACATAGTTTCTTATTAAAAATTCTATTACGTAATCTTATGAAAATTTCTATTCAGAAGGTTGCTCTCTTGTCATTGCTGACAGGGGTGCTTCCTGCGTGCCATGAATCCGGCACAAATCAGGTGAGAAGCGATGGCTCTATACCTGTAACAGTTCTTCAACCTACCACGGTAGAGTTGCCACGTACTTATGTGGCTGATATCCAGGCTATACAGTTTGTAGAAATAAAACCAAAGGTAGAGGGATATGTGAAAGAGGTGTTGATTGACGAAGGTGAGTTCGTGAAAAAGGGACAGCCTATGTTCCGTCTGAGCTCAGAAAACTATGCAGAGGCTGTGAAAGAGGCAGAAGCTAACTATAAGCAGACAGAAGCCGAGCTTGAAATGGCCAATTACGAGATGGAACGTATTGAACGCCTCGTGAACAAGCAGATTTATTCGCCTATCCGTCTGGAGCAGGCAAAGAGGGAACGTGAGGTGGCCCGTATGAAGGTTGAGCAGGCACGTGCGCAGATGCAGCGTGCACAAATGGATTTGAAATATACCACTATCACTTCACCTTTCACCGGTTATGCTGACCGTATTCCTTATAAGGTTGGTAGCCTTGTAAGTCCTGAAAGCTTGCTTACCACAGTGAGCGATATCTCAGAGATTTTCGCTTATTATAAAGTAAATGAAAGTGAATATCTCCGTATCCGTCGTGCGCAGCTTCAGGGTACTGATGTCCAGCAGCAGAACAATGTTGAACTTATTCTTGCTGATGGAACCGTTTATCAGCATAAGGGTGTTATTGAAACTGTAGAAGGTGACTTTGAACGTGGTACTGGTTCTATCGCTTTCCGTGTTCGCTTCCCTAATCCTGAAGGCCTTCTTAAACATGGTGTTACGGGTAAAATACGTCTTATGACCAAGATGGAGGATATCTGCCTTGTTCCTCAGAAATCGACTTTTGAAATCCAGGATTTTACATATGTATATCTTGTGGACAGCACAGGTACAGCAAAGGTTCGCAGCTTCAACCCGATAGAGCGTTATCATAACTACTATATCACTGACGACCTTGGTGCAAACACAACTATAGTTTACGAAGGTGTACAGATGATTCGCGACGGTATGCATATCAAGACCGAGAATATCCCGTTCGCAGATGTGAGAAAAGAACTTCATTTGGAAAACGTCGAATAATCTCTTCAGCCTATGTTCAAGTTATTTATTCGTCGTCCGATTCTCTCGGCGGTTATCTCTGTACTGTTTGTGTGCCTGGGAGTACTGGCCATCGTGTCGCTTCCTATCACGCAGTATCCGGACATCGTGCCGCCTTCCGTTACGGTAACTGCCCGCTATACGGGTGCCAGTGCCGATGTTATGACAAAGACTGTAGCTACTCCGCTCGAACGTGCCATCAACGGTGTGCCGGGCATGACTTATATGACTACAGTATGTACCAACGACGGTATGTCGCTCACTACTATCTATTTCAAGGTAGGAACAGACCCTGATGTGGCTGCGGTGAACGTGCAGAACCGTGTGACTACTGTGCTCGATGAGTTGCCAGAAGAAGTAATCCGTGCCGGTGTGGTTACGGAGAAGGAGGTAAACAGTATGTTGATGTACCTCAACATCTTCAGTACCGACAGTACTCATACAGAGAAATTCGTATACAACTTTGCCGATATCAATATCCTCCGCGAGCTGAAACGTATCGACGGTGTGGGATTTGTGGAAATCATGGGTAGCCGTGACTACGCTATGCGTGTATGGCTTAACCCGAGTCGTCTGGCTGCATATAATATGGTGCCGCAGGATGTTACTGAAGCTATCCGTCGTCAGAACATCGAGGCTGCACCGGGTAAGACAGGTATCAGTTCCGACAAACTTCCGCAGCAGTTGCAGTACGTGTTGCAATATACCGGTAAGTTCAGTACTCCTGAAGAGTATGGCGAGATTGTATTGAAGGCCATGCCCGACGGTTCGCTCCTCCGACTCAAGGATGTGGCTACCATAGAGTTCGACTCTGAGGACTATAACATGATTTCCATGACCGACGGTCGTCCTTCGGCATCTATCATGATTAAGCAGCGTCCGGGTTCCAACGCCAGCGAGGTCATCAAGAACATCAAGACCCGTATGGCAGAAATCAAGGAAAGCAGTTTCGCTCCGGGTATGGAATATAACATTGCATACGACGTGTCGCGCTTCCTCGATGCTTCCATCGCATCAGTGCTGAAGACACTTGTCGAGGCTTTCCTCCTTGTGTTCGTGGTGGTATATATCTTCCTTCAGGATTTCCGCTCTACGCTTATTCCTGCCATAGCCGTTCCGGTGTCGCTTGTCGGAACATTCTTCTTCATGCAGGCTTTGGGCTTCTCTATAAACATGCTTACTCTGTTTGCCCTTGTACTTGCCATTGGTATTGTGGTGGATAATGCCATAGTCGTGGTGGAGGCTGTCCATGTGAAGATGCACGATGAGAAACTCTCTCCATATAAGGCTTCTGTGGCAGCTATGAAGGAAATCGGTGGTGCTATCGTTGCCATTACTCTCGTAATGTCGGCAGTGTTCGTTCCTGTAGGTTTCATGGAAGGTACGGTGGGTATCTTCTACCGTCAGTTCTCGCTCACACTTGCTGTGGCTATCGTCATTTCCGGTGTCAATGCCTTGACTTTGTCACCTGCACTTTGTGCCATGCTGCTCCGTCCGGCTGCTCACGGAAAGAAGAAGGCAACTCTTATGCGCCGTTTCTTCGTTTCGTTCAACCGCGGATACGGACGTTTTGAACGCCGTTATAATCTCGGATTGTCGAAGTACCTCGGCCGTCGCTCATTCACATATCTCACTCTGTTGCTTTTCCTTGCAGCTACATACGGTATCAACCTCGTTCTCCCTACAGGATTTATCCCCAATGAAGACCAGGGTATGATATACATCAACGTCGATGCGCCTCCGGGGGCAACTGTTGAACGAAGCGAAAAGGCTTTGAGTCAGGTTCAGGCTGCACTGCTTCCACTTGAAGAGATTGAGAGTATCTCTACACTGGCCGGTTACAGTCTTATGACCGAGACAGAAGGTGCCAGCTACGGTATGGGTATGATTAACCTCAAGCCATGGGATGAAAGAGAGCAGACAGTGGACGAACTTATGCGTACATACGCCGACCGCGTATCGCACATCAAGGATGCCGACATCCAGTTCTTCCTTCCGCCGTCAGTTCCGGGCTTCGGTAATGCCAGCGGTTTTGAGCTTCGTCTGCAGGACAAGACAGCGGGTGATTTTCATGAGTTTGCCGAAGTGGCAAATACCCTTGTAGAGAGATTGAATGCCGACCCTCGCATACAGGGTGTCACTTCAGGATTTAACCCTAACTTTCCTCAGTATCTTCTGAAGGTGGATTTGGCTAAGGCTGCCAAGTTGGGTGTAGACCTCGACAAGTCGATGGAGACACTCCAGGCATATATCGGTAGTTTCTATTCGTCAAACTTCATCCGTTTCGGACAGATGTATAAGGTTATGATTCAGGCTTCTCCTGAGTACCGTATGAATCCGGAAGACATCTATAAACTTTATGCCAAGAACAACGACGGTAATGTGGTGCCGTATTCCAACTTTCTGACTATGGAACGTATCTATGGTCCGAGCCAGATTACACGTTACAACATGTTTACTTCCGCACTTATTACCGGTGAAGGAGAGGGTGGAGTAAGTACCGGTGAGGTAATCAAGGTAGTAGAAGAAATCTGTAAGGAAGTCCTTCCTCGCGGTTACGATGTTGAATGGTCGGGTGTTACACGCGAAGAGAAAGACTCCGGCGGACAGACATTTATGATATTCGGTATCTGTCTGCTCTTCGTATATCTGCTTCTTGCAGCACAGTACGAGAGCTTGCTTCTGCCGTTCTCTGTCATCCTGTCGTTGCCTGCAGGTATCTTCGGTTCTTATTTCTTCCTCCAGGTAACAGGACTTGAAAACAATATCTATGCCCAGGTGGCACTTGTCATGCTTATCGGTCTGTTGGGTAAGAATGCCATCCTTATCGTTGAGATGGCAAACCAGTTCCGTGCAGCGGGAGCTACTCCATTCGAAGCAGCTGTCAAGGGAGCCGTGAGCCGTCTGCGTCCTATCCTTATGACTTCGTTCGCATTCATCTGCGGTCTTATTCCGCTTGTGCTTGCTACGGGAGCCGGAGCATTGGGTAACCGTTCCATCGGTACAGCCGCTGCAGGAGGTATGTTTATCGGTACATTCGTAGGTATCTTCCTCGTGCCGGGATTATATTTGGTATTTGAAACACTGTCGGTTTATCTCAACCGCAATAAAGTCAGCTATTTAGAAGAAGATGAAGAATAAATTTGCATATATAGCTTTTATGGCTTCGGCACTGGCTATGGGAGGGTGTAAGGCACCTTCCCTTGCGCCGACGGAGAAGTTCAACCTGCCCGAAGCGTTTATAGAAGATACAGATACAGCCACTATGGCTTCTATCTCATGGAAAGAGTTTTTCCCTGACAAGTATCTGGTAGAGTATATCGATTCCGCACTTGCCAACAATCATTCTTTCCTTAAGACTATAGAGAATGTTTCCATTGCCCGTGCACAGATGAAAGCCGGAAGGGGAGCATTATTTCCTGAAATCTCATTGGGTGTCGACGGAGGCATCCAGCGATTCGGTGAATATACCATGGACGGTGTGGGAAACAGCACTACCAATACACCTGATTTGGCAAAGGACAAGCATATTCCTGACCCATACAAGAATCTTAACTTGGGACTTAACTTCCAGTGGGAGGCCGATATATGGGGAAAACTCACCGACAAGAAGCGTTCGGCTGTATCTCGCTGGATGAAATCTGTTGAGGCTCAACGCCTGGCGCAGACTATGCTCGTGGGCGAAGTGGCAGATGTGTATTATAAACTCGTAGGACTTGATAAGAAACAATACGTTCTTGAAGAGGCTATCCGCAAGACCGCTGCTTCTTATCTCCTTGCCAATGAGCTTATGAACGAGGGCGAGGAGTCAAGACTTTCTGTAGACCAGTTCCGTTCGCGCCGTTTGAAACTTGAGGAAATGCTTCTCGACACAGAACAGCAGATAGCTGAAACGGAACGTGCATTTGCTCTCTTGTTGGGACGTATGCCTTTCGACATCAAGCGTGCATCATTTGAGGAAATAAGCGATTATACTTTCCCGGTGGAAACAGGTATTCCGGCACAGATTCTGCGCAACCGTCCGGATGTCGTTGCTGCCGAACTTGAACTCTTGGCATGCAAGTCGGATGCATCGGCTGCGCGTAAGGCGTTCTTCCCGTCGCTTGTGATAGGTGGTGGAGCGGGTTTCAATGCCTTCAGCCTTGACAAGTGGTTTGCTTCGCCTGCCTCTATGGTATATAATTTAGCAGCCGGTATCTCTGCACCGATATTCAAGCGTAACGAGATACGTGCTTTGTGGGAAGAAGCCAACGGCCGTCAGCGCATAGCACTCCTCGATTATCATGAAACAGTTCTGAGGTCGTATCTGGAGGTGGTAGACCTTATAACTTCATCGGAGCAGATGAATATCAGAAAATCGCTTAAGGAAGAAGAAAGCCGAATACACCATCGTGCCATCTATAATGCGAATGAACTGTTCAAGACCGGTTTTGCCGGCTATCTGGATGTGCTTTCGGCAGACGAGCGTTATCTTGACTGCGAACTTGAGAGAATAGAGCTTAACATCGCTTATTGTCAGATACATACAATGTTATATAGAGCTTTGGGCGGAGGAAGTTTCTGAAAAGCCTAAACATACTTGGCGTAACACGTACGTGTTGCGCGCGGAACACGAACGTGTCACGCCCGTTACACCTACGTGTTCCGCCCGTTACACGAACGTGTTACGGTTTCTGCGTCGAAGAATTTTCCGGAATTCTTGCTGACTATTGACTATACGGAACAGCATTTCCTTCCAAAACAAAGAATGCCCCTATCATACTCTCCTGTGTGAGTCGTGATAGGGGCATTGCTTATGTCCTGTCTGTGAATCCTATATGTGTCAGATTATTTCAATACCTTTCTGTTTGCAGAGTTCCAGACCTATGTCCTTCAGTTTGAATTTCTGTATCTTTCCGCTTCCTGTCAGAGGGAAACCATCGACGAAGAAGATGTATTTCGGTATCTTGTATCTGGCTATCTTGCCCTGGCAGAACTCGCGTACGTCGAATTCGTTCATCTCGCATCCTTCGTGCAGGATGATGAATGCACCTACAGCCTCGCCGTACTTCTTCGACGGAATACCTGCCACCTGTACGTCCTTTATTCCCGGCATCTGATAGAGGAACTCCTCGATTTCGCGCGGATAGATATTCTCACCTCCACGGATAATCATATCCTTGATACGTCCTGTTATGCGGTAGTTGCCGTTTTCGTCTTTCACGCCGAGGTCGCCCGAGTGAAGGAAACCGTTTTTGTCAATAACTTCTGCTGTTGCCTGAGGATTCTTGTAGTAACCCTGCATGGTGTTATATCCACGGTTACACATTTCTCCCTGAACGCCTACCGGACATTCCTCGCCAGTCTCAGGGTCAAGAACTTTCACTTCGGTAAATTCGAAATCACGTCCTACGGTTGTGCAGCGCACTTCGAACGGGTCGTCTATACGTGTGTGAGTCATACCCGGTGATGCTTCTGTCAGTCCGTAAACACTTGTGACACGCATGAACATTTTCTCTTCAACCTGACGCATCAATTCCACAGGGCAGAGCGAACCTGCCATGATACCGGTGCGCAGACTGCTGAGGTCGAACATATCGAACATAGGGTGGTGGAGCTCGGCAATGAACATTGTCGGTACGCCGTATAGTGCCGTACAGCGTTCCTTATGTACTGATGCAAGGACGAGCAACGGGTCGAAACGCTCCAACATGACTTGTGTACATCCGTGGGTGAGGCAGTTCATTGTGGCAAGCACTACACCGAAGCAGTGGAACAGCGGTACACATACGCACAGCTTGTCGTCTGATGTAAACTTCATATGTTCACCTGTCAGGAAGCCGTTGTTTGTGATGTTATAGTGGCTCAACATTACTCCTTTCGGAAATCCTGTTGTACCTGAGGTATATTGCATATTTACAGTGTCGTGACAGCTTACCTGCTTTTTGGCGTTTTCAAGAACCTCATCGTCTATGTTGTTTCCAAGAAGGAGTATTTCCGGAGTGTTGTACATCCCTCTGAATTTCTCCTGACCGATGTAAACCACGTTGCGCATACATGGGAAACGTTTGCTCTTCATATGTCCGCGGCTGAAAGTCTTCAGTTCCGGGAGCATATTGTATGTCATCTGGACGAAATCGCTGTCCTTCTCTCCGTTTACGATACATAAGGTGTGCATGTCAGAGTTCTGGCAGAGATATTCCAACTCAGCCTGCTTGTAGTTGGTATTGACGGTGACTGCCACTGCACCAATCTTGGCACAGGCATAGAGGAAAGTCAGCCAGTCCGGCACATTTCCAGCCCAAATACCTACGTGAGTTCCTTTTTCCACTCCGATGGCAAGCAGACCTTTCGCCATATTGTCCACACGCTTGTTGAACTGGCTCCATGTGAAGCGCAGGTTGCGGTCGGAATAAACTATATATTCTTTATCCGGGGTGACTTCGGCCCAATGTTCGAGCCAGTCGCCAAGTGTTCTTTCTGATAACTGTAACATGGTTTCCGGCTTTTAATTAGATTGGTGTATAGATTACTGCAAGGATGCGTGCTGCCTGGCCTTCGTAGGCATGAACATGATGAGGCACGATAGAGTCGTAATAAATAGTGTCGCCTTCTTCAAGAATATAAGTGTTCTTTCCGTAAGTGATTTCCACCATACCTTTCATCACCATTATGAATTCTTCACCTTCGTGAGCAGACTGGTTGAATGAAGTCTCATCATTCTCATCAATATCTATGATGAAAGGCTCCATGTGGCGGTCAGTCTTGCTGCGAGAAAGTGAGTGATAGTGCATATGCTGGCGAGAATCAGTAGCATTGTTTGAGAAACTGATAGTGTCGTCGGCTTCTCCCTTGCGGCAAACTACAGGGCCTGACTCGCTGTCCTGGTCGTCGAGGAAAGTGCCAAGGCGTACACCAAGAGCACGTGCTATCTTGATGAGCGGAGCAAGCGACGGAATGTCGATGTTTTCTTCGATTCGTGTAATCTGGTCAACGGATAAGCCTGTGTTTTCAGCCAATTCTTCTATACTGATTTCTTTTATGTTTCTTAGCGATTTGATTTTTTCGCCTATGATATTAGTGTAATCCATGATAAAAAAGTTTTGATTTATATGTTAGTAGGCGCAAATATAATCAAAATTTTATAACACAATGGATTTTTCTTACTTTTTGTAGCCTTTATATGTGCGATAAGATTATTTTGGCAGTGAAAGTCTGCCGTTTTTCTGATATATTATTTCTTCCGAGAGAAGATATGACAGCGCTTTTGCTACATTCTCCTTTTCGTAGGATGATATATGCTCCATAAGCTCGGATGTAGTCATTTCCTTGTCTTTTAGGGCTTCTTCGATGGCTCTTGAAATCTCGTCGAATATTCCCTGCCTGATGCCTGACGAGTGGGACGAAAGGCATACGTCGCACTGTCCGCAGTTGTGTTCGTTTTTTTCGCCGAAGTATAGTAGCAGCATACGGCTGCGGCATTTGTCGTCCGTTTCTGCATATTCTGTCATTGCCTCTATACGGTGGATGAAACTCTCTTTTCTGTCTTCATACACTTCTTTTGTGAAAACCAGACGGTCGGCCTCCTGTCTTTCGCGCGTATATATAATATAAGGAGTCTTTTTGCCCGGTATATAGTGGAGTATGCGTCGGCGTGTAAGCGAAATCAGAGTGTCGTACACCTGCTGGCGCGTCATGCCCGAACGCAGGGACAGAGTTTCCTCGTTTATATAGGCATATTCGGTGAATACTCCTGTGTATGAACGGAGTATAATGTTTATCAGCTTCTCTGTTTCGGGGCTTGTTTCATGGATGCGGTAGAGTTCCTCCTTTGTCAGGGTAAACATCAGACGCGAATTGTTGTCCTGTTCGTCTGTATATTCCAAATATCCCGCACGGGTAAGGATTTTCAGGGCACTGTCCACCTGGATAGGGAAGTGCTTGAAGTTCCGGCAGAACTCATCTATGTTGAATTCTCTCGTACAGCCTAACCCGTCGCCCATAGCCATCTGATAGTAGTAGTTCAGATGTTCGTAGACGGTGCGGATATAGTCTTTCTCCGGGAATGTATCTGCTATTCTTTTCTTCAGAGTAGCCTTGTCGCTTTTGGAATATAGCAATACTGCATATGCCTTTTTGCCGTCGCGTCCTCCACGTCCTGCTTCCTGGAAGTATGCCTCTGGCGAGTCCGGAGTATCTACATGAACCACAAGTCTTACGTCCGGCTTGTCGATACCCATACCGAACGCGTTTGTGGCAACCATCACACGGGTTTCGCCTTTCACCCACGACTTCTGTCGCTGGTCCTTAGTGTCGTTGCTTAGTCCTGCGTGATAGAATGTGGCGGTAATGCCTTTCTCGTTCAATAGCTGGGCATACTCTTTCGTGCGTTTGCGGTTGTGGGCATATACTATGGCCGAGCCTTCCACGTGCTTCAGTATATGAAGAAGTTCTTCCTGCTTGCTCTCTGTCCGGCGGACAATGTATGCAAGATTCTTGCGCTCGAAACTCATGCGGAACACATTCTCCTCCTTGAAGGCAAGACGCTGCTGTATGTCCTTCACCACCTCAGGAGTGGCTGTAGCAGTCAGTGCCAGAACGGGAACGTCCGGCAGAAGGTTTCTTATTTCTGATATTTTGAGATATGCAGGGCGGAAATCGTAGCCCCATTGGGATATGCAGTGCGATTCGTCAACGGTTATCATGCTGACTTTCATACTGCGGAGTTTGATACGGAAAATCTCCGTGTCGAGTCTTTCAGGCGATATGTAAAGGAACTTATAATTGCCGAAAATACAGTTTTCAAGTGCTATGATAATCTCCTCGCGAGTCATTCCGGAATATATGGCGATGGCTTTTATGCCGCGGTCGCGAAGATTTCTCACCTGGTCTTTCATCAAGGCTATCAGTGGAGTTATGACAATACACAGTCCGTCTTTAGCCATGGCAGGAACCTGGAAAGTAATGGATTTTCCACCTCCAGTAGGCATCAGTCCAAGTGTGTCGCGTCCGCTTCCTATACTCTGGATAATATCCTCCTGTATTCCACGGAAATTGTCATATCCCCAATAGTCCTTAAGTATTTTACGGTATTCTTCTATCATTTAAAATCCGCTTGGCTTAATGTCTTCTATCTGTAACTGAATGTCACCGCGCTTGTGTGAATTCTCTTCTATCGTATAGCAGATGTTGAACGATTGCTTGGTCTTGATGTATCTCACCTGTGAGCTTTGTCCGAAAGCAATTCCGTTCATAACATTGTTCGATTTGTTGTCTACGAGTTCAAGTTTGATATGTTCCTGTTCGCGCCCGACAACCTTACTTGTGCCGTAGTCATATACATTTATCGTAGAGAATACCGGTTTGTGGTTTTCCGGTCCGAACGGGTTGAACTTCTTCAGGTCGAAAAAGAATTTCGGAGTAATGTCGCGGAAATCAAGCTGGGCATCGATGTCTATTGTTGCGCTGGTCTGTTCAGGCAGGATATGGTTGGTTACATATTCTTCGAAACGTCTTGTAAATTCTTCCACATTTTCTACCTTCATGGATAGTCCGGCAGCATAAGTATGACCGCCAAAGTTTTCAAGCAGGTCGCGGCAGTGTTCTATTGCACTGTATACATCGAAACCGGAAACAGAACGTGCCGACCCTGTAGCAAGACCTTCTGTACGTGTCAGTACTACAGCAGGACGATAGTAGATCTCTGTCAGTCGTGAGGCCACGATACCAATCACTCCTTTGTGCCATTCCTCGTTGTAAATTACGATGCTTCTTCTTTCAGACAGATTTTCGAGTGAATCGACAATCTTGTTTGCCTCTTCGGTCATTGTCTTGTCAAGATCCTTACGCTGTTCATTGTAACTGTTTATAAGATTACCTTTCTCGTGAGCCAGCTTGTAGTCCTTTTCTATCAGCAGGTCTACAGCCTCTTTACCTTTCTGAATTCTTCCTGAAGCATTGATTCTCGGTCCTATCTTGAACACAATGTCGCTCATGTTTATTTCCTTGTCAGTAAGTCCGCATACGTCGATTATGGCTTTCAGCCCCATACATGGGTTTGCATTGAGTTGTCTCAGACCGTGATAGGCAAGGATTCTGTTTTCACCCATGATAGGAACGATGTCCGAAGCTATACTTACGGCTACGAGGTCAAGCAAAGGGGTGAGCTGATGAAACTCGATTCCATTGTTCATGGCAAAAGCCTGCATGAACTTGAATCCCACGCCACATCCTGACAGATGTTCGTAAGGGTAGGTAGAGTCTGCTCTTTTAGGATTAAGGATGGCCGCTGCATCAGGCAGGACATCGTCGGGAACGTGATGGTCGCATATGATGAAGTCTATTCCCTTTTCTTTGGCATAGGCTATTTCATCTACTGCCTTTATTCCGCAGTCGAGCACAATGACAAGTTTTACTCCGGTTTCGTATGCATAGTCCACTCCCTTGGTTGTCACTCCATATCCTTCGTTATATCTGTCGGGGATATAATAGTCGATATTCGAGTAGAATTGCTGGAGGAACTTATATACCAATGCCACCGCAGTAGTTCCGTCAACATCATAGTCGCCGTATATCAGGATACGTTCCTTTCTGCCCATAGCCTTGTTGAGCCTTTTAACGGCCGCGTCCATGTCGTTCATCAGGAACGGGTCGTGCAGGTCATGCAGCTGTGGGCGGAAGAATTTCTTTACCGCATCGGCTGTTTTGATTCCTCTCTGTCGCAACAGATGACAAAGTATCGGACTTATCCCGATTTCCTTTGCCAGTGCCCTCGCTTCTTCTCTTTGCTCCAGAGTAGGAGGTTGATAATTCCATTTGTATCTCATTATATTATTTTTTTCTTTTTTCCTGAGTGTAATATGGGTTGGAAACGTATTGTTCCTCAATTTGGAGCAGCATAACTTTTTGATGCTTGCCCGTTTCAATTTGTAAAGTTAGGAAAAAGAAAGAATAAAAATGCCGGTTTAGTATAAAAATTAACTAAACCGGCATCATATTATTTGTAATCAGTCTATATTACGATTATTTCAGGCCTAATTTCTTTGCTATTTTTGAAGGAATGGCATCTTTGTGTACAAGAATGTTCATAGTCTTGTAAGCAACGAATGCCTTAGAAGCATACCATATACCTTTGTATTTTCCAGCTTCACCCCAAGAGTTCTTAACCATGAAGTATTCTTTTCCGTTCTGGTCCTTAGCCAAACCGTAGATAAGCATACCGTGGTCGTCAGTAGTTTCCCAGTTGTCGAAAGCAGTCTGACGCATTTCCTGAGTTACAGTTACTTCAGGAAGAGGTTTGCTTGTAAGCTCCTTGCGCTTGTCAGCTGCGCTAAGACCCAACCAGTGAGCCATGTCCGAGCCTGTAAGTTCAGCACCCTTAGAAGCATCCGGGAATACAGCGATACCGTCGCGGGTAAATCCCTGTTCGCTTACGTCAGAACCCCAAGCGAATGTATATCCTTTTCTTACAGCGTTGTCCATAACTTCCATCAGTTCTTCTATAGGAAGGTTGTAAGAAAGAGCGTTACGCCAGTTGTCCTGTACCTCTACGTTGAACTGAGTGTAGAAAGGATGGTGAGTATAAGAAGTCAAAGAGATATAATCATCCATGTTCAGTTTCAGAACCTCATCTGCAAATGTTCTCGGAGTGTAAGTCTTTCCTTTGTAAGTAAATTCTTTTGGACATTCGCCAAGGTATGTGTCATAGATAGAACGCAAACCTTCTTTCCATACCGGAGTAAGTTTTGAGAATTTACCTTTACCGATAGCTTCAACGTATGCTCCTGCTACTGCATCAAGCTCGTTGTGTACAGGAAGAGAGTCGCCGTACATGATACCAGGCATAGCATCCTGTGGAACCATACCATATTTTTCGTAGCAAACTACCATATCTTCGAAACTACCACCAGGAGAGAACGAAGCGTCACCGTGATAACGTACATAGTTTACGGCGCGGTCTTCCATTGTGTGGTGAACGATAAACATTTCTGAAAGGTCGAATTCTCCTTTACCCTGACGTAGCAATTCAGATTCTAAGAATGCAACAGATGAGAACGACCAGCAAGTGCTCGAACGGTTCTGGTTCTTGATAGATGTGATAGGGTTTTCCTTGATTGTAGTAAACACAAAGCCTTCTTCAGCTTTTTTCTCCTCTTTCGCTTCCTGAGCGTTGATGCTGCAGAAACAAAGTCCAAGTGCAGCCAGTGTGATAAATTTGTTCATTTTTAATTTTGAGTTTTTAAGTTTTTAATCCTTCATTATTTCTTCTACATCTTCTACCTTGATAGGAATACGTTTTTCTCCCGTAAATCTTGAGCCTTCAGGAGTAATGAGAATATCATCCTCCAGACGGATACCGCCAAAATCCTTAAATTTCTCTATTACGTCGTAATTAAGGAAGTCAGTATGCATTCCTTCAACTCTCCATTTGTCTATCAGTGCCGGAATGAAGTAGCATCCAGGCTCATCGGTCATGACAAATCCCGGTTGCAGACGGCGTCCCATACGCAGAGAAGCCAGTCCGAACTGGTCGGATGGACGGACTTCATCGTCATATCCCACATAAATCTGTCCAAGGTTCTCCATATCGTGAACGTCGAGTCCCATCATGTGTCCTAATCCATGAGGCATAAACAGAGCGTGTGCACCTGCTGCTACTGCTTCATCTATATTGCCCTTCATCAGTCCGAGGTCTTTAAGTCCTTGAGCTAAAACCTTGCAGACATCTAAATGTACAGACTTATATGTTATTCCCGGTTTAGCCAGCTCAAGAGCTTTCTCATGACATGCATACACAATGTTGTAAATATCTTTCTGACGCTGGGTGAATTTCCCTCCCACAGGTATGGTGCGCGTGTGGTCAGAGCAGTAGTTGTTTATGTTTTCGGCGCCGGCATCAGTCAGCATCAGTCTGCCTTCCTGCAATATGTGGCTGTGGTCGTGATTATGTAGAGTCTGACCGTTCTGAGTAAGGATAGTAGCGAACGAAGTCATGCTGCCGTATGAGGCTGCAATACCTTCCAATATACCAGCGATGTATTGTTCCGATACTCCAGGTTTGCAGAGTCGCATGGCAGTGGTATGCATCTCGTAACCTATGTTGCAGGCCTTGTCTATTTCATCGATTTCGCATTGTTCCTTAACCGCTCTCAATGAAACAACGGCTTTAATCAACTCCACCGAAGCATGAGTCTTTACCATTGATGCCTTAATGCCTGTCAGATCTTCCAGGAGCATCATATTGTCATAACGATATGGCGGAAGGAAATGAACCTTTCTTCTCTGGGAGAGAGCCTTACCGATTACATCTTTCAGTTTGTCAAACGGAAAACTCTTGCTTACACCCACTCTTTTAGCCAATTCTTTAATACTTGGCTGAGGGCCCATCCATATGATGTCATCCATATCCACATCGTCGCCGAAGAAATACTCTTCATTATTGTCGATGTCGATAACTCCGGCATAACCTGGATGTGAGTGTCCGAAAAAATAAAGGAATGAACTGTCCTGTCTGAATCTGTATGTATTGTCAGGGTAGTTTGCCGGAGTCTCATTGTTGCCGAGAATCAGAATAAGTCCGTTGCTCATTCTTTCTCTTAGGGCCTGGCGACGTTTTTGGTATGTTAAGGTTTCAAACATAGCTATAATATTACACAGTTGTTTCAATAATTTGATATTTATGTTGCAAAAGTAAGAAAAAAATGTCTTATTTTCTATCTGAATGTCTTGAAAAAACATATATTTGCATTTGGCGTGTCTGTTTTAAAAGAAAAATGTTATGAAAGTAGATTTTAGTAAAATGGGCTTAGTGCTTGAAGGCGGTGGCATGCGTGGTGTCTTTACCTGTGGCGTGCTTGATTTTATGATGGATAATAATATAGAATTTCCTTACGGGGTAGGAGTGTCTGCCGGAGCGTGTAACGGACTTTCGTATATGTCGCATCAGCGAGGCCGTGCCAGATACAGTAATATTGATATGCTTGAAAAGTATAACTATATAAGCTTCAAACATCTTTTTCATCAACGGAGTATTTTAGACCAGAAACTTCTGTATGAGCTGTTTCCAGAGGAAATCCTTCCGTATGATTACGCTGCATACATGAAGAATCCAAACCGGTTTGAGATGGTTACCACTAACTGTGTGACGGGCAGAGCCTGCTATCTTGAGGAGAAGCATGACAAGGAACGCCTGTTGCGCATAGCCAAGGCTTCAAGCAGTCTGCCGTATGTCTGTCCGATAGTGTATGTCGACGGTCGCCCTATGCTGGATGGAGGAATCATAGATTCTATCCCTGTAATGAGAGCGATAGAGCAGGGGTATGATAAGAATGTTGTTGTACTCACGCGTAATCGTGGTTATCGTAAGACCGAAAGAGACATAAAGGTGCCGCATTTCATATATACAAGATATCCACGTTTGCGAGTTCTGCTGAGTAACCGTTGCCGGGTTTATAACGAACAACTGGAGATGATAGAAAAAATGGAGGATGAAGGCCGGATAATAGCAATACGTCCGGAAAAGAAAGTCGTTGTAAACCGTATAGAAAAGGATATAAAGAAACTTATGGAACTTTACGAAGAAGGATATATTTGTGCTGAAAAGGTGCTGAAGCCTTTGATGCAGGATTAGTTGGAATTTAATCATCAAATATATACTTTGAATGGTATTTAAACAGCTTTTAAACACTGTTTAAATACCGTTCAAAGTCTTTTCAGAACAGCACCAGTCCTGCTTCGACCGTTGGATTTTTGGAGTAGGGCAGATTGTGTTTATATGTCCTTGTCCATGAATATCCGCCGGCAATGAAAATACCTAATTTTTTCAGAGGGTTATATTCCAGTCCGATGCGTGGCTGGATGGCGTATAACCGGTCGGGGATATTTTTGTTTCCAAGTGTTTCGATATGGCTGTAGCCAATATCTGTATTCAGATATAGCTTTTCTTTCAATAGAGGGAAGGCAAGTCCGGTTCTGTATATGCCGGCCACGGAAGCCTTGTCGGTAATTTCACCAAGAATCATGCCTGCGCCCAACTGCGTATATATCAGTTTGTTTCTGAATCTTACCTCAACGTTGGATTTATAAAGATTTCCTCCCGAAACTATCATCTGAACTCTTGTCTGCGGTTTCAGATTGATAATACCTACCTGGCGTGCGCAACTGTCGCCATTGATATTCAGAAAACCTATCTGTACACCTTTGCTGCACTTGTTGCTTACGTTTGAGAATCCTAATTGCAGTCCCTTGTTATCGCCGGAGTAGTTGGCTATACCGCCTATCTGTACACCTTTGTTTGTTACGCTGACATTGCTCAGTGCCGCTAACTGCAGACCTTTGTTCTCGTTGCCTGCTATGTTCATAAGCGATGAAATCTGTGCTCCGTGCATGTCGTTTCCGCTCACGTTTGTCATGCCGCTTATGGCAATGGCTCTCTGTTCATTTCCTGAGATATTTGCCAGACCTGATATAAGACATCCTTTATTGTTGACCGAACTCATATTTATAAGTCCTGTAAGCATAAATCCTTTCTGATTGTTGCCGGCTATGTTTCCTATACCGGATATCTGTACGGCATAAGAAGCCCTTCCGCTGATGTTGAACAACCCGGCCACTCGTACACCGTGAGATTTTATTCCCGAAATGTTGGCCAGTCCTGCAACTTGCATTCCCGAACTTCTGTTACCAACTATGTTTACGAATCCTGAAGCCTGAAAGCCGGACGTTTTCTGATGGACAACATCGGAAATAATGTTTACGCTGGCTCCCGTAAGATTCTGGTAATTGCTGAACAGACCGAGATTGAAATACGTGTTGCGGTTTTCGTCCTTCGGACCTTTTATACTCAGAGAAATGTTCTTCCCCTTTTTCAGACCGTATTCCTGGGCGTGTATGGGGGAAAATACAGTTCCTGTCAGTGCCATGACTGACAGGAACGTGATGATATTAGTAGAGTGTTTTTTCATTGATTATTTGACGTCTTGATACAAGAAGCGTTTGATACTCTTCTTTGGTGTCTTCTCGAATTCTTCCGGATATATCTTCACGCGTGCTATCTGAGAGTATGCCGGGAGTTCCGAGTTCAGGGCTACGCGGTTTTCCTCCATAGCCTTTTCTATATCGCTCGCGCTCATACCGTGTGCGTATGCATCGTCGAAATCCGGATAAATCAGAGCTGCCAGTTTGTGGTCTTCCTGCTGTATGACAATACTTTCGCATACGAAAGGAAGGTTGTTCAGCTTGTCTTCTATTTCTTCCGGATATATGTTCTGACCGGAAGGACCGAGGAGCATGTTCTTGCTACGTCCTTTTATGGTGATGTTGCCATTTTCGTCCATTATACCCAAGTCGCCGGTGTGCAGCCATCCGTCTTTGTCTATGGCCTGTGCGGTAGCTTCAGGATTCTTGTAATAGCCGAGCATCACATTGTCACCTCTTGTTATGATTTCGCCTACAATGTTGGCCGGGTCCGGACTGTCTATTCTTACTTCCATGCGCGGAGCTGCCTTGCCGCATGAGCCCGGTTTGAAGCGTTTCCAGTCTTCATAACAGATTATCGGACCACATTCCGTCATTCCGTAACCGACAGTATAAGGGAATTCGATATCTCTGAGCAGTTTCTCTACATCCTGATTGAATGCCGCACCACCGATAATCACTTCGTAGAAGTTTCCTCCGAATGCCTGTACCATGTGTTCTCTTACGGCAGCCTTTATCTTGTCGTTGATGATAGGCACTTTCAGGAGAATCTTCATCTTGAGTGTTTCCAGTTTAGGAAGCACATTCTTCTTGATGATTTTCTCTATAATCAGAGGTACTGAAATTACTATGTTAGGTTTTACATCTGCAAATGCCTGGAAGATGATTTTCGGGCTTGGCATACGTGTAAGGAAGTATATGTGACATCCCGAACACATTTCGTATATGAACTCGAATGCCAGACCGTACATATGTGCCATAGGAAGTATTGATATAACCTTGTCACCCGGTTTGAGGGTCAATACTTCGAATGCAAACTGGGTGTTAGACCACAGCGACCTGTAAGGAAGCATAACTCCCTTTGAGAAACTTGTTGTACCTGAAGTGTAGTTGATTATGGCAAGTTCCTCAGGATTGTCGCGACGGTAGGACACATGCTCGCGTCTGAAATTCTTAGGGAATTTCTTTCCGAACATTTCGTTCAGATGCTCTCTAGCGTACAGGAGCTTCTCGCTACGGCATACCAATAGGGTGAAGTCTGTCATAAGGATGATACCTTCGAGTGCAGGCATTTCTGCTTCGTTGAGGTTTTCCCATGCCATGTCGCCCACGAACAGTATGCGTGCGTCAGAGTGGTTTACAATGTTGTGGACATTGTCCGGCTTGAACTCATGCAGAATAGGAACAGCCAAGGCTCCGTAAGTTAGGATTGCCAGGAATGCTACTCCCCAGTGAGAACTGTTTCTTCCGCATAATGCCACCTTGTCTCCGGGTTTTACGCCACTTTCTTCTAAAAGAATATGAAGTTTTTCGATTTTTCTGGCTACGTCCTTGTATTGAAGTGTAGCTCCCTTATAGTCGGTAAGAGCGTCAAGGTCCCAGTTTTTCTTGATACTTTCTTCTATGAAAGCTATGAAACTTTTTTCCATAATTGTTTTTTTGAGTGTGCACAAAATTCAGTGTGTTGTGCAAATATACGATTTAGTTATAAGTTTTCAAATTATTTGTCAATAAAACGTAATAAAATGAAAGGTGTTCTCGATAAATAGCTTTTATAATCTTTTTTAACTATTGTCGGGAACACCTCTCCGGTTTTATTTCAACTTATAAGTATTTCTTACATCACTCGTGGTTGCTGTAGTATTTCATGAACTGTGTTCTTTCGAATGGATTAATGCTTCCGGCAGCCTTTGCGTTCATGACTCCCTTCATGCTTTCAATGCTTTCGTAGCCTTTTGATTCCATCCAAGCAGAGAGTTCTTTTGTCATTTCAGCTATTTCCTTTTCGCCGTACTTGTAGATAGCGCTGCACACTTCCACTGCACTTGCTCCGGCAAGAATAGACTTGATTACTCCCTTACCACAGTGTACACCGCCTGAGATAGCATAGTCTATCTGAGGAACTTCTGCCGATGCGATGGCTGTCCATCTGATTTTTTCTGCAAGCTCATTCGATTCGCTCATCACATTTGTGCTTGTGAAAGTCATTGTGTCGATGTTGATGTCCGGCTGATAGAAACGGTTGAACAGCACCACTGCTGCAGCTCCGTTGGCATAAAGCTGGTTGATAAGGGCCACAGGGTTTGTAAGGTTGCTGCCGAGTTTCATTATTACAGGAATGCTTACTGCTTTCTTGATATTCTTCAGTACGTCGATGTGCATCTGCTCGAAACTTCCGTAAGTATAGTCTTTGTCCGACTGCAATGAAAGGATATTGATTTCCAGTGCATCGGCTCCGGCTTCTTCCATATGTTTTGCAAAGTCTGTCCATTCGCTTGTAGAATAGCAGTTGATACTTGCTATCACAGGTATGCTGCATGCTTTTTTAGCCTCTTTGATTAGCTCGATATGCTCGTTAAGTGCATTCGAACGTACATATGCATTAAGATAATCGTCCGCTTCAGGAGCACCGTAACCGCTCATCTGTCCTGCCTGTATGCTGATTTGTTCCTCGAATACAGATTTCAGAACAACGGCGCCGGCACCTGCAGCTTCCAGTTTCTTGATTTTCTCTACGCTGTTTGTAAGACCTGAACTGCTCACGATAACAGGATTCTTCAGTTTTAATCCTGCAAAAGTTGTTGTTAATTGTGTCATAATATAAATATGATTTTAATAGTTTCTCATTCCGAATATTTTACTTCCGATTCTTACGAGTGTGCTGCCATGCTTTATTGCCAGATGATAGTCGTCGGACATTCCCATCGACAATTCTTTGAATGAATTGCAGTCCTTGAAGAACGTTGATTTCAACTCGTTGAAGTATGCCGCAAGCTTTGTAAACTCGCTTTCTATCATTGCGTCATCATCGGTGTTAGTGGCCATACCCATGATTCCACTTATGCATACATTTTTGAGTTCTTTCCAGCTGCCTTCATTGAGCATCTCCGTACATTCTTCCGGAGTGAATCCGAATTTTGTCTCTTCCTTGGCAATGTGTATTTCCAGCAGGCATGGTATTACTCTGTCTGCTTTTGCAGCCTGCTTGTTTATTTCGGCAAGCAGCTTGTAGGAATCAACGGCATGAATCATAGATATATAAGGTGCAATGTACTTCACTTTGTTAGTCTGCAAGTGACCTATGAAATGCCATTCTATGTTTTGCGGAAGGACTGTATGCTTTTCCTCCAACTCTTGCACTTTGCTTTCTCCGAAGATTCTCTGTCCTGCATCGTATGCCTCCTTAATGGCTTCGGCAGGGTGGAACTTCGATACGGCAACGAGTTGTGTGGTCTGTGGCAACTCTGCTTTTATTTCACTCAATATTGCTTTAATATCCATGATTGATTTCTTTTCTTATCTGTTTGCTGCATCCGGGAATTCCGGTTTCACGTCCGGTTCTGCCGAGTATGGATAAACATCCATTATGGCTGTTTCGGCTACTGATGCTATCACGTAGTCTGCCATTGTACCTTTCATGCCTTCGTCCAGTTTCTTGATAGAGTCCTTCAGGTCGGCAGCCTGTACAAGTACATTGGTAGCTGTTTTCTTTTCAGCTCCGCTCTTTTCGTCGAGGGTTATGAAATAGAGCTTGCATTTATACCATTTGTCGGCTTCATCGTCCTCGCAGAAAAAGAGTTCGCTGTAGTTTGCTCTCTTTATGTCAGAAACGGTAAACTCTCCGCTTATGAATGGTGTAATCTCTTCTATTATTCTTGATTCAGCTTCTGTAAAGCTCAGTGCATCTACTAAATAAGGCTCTGTCACCTTCTTGTTCATGCCGTTTTCTGCTACTTTCTCGTATCTGATTTTGCATTCAAACCAATTATGCATCATGTCGTTTTACGTTTTTTTATTTAAATAGTACATATAATTTACTTCGACAAAGATAGTATTTATTTGTAAACAGTGTACGAAAACGGACAAAACTTTCTTGTCTGTTAGTTGTTTTATTTGGCTAATCAGTTTATATTTGCAGTCAAAATTTTATATAACATAATAAATTATGCCACAAATATCCATAAGAGGAAACGAAATGCCAGAATCGCCAATCAGAAAATTGGCACCATTGGCCGAAGCTGCGAAAGGGAAAGGGATTCATGTGTATCACCTGAATATAGGTCAGCCTGACCTGCCAACTCCACGAGCGGCCTTGGACGCAATTCGTAATATAGACCGTACTGTGCTTGAGTACAGTCCGAGCCAGGGATATAGGAGCTATCGTGAGAAATTGGTTGGTTACTACAAGAAATATGATATAAACCTTACGGCTGATGATATTATCATTACCACCGGAGGCTCTGAAGCTGTGCTGTTCGCTTTCATGAGCTGTCTTAATCCGGGCGATGAAATCATTGTGCCGGAACCTGCATATGCCAACTATATGGCTTTTGCCATTTCTGCAGGTGCCGTAATCAGAACCGTCACCACTACTATAGAGGAGGGCTTCTCGCTGCCTAAGGTAGAGAAGTTCGAGGAACTGATAAACGAGCGTACAAAAGGTATTCTGATATGTAATCCTAATAATCCGACAGGCTATCTTTACACTCGCAGGGAGATGAACCAGATTCACGACCTTGTGAAGAAATATGACTTGTTCCTGTTCTCGGACGAAGTCTACAGGGAATTTATCTATACAGGTTCGCCATATATCTCGGCATGTCATCTGCAGGGAATAGAACAGAATGTAGTCCTTATCGACTCTGTGTCAAAGAGATACTCTGAATGCGGTATCCGTATCGGTGCTCTTATCACAAAGAATCCTGAAGTGCGCAAGGCGGTGATGAAGTTCTGTCAGGCCAGACTGAGTCCTCCACTGATAGGTCAGATAGCTGCCGAAGCATCGCTTGACGAACCGGAAGAATATTCACGCGAGACATACGACGAATATGTGGAACGCAGAAAGTGTCTGATAGACGGACTGAACAGAATACCGGGCGTATACTCGCCTATACCTATGGGAGCTTTCTACACTGTGGCAAAACTGCCTGTAGACGACAGTGAGAAGTTTTGCGCGTGGTGTCTGTCAGAGTTCGAGTATGAAGGCGAGACTGTGATGCTTGCTCCTGCCAGCGGTTTCTATACTACTCCGGGTGCGGGCAAGAACGAAGTGCGTCTGGCATACGTTCTGAAGAAAGAGGATTTGGTTCGTGCGCTTTTTGTTCTGAGAAAGGCGTTGGAGGCATATCCGGGAAGAGTAGACGAATAACATATGAACTGGAAACTATTTATAGCGCGTCGTATATACAAGAATAACGACGGTAGTAAAGAGGTATCAAAGCCGGCTGTGCGCATTGCCATGGCCGGCATTTCTATTGGCCTTGCCGTAATGATAGTATCGGTAGCGGTGGTTATCGGCTTCAAGAATCAGGTGCGCGACAAGGTGGTGGGGCTTGCATCGGAGGTTATAGTGACCAGTCTTGATGATGCACAGCTTTATATGACCGCACCCATTGCTGCCGGCGACAGCCTAATGGAGACACTGTCCGTGAAACCGGACATCAGCCATGTGCAGCGTTATTCCGTCAAGCCGGGAATGATAATGACAGACGATAGTTTCCAGGGTATGGTGGTGAAAGGAGTGGGGCAGGAGTATGACCTCAGCTATATCCGTAAGCATATCATCGATGGGGAAATACCTGAGTTTACAGATACGGCGGCCACGAACAGGGTGCTGATATCGAAGTCAATGGCCGACAAGCTGCATCTCAAGACCGGTGACAGGATTTACACTTACTATGTAGATGACAATGTGCGTGCCCGCAGACTTACGGTTTCTGCTATCTATCAGACCAACTTCTCCGCTTTCGACGATTATTTTCTTCTTACAGATATTTATACCGTTAACCGCCTGAACAAATGGGAGCCGGACCAGGTGAGCGGTATAGAAATAGACGTGGACGACTATTCGCGCATTGATGCCGTGAACGACGATATCCGCACCGGCCTGTTCGAGGCTTCCGACAAGTACGGGCAGAGCTATTTCTCGCGTACCATTGTCGAAGCCAATCCGCAGATTTTTGCATGGCTGGATTTGCTCGACCTCAATGTGTGGGTAATCCTGATACTTATGACCGGAGTGGCAGGATTTACCATGATTTCCGGTCTGCTGATAATAATCCTTGAGCGTACGAATATGATTGGAGTGCTGAAGGCTATGGGAGCCGACAATAATTCCATCAGGAAAATCTTCCTCTCGTTCTCCGTGTTTCTGATAGGAAGGGGGATGCTGTGGGGGAATGTGATAGGTCTGTCGCTCTGTCTGATACAATATTTCTTCGAGCCGATAAAGCTTGACCCTACTGTATATTATGTAAGCTCTGTCCCTATAGAGCTGAATATCCTTGTCTACATTCTGCTGAATGTCTTTACGCTGATAGTGTCTGTTCTGATGCTTGTAGGACCTTCTTATCTCATAAGCAGGATTCATCCGGCACGTTCAATCCGATACGAATAGTAAAGTGGACGTGCATTTTCCGTGAAATTTCTAAGAAAAGAAACCGTAACACGTACGTGTTACGCCCGTTGCACGTTCGTGTTACGCGCGTGACACGCTCGTGTTCCACCCGTTACACGTTCGTGTAACGCCAAGTCTGTTTCGGCGTTTCCGGGAATGAAACGGCAAATTCAGTCTTATCCTTTTAGGAGATATCTGAAAACAAAAACGAAATGTCAGATACAAGGTTTGCTCCTATGTATCGGACATTTCGTTTCCAAATATCATCTTTGGCGGTTTAGCCTATTTTGCTTATTTTCTTCAGTTTCTCTTCGTCGATAAGTTTTATCTTTCTTCCGTCAATGATTATAAGTTTTTCGGAAGCAAAGTTTGACAGTGTGCGAATGGCATTCGAAGTAGTCATGTTCGAGAGGTTTGCCAGGTCTTCGCGCGAGAGATAGATACTCAGCGTACACTGGTCTTCTTCCACTCCGTATGTATCTTTGAGGAACAGCAGCGATTCAGCCAGTCTTCCGCGTATGTGCTTCTGTGTAAGGCTTACTGTTCTTTCGTCCGAAATACCTAAGTCGATGGACAACTGTCTGATGAAGAACAGTCCTAATTCGGCATTTTCTTCAAGAAGTTTCACTATGCATGTCATCGGTATCAGACATATTGTGCAAGGCTCGAATGCAGCAGCTGCGGTAACAAAGTTTTCGTTGGCAAAATACGCTCTGTAAGCGAAGTATTCTTTGTCTTTGATAACCCTTATTATCTGGCTTCTTCCGCCGACCCCGTCTTTATATATCTTCACTTTCCCTTTCAGCAGGCACATCAAGTGCTTAGGTGTTTCTCCTTCACAATATATAGTTTCGTTTTTCTTGTACTTCTGTATTGTGAAGTTCTGCGCTAAATAATCTTTTTGAGCGTCTGTTAATGGTTGCCATAAATCGGGAATACTCTCGGCAATCTCAGTTTCAGATAATTCTTTTTTCACCATAGATGTTATAAAAACGTGTTATATAGCACAAAGGTAAGAATAAAAATTAAAAAAAACTCTTTTTACGATTAAAAATAAAAGTTTCATAGGTGTTTTGTGTATTTTTGTTTCTGATATGAGGTGTATGTTCAAATATCTGAGAATTGAATTGACGCATCTGCTTTTGCTTATTGTCTGCATGATGCCTTTTATTGGGAAATCGGAGAATATAATCTCGCTGTTTCCCAAGGACCGTGTTGTTCCCGACTCGATTCTCGGCAAGGTCTATTCGTCTGCATCCATATACTCCAACGAGGTGAAGGGTTTTAAGGCAAATCTTTATCTGAAGGGTGTCGTGACGGTGCATCACAGGAACAGGATAATAAAGTACATACCGTCGATGTTCAAGCTCGAGGATAGTATAAGCAATTATATGCACGAATCCATCAGTGAACTTCAATATACGGCTCCGTCCATTTACGACAGAAAGATTAAGGCTATGGTATCGACCTTCAAGAGCCAGAAGGGGCGTGTGTTCGATATTATGGACTATATGAAGTTCAATATCTATTCATCGTCGCTGATGGGGGACAAGGTGATGTCGCCGCTTAACAGCCAGTCGAAGATACATTATAAATATATACTAGACAGCTGGACGGTGATAGACAACAAAAACTGTTACAAGATACGTGTGCAACCAAAGTACAAGAGTACTAAGTTGGTGGAAGGATATATATGGCTGTATGCCGACGACTGGTCTGTATATAGTTTCGATTTCAGCGGAGAGTATGACCTTGTTGACTTCAGGATTAAGGCATTCATGGGCAATACGCCTCAGACGAAATATCTTCCGTGTTATATGGATATTGACATCCATTTCAGATTTCTGAAGAACCATCTGCAGATGCAGTATTCCGGTTGGATGGATTATACGGAAGTGAAATTTGCCGAACAAGGAGAGGTTATGCGACTTAAAAAGGACAGAAACAAGTATAATCTGTCAAGCTCATACACTCTGACGTGTGACACCAGCCGGCTTGTTACGGACATAGACTCGTTTTCAAGAATGAGGCCTTTCCCTCTTACGGATGAAGAGGAACTTATGTACAAGGACAAGATTGAGCGCAGGACTGAGAGCAGGCAGAAGCAGATACAGGATTCTATTGACAATCTGAATAAGCCTAAAAGTCAGGTATTTCTCGGACAGGTGGGTGATGCGCTTATCAATTCCTATGATATCGACCTTCCGAAAGTAGGTAGTATCAACTGTTCGCCTATCATAAACCCGTTGCTCCTCAGCTACAGTCACCGCAACGGTATATCTTACAGACAATCTTACAAATATAACAACCTGTTCTACGACGGACGACTTTTGAGGATAGCTCCGCAGATAGGTTTCAACTTTACGAAGAAGGAGCTGTATGCAAAGGTCGATGCCGAGTATGTCTATAATCCGCGTAAGCATGGGGCGGTGGAGCTGCATGTGGGAAACGGTAACAGAATCTACAGTAGTGTGGTGCTCGACCAGCTTAAGGCTATGCCTGACAGTACTTTCTCGTTCGACGGTCTTGACCTGGATTACTTCAAGGATATCTATGTAAACCTTTCGCACAATATAGAGATAGTGAACGGGCTCAGCTTGTGGACCGGTCTGTCCATGCACTGGAGATACACGAAAAGTACTCCCGAACTTGATGCAAGAGTACGTTCGCGGTATAACAGTTTTGCGCCGCGCTTGCGTGTGGAATGGACTCCGGGAATGTATTACTATATGAACGGCAACAGAAAGGTGAACGTAGGCTCGTATTACCCGACCTTTATAGCCGATTATGAAAGGGGAATCCGTGTGTTCAAGAGTTCGGGCGAGTATGAAAGACTGGAACTTTCGGCAGAGCAGGTTATAAAGGTAAGGAATATACACCACATAGCCTATCACATAGGGTGCGGTTTCTTCCTCAATCAGGAGGATATGTACTTTGTGGATTATGTAAACTTCTCGAACAGAAATCTTCCGCAGGGATGGAATGACGATATCGGGGGAACTTTCCAGATGCTGGACAGCAGATGGTACAATGCTTCGAGCCATTATGTGCGCGGAAATATGACTTATGAGTCGCCGTTCATATTGTTGTACCCTGTCAGCAAGCTTCTTTCCTTCATTCAGAAGGAAAGAATATATGCAGGTATATTGTTTATGCCTCACCTTAACCCTTATTTTGAGGTAGGATATGGTATCGGAACCCATATCTTCGATGCCGGCATCTTCGTAGGTAACGAGCGTGGCAAGTTTACTTCGATAGGTTGCAAGTTTACATTCGAGCTGTTCAATAAATAGAACAGTATGATTGCCGTGCTGTCATTTGCGCATATAGTCACTCTTGTTGCGGGTGATATATCCGGTTTTCAGACTCAGGCTGTAGAGCGGTCTTAGCAAATCGTAGATGAAAAGGAATGCAGAAACTTTCTCTCCCATGGCTTTTGCGGTCTTGCAGTAAACAGTCATTGCTACAATGGTTCTTATTATCCATGCAGCGCACACACTTGCCGTGAATATCCATTCCCTGCATACTATGCCGATGCACAACGATGTTATGACGGAAATATTGAAAAGCATGGCCGACCATGTCTCTATGCTGTTGGAGAGTCTTGCCGTTCCTTTATAACGGCTTCCTGTTACCTCGTAGCTTATTTTATCGTCTTTCCAGATTTTCTTGTATTTAGGTGCCGGCATACGCATTATGCTGTCCGGGCAGGCACAGACTTTAGTATTGTTCCTGTCTGCAATCTCGTTTATGAACAAATCGTCATCTCCTCTTGAAAGGGTAAGCTGGTTGTAGAAACCTTTATGCTTTAGGTATATATCCTTGCGGTATGCCATATTTCTGCCTATTCCCATATATGGATTTCCGCCGATAGCTTTCCCTAAAAATCTCATTGACACGATGAGCATGTCCGAGATGATTCTTTTAAGGAAGAAGCCTTTGCCGCCGTAGTAATTGCAGTACCCCAATACGATGTCCGTTCCCGGTACGAAGTTTCTTGCCATGCTTCTCAGCCAGTTTTTGCTTACAGGATTGCAGTACGGTTCGGTCACTACTATCCAGTCATATTTGCTGGCTTTTATTCCCATGGCTATTCCGAGTTTCTTCCGGCTTACATATCTGGCGGATTTCGGTATAAACGTGCGGTAGAGGTGCGGATACTGGCTGCACAGAATCTTCAGAATGTCTTCGTCCTCGCCTGCCGATTCGTCATTTACCACTATCACCTCGTACTCCGGATAGTCCTGTTCGAGTATGGAAGGCAGGTTTTCCTTGAGCATACTTGCAGAATCTTTTGTCACCATTATTACGGAGAGTGGGGGACAGTTGGTGTTCTCGGGTAGTTTGTCCTGTTGTCTGTTGCTCCTGAACAGTCTGCTGTAAGGAACGAGAAAATAATATAACTGCACTAAAAACAGAAGTCCGCAGAATGACTGCATGATTAGTATAACTGAGTTGTAGTCTATGTGTGTCATGTTTCTATTAGGTTTTCTGAAAAATCATGCAAAAGTAGTTCAAAAAATTCAGAAAAAAGGCTCCTCCGATGGTTTTATTTTTTTACCATGAAGGAGCCTGTTGATGTGTGTGTTTTGTTTCTTTAAATAAGTTCGTCGGAAGTATATCCTTGAGGTAAAGTTCTGCAGTTGTATGCAGAAGCCATTATCTCACCGTATGCTCCGGCTGAACGGAGTGCTATCAGGTCGCCTCTCTTAGTCTTGTTCAGGTCGATAGCTTTTCCGAAAACGTCGGATGATTCGCAGATAGGACCTACCACGTCGTATGCCTCTACAGCTTCGTCCGATGTGATGTTTTCTATCTTGTGGTATGCCTGATAGAGTGCAGGACGGATAAGGTCTGTCATACCTGCATCAACGATGGCAAACTGCTTGTTTGTTCCCTGTTTAACGTATGTCACCTTTGTTATAAGACTACCGCACTGTCCTACTACTGCACGTCCCAATTCGAAATGTAGTGTCTGCTGCGGACGAAGACGCAGATGCTTGTGATATGTCTTGAAGTACTCAGCAAAATCAGGTATCGGCTGACGGTTAGGGTGAGCATAGTCTATACCGAGTCCGCCGCCTACATTGATGTGTTCTACTATAATCTGGCGTGCAAACAGCTTTTCCTGCAGTTCGTTTACTCTGTTGCAGAGAGCAACGAAGTCGCCCATATCAAGAATCTGAGAACCTATATGGAAATGAAGTCCTACGAACTTCACATTATTCATCTCCAGTGCACGGTCGATTACATAGTCCATATCGTTCATGCTGATACCGAACTTGTTTTCTGCCAGACCGGTTGTGATATTGGCATGTGTATGTGCGCCCACATCAGGATTGATACGGAAAGCCACTCTTGCAATCTTGCCTTTTGCTGCAGCAAGCTCGTTGATTATTTCAAGTTCCGGAACAGATTCTACATTAAAACAGAAAATGTCATAGTCCAGTCCGAGGTTTATCTCCCAGTCTGTCTTACCGACTCCGGCATATACAATCTTGCTTGGGGGAAATCCTGCTTTGATGGCCGCCTTGATTTCACCGCCGCTCACACAGTCGGCTCCGAGTCCGCTTTCGCGTATAATGCTAAGTATTTTTGGATTGGCATTAGCCTTAACTGCATAGTGAACGCAGAACTTGTTGTATTTGCCACTCTCATTCTTTATTGTCTGGAGAGTTTCGCGAAGCAGGTTTGCATCATAATAGTAGAATGGTGTTTCCATTTCGCGGAATTTTCCTATAGGGAATGTACCTTTCATAAAATGTTCTGTTTTTTGAAGTTCGTTTGTAGCTATTATCTTTATGAAAAAAGCGAATGGTCTGGATATTTTTATCCACAGCCATTCGCTTTTATATTATAGATGTTTATTTGTTATTGAATAAAACATCGCTCAGAGACTGCAGTGCGCGTTTCTTGTCTTCTTCACGGATAAGGAAAGAAATGTTGTAGTTGCTTCCTCCGTATGAAATCATACGAACAGGAACTTCTTTCATAGCCTGAAGAGCTCTTGATTCGAAACCTACGTTTTCCCATTCCAAATCACCTACTACGCATACGATACACATATCCTGGTCTACAGTAACTGTACCGTATTTCTTCAGGTCGTCTACTATCTCATTGAGGTGCTTGGTGTTGTCGATTGACATCGATACGCCAACTTCTGAAGTACAAACCATGTCGATAGCAGTCTGGTAGCTTTCGAATATTTCGAATACCTTGCGGAGGAATCCGTGAGTAAGCAGCATACGGCTTGACTTAATCTTGATAGCAGTGATATTGTCCTTAGCTGCTACAGCCTTGATTTTGCCTTTCTCTGTTTCGTTAGAAATAAGAGTACCAGGTGCGCTTGGCTCCATAGTGTTGAGCAGTCTTACAGGGATGTTTGCATATTTGGCAGGCTGCACACATGTAGGGTGAAGAATCTTCGCACCGAAATAAGCCAGTTCTGCAGCTTCTTCGAAGTGTAACTGACGTACCGGAGAAGTCTTCTCAACGATACGAGGGTCGTTGTCATGCATACCGTCGATGTCTGTCCAAATCTGGATTTCAGAAGCGTTGACAGCAGCACCGATAAGAGATGCTGTATAGTCGCTACCACCTCTCTGCAGGTTGTCGATTTCGCCGTAAGCGTTGCGGCAGATATATCCCTGAGTGATATAGATTTCGTATCCCGGATTAGCTTCAAGCTGAAGGGCCAATTTCTCACGGATATAAGTCAGGTCAGGTTCGCTGTTCTTGTCTGTACGCATATATTCCAGTGCAGGGAGAAGAACTGCGTTGATACCTTGTTCGCAAAGGTAGTTTGTCACCATGTTTGTAGAAATGATTTCTCCCTGTGCAAGGATAACCTTTTCTTCGAACAAAGTGAAAATGTCTTTTGTATATGAACGGATATAGTCAAATACTGACTTTACGAACTCCAATGTCTTCTGTTTATATTCTTCAGTAGAATAAAGTTCATCGATATGCTGTTTATACTTTGATTCCAGCTTGTTGATGATTTCATTCGCACCTTCAGGATTTTTCTTGTACAGATAATCCGAAATTTCAACTAATGTGTTAGTTGTACCCGACATTGCGGAGAGTACTACTATTTTCTGCTCACCGTCAGAAATCAATTTGGCAACATCTTTCATTCTCTGAGCAGAGCCTACTGATGTTCCTCCAAACTTTAAAACCTTCATTTTACGTTTCGAATTTTAATGGATTGTTAATAATTAAATATCAGAATGCAAATTTAGCAATAATAATCAATTCCTATTTGTTTTTATGCCATTTTTACGCTCCTGTTTGTTTTTTTTATGAATTTTGCTGCTCTTCTAACTTGTGTGACTCGCATTTGTACACTTTGCCGGGGTATTCAGAGAGCAAATTCATGTTATGTGTGGTCATAATTATGGCAGAGCCTTGCGAACAGATTTCTCTTAGAAGTTCCACTATGCGGTGGCCTGTTTCTACGTCGAGATTTCCGGTAGGCTCATCGGCCAATATCAGTTCCGGCTTGTTCAGGATAGCTCTTGCAATTACTATACGCTGCTGTTCGCCCCCTGACAGTTCGTTAGGCATCTTGTAGCCTTTAGTGTCCATTCCTACCTGGGCCAGTACTTCGGATATTCTTGTCTGAATATCGTTGTTGTTCTTCCACCCTGTAGCTTTAAGGACAAACTCAAGGTTTTCTTTTACCGTACGGTCTGTAAGAAGCTGAAAGTCCTGAAATACAATACCTATCCTTCTCCTTAATGCAGGGATATGCTTTCTCTTGATGGTTTTCATATCATATCCCAACACTGTTGCGTTACCGTCCTTTATGTCAAGTTCGCCGTAGATTGATTTCAGAAATGTAGATTTTCCGCTGCCCACCTTACCTATAAGATAGACAAACTCGCCGGGATTGATGCTGAAGTTAATACCCTCAAGAACTTCCTGTTCCTGCTGCCAGATGCTTACATTATTGTATGATATAAGTGCTTCTTCGCTCATCGATTAATGTTTTTTCCAGGTTTCACTGTGGCGTTCCTTCAGTTCTCTTGCCAAATCTTCAATGCGGTAACCTTTTGAAGTAAGCAAGACTATAAGATGATAGATAAGGTCGGCTCCCTCATAAATCAGTCTTTCGTCAGTACCGTTGCAAGCCTCGATTATTGTTTCAACGGCTTCTTCGCCTACTTTCTGCGCCATTTTATTGACACCGGACTTAAACAGGCTTGTAGTGTATGATTTTTCCGGCATTTCTTCGTGGCGCTTGTCGATAAAATCCTGAAGTTCTTTAAGGAACATGATATCCTGTTCGTTCTTTTCGCCCCAGCAAGTGTCTGTACCAAGGTGGCACACAGGACCTACAGGGTTTACCATAATAAGAAGTGTGTCGTTGTCGCAATCGGCCTTTATCGAAACAACATTCAGAAAGTTACCGCTTTCTTCGCCTTTAGTCCATAGTCTGTTTTTGGTGCGGCTGAAGAAAGTTACTTTGCCTGTTTCAACGGTTTTCTGATATGCTTCTTCATTCATAAAGCCTAACATGAGCACTTTCTGAGTGTAGTTGTCCTGTATGATGGCCGGAACGAGTCCGTTCATTTTGTCAAAATTCAATTCCATAATTTATAATAGTTTTTGGTTAATATGTATAAGTGTATTTAAAGTCTGACTGATATGCCTTCTTCATGAAGATACTCTTTCAGTTTCATTATAGGTATCTCTCCGAAATGGAAAACACTTGCCGCAAGTGCCGCATCGGCTTTCCCTAAAGTAAAGGCATCCTTGAAATGTTCCATCTTTCCGGCTCCTCCTGATGCTATAACGGGGATGTCGAGCGTGTCACTCAGATGTGCCAAAGCTTCGTTTGCGTATCCGGTCTTCACACCGTCGTGGTCCATACTTGTGAACAGTATTTCTCCTGCACCTCGTTCGTTCACTTCCTTTGCCCATTCGTAGAGATATCTGTCTGTTTCCACTCTTCCTCCGTTCAGATAGCATTTCCATCCGGAGGCAGTGCTGCGGGCATCGATAGCCACCACACATACCTGTGAGCCGAAATGTTTGGCTATATCATCTACAAGCTTCGGATTTCTTATGGCAGACGAGTTTATGGAAACCTTGTCGGCTCCGGCGTTCAACAGTCTGTCTACATCGCTCAGCTCATTGATTCCTCCTCCAACGGTGAAAGGGATGTTTATATGGGCTGCAATCCGTTTCACAAGGTCTGTGAATGTCTTTCTTCCTTCATGGCTCGCTGTGATGTCAAGATACACAAGCTCATCTGCTCCCTGTTCGCTATAGGCTTTCCCTAATTCCACCGGGTCGCCGGCCTGACGAAGATTGACGAAGTTCGTACCTTTCACGGTCTGTCCGTCCTTTATGTCAAGGCATGGTATAATTCTTTTTGCAAGCATATTCAGTCCTGTTTGTCAGAGTTTGATAAATCGGCCAAATCTTTGAGTCTGATTTTGCCTTCATAAATGGCTTTCCCGAAGACTACGGCAGGAATGCCCGCCTCGTCAAGTCTGTAAATATCATCCAGACAGCTTACTCCTCCGCTGGCTATAAGGTGCATTTTGGGGTGGTTGGCCATTATGCTTTTATAGAGTTCTATGGAAGGACCTTCCATCATTCCGTCCTTGCTTATATCGGTACAGAGGACTTTTGATACTCCTTTTGATGCGTATTCTTTCAGGAAATCTTCAAGCATTATGTCGCTTTCTTCCTTCCATCCGTTAATGGCGATTTTGCCGTCCTTTACGTCGGCTCCCAAGATAATCTTTTCATGGCCGTATCTGTTCAGCCATTTCCCGAACAGTTCCGGCTTCTTTACAGCAATGCTGCCTACGGTGACCATCTGTGCTCCATTGTCGAAAGCTATAATAAGGTCTTCATCCGATTTTATTCCTCCACCGAAATCAATTATAAGAGAAGTCCTTCCGGCTAACTGCTCCAGAATCCTGTAGTTGACAATATGATTTGATTTCGCACCGTCGAGGTCCACCACATGCAATCGTCTTATGCCGTATGCTTCAAATTCTTTAGCTACCTCAACCGGATTTTCATTATATATTTTCTTTGAGTCGTAGTCACCTTTTGAAAGACGGACACATTTCCCGTCTATTATATCTATGGCTGGAATTATTTCTATCATAATAAAATATGTTTTATAGTTCTATGAAATTCCGCAGTATTCTTTCTCCCGTCTTTCCGCTTTTCTCAGGGTGGAACTGTGTGGCATAAAAGTTGTCTTTATGCAATGCTGAACTGTAAGGCAGAATATAGTTTGTCTGTGCAGCCGTGAAATCGTTTAGCGGAACATAGTAGCTATGTACGAAATACACATATTCGCTTTTGTCAAAACCTTTGAACAATGGGCTGACTGTATTGTCGATGGTGTTCCATCCCATGTGTGGCACCTTGTCGTGATGATTTTTCGGACAGAATCTTTTTACGTCGGTGTCAAATATACCGAGGCAGTCGGTATTCCCTTCTTCTGAATATCTGCACATCAGCTGCATTCCAAGGCAAATTCCGAGAACCGGTTGTTTCAGATTCTTTATCAGGTTGTCAAGATTCTGTTCCTTGAGATATCTCATGGTAGTTTCCGCTTCACCCACTCCCGGGAATATCACTTTGTCAGCTTTAAGCAGTGTTTCCTTGTCCGATGTAATGACAGGTGTTATTCCTATACGCTTTAAGGCATAGTCCACAGAGAATATGTTTCCTGCATTATATTTTATGATGGCTACATTCATATGTTTGTCTTATTTCTGGCTTCTTCATTCATTTTTGCAAAAGTAACTAAATAATATTGAATTCCTAACTTTTATGTCAAAAAGTTTGGTTTATGGCATATTTTATTGCATCAAATGACTTTTTTGATACTTTCGCTCAGAATTAGTGTTTCTCGTTATTATTATGGTGTGACGGTAATTGGAGAATTTATAATTAAATTGGTGTAAATTGATATAATTACAAAAATTATACTTATCTTTACATTATTGATAAACGATATTAAACAAGTAAATAGAATGAAAACAAACAATGTGATTATGGAAACGGAAGTTTATGAAGCTCCGAAATGTCAGGTAATAAATTTAGAGATTGAAAGTGCTGTTCTTGGGACAAGTAATCCTGATAGTACCGGTTCGGCAACCCACGACGGATTTGTAGAAGATAATTATGTATGGAATTGAGATTATGAGTATGAGAAGATATTTTATGCCGTGTTTTAGGAACATTATTACTGTCATCTTGTTCTAAAGATGAAATGCCTTTCGAAGATGAGATACCTGCCGATACTGATTCTTCTTTAAATGCAGGAAAGGTTAAAATGGAGTTCAAAGCAGGTATTGATGCTGTTTCGCGTACTGTTTTAACAACTGGTAATGCCGTAGAATGGGAAGCGGATGACGCCATATCATTATTTGATCCTGATAGCAATAACAAATTTACGACTTCTACAAGAGGACAATCTGTAACATTTACTGGTTCAGCAAAAGATAATCAGGATATCTATTATGCTTTGTACCCTTATGATGGTAAAGCTACTATTTCAGATAATGTGATTACGACGACATTACCTGCTGAACAGACGGCTCGTACTGGTAGTTTTGCAAAGATGTTGAATCCATCGGTAGCTAAATCCGGAAGTGATAAGACTTTGGAATTCAAGAATACCTGTGCTGTGGTGAAGTTTACTCTTCGATATACCGGTAGCAATAATATCAAGAAAGTCATGTTTCGTGGAAATAATGGGGAGCCATTGGCCGGTACTCTGCTGATTGATGTTTCTTCTGAAACTCCAGCTGCTACTGTACAAAATGAATTTGCAGGTACGGAAGTAACGCTTAATGGAGAGTTTACATCAGGTTCAACCTATTATTTTGTAACAGCTCCGGCTGTATTAAGCGAAGGATTGACTATTACTTTTTATGATGAAAATGGTAATGAGTGGAAACGTATAGGTACTAATGGGAGTGAATTAAAGGCTGGACATCTTTTAAATTTAGGAACGATTCAGCCTGGTGAGTTTAAAAAAGTTATGCGTATCAGTTCCGTTGATGATTTGTTTAATTGGGCTCAAAGTACAGACAGGCTGACTACAGATATTGTATTGGATACCGATATTTATATTAGTGGAGCGGAGTGGATACCCGTAGGAAGTAGTATGAAAACAGGCGAAGGATATTCCGGAAATTTTGATGGTAATGGAAAAACTATAACGGGGCTGACTGTGAATGGAACCGGTAATTTGGGCTTCTTTGGAGGACTTGCCCAAGGCGCTAAAGTCCATGATGTTGTATTTGCCGGTGCTAATATTATAGGAGATGGAGCTTCATCTGCAGGTGTAGTTGCCGGTGCCAGTTTGGGTATTATAGACAGCTGTTCTGTTAGCAATTCAACAGTTTCAGGAAGTAATAATGCAGGTGGAATAACCGGAAACAACAGTGTTCAGGTAAATAATTGTAATGTACAGAATGTTACAATAAATGGCAGTTATTTAGCCGGTGGTATTTCTGCTTATAATTACGGGAAAATTGAATATTGTACAGTATCGGGAAATACAACGCAAATAACAGCGACAGGTTCAAGTTCTCGTGCCGGAGGAATAGTTGCTTCTAATTCAGAAGAAGGTGGAGTGAAGACAAGTGGACGTATTTTGCAATGTGCGGTTGAAACTGCAAAGGTGTCTGGTTTTTGGGCTGGAGGTATAGCTGGGGAAAACGGTTTTGGAACAGTTGCGCAATGCGTGGTTTACAGAAGTGTGATTACTCATGCTTCTAACCAAAATAGTACACGACTTGGAGGCGTAGTAGGATATAATTCACGAGGTGAGGTCGTGGCAAGTTATTCTGCATATACGATTGTCGGGGGTGATGGCTTAATGTCTGAAGCATTAGGCGGAATTGTTGCATATAACAACAGTTCTTCCGCATATGTATATGGCTGTTATTCTACTCATGATTCATTACTTGGAACATCAACTTATACCGGGGCAATTGCCGGATATAATAATGGGCATGTTACCTCTTGTTATGCTGATGGTATAAGTGAAGTTGGATTGGTAGGAACAGGTAGTAAAGAACATTGTGTGGAAATTGGAGAAACAAATTATGAAACCTTAATAACTGGAGTAGATAATCTTACGGTGACAGATGGTACTGTGTGGATAGCAAAAAAAATATGGGAGATAGCCGCTGAAGGACCAAGTATTAATGCTGATTATATAGGCGAACTGTCTTCCAATTAATAGAATCCAATTGGATATAAAATGGGATGCGATTACTATTTTGAAATCGCATCCCATTTTCAATTTTTGAATTCATATATTGATTAACAGTAATATAATGATAGCCTTGGTATTGAAAATCATTTCCTATTAGGCAGTTCCGGAATAATACTCTCTATTCTGTTTTCCACATCGTCCGGCAGTTTCGAGAAGAAGTCCATTCCTGTTACATTTTCCACACTGTCCACTGTCACCATGTATTTGTCTATGTCTTGTGAATGGGCGATATTCCTGAATATAAATCCCATTGCGATAGGATTCTTTCTATTGTAGATAAGTACAACCTTGAAGAATCTGTCAGGTACGGCAACCTTGTGTCCACCAATTCTTTTCGGTGATTTGGAATCGAATATTGGGCCGCATGCGATGTATATCCTTCCGTATTTCTCGGCCCAATCTCTGCATAATTCCTCCAAATCATTCCAGTCGCCACGGTTCAGATTGCCTGTCTGAGGACAGATGTTGCTCATGTAGAATGACTCTATCATAGCCTGTTTGCTCCATTTCATATCTGCTGCCGGAGCCATATGTCCCCTGTCATATCCGCTTTTAGTATAGTCTTTGTGTACCACTCTCGGCTCAGGCAGGTCAGGGTCAGGCATGAATTTGTCGTATCTTTCCGTTTCTCCCTTTGTTTCTTCTCTGGTCAGTTCCCATGCCACCCAGTTAGGATTCTTATAGTATTCGTTATACGAAACAGTATATCCTGTTCTGTAAAGTACTATCTCTTTTTTGTATCTCCCCGGATATGTATATACGGGTATTTCTAAATTCAGTTTCGGCGCTTCGACGGTGTTTGTTTCTGTATCGTTGCCTGTTCTGATTTTCTCAACTATTGGCTTAATGTTTTCCGCCTTAGAGATAAGTTCATCTTTCAGTTTGTCAGCCTCGTGTGCAGTCTTCTTTAATGTTTGCTGTATATCCGATTTGTCCGGCAGTTCTACTCTCATTCCGTTTGAAGAGTAGATATAATATGCTCCTGCGCCTAAGATTATTGCTGTAAGTATCAGGAGTTTCCACTTCATACCGCTATTGCCTTTTTTCTTTCTTCTTTTATTTGAATGCTTCATATCAGTTTAAATCTAATTCTTAAAATACCGTCGTTGTAGTCGTGGCTGATAATTTTGAATGTTCCTATCTCGGAGGTATTGTTTACGTGAAGTCCTATGCACAGGCATTCATCATAATCGCCTACTTTCACAATTCTGACAGTGTCGGATGCATTTTCCGGCAGTCGTTTCATGTCGAAGCGTCCTACGGCTTCTTTCTGCGTTATATACTCTACAGTCACGTCTAAGTGTTGTGCTATAACGCTGTTTACTGTTTCTTCTATTTTAGTGATGTCTTTGTCGCTCAATGCTTGAGGCAAGGCATAGTCCAGTTTGCTTTTCTTCTTTTCAATATGTGCCGATACTGCTCTTCCGCATCCGAAGAGGTTTATCATTGTTCGGTTCACTATGTGCTCGCAGGTGTGCATAGGAGGGTATTCCTGCTTGTTGTGTTCATTTAACTGAGAAATTTGATTCATATTGGATATTGTTTTTGTTTTTCATGCAAACATAAATAAAATTATTAATTGATGGAACAAATATGTATCGGATATTGATGTAAACGAATATTGTCCTTAGATTTAATTACCTTAAAAAGATTTTTAAATGGTATTTAAACAGTATTTAAAAGGCGTTTAAATCTTGTTCGAATGCTTGCATTAAAATGATTTCATCGGTTCATTTTCTCTATATATAGATTATAGATATATAAAAACAGACTTTGTTTTTATAAATATAAGTTGTATTTACAAAAACAAAGTCTGTAGATAGAGAAAATGCCGGTTCGTTCAGAGCTTTATTTCTTTACATTTTCCACTTTCTTTTCGCATGCATTTTTGAGTGCGCATCCGGCACATGAATCGCAGGCGGACTTACCTTTGCCGGATAACAGTCTGTATATGCGGAGTCCTACGAAACACATACACAGAATTATTATTATACCTATTATTATAGTCTGTATATCCATCTACATGAAGAGTTTTCCGATTTGAAATACAAGGAATGAAACTATCCAGGCCAGGACTGTAGTATATACAGCGGCAAAGACTGCCCATTTCCAACTTCCCGATTCCTGCTTTATGGCCACTATCGTAGCTACGCAAGGGAAATATATCAGAGTAAACAGCATGTAGCCGAAAGCTACCAGTGGGGTAATGTTCAACCGTTCTGCAAGGTTCTCACTACTTACTTCCTCATCGCCGGCATATAACACGCCTAATGTGCTTACTACAAGCTCCTTGGCACCTACTCCGGAGAGTATTCCTATTCCCATCTTCCAGTCGAAACCGAGAGGCTCAATCACCGGCTCGATGGCTTTACCTATCTGGCCGATGTATGAGTTCTCCTGCTGTTCTGCCTGTGTGGAGTATTGCTCATGGTTCGGATAATATCCTAAGAACCATATGATGATGGATGCCACCATTATTATACCTCCCATCTTTTTCAGATATTGCACACCTTTCTCCCATGTATGTCTTAACACGGATTTGGCTGTAGGCATTCTGTAAGGCGGCAACTCCATTACGAACGGTGTATCGTCATCCTTCACTATGAATTTGCTGAATACCCTTGCCATGATTATAGCCAATATGATGCCGATACTGTAAATGCCGAGCAATACAAGGCTGGCGTGGCTCTGGAAGAATGCTCCGATAAGTATCAGATAGATTGGCAGACGTGCGCTGCACGACATGAGTGGGGTGATAAGCATTGTGACGAGTCTTGACTTGCGGCTTTCTATGATGCGTGAACCCATTATGGCAGGTACGTTACATCCGAATCCCATGATAAGAGGAATGAATGATTTTCCGTGAAGGCCCATCTTGTGCATTATCTTGTCCATGATGAACGCCGCACGTGCCATATAGCCTGAATCTTCCATTATGGATATGAACATATACAGTATGAGGATGTTTGGAAGGAACACTATCACACCTCCCACACCTCCTATGATACCGTCAATGACAAGGTCTTTCAGTGGTCCTTCCGGCATGAATGATTCGGCAGCCTGCGCTATTACGCCAACCAACCATTCTATGGCCTGCATAGGGTAGTCGCCTATGACGAACGTACCTTCGAACATGATGTACAGGAATATGAAGAAGATAGGGAAGCCCCAGATTCTGTGAGTCACGATGCTGTCCACTATCCGGGTGAACATCTCTGTATTCTGGTTGTTGTCCGTATATGTTTCTTTCAGTGCTCCGGATATGAAACCGTATTTGGCATCCGTTATAGCCTGTTCGCTGTCCTCGTTCATTACCGCCTTCAGCCTTTCAGCCTCTTTGTTTCTGATGTCAATTATGGTGTCGGCGTTAGGCATATCGGAAATGATACGGCGCTCTATATCTTTGTCGTTTTCAAGCATCTTTATAGCCAGAAAACGTGTGGAGTATTTATGTCTGATATTCTCTATCTTTCCGATTTCCTTCTTTACGGCCTCTATACTTCTTTCCAGTTCAGGACCATGGTTGATATGGATATGTCGGATAAAGTTCTTTGGAGTAAAATCGTTTTCTTCCTCCTTGTGGCTTCCGTATTTGTGGTCAGGCACATAAGCGTCGTGCCATTTGCGGTATTCCTGAAGTGCCTCATTCTGTATCTCCTCTTTCTGTCCCATGAAGTCGGCGCCTTCGTACAGCCCGATAATGACGTGGAACAGTTCGTCTATACCTTCGCCCGTACGGCTTATTGTAGGTACGGCTGGTACTCCGAGCAACTGGCTCAGTTTCTTTATGTCAAGAGTGTTGCCGCTGTTCTGAAGTGCATCGTACATGTTCAGTGCGATGACCATTCTCACGTTCATGTCAATGAGCTGGGTTGTGAGGTACAGGTTGCGCTCTATGTTTCCTGAGTCCACCACGTTGATTATCACGTCCGGAGTCTCTTCTATGATATGTTTTCTGACGTAAAGCTCTTCCGGACTGTAGGCCGAAAGGGAGTATGTTCCCGGCAAGTCGACAAGTCGGAAATGATAGCCCTGGAAGTCGAAGAAACCTTCCTTGGCATCCACTGTTACGCCGCTATAGTTGCCTACATGCTCGTGTGCGCCTGATGCGATATTAAATAAGGAGGTCTTTCCGCAGTTCGGGTTTCCCACCAAAGCTACGTTTATAGTGCGTCGTTTCCCTTGTGCAAGGGCTTTCATCTGTTCTTCTGTTACAGGGATATTTTCCGATATCGGGTCATACAGCGATGTAGCCGAATTGGTGTTGCGTGCTTCTTCCTCACTGATTATCTCTATCATTTCCGCTTCCTGACGGCGTAATGATATTTCATATCCCATTATTTTGTATTTGATAGGGTCTTTAAGCGGAGCGTTCAGTATCACTTCCACGGTTTTCCCTTTGATAAATCCCATTTCGATTATCCTGCGGCGGAAACCTCCGTGTCCCAATACTTTTACTATAACTCCTTTTTCTCCGGTTTTGAGTTCAGATAGTTTCATTGATTTTGTATTTTTCGGCAAAGATAGAAGATAGTAACTGTTTATGCAAGCTATTTAGATTGTTTTTAAATAATAAAGTTTGTCTGGCGGTTTTCTCCTAAAGGATATTATTCTTCTGTTGCAATAAAATATATGCTGTTTTATACATTGTCCGTCCAAAAAATGCATACATTTGCAGTATGCTAAAACGAAAGATAGAAAGATATATAAACGAGAAAGAGCTGTTCGGCCGTGATGACAGGCTGATTGTGGCTCTTAGCGGCGGTGCCGATTCGGTGGCTTTGCTTAGGGTTTTGTTGTCGTTGGGTTATGACTGTGTGGCTGCACATTGTAACTTCCATTTACGTGGTGAGGAATCGGACAGGGATGAGGCTTTTGTCAGGACATTGTGTACAGAAGTTTCTGTTCCTCTTGAGGTCGTGCATTTTCAGACAGTCGATTATGCGAGGAATAATGGATTGTCGATAGAAATGGCTGCACGTGAACTAAGATATGCCTGGTTTGATGAAATCAGGCAAAAGCATAAGGCTGCATATATTGCCGTGGCGCATCACAAGGATGACAGCGTGGAAACATTCCTGCTGAATCTTTCGCGTGGTACGGGAATAAACGGTCTGAAAGGGATAATGCCTAAGAACGGTTTTATAGTAAGGCCTATGCTTGAAGTGGGGCGTGAGGATATTTTGGAGTATCTGCACTTTTTGAATCAGGATTATGTGACGGACAGTACGAACTTGGAGAATGTATATACACGTAATAAGATAAGGCTTGATATCATACCGTTGTTCAAACAGATAAATCCTTCATTCTGTGATTCCGTTTCAGAAACCGCTTCGCGTCTGGCCGATGTGGCTGCTATTTACAGACATTCTATGGCTGCATCATTGGAACGTGTAATGGTTGCTCCTGATACTGTTTCTATAGAGAAACTGATGAATGAGGTTGCCCCACAGGCTGTCCTGTTCGAGTGGCTTTCGCCATTGGGATTTAATTCTTCGCAGATAAAAGATATAGAAAGAAGCTTGAAGTCTACATCCGGAAAAATGTTCTATGCAAATGAGTGGACATTGCTGAGGGACAGAAACAGTCTTTTGCTGAAGAAAAAGGACTCGGAGGATGATAACGTCAAACTCAGTGTGAGAAGGCTTAAGGCAGATTCCGGTTTTGTGGTTCCAAAGAGAAACGATATAGCTTATATTGATGCGGACAAACTATGTGGTGAACTTAAACTGCGAAAGTGGCAGTCCGGCGACAAGTTCGTTCCTTTCGGAATGAAGGGATTCAAGAAAGTCCGTGATTATCTTCGCGACAGAAAGCTTTCATTGTTCGAGAAAAAGAAAGTGATGGTGGTTACTTCAGGCGAAGAAATAGTGTGGCTGGTAGGCGAGAGGACTGACAATCGTTTCCGTATTGATGCCACTACGGTAAATGTTCTGGAGATTGAGGTGGTTTGTGCAAAATAGTATTTTCTTCATCATTTTTTCTGTTTTGTAAAAAAACGGAACATACTAATAGATAATAAGATATAAGATTGTGAGTTTTTTGGTTAAATGATGTAAAATATTATATCGCCTATGATGCAAATCCAAGTTTTTGTATTTACTTTGGGAATACTAAGCGGTTTATTATAAACGGTTTTGGTATTTAAAAATTTAATAAATTATAATTTATGAACGAATTAATTGTAAAGATTCAGGAATTGAGCGCAGCTCTTATTGCTGATGCAACTCAGCAGGCTGAAAAAGGTAACAAAGCTGCCGGCACACGTGCACGCAAGGCATCTTTGGATTTGGAAAAAGTGTTGAAAGAATTTAGAAAAGTTTCTTTGGAAGAATCTAAGAAATAATGTTTGGGCAACGCTTTATTTAGAGGGTTGTATTACTTCGGCTAAGTGGGAGTGATACAACCTTTTTGTTTAAATGATTGTACCGTATTTATTTTAAATAATATAATGGAGGTGGATATGAAGAGAATCTTCGGTTTGTTGGTTATGTTTACGTTGCTTATGGCCGTTTTTTCATGCCATAGGTATAGGGTAGATGATGCCGTAACTTCTGAGATTGATTCTTTGAATACACTTTCATATCATTTGAGGTACAAGGACCTTTCCAAGTCAGCGTCTTTGGCGGAACAGGCATATCAGCTGGCCGCTCCGAACTATTCGGTATATCCTGAAGTGCTGAACAATATGGGTTTTTGTGCATATATGAAAATGGATTTTGAGAAATCCATGAAACTGTTCACTTCGGTCATAGAATTGTCGGACAATGAGGTCGAGTGTCTTGTGGCAGATGTGGGGCTGATGAAAATCTGCCAGCGGACATCTTCAAACAAAGAGTTTTATGACTACAGAAACAGGGCGCAGAGGCGTATCAAGAGAATTAAGCAGGACAAGGTGGTGGAAACAGATTCTGTTCTTTCCGCCCGTTTCAATTATGCCTTGTCTGAATTTCATATTACATCCGGAGTATATTTCTACTACTTACAGCAGGAAAAAGAGTCTTTGTCGGAAATCGATGCCATAAATGTAGACAAGATAGAAGCAGATACAGCCCAGTTCCTGTATTATATGTATATGAGGGGTTCGGGCGGTATGTATTCCGCAGCAACACCGGAAGAAATTGTGATAGGTGAGTTTGGTTATCTTATGGACTGCCTCAGATTATCACATGATTTGGGATACACGTATTTTGAGGCTAATTCCCTGCAGGCCATGGCAGAGATTCTTAACTTCAGGTCGAACAGGAACTTGCTCTTGCAGAAGCGTAAAGGGTGGCTGGAACTTGTAAATGAGGACGAATGTCCGGTTGACAGTCTGCCGCTTAATCTTGCGGAACGTTCGCTGAAACTATTCCGTGAATATGGCGACTGGTATCAGATTTCCGGGGCATACAGAACAATGGCTACATATTATAATTATACAGGTACGCCGGAACGTGCACTTCCATTGCTTGACACTGCGCTTCAGTTTGTGAATAAGCATCACGAAAAATATTATGCCTGCACCGATACTACCGACAGACTTAAGACCTACATAAAGGATTTCCCTTATTCTCTGGAACTGAAATGGATAAACAATGATGGGATAAAAACTGTGCCTGAGTGGATTGCACGACTAAGGGAGCAGCTGAGCCGTACTTACTCCGCCATGGGTATGAAACCTCAGTCCGATTACAACAGAAACATCTATCTTGACATTCTTGACTATACGCGCCAGGACAAGGAACTGGAAAGCCGTTATGCGGCACTTGACAGAGAATCGTATCTTCTGAATATACTGTTATTGATGGTGGTGCTTGGCTTTTTTATCCTTGCAGTTGTTCTTATTCTGTTGAACAAGTTCTGGAGAATACGCAATAATCTGTATATCGACAAACTTAATAAGGTCCTGTTGGTATGCCGTAATATTACTGCTGCCGTACCTGAAGAGGCTTCCGGCCCTGAGGATGTGGTATGCGTAGTGGAGAAGGCTGTAAGACTCGATGTTTTAAGCATAACCGGGTCTGATGATTTGTGGATAGAACTGTTGTCGTCCGAAAATGATGGTGAAAGACCCGAATGGGTGGTAGACGGAAAAACTCCGGTTCTTGATATGACTGCTCCCGGCAAGAATGAGTCTGTAGGGCGGTTGTGGCTCAAAAAGAATGGCAGGTTAAGGCGTGACGAACTGTCTATGATGAGGCTTATCACTCCGTATATGGCATGGACTTTGGAGAACGGATTGAATCTGATGATGCTTGCTGATACCAGAATACGTTTGGAACAGGAAGAATATATCCACCGTATGCATATAGCCGACAATAAGCGGCAGAACGAAATGAAGAAAGCCTGTGTGGCTATAGTTAACGGTATTGTGCCATACATAGACAGGGTGATAAACGAGGTGAAGAAACTTAGAAATGCTTCGTTTGCAAAAGATGATGCCGTGAGAAACGGAAAGTTGCAGTATATAGACGAACTGTTGTCGAAAATCAACGATTACAATGACATCCTGGCCGTATGGATAAAGATGAAACAAGGTGATATAAGTCTGAATATTGAGAATTTCGGTCTTGACAGTCTGTTTTCTGTCATAGCAAAGGGCAAGCATGCTTTTGAGATAAAAAAGCAGACTCTGAATATCCACGATTCTGATTTGGTGGTAAAGGCCGATAAGGCTCTTACTCTGTTTATGATAAACACCCTTGCTGAGAATGCACGTAAGTACACTCCGGCAGGTGGGGAAATAACTCTTTCTGCCGTTGAGGGTGAAAACTATGTGGAGGTATCTGTAAAGGATAACGGACCGGGGTTGTCGTCGTCGGATGTAGACCGCATTCTGAAAGAGAAAGTATATGATTCCGGCAGCATAGGTATGGAAACGGCAAGCAATTCTGCCGAACTGGCAAAGCAGAAAGGTCATGGTTTCGGACTAATGAACTGCAAGGGGATTATCGACAAGTATAAGAAGACAAGTCCTGTGTTTAGTGTCTGTACGTTCGGTATCGAAAGTGAACCGGGAAAAGGAAGCCGTTTTTATTTCCGTTTGCCTAAAGGTGTAAGGAAAGTATTGTCCGTAATAGCATTGTTGGTATCATTCTCATCGGCGTTTGCAGCTACGGCAGACTCTGCTTTAATGAGTGATACTATTCCGGCAATAGAGGAAAACTATGTTGTGACCGGGTATGACAGTCTTTTGTCAATAGCCAATACTTATGCAAACATGGTTTACGAAAGCAACGTCAGGGCAGATTATCAGAATGCATTGACTCTTGCCGACAGTGCTTTCCATTATATGAATATGCACTTTCTGAAGTATTCAGGCAGGAAAGAGCCATTGCTTGATACTAATAGCAAGGATGATGCTCCGGAGCTGGTATGGCTGAACGATAGGTTTGATACAGACTATTATATAATTCTCGATATCAGAAACGAAGTGGCGGTGGCCAGTCTTGCTGTCAAGAACTTTTCAAAATATTATTACAACAACAAGGCTTATACTACATTATACAAACAGATAAGCGAAGATAAATCACTGGAACAGTATTGCCAGAATATGCAGAAATCTGCAAACAACAAGATGGTGGCGATAATGCTTTTCGTGGTACTGATTGTTGTAGGTTTAGTGGCATACTATGTGATATATCTCCGACGTATGCTGCATTACAGGTATAACATGGAGCAGGTTCTTACCATCAATCAGACAGTGTTTTCCGCATCTGTATATGGAGAAACTCCTGAAAAGACTTCTGAAATCTGTTCAAGAACCGTCGATACATTGTTCCGTGATATCAATGAGCTGATTACCATCGAGAATCTCGTAATAGGGATATTTGACGAAGCAGACGGCAAGTTGGAATATTCATGGTATTCTGACTGTAGTGATGAAACTCTTTTGGATAAGCTTGATAAATCGTATATTCGCAGAAGTATTATATATGACCGCGACAAACAATGGCTTTTGCTGCCTTTGCGTGTCGATTCCCCCAATGAGGTGAAGTGTATAGGGGTTATCGGCCTGAGATGCGATGAGAAGTCGGTACGTGAGGAAGACAGAATTTTGCTTGAATTGGTGAGTGAGTACCTTGGCGTGGCATTGTATCATACAATAGTTCAGGTGGAGAAACGTTTTCAGGACATTGAACTTGCCAAGGATGAAACCGCAAGGGCCGAACACGAGGAGAATACCTTGCACGTTCAGAATCTTGTGCTTGACAACTGTCTTTCGACCATCAAGCATGAAACTATTTATTATCCCGGCAGACTTAGGAAGATAGTGGAAGAGGTGAAAGACGGTTATGCCGGAGATGGTGACGCAAGGAGCATGGAAACAAGGCTTGGCGATATGGACGAATTGGTGACATATTATAAAGAAATATTTACACTTCTTTCGTCGTATGCTTCGCGTATGCTTGATGGAGTAACTTTCCGTCGCTCGTTTGTAAATGTTTCAGACCTTATGGCTTATGTAGAGAAATATTATCGCAAGTCGGTAAGGCGAATGTCTGACTATCCTGATTTGAGAATCTCTGTAGACAAAGAATATACGGTAGTTGGCGATGAAATCCTTCTGCGCTTTATGTTTGAGAATCTTATAAATGAAGCATTGAGGTACAATGGACGTGGCGAGATATCGTTGTATGCAAGTGCAGAAGATGGGTTTGCCAGATTTGACTTTATTGACAGAAGGCGTAATTATACACAGCAGGAACTGAATCTGCTGTTTTATCCTGACAGTGCCAAAGTGAGGAGGTCGGATAACGGAGATGTGCTTTCCGGAGCTGAGTATCTGATTTGCAAACAGATTATCAGAGATCATGACGAGTTTGCCGGACGAAGAGGGTGCAGGATTAATGCAAAGGTGATGGACGATGGAAAAGGTTTTTCAGTATGGTTTACCGTACCGTTGAAAAACAGTTAAAAGAAAGAGTTTAAAATTGAAATTTAAGATATACACAATATGGAAAAGTTTAAAGTAATAATAGTAGAGGACGTAAAGCTTGAGTTGAAAGGTACGGAGGAAATCTTCCGTCATGAAATACCCAATGCCGAGGTGATTGGTACAGCCATGACAGAGGCTGAGTTCTGGTCGCTGATGGAAACAAAGACTCCTGATATGGTATTGCTGGATCTTGGATTGGGCGGTTCCACCACAATAGGCGTGGAGATATGTGCACGACTTCACAGAGAGAGGCCTGAAATAAAGGTCCTTATATTTACAGGGGAAGTGCTTAATGAGAAATTGTGGGTTGATGCTCTTAATGCAGGTGCTGATGGTATAATTCTGAAGACCGGAGAACTGTTGACTGCAGTTGATGTGCAGGCTGTGATGGAAGGTAAGAAACTTGTATTCAATTATCCTATATTAGAGAAGATAGTGGCACGATTCAAACAGAGTGTTGCTGCGGAACAAAGACGTCAGGAAGCCATAATCAATTATGATATCGATGAATATGACGAGCGTTTGCTCCGCCATCTGGCTCTTGGATATACCAAAGAGATGATAACAAATCTCAAGGCTATGCCGTTCGGAGTGAAATCAATCGAGAAAAGACAGAATGAACTGATAAACAGACTGTTCCGTTCGGACGAGAGGGTAGGCGTGAATGCCTGCAGGCTCGTGACACGCGCATTCGAACTCAGAATACTTGATATCGATAATCTTGAACCTGATGAGGAATAGAAGCATAATACATCCTGCTACAGTGTTTTTCCTGCTCTGGTGGCTCGTGGCTGTGCTTTCATGGGTGGGTAGTGTATATGCATGGAATGGAGTAAAGAATATAATAAGTACGGAAGCGTTAAGATGGTTTCTCAGATATACAGAAGAGAATCTTATGTCGTCGCCGGCTCTTTATATTGTAATAATTTTTTTCATGTCTGTAGGACTGTTTACGCATTCCGGCCTGGGCGGTGTGTTGTGGCGTATTGTCCGACGTGAGAGAAAACTGTCCGGTAAGGAAAAGAAATCGCTCGTGGCGGCAGCATTTGTGTCAGCAGCATATTTTACTGCATATGCGCTGTTGGCCTGGGGGCCGTGGAATATCGTCCGTGGAGTAACGGGCAGGTATGTCGATTCGCCATTGCACGACGGAGCGCCATGCATATTGTCGATAGGGATAGGGCTTGCGTCAGTGATTTATGGTTATAATTCTGACCATTATCGCAGCGATACAGATATAGTGAAAGGTATGTCATACATGTTTTCGCGCTTTGCTCCGTTCATGGTTTCACTGTTTTTTGTCATTCAGTTTATGGCGGCATTTAACTATAGCGGTTTGCCGGTATGTATGGGGCTTGATGGCGTAACAATGGACTGGATTTACCGTATCTGCTGCCTGTTTCCTTTTATATGGGAGGTTTATTACGGAAAGTAATTTAAATATAATTAAAACGTAATTGGTTTTACATTCAATAATGTGTGAATGATATAAATTTGCAGTCAATAATTTAATATTTAAAACAAGAATGAAAAAAGGATTACTATTTGCTGCAGCCGGTGTGATGGCATTGGCTGCCTGCCAGGAAAAGGGTGGCTATACCATTAACGGTACTATAGCCGATGCCAAGGATGGCGATTATGTTTATATGCGTTATTACGACGGAAGAGAATCTTTCACATTGGATTCTGCTGTAGTCAAGAACGGTAAGTTTGAGTTCAAGGGAATGCCGGATTCTGTATTTGCACCAAAATATATAACATACGGAAGTGGTGCGAATAGTTTGGTTTCAATGGTATTTATTGAAGAAGGAAATATCAATGTTGATTTTGCCAACAATAAAACTACCGGAACACCTGCAAATGATGCATTTACAGCATATAATGATAAATATACTTTGTTTGATCACCAGTTGGGAGATATTCAGAGAATATACAGTACAGATACAACACTTACAGATGTTCAGAGAGATTCGTTAGTTGGGGCCTATGACAAGATTATGTCTGAGTGTATGGATTTTGTATATAATCAGACAGAAACTAATATTGATAATGCAGTAGGAGCTTATCTGTTACAGACTAATGGTTTTTCATTCGAAGTGGAACAGACAAGTGCTTTGCTTGAGAAACTTCCTCAGAAATTCATGGCATCTTCTTCTATGGCTCGTCTGAAAGAATATGTAGACAATGCAATGAATACAGTGGTGGGAAAGAAATATATTGATTTCTCGATGAATACTCCTGAAGGAAAGACTGTTAAGCTTTCAGACTTTGTAAGCAAGAATAAATATACTCTTATTGATTTCTGGGCAAGCTGGTGCGGCCCATGCCGTCAGGAAATGCCTAATGTAGTTGCTGCATACAAGCAGTTCAAGAATAAAGGTTTCGGCATAGTAGGTGTTTCTCTTGATAAGGATGCAGACAAGTGGAAACAGGCTATTAAGGACCTTAACATTACATGGCCACAGATGTCAGACCTTAAGGCTTGGCAGTGTGAAGGTGCTCAGTTGTATGGTGTACGCTCTATCCCTGCTACAGTACTTGTTGATCAGGAAGGTAATATCGTTGCAAGAGATTTGCGTGGCGACGAGATTGCAGCAAAACTTGGAGAGTTATTGAAATAATAGTTTCCTATGATATAAAAAAACGAAGAGATTGAATTATCAACCTCTTCGTTTTTTTATATCCTTATTTCGCATCTGCCGCAGCCGGCATCATGTCACCTTTTATTATCAGGCGGGTAATTTCAGATTTACCGTTTGTGCGTAGTGTAATGGTTTTCTGGAATCTTCCTGGGAACTTTCCGGCACCGTTGTATGTAACAGTTATTTCACCGCTTTCACCCGGTTTTATCGGTTCCTTAGGATATTGTGGAACTGTACATCCACAGGTGGCTATTGCCTGATGAATAACTAAAGGTCCATCACCTACATTAGTGAATTTGAATGTACATGTCACTTTCGGACTGTTTTCAGAGAAACTTCCGAAATCGTGTGTAGTCTTCTCAAACTTTATTTCTGCTGCACCTGCAGCCATTACCATGATTATGCCCATGAAGAACATTACTGTGGTAAGAATAAATTTCTTCATATATCTCTAATTTTTTGTTTGCAATTGCGAATTTAGAATTTTATCCAATCTGTATATACTTTTAATCACCTAAATTAACAGATTTATGTGCTAAAAGGTTCATTTTAACCTCGGTTCACCTGTTTTACGCCTTTTACTGTTCTGAGTTTCTTTATCAGCACTTCCAGCTTGGAGATATCATCCACCATTACAGTAAGCATGCCGGAGAATAGTCCGTCGTGTGAATCTACACTTATAGACCTCAGAAGGATATTGCTTTCCTTATTTATGATGGAAGTGATATTTGTCACTATACCTATATCATCATGTCCTACTATACGCAGCGTGATAGGATACTGTTTGCCCTGACTCTTTCCTGCCCATCTGGCGCGTACTATACGATAAGGAAAACGCGCCTTCATCTCCGGAGCATTAGGACAGTCGCATCGATGAATCTTGATTCCGCCGGATATAGTTACGAAACCGAAAACATCGTCGCCGTATATAGGGTTACAGCATTTTGCAAGATTGAAGTCTATACCTTTCAGATTCTGGTCTATGACCAATACATCATCTTTGTAATAGTCTTTAGTATCGGCATTCTGCTGCAGATTATATCCTTCGGCACTTCTGTAGATAATTTCTTCACGCTGTTCGGTTTCGCGTTTCTGCAATTCTAAATATTTCTCGATGATAACATTAACGTCGCTGCTTTCATCTGAAATGCTTTTATAGAAGTCAGTAACACTCTTGAAGCCCATTTTCTTTATGAGCCTCATTAATATGGCTTCATCGTATTCTATTTTCTTGTTCTTGAATTTGCGTTCGAGTGTTTCTTTGGCAAACTGAGTCTGGCGTGCGGTTATTTCCTTGAGTGCCTGGCGTATTTTTGTTCTTGCTTTTGAGGTAGTTACAAAATTCAGCCAGTCCTGTTTCGGAACCTGGGTGTTAGATGTCATAATCTCTACCTGATCGCCACTGTTCAGTACCTGTTTGAGCTGTACATTCTTTCCGTTTACCTTCGCTCCGATACATTTACTTCCAAGATTGGTATGGATTGTAAAGGCAAAATCAAGTATAGTTGCTCCCTGAGGCAGTTTGTACAAATCACCTTTTGGGGTGAACACGAACACTTCATCCTTGTAAAGGTCAAGCTTGAACTGATCCATGGCCTCGATGTCACTGTCTGCATTTTCCAGTGTTTCACGGATGGAGTTAAGCCACTCGTCGAGTCCTGTTTCTCCCTTAATACCTTTATATCTCCAGTGTGCAGCCAAACCTTTCTCGGCTATCTCGTCCATTCTTTCAGTACGGATTTGTACTTCCACCCATTTACCCTCGGGGCCCATTACAGTGATGTGCAAAGACTCATAACCGTTACTTTTCGGCACAGAAAGCCAGTCGCGCAGACGTTTCGGATTAGGCAGATACATATCTGTCACTATAGAATAAGCCTGCCAGCATTCCTGTTTTTCCTTGTCCAGCTCAGAGTCAAGAATAATTCTGATGGCAAACAAGTCATAAACGCCTTCAAAAGGACATCCCTGTTTCTTCATTTTCTGGTAGATGGAATGGATTGATTTTGTTCTTCCCTTCATGTGGAACTTCAATCCTGCTTCTTCCAGTTTCTTTTTTATAGGTTCTATGAACGCATCGATATATTTGTCACGTGCCTTTTTGGTGGCATTCAGTTTTTCTTTGATGTGGTAGTACACATCGTGCTGAGTATATTTAAGTGATAAATCCTCGAGTTCCGATTTGAGTTTGTACAGTCCCAATTTATGGGCGAGTGGGGCATAGAGGTATGCCGCCTCGTTTGAAACCATAATTCTTGCCTCTTCGTTTTCAGAATCTTTAATCTGTCGCATAAGGTTTACCCTGTCGGCTATTATAATAAGGATAACCCTCATGTCCTCTGCAAAGGAGAGCAGCAGATTTCTGAAGTTTTCCGATTCTATGGTAGGACTTTTGGTGTACAGTTCATTTATCTTGACTAACCCTTTTATTATCCCCGCAACATCTTCGCCATATTCGTTTTTAACTTCTTCAAGCGTACAAAGATTATATTTCACCGATTCGTGCAGCATGATACCGAGAATGGATGCCCTGCGCATACCTATCTCTTCGGCAACAATTACTGCCGTCTGCATATCTTTAATGATAGGATTCATTCCGAAAACATTTCTCGGAATACCGCCTCCTTTCATTACCTTTATCAGGTGAGATTTTATTTTTCTACAGTCGTCTTTCTGTAGTGTATCTTTGGACAGTCTGAGTAATTTTCTGTAGAGTGAGAAGAGCAGTTTCTTTTCATCACTGTTAAAAAAAGCAGTTTCTTCCATGGCTTTATCTTTTTTCTTTCGTGTAAAGGTAGTTTTTTTCCTGTTTATATTCGTTATATTTCGTCCTTTTTTATAATTTTGAGCACAATTCTATACTATTGAACAAATTCATTACTTAATTTATACATTATGTTAACACAAGAAGACAAAGATTTATTGGCCAAGAAAGGCATCTCCGAACAGCAGATTGCCGAACAGTTGGCTTGTTTCGAAAAAGGTTTTCCTTTCCTCAAATTATTTGCAGCTGCATCAGTTGAGAACCGTGGTATAATGCTTGCAGACGAAAAAGCCCAGAAAACATATCTTGCAGCATGGGACGCATATATGGAAGGTGACAAGAAAATTGTTAAGTTTGTTCCTGCCTCAGGTGCTGCCAGCCGTATGTTCAAGAATATGTTTGAATTCCTTGGAGCTGATTATGATGTTCCTACTACAGACTTCGAAAAGAAATTCTTCAGCAATATAAAGAATTTTGCTTTCTATGCCGACCTTGACGAGGCTTGTGTAAAGAATAACGGCAAGGGTATAGATGCTTTGATTTCTGAAGGTAATTACAAGGCTGTTGTTGCTAATCTTTTGGAAGCAGCCGGATTGAATTATGGAGCTTTGCCAAAGGGATTGCTGAAATTCCACAAGTATGAGAACGGTGTCCGTACTCCTCTTGAAGAACATTTGGTAGAAGGTGCTTTGTATGCAGCCGGAAAGAGTGGAGAAGTGAATGTACATTTTACTGTATCTACAGAACATCGTGAACTTTTTGCTAAGCTCGTAGATGAAAAAGTAGCTCAGTATGCTGCTAAATACGGAATAAAATACAATATCAGTTTCTCTGAACAGAAACCAAGCACAGATACAGTTGCTGCCGATATGGAAAACAAGCCTTTCCGTGATAACGGTAAACTGTTGTTCCGTCCGGGCGGTCATGGTGCGTTGATTGAAAATCTTAACGACCTTGATGCAGACGTTGTTTTTATCAAGAATATTGATAATGTTGTTCCTGACAGACTGAAAGCTGACACTGTAACTTATAAGAAATTGCTTGCCGGTGTATTGGTGACTTTGCAGAAACAGGCCTTTGAATATATGGAATTACTGGATAGCGGACATTACCGTCATGATGAACTTGAAAACATTATCCGTTTTGTTCAGCAGCAACTCCATTGTCGTAAGGATGATATAAAGGATTTGGAAGATACTGATTTGGTAATATACTTGCGTAAGAAACTTAATCGTCCGATGCGTGTGTGCGGTATGGTTAAGAATGTAGGTGAGCCGGGCGGTGGTCCGTTCCTTGCATATAACCCTGACGGTTCTGTTTCTCTGCAGATTCTTGAAAGCTCTCAGATAGATATGAACGACCCTGAAAAGAAGGCTATGTTCGAAAAGGGTACACACTTTAATCCTGTAGATTTGGTTTGTGCCGTTCGCGATTATAAGGGAAACAAGTTCAACCTGCTTAACTATGTAGACAAGGCTACAGGTTTCATCTCATATAAGTCTAAAGGCGGTAAGGAACTTAAAGCTCTGGAACTTCCTGGATTGTGGAACGGCTCAATGAGCGACTGGAGTACAGTCTTCGTTGAAGTACCTTTGAGCACTTTCAATCCGGTTAAGACTGTCAACGATTTGTTGAGAGAACAGCATCAATAATCTTTTTACAGATTTATAATATAGAATATGCATGCAGTGTGGAGTTTCTCACAATCTGCATGCATATTTTTTATTATTCAATATCAATAGCCATTATATAGTCATTCATATAGTATCCGCCACCTATATCGAAATCACCTTCGGAAACCTTCTTCATTCCCATATGCAGATAAAATCCTAAGGCAGGATTGTTGCGGTTCACATTCAGCTCCATTCTGCATGGCTTTTCATTTATTTCCTTTATAGCTTCCTTTGCCTTACAGAACAATTGTTTTCCGATATGTTCCTTCTGGAATTCCGGCAGAACATATATTTTCTGCAAGTGAAACAAATTTTCTCCTTCTTTCTGTATGGATACATATCCGGCAGCCTTGTTGTCCACATATGCCAGATAGTAGATATGCCCTTCTTCTGTCATCTGTTTATGGAGATTCTCGGGCGAATACATCCAGTCCATCATGTAGTCTATCTGTTCTTTGGTCAGGATATCCTTGTAAGTGGCAGGAAATGCTATCCATGCCAGTTCGTTTATCAGTTTGATATCCTCTGTTGTAGCTTTTCTGATATTGGTCATAAGCATGTTTTTTTTTAGTTGTACTCTCACAAAAGTACGTTTTTATCAGGCTGATTGTGATTCTTCTTTAGTTAATTGTTTTAAAAATAAGAAATTTTCAAGTACTTTGCAATACAAGGTAATCTAATAATGCATATATTTGTGCCATACAAACAAAGTAATACTGATAATCATGAATGTTGACAATGTAAAATCTCAGATGCGAAAGGGGATGCTTGAGTACTGCATACTGCTTTTGCTTCACAGAGAGCCTTCGTATGCGTCGGATATAATCCAGAAACTGAAGGATGCAAAGCTTATAGTAGTGGAAGGGACACTCTATCCATTGCTTACCAGACTGAAGAATGACGGGCTTCTGTCGTATGAGTGGGTTGAATCTACTCAGGGACCGCCACGTAAATACTACAAACTTACCTCTGATGGGGAAGGGGTGCTATCTGAGTTGGAAACGGCGTGGGACGAACTTTCCAATACGGTAAATCATTTAAGAAACGAACTTTTAACAATTGAATTAAAATGAAAAAGACATTGACAGTTAATTTAGGTGGTACAGTTTATCACATAGATGAAGATGCATATGTATTGTTGGATAATTATCTGAATAATCTGAAATACCATTTCCGCAGTGAAACTGATGCCGATGAAATAGTAAAGGATATGGAAAACCGTATAGCGGAACTGTTTTCCGAATATATCAACCACGGCCAGCAGGTCATAACCATAGAGAATGTAGAGGAGGTTATAGCCCGTATGGGTAAACCGGAGGAAATCAATTCGGAAAATGACTCAAACGGCAATGGTGATGATTCGTACAGAACTTCGGATAACGACGGGTCGCCTAAACGCCGTCTGTTCAGAAATCCGGATGACAGAGTCCTTGGTGGAGTAGTATCAGGGCTTGCCGCATATTTCGGATGGGATGTGGCATGGACACGTATTGCTGTTTTGATTTGTGGTATATTCCTGCATGGATTTATATTGGCATATATCATTGCGTGGATTATAATTCCACCGGCACGTACAGCTACAGAGAAACTTCAGATGAAGGGCGAACCGGTGAATATGGAAAATATAGGAAAGACAGTAACCGATGGTTTCGAAAGGATGAATGACTATGTACATTCTGACAAACCTCGTACGTTTATCCAAAAACTTGGAAATGTATTCTTTTCTGTGATAGGTTTCTTTATTAAGTTGGCTATTGTAATACTTGCGATATGTTGTGCTCCGGTAGTGATAGTTGCATTGATTGTACTTTTTGCCTTGCTGATGGCTGCTACAGGAGTGCTGGTCAGTGTACCGGCATTTTTCTATGAGGCATTGCCTTACATCAACTGGGACACTGTCGGGACATCTGCTGGTCTTGCAGTTACGATGGTAGTTTGCGGACTGCTGCTGATAGGAATCCCTGTGGTAGGCCTTATCCATCTTATATTACATCTTGCTGGAAAGAAAGAGCCTATGCCCACTTCGATGAAGGTAGTTATGATATTATTATGGATAGTAGCGGCTTCGGTAAGTATAGTGTTGGTTTCGCAGGCACCGTTCATTATTCACCCTTCACATTTTCTAATTGACAGTTTCTTATAGTCTGAATGTATAACATTTTCGGAAAAATGTTATCTTTGCAGACATATAGATAAAAACTCTTATAATTATGACTAAAAAAATACTTTTGCTTGGCTCCGGAGAATTGGGTAAGGAGTTTGTAATTGCTGCCAAAAGATTGGGACAGTATGTAATTGCATGTGATTCTTATGCCGGTGCACCCGCAATGCAGGTTGCCGACGCGTGTGAGGTGTTCAGTATGCTTGATGGAGATGCGCTTGACAAGGTTGTAGCAAAATATCGTCCTGATATTATTGTTCCTGAGATTGAGGCTATTCGTACAGAACGTCTTTTCCATCTGGAGAAGGAAGGTATTCAGGTTGTTCCAAGTGCCAGAGCCGTGAACTTTACTATGAACCGTAAAGAGATACGTGATCTTGCTGCAAAAGAATTAGGACTTAAGACAGCCAAATATTTCTATGCCAAATCATACGAAGAACTCAAGGAGGCTGCAGAGAAGATAGGTTATCCTTGTGTTATCAAACCATTGATGTCATCTTCAGGTAAGGGACAGTCTGTTGCCAAAGGTCCTGAAGACTTACAGTATTCATGGGATTATGGATGCAGCGGAAGCCGTGGCGATATCAAGGAACTCATTGTAGAAGAATTTATCAAGTTCGACAGCGAAATAACACTTCTTACTGTAACTCAGAAGAACGGTCCTACATTGTTCTGTCCTCCTATAGGTCATGTACAGAAGGGTGGCGACTACCGCGAAAGTTTCCAGCCTGCACGCATCGCTCCTGAACACTTGGCTGAGGCACAGCAGATGGCTGCAAAAGTAACTGAAGCCCTTACTGGTTACGGACTTTGGGGAGTAGAGTTTTTCCTGAGCCACGATAATGGCGTTTACTTCTCAGAACTTTCTCCACGTCCACATGACACAGGTATGGTGACACTGGCAAATACTCAGAACCTTAACGAATTCGAACTTCATCTATATGCTATCCTCGGATTGCCTATACCGGGAATCACTCAGGAACATATCGGTGCAAGTGCCGTTATTCTTTCACCAATAGCGAGCAAGGACGCTCCTCGCTATAAGGGTATAGAAAATGTATGTTCTCAGCCTGACACATACTTGCGTATATTCGGTAAGCCATATACAAAGCTTAACCGTCGTATGGGCGTAGTAGTCTGCTATGATAAGGTAGGCGGTGACCTTGATGCACTCCGTGACAAATGTAAGTCACTTGCCGACAAAGTTGAGGTATATTGATACGTCTGAATAGTAAATAAACGGAAATTAAATGCGTGCTAAACGCTGAATGAACGTTGGATGAACGCCCGCTGAACATCGGATGAACCTGGTGTACGGCGGGCGTTACTATTGTTATTCTTCTTTCATAAAGAAGTTGCAAAATTCTTTTAGTTGTTCTTGCATACGTTCCTGTGGAATAAGGATACGTTTGTATTCTGCAATCATAGTAGGACTCATGCTACGGCTCATGGCATATTCTACTACAACTCGGTCTGATTCCGGGCAAAGAATGATACCTATAGATGGATTTTCATTGGAACGTTTCACATCCCTGTCGAGTGCTTCCAGATAAAATTCCAATTGGCCAAGATCTTTAGGATGGAATTTTGTCTTTTTCAGTTCTACAGCTACAAGTGCCTGTAAACCTCTATGAAAGAATAGCAAATCAGCTTTGTAAGTAGATGAGCCTACATTTAAACGGTATTCCTGATCCATAAATATGAAATCTTTTCCAAGTTCAAGAATAAACTGTTTCATGTGTTCTATCAGTCCGTTTCTCAATTTTGTTTCACTGTGCTTTTTCGGTAGTCCGAGGAAATCTACAAACAGTGTATCTTTAAACATTATCGGGGCATCGGGATAAATCTCAAGCATACCTTTCGATATATTACTTTTATTACTTAGAAGTGTTGCGTATGTCTGGTTGGATATGCAACGTTGCAGTTCCCTCTTTACCAAATGTTCTTTGTGAGCATAAAGGATATAAAACAGACGTTCTTCCTGACTATGACATCGGCACAATATCTCAACGTGATTAGTCAATGTGGTCAAATTCAGCAGGCTCATAAATTGTCCAGTTTTTGGCTGGACAATTTCGTCATTGTTTACCGTCAATTGTCCAGATGTTGTTTGGACAATTTCATTAGCATTTACCAAAACCTCTTCCGTTAATTGTGCAGTTTTAGGCTGCACAATTCCATTGGAAAAGAATTGTTGTACGGTGTTTCTGAACGCTTCTGAAGAATATTCGTCATAAAACATCACCATATTGTAAATACTGCTGCGGCTGTATCCTTTTAAATCCGGATGTCGGGAACGAATGAATTCGGAAAGTTGTGAAACTACTTTACTTCCCCATTCTTCACTTTTCAGTTTTTCTGAAACGTAACGTCCAACATTCCATGCTGTGAGTAACAACTCTTCATTTACTGCTTTAGATGCACGGCTACGATGCTTAAGTATAATATCAACTACCTTGCCAAACTGATATTCCTGAGACTGTATAATATTTTTGTCTTCCATAAACTTCTCCTTTCGTGTATTTTAAATTCATGATGAGGATTTCTCCTGAGCGTAAACAAATGGCAGTTACGTCTTTTAATTCTATTTAAACCAGCCCTATTTATCAAGCCTTAAGCACAAAGATAATTAATTATATTTTATTTATCATTTAGCAACCGTTTAATTTCTGTTCAGCAACCGTTCACCGGCCGTTCACTCAGGCATAACTATGCATACCTCCAAGTATGAAATTTACTCCGAAATATGTTATCAGCACAGATATGAAAGCCAATATGCAGAAACGGTGGAAGAACATAGGATTCCTGAAACAACGGATAGACTCAGTATGCAGGGCTGCCGAGTAAATCAGCATGGTGATGAGTGCCCATACCTCTTTCGGATCCCATCCCCAATATCTTCCCCACGATACATTGGCCCAGATTGCTCCTATGAAGATTCCGAAAACCAACAGGAATACGGCAGGATAGAGAATTATCCGACTGCTGTTTTCAAGACTGCTGATGTCACTGCTTCTGTTTCCGCTCCTATGGAGAATTTCAGCGGAAATACCGTTCAGCATCATTATGGCAAACAGGGAATACGAAATCATGATGGACATGACATGTATGCTCAGAAGAGGCGACGAGAGTACCGGCATCAGTGGAGTTATGGCAGGATTGCTGTCGCCCATCATTGCTACCAATAACGCAAGTCCGGAAATCATAAATCCTACGGAAACGGAGTTTTTCATCCGCTTGCGGAAAACAATGCTGAATGTTATAGAAACAACGGACATAATCAGCATGGTTTCAAAGCCGTTTGAAACAGGTATATGTCCGCTTATTATCCATCGCAGCGCAATAATTACTGCCACATAGGCGAGGGTAGGGAACAGCAAAAAGTAAAGGCAACGGTTTATTCCATGATTATTTTTAGCCTTTATTATATTGTAAATCTGAAAGATATAACCGAAAAGTCCAACCGTGAGGCAGAACATGGCGAGTAATTTCAGATTTGCTAACGAATTGTATATTCTTTCAGCCTTGAATTTCAGATTTGAGGGCAAGGATTTTCCCGCTTCCTTCTCCTGAAATCTTATGATTTTGTCTACGAGTTCCTCCGTTTCTTCAAAATCCTTCATTGCAACTTTTTCGGCCACATAGTTCATGCTGTATCTTATGAAAAGCCATTTTTCGCGTTCTATGCTCGACGGCAGATTGTCGGGGACGGAATACCACGTAAATGTACCTTTCTCTTTATCGAACACGGGGTATATCTTCAGAAGATTTCCCGTACATAGAGAGCTGATAAGGCTGAATTTCTCTGCTGCTTCTTCCAGCTCACGTATGTGTGTTCTGTCTTTCTCAGTCTTCAGCTGTTCGTCTATCTTGAATCCGTCGGTTCCGATAAAGTCCGTCAGTTTTGCGTATTGGCTTTCTATGCCCAAAACTTTCTGCACATATTTGCTTTTTATACGGATGAAAGGTTCCTCTTTCCAGTAGTCGTAGTAGAAAAAGCATCCTGTAAGCACCTGTTCTGCCGACAGCCCTTCGTAGCTTTTCTTTCCGTAAATCTTCTTGGTGAAGTCTATTGCAAGAGTTTGGAGCGGTGCAATTCGTCCGTTATGATTTATGCGTAAGTTTCCGAATACTTCAGCCGTGCCTTCCGGTAGTACCGGTGGTAATTTGCTTCCGGCAAACGATGATACAAAAGGTATGAGCAGGAGCACGCATGCCGCAGAAATCCTCCTCGTGAAAGCCGATTTTTTCTCAAAAAAGAACAGTGCCATCGAAAGAAAGAGGAGTATATATCCGCTGTAGGTAACAGCAATCCCAATCGGGTCGTGGCTTACATACAGGGTACTGCCTTTTCCGTCGGCATCATATCCCGACTGATAGAAGCGGTAGCCTCTGTGTCGTAATATCCGGTTCATAGAAACTGTTCCTTCTAAATCCGCGCCATCCTGTATGGTTATCGTGCTTACATAGTCCATGGGTGTGGTGGTACCGGAATAATATTCTGTACGGAAGCCCTTTAGCGAAACGCTGAAAGGGAGTTTGTGTTCCGCATTGTCGGCCGTCCGGAAACACTGTTGGGGATTTTCGTCCATTCTGAGATGTATGCTACCTTGCACTCCGAAGACATGAGTGATGAATGCCCCTGTCAGGATTATTATAAAGGAGGCATGCATACAGAAAGTGATTATCCGCCGGTATAGTTTCCGCTTGAGAATATAGGTTATTCCGGAAATGGCTGCAAGGAACCATAGGGCTATAAACAGTGGGTTGGAATAGAAATGCCGGTTTACAAATGGTGTACCGTAAGTTTTTTCTGCTATAGTGGCTGTCACCATGATAATTATCAGCAGCGACATGGCTGTGAAGGAAATGTGTTTTGATATTTGGGGCGGCAGTTTTATCATATGTAAATCTGTGTTTATTCAAAAGACTGTCCCCGTACTTCTTTCCGAGGGCAGTCATGTTATGTGATGATAACTATAAATCTGTATTGTTTGACAGCTGTCGGACGAACGTCTGACACGTGTCGTCCATATATCCGACAGCTGTCAGTCATATGTTTGACACGTGTCAAACGATAGATTTTTTTAGTCTGAATATACTTCGCAATCCGAATAAAGCATGCGGAAGTCTATTCGTTTATGATTTTAATTCAGAAGATTTATCTTTATATAGAGTCGATAAACTTGACTATTGCATCCCTGTCTTCTTTTGATAACTCTCTGAATTTCTGCACGGTATAATATGCATCACTCTTTTCGTTGCCATGCCACATGATAGCTTCTATTACGTTGCGTGCACGGTTGTCATGCAGTCTGTCTGCCGTAGGCGAGCCGGTACATCTCTGGTGAAGTCCTCTTCCCCAGAGCGGAGTGGTTCGGCACCATCCTGTACGGATATCGTTCACCATGTATAGCTTATGCTGAATCATGTCCGAATAAGGCCATATCTTCTGGTTAGGATACTTTGGCAGACGGCTGTCGCCCTTGCTGAAAACTCCGTTAGGGTCGTAGAAATTGTCGTCGCCTGTAGTCCATGACGGTTTGTGGCAGTATGTGCAGCCAATCTGTTCGAAGAGTTCCTTGCCTTTCAGTACATCCGGGTCGTCTACATTCCTTGCTGCCGGAACAGCAAGGCCTCTGTGCCATACCATGAAATCAACGTAATCCTCGTCGCTCATTTCTACGTCAAGTTCTTTCGAGGTGAGATATTCCTTAATTGCTTTTTCGATGTCTGCTGCATTATCGCTTGCCGGATGCCATGTCGGATGGTTGTTATTCGGATCTACCTTTTCTATATATTCCTTATATCCGGCCTGTACTTCCGGGTCTTTTGCAGAAAAATCTGCGTATGTTCCTGCAGCGTCAAGATAATGATATCTTCTGTTCGTTCTTGTCACGTTTGTGATATTCCATAGGGCGTTTGTTCCAGCCGCATCCTGTAGAGGTCCGCGGCTAAGGGCATATGTGAATTTGAACGGATGTTCTTCCATAGGGGTCCCGGAGATAACATCTGTAGGCTTGGTGTTGCTGTATTGTTTCACCCATTCTCCATTCTTGAAGAATGCCGGATTTATACCGTTAGGCAATAGTCCGTCGGCTTCCTGTTTTGCATATTCGGCTTTCAAGTCTTCGTCTGAGATAGCGTCAAGAAGTCCTGTTCCATATATACCGATAGTTGATTCTAATCTGACGGCATAATCTTCGGGCAGTGTATATCCTTGATTATAGACATATATAGCTTCTTTAGGAATTGTGACTTCCGGATATTGCAGCTCGTATTTCTCACCATCTGGGAAAGTGTTGTTCCACTGGTCTGTATGGTTTTTCCATTCCACGGTAATCTTGCTTTCGTCCAATGGAGCCTTGAAAGGTTCCACAGCATGTGTCTGCGGCATACCTGCAAGCCAGCTGACATATGCATCAGTCTGTGGGTTATATACCACGAGCAGACATCCGTTCCCTATACCATTGGTATCGAATTTTCCTGCGGGAAGCCTTTTACCGTGACCGTAGCCAGGGTGGCAGTGGATGCACGAAGTACGGATATACACAGGACCAAGTCCGCTTCTCACTCCTTCCTGATTGCTCATGAAAGGTTTCTCAAACAGAGCCTCACCGTTTTTGAACTGGCTGTCCATTCCTGCCTGTTCCACAGCCGGAGTTGGCTGTTCGAGGGCGTTTGAGGTAGCGAGGAAAACTGTACCAAGCTGACCACCGGTGTAGTACCATTCCGGCAAGTCGCCGTTCTGCTGATTGTCGTTGTCAGGCAAGTCGTTTGTATTGTCATTACATGCAGTAAGTCCTGCAAGTAATGCTGTACCTAATAAATAAAGTTTCTTCATTGTAAATATTTATTATTAATTCTCTGTCAGGATTTTTGATGCTTCGCTTAGTAAATCGGATACTTTTGTTACTGCGTTTATGGCATCCTTAGTCGCTTGTCCTGTAGCATTTTTTGCAAATGGTTCAGGAATCTTTCCTATAGCAGTTATGGCTGCAGTCATGGCATCCTTAAGTTCTTTGTCCTTATCTGCATTGACTGATGCAATGAAATCACTTACAGACTTGTCACCGTCTTTGCTTCCCTGATATGCATTCTGGATGCTTCTGATATTGTCTGCAAAGTCAACAATAGAGTTGAGGCTGTATGGAGATTCTATATAGTTTTTGTCATCATCATTACTTCCGTTGGCAGGACGTCCCATCTTCTGTTCTGCCACTTCGTCCGCTATATCTATACATCCCTGCAGTATTTCCTGTGCGGCATCTGTATAGTTGACGTATTTACTACCTCCCTGTCCGGCATTTAGCATACTTTCGCCATAGTTGAAAGTTGGTTCAAGTTCGTTGTCTGTAAGTATAGTCTGTTTGTCTGAAGAAACATTGTCCATACCCGCCCATGATGCTTCAAGACGGATGCACTGGAAGCAGAGGTCTTCTGCTACGGCTGCCATGTAAATCATCTGATTGTCAGTGAATTTATTGATGCTTCGTGGCTCTGAATTATCTCCGTTTAGCTGGAACAGCATGTATTCTATAGCATGGAAACCAAGTAGACCATAACCTAAGTTGGCACTAACGTATGAGCCGCCTCCGTTACCAATTGCAGTCATCATGCCATTGTTATTCAGCAGTTGTTCTAATGCATCTTTATCAAGTGGCCAAGAATCGATATGTGGGTCGATATTATAATCTGCTGCAGCACCGAAAAGGAATGCTTCGCTCAGCTCCCAGTATTTTCTTGATTCTTTCCAGTAGTCTCCGGCTTCAGCTATTTTGCTTGCAGCCAAAGTATTGTTGTCTGCTATGTATGCCTCTTTCGCTTCATTGCAGGCATTCATCAGATTGATAGCCGCATCCGCCATACTCTTGTAGGTAGGTATCACGGTGTTGTTCACGTAAGGAGTAACGGCATCCTTCAGAGTCTGTTCTTTTGCAGACAAGTCGCCTGTGTTTTCACTATTGTTGTCATCGCACGATGTAACCGATGTTGCCATGATAGCACTCATTGCTATAAAGGCAGAAGTCTTTAAAATACTTTTCATTTTGATTTTGAATTAAAGTTATACATGTTTGTTTTTTGTGGTTATCTTGTGAAAAATCCTGCGTAGGCTATGCCAAGCGATACGGCAGGCTCGTTGTTGTACATGCTTTTAAGAAGTCCTATAGAATATTCACCCTTGATGACAATCTGTTTCATAGGGAAATAGTTAATACCTGCTGCTATGCGGTTTCTGCCGCAATACTCGTATTTCAGTCCGCTGGTTTTGTGCATTGAGTCATAGTAATCGTATCTTCCGAAGATGTAGAATTTTTGGTTCTTTGCCCTTGTCTTTTCAAACTGTGAGAAGAGGTCGTATCCGGCTTCTATTCCTGCTGCTATTGCATCCGAAGCTACAGCTTGTTTTGGGGAAGGGGAGTTGCTGCTCATTCCCATGTTATATTCGCTTATCAGCTGTGCGTCGGACAGGTGGCCGTAGTCGAAGTTTCCTCTTACTATCCAGTTATGACCGTTATATCCGAAGTCGAATGCACCTATAGCCACTGTACCTTTCACGTTCTTGAACTTCTCCTTCTTGCTTCTGCTCAGAGTGTTGCTGAATGAGTTGCCTATATATCCGCTTACAGAAAGCCTCAGTCCTTTTATCGAGTAATTATCCACCCTGAAAGCACCTGCCATGGCATTTGCAATCTTGAATTCGTATGGGCTTCCGGCTCCACCCTGAATCCAGTTCATGCGGTTGAAACGGTCGGAATCAAGCCCCGGCAGTAACATGGCTTCGTATCTCCACTTTCCTGCCTGTCCCCAAAGGCTGATTCCTGTTTCGTGCCAAGTACAAGGCATAATAGTGTTTTCGCCTTCCGGACGGTAAACGCCGAAAAACTCAGTTGGCATATGATGCTGGTTTGTCCCTCCCACAGGCACTATGATGTGTCCCATCTTGATGTTGAATTCCTTGCAGAATGATTTCTGAATCCAGAACTGTTCGAGTGCCACTTCGCCTCCGCGTTCTATTTCGCTTTCGTATTCGCCGGCTTCTTCCTCTTCTATTTCTACTGCACTTTCAGTACCACCGTGCTCAATTTCTATTTCGCTTCCCAAAGACCATCCTTTGCCGAAATCATAGCCAACGTAGAATACTACGTGCGGCAGGTCAAATCTGCCGTGACTTTCTCCGCTGTAGTTTTTCGCATCCGTGTACCTGAGATAATTGTCGCTGAAGAAGTTCCTGCTATATGCAGCCTCACCATAACCTCCGAAGGTCAGTCTGCTTTCTTTCTTTTCCTCTTTCTTGTTTTCTGCACTGCTGTCGGCTGTAGCGGCATTGAGTGTAATGGCCGAGAAAATGGCCGTAAATAAGATTCTTCCTGTTGCCATGATTTTATGTCTGTTTTATTGTTTTTAAGTCATGGCAAAGGTATCGGCTTTTCTATGTTACGTCAATACCTATAAATTGGTAAAATTATACTTAAAAATACCTATAAGTAGGTATATGAAGCAATCAAAATGGAGATATTTTTGTTATTTATGCAATAAATACTTAAATTCGTATTGATAATAAAAACAAAATTTTGGTTATGAGGAATTTTAATTACTATGCATTGAGCAGTATATGTGCTCTAATAATAGGTGTACTGTTGGTGGTATGGCCTGGGGAAGCCGTAAGGTATCTTGTGATTACTATCGGGGTTCTGTTTCTGTTGCCGGGACTTATCGGAGTTTTTGGCTATTTGGCAACGGCCAAGCGCAGGGAAGAGGCTGGTATCAGGTCTGCTTTTCCGGTTGCAGCCGTAGGTAGTGCACTGCTCGGATTCTGGCTTATGATTATGCCTGACTTTTTCATTACTACACTGATGTATGTGTTGGGTGTATTGTTGGTGTTGGCAGGCCTTTCGCAACTGTTCAACTTCATCTCGGTGCGTAATTTTACTAAGGTGCCATTCCTGATGTATGTTGTTCCGGTATTGGTGTTATTGGCCGGTATCGTAGTTCTGGCTAATCCGTTCCAAGCGGCAACTCTTCCTTTTACCATACTTGGTGTTTCGGCCATAGTCTATTCGCTCACAGACTTGATAAGATTAATCCGTTTCAGAAAGAAGGTGATGAAGGAAGAAGAAAATATAGTGGATGTTACTCCGATTGAGGAAATAAAGGACGAGCAATAATAAAAAATCTAACAGCGTTCGAACAGTATTTAAATACCGTTAGAACGCTGTTAGATTTTTTTATAGTTCAGTGTTTCTGTACTGTTTAGGCGACATGCCTGTATATCTTTTGAAATATTTCCCGAAAAACGAAATGTCCGGGAAGTTAAGCGAGTAGGCAATCTCCTGAATGGTCATCTCGGTAGATTTCAGCTTCGCCTTTGCATCGTTTATGATGAATGATGATATGATATCAGTCAGTGTTTTACCCGTTATCTTCTTTATGGTAGTGCTGAGATGCTGTGGCGACAAGTGCATCTTTTCAGCATAAAAGCTGACATTTCTTTCTGTTTGATAGTTCATTACAACCGTCCTGACCAGTTCCTTTACTATCTCCTGGTTTCTGTTGTATTGCTGGTTTACGCTCTTTCCGTTCTTTATCAGATTTCCAAGTCCCAAAATCAGTTGGGTGAATGTCAGTGCAGCCTGTTCCTGAGTGATGACATTGTTGTATATATACTTGGCTTTTATTATGATTCTTATATAGCTGTACATCAGTTCGTATCCTTTCTTTTCAAGCTGCAGTACAGGTTTCTCGAAAATGAAAGGAGTATATTCTATTGATTTTGAGAATAATGATGAACTGCGCACAAGTTCAGTGGCAAATCCTGCAAAAATAAATTTACAGTCGTCGCTCTGTTCCAGAACCTGAAAGTATAAATCGGGTAGCAGTATCAGCAGCGTCCCTTTTTTCATCGTGTATTGTGTGAGATGCACTGTTATTGTACATGTTCCCTGGAAACATAACAGAAACAAATATCCCGGAACCTTTGATGGAGTCTTGAATAAATGTTTGAAGTTTCCGGTTACATCTATTCCTGCCGTCAAGTCTATGTTTTGAGGTATATAATTCAGCTTTTCTATGTGTGTCATATTTTATGCTTGTTTCTACATAAAGCAAAATTACTTTATTATAGATAAAATCCAAAAAAAAGACTTGTTTTTCTTCGTTTTTGACTATTTATTTCTTCTTTTAGACATATTTAATTCCTTAACATAAAAACAAAATCCCTTGTACCGGAACAACTGTAATGTTTCCGATACAAGGGATATAATGTCTCTCAGATATATAACTATTGTTTGCTTTCACCGATGAATTTCCAGATGAGCGAACTGAAAGCTGCTCCTACAAGTGGGGCAACTATGAAAAGCCATAACTGGCTGAGTGCCTGTCCTCCTTCCATGATTGCAGGTCCTATACTTCTTGCAGGGTTTACTGAAGTACCCGTGATAGGGATACAGACAATGTGTATCAATGCTAATGTAAGTCCGATAGCCAGTCCGGCCATATTGCCTGCACCTTTCTTTTCGTCAGTTGCTCCCAATACCACCAAGACGAATATAAAAGTAAATACAGCTTCGGCTATGAATGCCTGCGCCGTTTCTCCATTGTCGAAAGTGTTGGCTCCTGTCATTGTAGGTCCGGCATGTCCTCCGGTGCCAACCAATATTGACAGTATCATGGCTCCGATAATGGCGCCAACTGTCTGAAATACAATGTACATGAATGCATCCTTGGTATCAATCCTGCCACTAATCCATGCCCCAAAAGTTATGGCCGGATTTATGTGGCATCCCGATATGTTTCCTATACAGTAAGCCATGGCAATAACGGAAAGTCCGAAAGCCAATGCTACACCAATAGTTCCTGTTCCTGCTCCGACGGTATCTGCCGCTCCGCCTGCGAATACTGCACTACCACATCCTAATAATACTAAAATCATAGTGCCTAATAGTTCTGCAATGTACTTTCTCATGATTTTTAAAATTTAGGGTTAAACTACTATTGCACAATATACGAATTTATTTTGTAAATGTATAGCATTTTATAAATTTTATATCATCAGCAGACTTACGGCCATTATCGCCATACCAAATATTACACCACAAATTCCCCAGTGATGGTGTCCGTATTTTTCCGTGCTTGGCAGAAGTTCGTCGAACGATATATAAACCATGATTCCTGAAACTAATGCAAGCAGCAGTGCATTGATGGAAGGAGTCCAGAACGGAATGAGGAAAAGTATTCCTATCAGTGCCCCTATAGGCTCGGCCATTCCTGAGAGGAATGAATACCAGAATGCTTTTCTGCGACTGCCTGTAGCATGGTAGATAGGAACAGATACAGCTACACCTTCCGGTATATTATGGATAGCGATGGCAAATACGATAGGTATTGCAATTTCCAGATTGGTCAGTGCAGACGTAAACGTGGCAAGTCCTTCCGGAAAGTTGTGTATTCCTATGGCAAGTGCCATCATCACTCCTGTACGTTTTAGTTTCTTTTCATTGCCATGGGATGAATGAATCTCGTGTGGATTTTCATCTTCCGGCACAAGAAAGTCTATCAGAGCAATAAGTCCTATACCGATGAAAAATGCCAAAAGCATGTAGGCCGAGGCTTCACGTTCGCTGTATATTCCGCTTAGCAGATGGACTGATTCCGGCATCAGCTCCATGAAAGATACATAAATCATTACTCCTGCCGACAGCCCTAAAGATGCGGAAAGGAAACGTGTGTCAGTCTTTTTCGACAGCAATGCTATAAGACTGCCTATGCCGGTAGACAGTCCGGCTATCAGTGTCAGTCCGAAGGCTAACAGCATTTCGTTATTTGTTATCATAATTGTTCTTTATTTAAATTTGCTACAAAGATAACATCCTTATGCTTTCTAAAAAAATGAACTGTCATTTAAAATGAAAAGCTTCGCCATTTTAAGTTGGATGACGAAGCTTTTTACTTATAGATTTCTCAGCATTTATTTTTGTAACTTAGTAGCTTATCTTTACACCTGCAAATATAGAACGTGGCATGCCTGGACCATAGATATAACCGGAATCTCTTTCTGCACCTTTATCGAAGTCTTTCTGATAGGCATTGAAGATGTTCTGTACACCGGCATTTAACTGCAGTGTTGTACTCTTATACAGACTGAAGTCGTACGAGGCTTTTAATCCTACATCCATAAAGCTTCTTGTCTTTTCAGTTCTGTTTTTATCGATATATCCTTTGTGGTGTTCCACTAACATACTTCCTGTATATGTACCGGACAGTGCTACGTTAAACTGTTTCACCGGCGAGTATGTCATAGTAAAGTATCCGTATGTGTTTGGCGTACGGAACATTCTTTTCTCTTCTGCCACGTCTTCGCTCCATGCTCTTGCTTCCTTATATTCGGCTCTCTGTATTGTGATTCCTGCTTGTAATTGCCAGATATTGCGCCATGCAAGTTTGCCTTCAAGTGTTCCTCCATAAACTACAGAACCTTTTTCGTTTCCGCGTTCCATTATGAGAATACCGTTCTCTTTACCGATTTCAGTCAATGCAAATACATCAGAGATGTTTGTATAGAATCCTTCTATGAGGAGATTTCCCTGCCAGTCGCCCCAGTTGTGATACATATCGGCAGAAATGCTTGTGCTCTGCGATTTCTCTTCTTTCAAGTCTTCTGCAAGACGAATCATCGAGACTGCACCTCCCACGTTCTCGATATGCAAATCCTCATCGAATGCCTGTGGGGCGCGAAAACCGAATGAATAGCTTGCACGCATATTGATATTTTCGGTAGGGTTGAAGCGAAGGTTGGCTCTTGGACTGAATATCGGTTTGCTCAGCATGCTGTGTTTGTCCAGACGACCACCGATAAGAAAACTCCACATTTCGTTTTTCCATTCGTTCTGTGCAAAGGCACTCAGAATTTTTACTTTCTGCGCAACGTATCTGTTGTATCCCCACTGATTATCCTTCAGATTGTCGTAATTATATTCCGCACCGGCAGTAAGGTCAGCAGGCATGAACAGACATTTGTCCCAGTGATAGTTGTATTGAGTTCCTGCTATCCATGTCAGGTCGGTTGTACCCCCATATGCCTTGAGCGCAGTTTCGCTGCCTTGTCCGCCACCATAATAACTGTCACGGTTAATATGCTGGGCCGATGTATATATACTCATACGATGCTTCTCGTTTGGCGAGAAATAGTCGAACTTCAATCCTCCTGTGTTTATGCTGTGAGTGAGTTGTTCGGCAATGTTTGCTTCGTGAGCAGGTCTGTCGAGCATATCGCCTCCGCGTCTGAATTCCTGCAGATGATGATATTCCATTGTAAGTTTGGAGTAGGTACTTGTCTTGATATACGAACGCATGCCTACAGTCTGGTTTTTTAGTTTAGGAAGTTCGGTAAAACCGTCGCCGTCGTGGTCATAACCGTTTCTTTCTCTGTTTTGTCCGAACACTGCAATTCCCATTTTCTGGTCGTCGGTGACGAGTGAAGCGTTCATTGTAGTATTATTCTCGAATACGCTGCCATCACCAATACCTGTCAGGGTGTGAGATATCTGTGCAGAGTTACGTATAGGTTCTTTAGTGATGATATTGATAGTACCAGCTATGGCCGATGAACCGAAGAGGGCAGAACCTCCACCTCGCATCACTTCCACACGGTCTATCATATTTGCTGGAATCTGTTCAAGGCCATATACTCCGGAAAGGGCACTGAATATAGGGCGTGAGTCTATAAGAATCTGTGTGTATGGGCCATCCAGACCGTTTATTCTGACTTGCTGATACCCACAGTTCTGACAGTTGTTTTCCACTCTCACTCCGGGCTGGAAGTTCAATCCCTGAGCCAGACACGAAGAGTTGGTATTCTCGAAAGTCTTCATCGAAACTACATTCACCAGTGTAGGAGCCATGCGGCGGGTCGTTTCGTTTCTGTTGGCTGAAACCACTACACCTTCCAGTGAAATAAGGTCTTCCTCTATTTCGAAATTCATTTCGATGGTTTTTCCCTTTTTGAATTTTACTTCCTTGCGTACCGTTTTGTAACCTACTGCTGAAACCTCTACTGTGAATGTTCCTTCAGGAAGGTTTTTCAGAAAGTAGTGGCCGGTCTCGTCGGTTGTAGTACCTATAGTGGTACCTTTCAGGCTTATTGTTATAAAAGCCAGATGTTCCTGTGAGTGTTTGTCTGTAACATGACCAATCATGTTAGCGTCCGATTGATTAAGCTCATAAGCATGTAGCCGGTATGGGAGCAACGTAAGTATTGTTCCCAATATAATGGTATATATTGTTTTCATTTGATTCTGCGTTTAATTTTTTAGACATAATATATGTGTATACCTTAATTTCAAAGATATACAATAGACAAATAATTGATTATATCAGTCTAATACCGGAGGGGCACGCAGTGAGATAACTCCGTATGTAGTTTTGATTGGTCTGTAGCAGAGAGCGGGAACTGTCAGAATACCAATCACTGAAAGCCACAATACGGGACTTAACGGCTGTGGAATATCGCCGTAAGTATAAAATGAAGATAAGAAAAAGATTGTTTCGGCTTGTTGTGCCGTATGAGTGTGTTCGCTGTTATAGGGATGGGAGTGCACAATTATAACCCCGTTTACTACATGAGTATGCGTAAACAGTGTTATTCCCCCGAAATAGAAAATGAATAATATCGGAAGGAAAAAGCGCATGAATTTTAAATGTCTTTTTTCCTTAAGCATATATAGCTTTTGTGTATGTACTAATCCCTATTCGTTTGCAAAGATACGATATTTAGGGTTATTGTCAAATACTTGAGAGTTGATACATTGTAGATTTAGTCTGTAATAGTGCATTTGTAAATGCTAAAAAGCCCAAATAATCAAGAAAGATGATATACTGAATTGTACTCATTACAAAATAATAATTATATTTGCATGTAAACCAATATAATTTTATGTTATGAAGAAAATCAGTCTTTTGGCTCTATTTTTATTAGGCTCAATGTCTTATAATGCGACTTTCGCTCAGGAGAAAGTAATAACACGAGGGATAGAGGTTGCTACTAACGGTTATATGCCGGAAGTAGGGGTGATGGCTCCGGATTTTTCGGCAACAGATAAGAATATGAATGAAGTAAATCTTTCATCGTTCAGAGGAAAGAAAGTTGTGCTGAACATATTCCCGAGTCTGGACACGCCTACGTGTGCTCTCTCAGTAAGGCAATTTAATGCCGAAGCGGCTTCTCTTGAAAACACCGTAGTGCTTTGTATCTCTAAGGATTTACCTTTTGCACAGTCAAGATTCTGTTCTGTAGAAGGATTGGATAGGGTGATTCCACTGTCTGTATTCCGCAGTGAAAGTTTTGATAATAGTTATGGCCTAATTATTACGGAAGGACCTTTGCGTGGTTTGGCAACAAGAGCTGTAATAGTCTTGGACGAATCCGGTAAAGTCATTTACAGACAGATTATAAGAAATGTATCAGAAGAGCCTGATTACAGAAGTGCTGTAGAGATTCTCAAATGATAATCTTTTCTTCTGACTGACGACATTTTTCGGTTAATGAATACTTAGAACGAGTTTTTTTGTAAATTTGTATCATTTAAGAAGGTTATCATGCAGACAAAACAACATTACAGGACAATAGTATTATCGGATTTACATCTTGGTATGCCCCATGCTAAAGTAAACGAACTTATTCAATTTCTCCGTTCGGTGACGTGCGAACGGTTGATTCTGAATGGTGATATTATTGACGGTTGGTATATCAGAAAGCATCCTAAGTGTGCATGGAGAGGTGATTTGATGCGTTTCTTCCGCGTTATATCGGATATGATGAAGAATGATACAAATGACGTGATATACACTTATGGCAATCATGATGACTTCATGCAGAGATATCTCGATAAGATAGTTGTCGGTATAAAGGTACTTAAGGATTTTACCTTGTCCTCAGGAGGCAAGAGGTACTTTGTTACCCATGGAGATTGTTTTGACACTGTAAACCGGAAGGCGACATGGCTTTCCAAACTCGGTGCTTCATGTTACGAGTTCCTTCTTTTCATTAACGGATTTTACAACAGATATAGAGCCTTACGACATAAGCAGCCGTATTCTTTTGCCCAGGCAATTAAGAGATGGACAAAGAAATTGGTTTCTAATTTTACCAATTTTGAGAAGCAGATAACCGATTTTGCCGTAAAAAATAATTACGACGGTATTATCTGCGGGCATATTCATCATCCGGAAGATACCTATCTGGGCAATATACATTATCTTAATTCCGGCGACTGGATTGAAAACAAATCGGTTTTGATAGAAGATGAGAATCAGTGCTGGAAGGTTCTGATGTAGTTGCTTTATATGATGGAAATCTACAAATAGTTTTATAGTGTTAGAATAAAAATATTAATATACTTTTGTATAGTTCATATATTTTACTAATATTGCATGCCAGAACTTAAAACAATTAATGTGTAAAATATTATTATGTTAGATTCTATAAAGTACTCAAAATATTTTATTTTTCTGTTTTTTTTTATTGAAACTTTGGCGGTTAAAGCTGAAGTTTTGGATTCACTATTAAAAGAACTAGATAAAACAATAGAAACGGCTGATATTTATGTACAACATAGGGAAGTACGTATTTGTCAATTGAAAGAAATGCTTAAATCTAATCGTATATCAATAGAAGAACGTTTTAAGTTGAATACTCAGTTGTATCAGGAATATAAAGCATATGTTTGTGACTCGGCAATGCAATATTTAAGTATAAATATAAATTTGGCAGAAAGTTCTGGTGATAAATTTCGTAAGGACCAAAATATGTTGCATTTGTCACTTTTATTGTCTTCTTTGGGAATGTATACAGAGGCAATTGATGTACTATCTTCTGTAGACAGGAATACAATATCAAATGATTTGCTGATAGATTATTATTCGTGTATAAATTCTATTTACGGCGAATTAGGTATTTATACAAAAGATAAGAAACTCTCTAATCGTTATTGGATTATAGCTCAAAATTACAAGGATTCTTTATCTATAGTTTTACCAAAAGAATCTGATGAATATTTGTTCATTCGTGAAACCGTTTGCTGTGATAGGCATGATTATGATGAGGCTTTGAAGATTAATGATTACCGTTTGTCTATGGTAAATCCGGAAACGCCGCAATATGCTTTAGTTGCTTATCACCGCTCTCTTATATACAAATATAATTCAAATCGGACAAAAGAAAAAGAATACCTTTGTAGGTCAGCAATATCAGATGTACAATCTGCTATAAAAGACCATGCTTCGCTTTGGATGTTGGCTAAATTGTTATATGATGATGGAGATTATGAGCGTGCTTACAGATATATGCGTTTTTCTTGGGATGCTACAAAATTTTATAATGCTCGTCTCAGAAGTTGGCAAAGTGCAGATGTTTTGTCTTTAATAGATAAGACGTATCAGATGATGATAGAGAAACAAAATAATCGCCTTCAGCAATATTTAATGTTTATCACTTTTTTGCTTGTTTTGTTGAGTGTTTCTATGGTATACATATATTCTCAAATGAAAAAACTATCCAAGGCTCGTAATAGTCTTCAGACAGTTAACTCACGTTTAAATGAACTGAATAGTGAATTAAAGCAAATGAATGAATGTTTATCGAATACAAATATTCAGTTGTCTGAGGCCAATCATATTAAAGAAGAATACATCGCTCGTTTCATAAAATTATGTTCTACTTATATTGATAGATTGGATGCTTATAGACGGATGGTAAATAAGAAGATAAACGGTGGACATGTAGAAGACTTATTGAAAATTACCAAATCTCAAAATTTAATAGATGAGGAATTAAAAGATTTGTACGATAATTTTGATTCAGCATTTCTTCATTTGTTTCCGAATTTTATTTCCAAGTTTAATGAATTATTATTAGATACTGAAAAAATTTATCCTAAGAAGGATGAGTTACTTAATACAGAATTAAGAATTTTTGCTTTGATACGTCTTGGAATTGATGATAGTTCACAAATAGCTGAGTTTCTTAGATATTCAGTAAATACAATATATAATTACAGGGCAAAAGTTAAGAATAAATCCCATTGTCAAAGGGATAAATTTGAACAGTACGTTAAAGAAATACATTGATCATGTTATAGTCAGTCCACTTTTTCTATACTCTATTATATATCTAATATCTTGATTTTCAGATTGTAACGCATGTACTTATTCCACATTATATACACTTAGTGTTTTTAATGCTTTAAAAACTATATATTTTTGTAATGCGTTTCATGAAACCTTGCCTTGATTAAAGGCTTTGATATTAACTTTTAAAATAGATTATATGAAAAAGTACAAACGGAAATTCCTTTTTTTAAATCAAAAGATTTTTCTTGTCATTTTGACGACATTTATATCATTAAATGTATTGGCTCAACGATTGAACGTAAGTGGAACTGTCATTGACTCCAATAAGGAGCCTTTGATCGGTGTAAGTGTGCAAGAATTGGGCACGACTAATGGTACAATAACAGACTATGATGGTAATTTTTCTTTGGAAACTAATAAAGATGCTACTTTGGTTTTCTCTTATGTAGGTTACAAGTCGCAAAATGTAAAAGCAGCTACCAGTATGAAAATCATTCTTCAAGAAGATAATGAGATGCTTGAAGAAGTTGTGGTTATAGGTTATGGATCTGTCCGTCGTAAGGATGTTACAACAGCTGTATCGACTGTCTCAACAAAAGATCTTGATATGCGCCCTATTGTGTCTGCAGGCCAGGCTATACAAGGAAAGGCTGCCGGAGTATCTGTGATACAACCTAATGGAGCACCAGGAGGAGAAATGTCAATTCGTGTACGCGGAACAACATCAATGAATGGTAGTAACGATCCGTTGTATGTAGTAGATGGAGTACCAGTTGATAATATCAAATTCCTTTCACCTAACGATATAGAAAGTATTCAGATCTTAAAAGATGCTTCCTCTGCCTCTATTTATGGTTCCAGGGCTGCTAATGGTGTAGTTTTAATTTCTACAAAGGCTGGTTCTGCCGGCAATGCAAAAATATCGTTGAATGTTCAATATGGATTTAATAAGGTTGCAGATAAAATAGAATCGTTGAACTCAGCGCAATATAAGGAATTGCAGGATGAAATCGGTATTGTTTCATTACCTGATGGTTTGCCTGACAGGACAGATTGGTTTGATGAAACTTATACTACTGGAAAGACACAAAATTATCAGATAGCTGTCTCAAATGGTAATGATAAAATGAAATATTATTTATCTGCAGGTTATCAAAATGAACAAGGTGTGCTTGACATTTCGTATTATAAACGTTATAATTTTCGTGCAAACCTTGAGAACAAAATTCGAAAATGGTTGACTGTTTCTGCAAATATATCATATTCTGATTATTCAAGTAATGGAGGAGGTTCCATGGGAACTGGAGCAAATAGAGGAGGTGTTATTTTGGCTGTAATCAATACTCCGACTTATGCTCCTGTATGGGATCCTTTGAATCCAGGACAATATTATAATAATTTTTATGGAGTAGGAAATATAACCAGTCCATTGGAGAATATGGCTCGGGCGGAAAATAATAAAGATAGGGAAAATAGACTTTTGGCCTCAGGAAATGCATTATTTACTATACTTCCTGATTTAAAATTCAAGTCTTCATTAACTTTAGATAGGCGTAATGCTGTAAATACGACATTTCTTGATCCAATATCAACTACTTGGGGTAGGAATCAGTATGGTGAGGGTTCTGACAATCGTAACATGAATACGGTTTTGACTTTTGATAATGTATTGACATATAATAAAAGTTTTATAGAGAAGCATAATCTGGAGGTGATGCTTGGTTCTTCATGGACAGATTCTGATTATACTAATAGTTGGATAAATGGTTCACATTACCGTGACGACCAAATTGCTACATTGAATGCCGCAAATAAGATAGCTTGGGATAATACAGGTTCTGGTGCATCACAATGGGGTATTATGTCTTATTTTGGTCGTATATCTTATAACTTTGATAGTAAATATTTGTTGACTGTGAATGTTCGTGCTGATGGCTCTTCAAAGTTACATCCAGACCATCGTTGGGGAGTATTTCCTTCTTTTTCTGCTGCATGGCGTGTCTCATCGGAAAAATTCATGAAAAATATTACCTGGATTGATGATTTGAAAATACGTGGAGGCTGGGGACAGACCGGTAACCAGTCTGGAATAGGAGATTATGCTTATTTACAACGTTATAATATTAGTAGGGTTGAATGGTTTAAGGTGGCAGAGGAAGGAGATACGACAGACTATGCAAATGCGGTACCAACAATAAGTCAGGCTAATTTGCGTACATCTGATTTAACCTGGGAGACTACCACACAGACGAACTTTGGTATTGATTTGACTATTTTTAATGGACGTTTAACTTTAACTGCTGATTATTATTTCAAAAAGACAAAAGACATGTTGATGAATGTTTCATTGCCTGCTGGTGCAGCTGCTGCCAACACAATAGTTCGCAATGAAGGTGAAATGGAAAATAAAGGTTTTGAGTTATCTGTCAGTTCAAAGAATTTCAGAGGTGGAGTCTTTTCATGGGATACTGACTTTAACATCTCATTGAACAGAAATAAACTTACCAAGCTGGAGTTACAGAAAGTCTATTATGATGCAAAAACTTCTGAAGTAGTTAATGATTATGTTGTAAGAAATGAACCGGGACGTTCATTAGGTGGATTCTATGGATATATAAGTGATGGCGTTGATCCTGAGACGGGAGAACTTATGTATCGTGACTTGAATGGTGATGGAAAAATATCATCATCGGACCGTACTTACATTGGTGATCCTAATCCAAAGTTTATATATGGCATGACAAATACTTTCTCTTGGAAAGGAATAAATTTAAGTATACTTCTTCAAGGATCATACGGAAATGATATATACAATGCATCTCGTATAGAGACAGAAGGAATGTATGATGGAAAAAATCAGTCGACGAGGGTACTTGACCGTTGGAGAATTCCTGGACAGATAACAGATGTCCCTAAAGCTGGATTCAATTTATTAAATTCTACTTATTTTGTAGAGGATGGTAGTTATTTAAGAGTAAAAGATATATCATTATCTTATAATATTAGTAACAGATTTTTCAAGAAACTTGGTATAACACGTTTCCAACCTTATATTACTGCAACAAATTTATTGACATGGACTAAATATTCGGGTATGGATCCTGAAGTAAATCAATGGGGTAACAGTGGTACAGTTCAAGGTATTGATTGGGGTACTTATCCTCATTGCAGATCATATGTGTTTGGTATAAATGTGGAATTTTAATGAAGTATAGTTTATGAAAGTAGATAAAATATTATTCGGATTGCAGTTCGGATTCTTATTGGGGTTGAATTCATGTTCTTTGGATTATGATCCGCTTGATACATATTCCGATGTTACTGAAGGTGTTACAACCCAAGGAACGGAGGTCGTGTTTAAGGATAAGGCAGCTGTTGAAAGTCATTTGGTTACTTTGTATGATCAGATGCGTGATCGTCAGGAACATTGGTATGTGGATTTGCTATTAATAGCAGAGTCACATTCTGATAATGCTTATGCTGGTACAACCGGTGCTGAAACAGTACCTTTTGAAACTAATTCTATTGATGGTTCGAACTCTGTTCTTGAACGAGATTGGAACCGCTATATGGAGGATATTGCGAGGGCTAATAAGTTGATTTGTAACATAGATTATGTAGAGGACAGTTCTTTGTCATTAGATGAACGTGCGTCATATAAGGCACAGGCTGAAATATTCCGCGCAATGATTATGTTTGATATGGTACGCATATGGGGGGATATTCCTGTAATAACTACAGTTGCAGATGATATTACTTCAGAAAATATAGATGATGTGTATTCACAATATTTTCCGTCACAGAATACTGAACTGGAAGTGTATAAACAGATTGAAAAAGATTTGTTAGATGCAGTATTGTATGCGCCCGATAATGTTCCAAGTAATAAAACGTTATTCACAAAATCCGTAGCACGTACATTACTTGCTAAAATATATGCAGAGAAACCTTTGCGTGATTATTCAAAAGTTATAAAATACTGTGATGAGGTAAAAGCTGACGGTTTTAGTCTCGTAGATGATTTTAGTGATTTGTTTGGAATGAATGACGCTGTAACAGATGCAAAAATGCGTAATACATCCGAATCAATACTTGAAGCACAATTTACTCCTGGTGCAGGTAATTGGTGTTCATGGATGTTTGGGCGCGATTTGGTTAATTGGGATACAAATTTCACTTGGGCAAAGTGGGTAACTCCATCAAGAGATTTGATAAATTTATTTAAGCAGGAAGGAGATGAAATACGTTTTAAAGAGTCGGTAGTATATTACGATTGTAGTTGGAGTAATTATTATCCTTCTGATAATTATCCCTTTATGTATAAATGTCGTTCAGCGAATAGTAGCCTTATTAAATATCGTTATGCTGATGTTTTACTATTAAAGGCTGAGGCACTTATAATGCAGGAAACACCCGATTTGAATGCAGCTGCAGATATTATTGATGAAATACGTTTGCGCGCAGGATTGGCTGAACTCCCAATGACTATACGGTCTGATAAGGAGTCTATGCTTGAAGCATTATTGAAAGAACGTCGCTTGGAACTGGTCTTCGAAGGACAACGTTGGTTTGACTTGGTAAGATTGGATAAGGTTGAGGATGTTATGAATTCTGTTTGTAACAGAGATTCAGGTCGAAAGGATCTGGTATATTCCTATGATGCCAATTCCTATCGTTTGCCAATTCCACAATCAGTAATAGATGCTAATAACAATATTAAACAAAATCCTGGTTATTAACTATAAAATAAGATTAATCATGATAAGAATAAAAAATACTATATTAGCTTTGATCGGTTTTTCGCCAGTCATGGCTGCATGTAATAATAATGAAGTTGTTGTAAATGATAATTCAGATATTGTAACAGGAGATGTAAAAATATATTCTACTACAACAACATTGACACGTGATCTGACACTTGAGTATGTGAACTTTAGTGATAAAGATAATCTTGCTCCTACGTCAATAACACTTGTCCCGACTGAAAAATATCAGACGATGGATGGCTTTGGGGCAGCTGTAACAGGTGCTACATGTTATAATCTTTTATTGATGACTCCTGATGATAGGAAAAAGTTCCTTACTGAGACTTTTTCTGACAAGGATGGTTTTGGGTTCAGTTACATACGCATATCAATAGGATGTTCTGACTTTTCTCTTGGTGAATATACATGTTGTGATACAGAAGGAATAGAAAATTTCGCCTTACAGAGCGATGAAAAGAAATATGTAATTCCTGTTTTAAAAGAGATTATTGAAATTAATCCTTCCATAAAAATAATAGGTACACCATGGACTTGCCCGTTATGGATGAAAGTTGATAATCTTACAGATTTAAATCCTTATTCTTCGTGGACTGGTGGTCATTTGAATCCTATTTATTATCAGGATTACGCTACTTATTTTGTAAAATGGATTCAAGCATTTCAAGCCGAAGGTATAAATATTTATGCTATTACCCCTCAAAATGAACCGTTGAACACCGGTAATTCTGCTTCTTTATATATGAGTTGGGAAGAGGAACGTGATTTTATAAAAAATGCGTTAGGGCCTAAATTTAAACAAGAAGGTATTACTACGAAAATATATGCCTATGATCATAATTATGATTATAGTGGTATAGAGGAAGAAAAAGAATATCCATGTAAAATCTATGAGGATACAGAGGCTTCACAATATATAGCAGGTGCCGCTTTCCATGATTATGGTGGAAGTAAAGATGAACTTATGAATGTGCATACAGCTTATCCGGAAAAAGAATTGTTGTTTTCCGAAACATCTATTGGTACATGGAATAGTGGTCGTGACCTTACAAAACGTTTACTTGAAGATATGAAAGATATTGCTTTGGGTACTGTAAACAATTGGTGTAAGGGAGTTCTTGTTTGGAACTTGATGTTGGATAACGATCGTGGTCCTAATCGTGAAGGTGGATGTCAAACCTGTTATGGTGCGGTAGATATAAATAACAGTGATTATAAAACTATCATACGTAATTCACATTATTATATAATAGCACATTTGGCGTCAGTAGTAAAACCTGATGCTGTACGTATTGGGGCTTCAGGGTTTGCTGATGACAATATTGTATATTCAGCATTTGAAAATTCTGACGGAACTTATGCTTTGGTACTTATGAATAACAATGAAGCATCGAAGAGAATAACTTTCAGTGATGGAAAGCGTCATTTTGCATATGATGTACCTGGAAAATCGGTAACCTCTTATCGGTGGGCTAAATCAGAATAACAACCTTAAAACTGGATGAAATGAAAAATAGTATATATTGTTTTATAGGACTGCTGATTCTTGCTTTTATGCAGTCTTGCAATAATGAAGAGTTTTTGTTAGGTTATCCTGATATTGAATCTGAATCAGGAAAGCTTACAGCTCTATATGGCGATAGTCTTTCTTTTGTTGTGAAAGCGACAGATACTGAAGTTCCACTCTCTACTTTAAAGGCTCAATTGTATTATGGTGAGGAACTTGTTTCTGAAACTGTGATAAGAACAAAGAACAGTGGAGAAAGTTATAACGGAAAGATCTTTGTACCTTACTATCCAAACATTATTGATGGAAGGGGTACATTGAAGTTTGTTCTTCAGAATATTCATTTCACAATAACAGAGATGGAACAGGAAGTTGTTTTATCCCGCCCTGATTTCCCATATCTGACATTGGTGGATGAATCTGACAATGAATATCTGATGAAGAAGACATCTTTATATAATTATAGTGCTACAGGACATTTCCCTGCTAATTTTAAAGCATATATTAAATCTCCTAAAGTTGGTGATAATGGAAATGAACTTACATTTGGATTGGATAATGATAATATGATATGTCAGGGTGAAGGCTTGAATACTATAAACTTTAAAGGTAGTGAGGATGAAGCATACGAAGTGACATTTAATACACTGACATATGAGATTGGTCCTGTTACACAGATTTCTTTTGATGGAGAAAACATGAAGGTTGAAGATTCAAATACGTATAGTGTACAAAAAATGTTATCACAAGGACAGAGTATAACCGTAAGCGGATTTGATATAAACGATTGGTGGTTGAATCCTGATTATTTTTCATTACAGTCGGATAATACATTGAAGTTCCTTCCGGTTGATGGAAAATATAAGGTCTTAGCACATATCTCTGATAAATATTTCAGTGTAGTACGCATGGATGGAGATAATGAAGCTACTTTAACTGACGATGGTCATGGCGCGTTATGGCTTATGGGTTGGGGTGTAGGTTCACCATCTCAGGATTATCAGTTTGGATGGGATAGAGGAAGTAATTATTGTATGCCTGAGGTATCTCCTAAAGTATATAAGTTTACGGGAAAAACAGGACCTGAAAAAGGATCAACTTTTGGTCAGAGATTCCGTTATGATTATATCAGTTGTAAGTTCTTCTTCCAGAATGGTTATGGAGGAGAGTTTAGTAGTGTTACCTTGGCTGATGATGGAACGAAATCATTGATAAAACTTACTAGCTCAAATAATATTGAACTCTTAGATGCTACAACTGGTTTATTGCAAGATGAAGAATATGTATTGACGGTTGACTTGACTAATGGTAATGATAATGCTGTGATATCTTTCAACTTAACATCAGAAGTTGATGATCCTGAGCCTGAACGTGAAGTTGTACAGACTTTATATTTTGATTTTGGTTCTTTGACAACATCACAAGGGACAAAAACTGAAGGACCAGATAAGAATGGTAACTACTGGAATAATATAACAAACAATGTAAGTGGAAATAAATATGCAAACTTAGGTACTGAATTTTCTGGATTGATAAATTCTTCGAATATTTCTACTGGATATACATTGACATTGAACAGTCGTTTTTCAACTAATGGAAAAAGTGGTGGTGGAGGATTGTTGGAACCACAGGATGATTTATTAGGAGATTTGGCTGTTTCTACTGCTACTGAGGACTATTTCTTTATGGAAAGTTCAGAAGATAATAGTAGTTTCACAATAAGTGGTTTGGATTCTGGAAAAGCATATAAGTTTTATGCCTTTGGTAGTCGTAATGCGACTCAGGTACGTATAGCGAATTATATTGTAGAAGGTAAAAATAGTTATACCATGGAGCATCAAACTTCTGGAACTAACTTGGGTGGAACTGGTATAAACCAAAATATAGATAATATATCAGAGTCAGACTTTATATACCCAGATAATGACGGAAAAATTAAATTCACATTATCAAGAAATATCGGTGATTATATAGCTCTAAATGTTCTGAAAATAGTAGAATACAATAAATAATAAAAATAATATATGAGAAAATATATATGTTTGACGCTTTCCCTGTTCGGAATCCTGTCTGTAGTTTCCTGTAAGGATGAAACACCTGCTCCTCAAATAGATAATAATGAAGAAATAGTTATTCCGGAACCAATTAATCCTGTATTAGTACAGACATTTTATTTTGATTTTGGCTCTAATGTTGATGGTCGTGGAGCTATAACTGAAGGACCGGATGTGAATGGTAATTATTGGAACAATATTACAAATAATGATGGTAATTATGCTGCAGCTGGTACTATATATGAATCTTTGGTAAATTCAACAAATACTCCGAGTGATTATGTTTTGACTTTGGATACTCGCTTTTCAACAAACGGAATGAGCGGAGGTGGTGGCTTGTTGGAACCTCAGCAGGAATTATTGAAAGATTTTGCTGTTGTTACTGCTACAGAAGATTATTTTTACATTGAATCCAATGAGAATAACAGCAGTTTTACTATAAGCGGTCTTGATACAGGAAAGGCTTATAAGTTTTATGCATTCGGTAGTCGCGATAATACTCAGACTCGTACTGCATATTATACAATGTCTGGGTTGAATGTTTTTGTAGGTGAACACCAGACTTCGGGTACAGATTTGGGTGGTGAAGGAATAAACCATAATATCCAGAATATATGTGAGTCTGAGTTGGTTTATCCTGATAACGAAGGCAAAATCAAGTTTACTGTTTCCAGAAATACAGGTAGCTATATAGCTCTCAACATTCTTAAAATTGAGGAATATACAGACATTGAACGTCCACAGCAATACTCTTCACTTACAATAAAAGGTGATGCTCTGGAAGAAAGTCAGATTCCTATGCATTTGGTATCAGTTGACGGAAGTCTTACCAATGTATTCGAGACATATACTTCATTAAAGGAAGGAGAATTTTCTTTTGTTGGAACTACTGTAAGTGGAGAAAATGTAAATATTGGAAGAGGATATAAGGAAGGAGTTGTCGCTAATAATAATTATGGGATCAAGTCTTCCGTAACAGGTACAGTGAGAATAACAATTGATTTGACAAGTAAGACTTATGAGATTCTTCCGGTTAAGGAATGGACTCTTGTAGGAAGTGTTACACCTAATGGCTGGACGGTTGATAAGGGAGTTCCTTTGTCATATCAGGGAAATGGCGTTTGGGGAGGAAGAGTAAAATTGACAGGTATTTCCGGAGTGAGCGATCGTGAACGTTTTAATTTTGTAATGAACAGCAGCTGGGATTATACGATGAAACGTGTAAAAGGAACTGTTGATAATGTCGGTATGGCGTCCCAAGGTTTTGATGTTGAAGATATCAATCTCAATCATGGAACGTATAATATAACGTTGGATCTTAGAAATTATGTATATCGTATTGACTGTGGAGAAGAAGGTATTGATCCTTTTAAGATTTCTGTTATGGGGTCTTCTGTAGCTAACGGGCAGGGAGCGACAGATAATCATGGCTATACGTATATGTTTGGAGAGTTACTTGATGAGAGGTTCAGAACACAGGAAAGCAAATTACCTTGGTATACATCCGGAATTGCTGTAAATGGGAATAATACGTTGAATCTGTTGGCTCGTTATAATGACCTTATTCATGAATACGGAGCATATGTTATGTTTGGTCTTTCATTGGGAAACGAGGGAATACACGAGGCTACGGATAAGCAAGCTATATTCAATCAATTTAGAGATAATATGCTTACGCTTATTTCTAAAGCGCGCGAAGATGGTAAATATCCTGTTATAACAAATAATTATACCAGGGGGGATTTTACAACAGATGATTATGAGTACGTCAAAAAGATGAATCTGTTGATTCATGAGTGGGACTTGCCTTCAGTAAATCTTCTTGGTGCTATAGATAATGGTTCAGGAAATTGGGCCGATGGATATCAAAACGGATCAGATGTTTATCATCCTAATACTGACGGTCATAGGGAGTTTACTTATGCTATAGTACCTTCTTTATTTGATGCCGTAGCTGCAGGTAAAGTATTGCCGGAACGTGAAACAGGAACTTCTTTTGCTTTGTCTGATAAAGTCATTGAGTTTGTACCGGAAGAAACTGTACATCCTTTTACATTGTCGTTTAAAGTAAAAGGAGTATCTGGAGATGTGACAATTGCCAAGTTTACTACAGGTAATCAAGAAGGAACAATTAAGATAAGCGGTGATGGCAAACTTTCATACCATTCTCCTTCGGGAAGTACTATAGAAATAGTTGATAATAATATCTTGGATAACGAATGGCATTATGTAACCTTAACGCATTATTATGCCCAAGGACGTACCTTGCTGTATATGGATAATAATCCGGCATCTACTGAGATTAAGGAAAAATTGATACCTGCTACTTTTGTTATCGGCGATGAAAGTAAAACAGAGACATTGGAATATAGTGAATTGTTCTTTTACCGTTCTGGTATGAATGAAATGGAAATTGAAGCTCTCTGCGAAGGAAGGATGCTGAAATCAAGTTTGGAGATATACTCACCTTTGAGTGGAACATCGTCTGTTGAAAATTTGGCCCAGAGCCTGAATACATTATCATTGAGGGCTGACTGATTAATATAATCACAATATTTAATATTAGTTTTATGAATGTAAGAAATTTATTTATAGTTTGTTGTATAATCCCGACCTTGCAGTTACTCGGACAGACTCCGGTTTATTTAGATAAAAGTAAACCTATTGAGCAAAGGGTGGAAGACGCGTTGGGACGTATGACATTGGAGGAAAAAATTGCCGTAATTCATGCGCAGTCAAAATTCAGTTCTCCTGGCGTTTCACGTTTGGGTATTCCGGGGTTGTGGACAACTGACGGTCCTCATGGTATCCGTCCTGAGGTTTTATGGGATGAGTGGGAGCAGGCCGGATGGACCAATGATTCATGTTTCGCTTTTCCAGCTTTGACATGTCTTGCAGCAACTTGGAATCCGGAAATGTCTTATATATATGGTAAGAGTATTGGTGAAGAAGCTCGTTATCGCAATAAAGATATTTTGCTCGGTCCTGGTGTGAATATATATCGTACGCCTTTGAATGGAAGAAATTTTGAATATATGGGGGAGGACCCTTATCTGGCCGGTAAAATGGTGGTCCCATATGTAAAAGGAGTACAGGAAAACGGTGTGGCGGTGTGTGTAAAGCATTACGCTTTGAATAATAATGAGTTTAAGCGCCATACCACTAATGTAATGCTTAGTGATAGGGCTTTATATGAGATTTATCTCCCGGCTTTCAAGGCTGCAGTACAGGAAGGGGGAGCATGGTCTATAATGGGATCATATAATCTTTATAATGGTGAACATTGCTGTCATAACAAACGTTTACTTCAGGATATACTTCGTGGCGAGTGGGGATTTGATGGTGTGGTAGTCTCTGATTGGGGAGGTACTCATGACACTGAACAGGCAATACGCAATGGGCTTGATTTGGAATTTGGTTCATGGACGAACGGCCTGTCTGCCGGAACATTAAATGCCTATGACAATTATTTCATGGCATATCCTTATTTGAAAATGATACGTGAGGGAAAAATTGGAACAGAAGAGTTGAACAATAAAGTAAGAAATGTTCTGCGCCTTATATTCCGCACTTCGATGAATCATAACAAGCCATTTGGTTCTATGAACTCCGCTTCTCATATTAATGCCGGACGTAATATAGGTGAGGAGGGTATTGTTCTGTTGAAGAATGAGGGTAATATATTGCCTATTGATATAGATAATGTAAAAAGAATCCTTGTTGTTGGTGAGAATGCCATAAAGATGATGACAGTCGGTGGAGGAAGTTCTTCATTGAAGGTTAAGTATGAGGTCTCTCCTTTAGATGGATTGACAAGTCGTCTTGGAGGGAAAATAAAGGTAGATTATGCCCGTGGTTATGTCGGCGATACATCCGGAGAATACAATGGAGTTGTGACAGGGCAGAATCTGACTGAAAAACGTTCTGAGGAGGAGTTGGTTTCTGAGGCTGTCAACTTGGCTAAAAGTGCTGATTATGTAATATTTGTAGGAGGTTTGAACAAAAGTTCTAATCAGGATTGCGAGGATTCGGACAGATTTGGTTTGCAATTGCCATATTCACAGGACAAAGTTATTGCAGAATTGTCTAAAGTAAATAAAAAAGTGATTGTGGTAAATATTTCCGGAAATGCTGTTGCCATGCCATGGATTGATAAAGTTCCAGCTGTATTGCAGGCCTGGTATTTAGGCTCTGAATGTGGAAATGCTTTAGCTTCTATATTGGTCGGTGATGTTAATCCTTCAGGAAAGTTACCTTTTACTTTCCCGAAGACTCTTGAAGATTTGGGTAGCCATAAACTTGGAGAGTATTGGGGAAATGTAGCTGAATATAAGGATAGGAATGATACAATCAATACCGTTTACAAGGAAGATATCTTTGTAGGATACAGGTGGACTGACAAGAAAAATATTAAAACATTATTTCCGTTTGGGCACGGATTAAGTTATACATCTTTTTCATATAGCGACATAAATCTTGACAAGAATGTTATGCGGTCTGATGAAAAGATTACAGTGTCTGTGAAAGTAAAGAATATTGGCTTACGTCCGGGTAAGGAAGTTGTACAATTATATATAAAGGACAAAAAATCTTCAGTCCAAAGACCAGTTAAGGAATTGAAAGGCTTCAAAAAAGTAAGTCTCCAGCCTGGTGAGGAAAAACTTGTAGATTTTAAGATTGACAAATCTTCTCTAAGTTTTTTTGATGATAAAAAACACGAATGGGTTCTTGAACCTGGAAAGTTTGAAGCTTTGGTGGGAAGTTCCTCATCTGATATCCGTGAGAAGATTTCATTTGAAGCCAAATGATAATTATCAGATAATTATTTA
>UQTJ01000012.1 GCA_900544075.1 uncultured Bacteroides sp.
ATACTTTCTGCTGGGAATGGGAAGACTGGAGAAGGTCAATTACACAGCACAGTACTGACTTTAAACTGTTTATGGACAATTTGATTAAATATAAAGAAGGTGAAAAGACTTTGAATGAAACATTGGAAGAGTATATTAAAAAGGGTGTAGAAAAAGATTATATTGAGTTCGCAAAAGACTCATATTTAATTGATTTTACCAATAATTCAAATGCTTGTGATATTTATTATCATTGGGAAACTGAGGATTGGTGGATTTGTACCTATGGTTCTCGAAGTCGTCATACTGGATTTATTTCACGGCATAATGCATATATATTGAGAAGTTTGGGAGCATATTATGAGAATAATAGTTCTAATAATTCAAAGAAGATAGAAATTGGAGATTGGTATGTATGGTATTGTGCTAAATCAGATGAAAACCATATAGTCGTTGAGAATTCTACTCACAATATAGCTATTTATATAAATTATGATAATAAGCAGAAAAAATGTAGCTTTATTCTAAAATCTCGTGACTCTCAACAAGATATTGAAGATAAGTTTGCAGAAGGATTTATTAAAAAAGAAAATGAGTATCATCTTGGTTTGGATATGCAGGGTGGATTTAATGCTGATTTAATTAAAGATAAAGTACTGGAATATATTAGTCGTTTCGAGTACCTTAACAAAAATGAAGGATAGAATAATCTCATTTTTTCTCACCCTATCCCTCGATTTGGCATATTCGCATATATACTTTTGGCAAATCAAAGATTAATAACAGAATGTATAACCTTTAAAAAATGAATTTATGTCAAGAGTATTTAGAGTAACTCCAAAGAGAGTAAAGAGAACAAACGGTACAGTACTGACACCTGAAATGGAAGTGACTGTAACTACCCAAACCCACACTTCAGATCCATTCTATAATGGAGCAAAAGAACTGAAGGAGGCCTATATGCGAATGTATGGCTTTGATTATCAGAAAGCTTGTTGCAGTAAGAATGATTTTGACTTCAAGAAATTAGATTAGTATTGACACAAAATTAATGGCAGTAGAGGAATATCAGTTCTTCTACTGCTTTTCTATAATAAATATTTAAGTATGGAAGAAAATATTGTTTCTATAATCGGTATAGGAGGTGGAACCTTTACTATACAATAATTCTCCCCCATAAATATTATCTTTATATAGATATTGTTACTACCTTTGCCCTCCGTAATTCTAAATCTATAAAAATTTAATACAATAAAAACTGTAATTATGGAATTGATTGAGAACCTGTTTATGGGTTATCCCAATTTATGGGGAGGGGGAGTAGCGCACTCCGTGCTTATTCTGTCATTGGTAATAACGATAGGTATTGCGCTTGGTAAAGTAAAAGTGGCAGGTGTGTCATTAGGTATCACATGGATACTTTTCGTGGGAATCATCTTCGGACATTTTAATATGAATCTCGATGAGCATCTGCTTCATTTCCTTAAGGAGTTCGGACTGATACTTTTTGTCTATTCTATTGGTCTTCAGGTAGGTCCGGGTTTCTTCTCTGCGTTCAAGAAAGGAGGTCTTACCCTCAATATGGTGGCTATGACCGTTGTCTTTTCCGGAGTGATTCTTGCTATAGTACTTCATTTCGTTTCCGGTGTGCCTATCACTACCATGGTGGGTATTCTTTCGGGAGCCGTTACCAACACTCCGGGACTTGGTGCCGCACAGCAGGCCAACAGTGACCTCAACGGTGTGGATGCTCCGGAGATAGCACTTGGTTATGCGGTGGCCTATCCGCTCGGTGTGATTGGTTGCATACTCTCCTTGTGGGGGCTTAAATACATTCTCCGTGTGAAGGTTGATGCAGAAGAGGCCGATGCACAACGCGGTTCGGGACATCTTCAGGAACTTACTGTCCGTCCTGTCACAATAGAGATACACAATGAGTTCGTTATAGGAAAAAGACTGCGCGATATACATCCGCTTGTGAAGAGATATTTCGTGGTTTCCCACATATACCGTGCCGAAACCGGAAAGGTGGAAATGGCAAATGCAGATACAGTGTTGAGGCTTAACGATAAGATTCTGCTCACTTCGGCTCCGGTAGATATAGATGCCATAACAGTATTCCTTGGTCGTCAGACGGAAATGAGCTGGGACAACGAAACTACGGACCTCGTTACAAGGAGCGTTGTCATTACAAGGTCGGAAGTGAACGGCAAGATGCTTTCACAGCTCAAAATCAGAAATAACTTCGGAGCCAATGTCATAAGAGTGAACCGTTCGGGAGTAGACCTTGTGGCTTCACCTAATCTGCAACTCCAGATAGGCGACCGCGTGATGATAGTAGGTAACGAGCTTGCTGTGGGACAGACAGAAAAGGTACTTGGTAACTCACTGAAGCAGCTTAACCATCCTAATCTTATTCCGATATTCCTGGGTATAGCCTTAGGATGTATCCTCGGTAGTATTCCGTTTGTGTTCCCTGGCATACCTCAGCCTGTCAAACTCGGTCTTGCAGGAGGTCCGCTTATCGTGTCTATTCTGATAAGCCGTTTCGGTCCGCAATACAAACTTATCACATACACTACCATGAGTGCCAATCTGATGGTCCGCGAGATAGGTCTTTCCCTGTTCCTTGCCTGTGTAGGTCTTGGTGCCGGAGCCGGATTTGTCGATACTATAGTCCATCACGGAGGATATGTCTGGATAGGTTATGGCGTAATCATCACCATTGTGCCTCTGATTATAGCCGGTCTTGTGGGACGTTATGCGTTCAAGCTCAACTATTATACACTTATCGGAGTCCTCTCCGGAGCTACCACCAATCCGCCTGCACTTGCATATTCCAACGAGCAGACATCATGCGACGCGCCGGCAGTAGGTTATGCCACTGTCTATCCGCTCACGATGTTCCTGCGTGTGCTCACGGCACAGTTGCTGATTCTGTCGCTTGCATAAATATATGTTATTAAATAGTAAAAGTCCTGAGTGAGATGCTTTACTGCAGTCTTATCTCAGGACTTTTTTATTTTATGCTTTCCTGTCCGTCGGATGTCCATATATGATATAAAGTCAGGTAAAATCTCCTAAACTATGCATATTTGTTTCCTAAATGCAAGAAAAAGTGTATCTTTGCACCGTTTTTGCGTAAAATGATAAATAAATATACATAAAAAATGACACAACAGGTAAAGAAAAAGTTAAACGACTCATGGGGCATGCGTTGGGGTGCCTTAGCTATTGTGGCCTTCACTATGATGGCTGCCTATTATGTGAACGATGTGGTCGCACCGCTCAAGAGTATGCTTGAAGCATCGCCTTCAGAGAACGGTTTAGGATGGACCAGCAGTGATTTCGGTATCTACACAGGTGCCTACAGCTTCCTGAATGTATTCTGCCTTATGCTGATATGGGGAGGATTGATTCTCGACCGTTTCGGTATCCGTTTTACAGGAAAACTGGCCACTATCCTTATGGTGGTAGGTACATGGCTTGAATACTATGCCATGACCGGCATGGTGGGAACAGCAGATATGATTCTCGGTTATAAAGCCGATGTATTTGTCGCTTCAGCCGGATATTCAGTGTTCGGAGTGGGAGCAGAGGTTGCAGGTATCACCGTTACAAAGATGATTGCAAAATGGTTCCGCGGTAAGGAAATGGCAACAGCCATGGGTGTACAGGTAGCCCTTGCCCGTGTAGGTTCTCAGGCTGCATATGCGGTAGCTATCCCTGTGGCACGTTCTTTCGAGCTTACTACCCCGGTTCTCATCGGTCTTGTATGCCTCGTAGGCGGTATGATAGCATTTTTCTCTTTCTCAGTACTCGACAAGAAGCTCGATACTCAGATGGAAGAAATCAAGGACGAATCATCAGACGACGAAAAGTTCTCGTTCAAGGATGTCGCTACAATCCTCTCGAATCCGGGATTCTGGCTTATCGCCCTTCTTTGCGTATTGTTCTATTCTTGCGTATTCCCGTTCCAGAAGTTCGCTTCAGAGCTTATGATAACAAAATACGGTATCGATGAAAATGTAGCCGGATTCTTTGCCGGTCTTCCTGCCCTCGGAGCATTGATTCTTACACCGGTGTTCGGAGGTATGGTCGACAAGCGCGGTAAGGCAGCATCAATTATGATGTTTGGAGCTGCAATGCTTATATTCGTACATTTCATCTACGCACTGCCTTTCATTACCAGCTCATTTATAGCGATAGCCATGATGATAATTCTCGGTATAGCATTCTCGCTCGTACCTTCTGCCATGTGGCCTTCTGTAGCGAAGATATTCCCGGCTCACCAGCTCGGAACAGCATACGCCCTTATCTTCTTCATCCAGAACATAGGACTTTGGGGAGTACCTACACTTATAGGTTTCGTGCTCGACAATTACTGTATCACCGGCAAGACGGAATCAGGTACCAATCTTTACGATTACACAGTGCCTATGTGTATATTTACCGGTTTTGCCGTTCTTTCACTTGTTGTAGCTTTTGCGCTCAAAGTAGCTGACAAGAAGTTCCGATACAAGCTTGAAGAGTCAAATATAAAAAAGTGAAGTAGTAGAAGTTGGCGAAGTTAAAGTAGTTGGCAAAATTAATCCTGCTTCCCGGATCTGTCACAGACTAAGGAAGCAGGATTTCTTTTAATTCATTTAATTTTTAATGTTTGGAGTGATTCTTTTCTTATTTCAGATTTATTGTTTTTGTGTCCTGATAGCATAAGGTCATTTCGCCATCAGCTGTGCGGTCATTTTGTGTAGTAGGTACGGTTTTATATCTTCTGACAGTAAGTTTGAATTTTCCTTTTTCTTCCGGAAGTTTGGCAAAAACGAATCCCTTTCCATCCTGAGTCACTTCGCCAAAATATTCACTGTATTGCTTCTTATTTTCCTTTACCATCACAATCTCAATCTTTTCATCCTCAGCTTTTACAGCACCGTTCCAGTTCACCACCTTTCCGGCTTCCAAAGTTTCCAGTTCAGCGGGCAGAGATATCGCCAGAGAATTATCCTTCTTAATTTTGTTCTTTATGGTTTTATCCTTAAATCTGACGAATGAGAATTCAGCTTCCTCAGTTCCGTTTTCCAATTTCAGCGAGTAGATATACGATACCATGTGGTAGCTGTCCATTGTGTTATAGTTCATGGCCTTTCCGTTGACGCTGATTTTCTGTTCTCCGGTCAGTTTTACAGGCTTCAGAAAGTCATTTCTTTCTCTCGAGAATGCAGCATAAGCCACAGTTTCACCGTTGCTGCTTACTGTAAGCATATAATTCTGATACAGCACAGCATTACCAAAATCCTTAGAATCCTCCTGTTCGCATGATGTCATGTATAGTTCCTGATAGAGTCAGAGCACAAAACAATGCTACAGGCTTGAAAAACCCCTTTGTGAAAATTTTCTTCATAATAAAAATAGTTTAGTTAAGTATAGTTTAGTCTGATAATTCATTTGCAATTCATTCCCAGCATTCTTCTGCAGGTTCCAGGTCAACGTTTACTATCGTGTTGTCCCATTTGAACATCTTTCCCGTACCTAAGTCTACCAGGAATCCCGGCCAGAAAAGGAAGTTCCACAGGCTTGAAACATTGAATTCAGTTTCAAGAACAAACGGAGTAGGAGTGTATCCCTCTTTGCGTGCTACCAACTGTTTGTCAGAGATTTTCTTCTTTATTTTAGTAGTCACCATATTGTCCTTCTCCACCTCCGCTATCTTGACGTTAGTTTCCACATCATATATTTTAGTGCCGTTAGGAGCTCTGAAAGTAACGTTCTGTTTCGAAGCCGTGAATATTGTACAACATGATGAAAGCACTGTCGCTATAGTAATAATGAATAATGTTTTTTTCATGATATAAATTTTGTTTTGATTTTCTGAATGCAAAAGTATGGGTTTCAGCAGTCTTACGCAAAAAATCAGATGTACAAGGAATGATGTTAATTGCCTGACAATCAACGTATTGATAATTTTTATGATGTACATGACAGAAATATGGGTATAAATCAGCCCATATTTCTGTCAGTTTTTACTTCTGAACTGTATGTTTTTTTACGATGTCTGACAGTATTTTAAGATTATCTTCATTGTTGGCAGCAATGATACCGCTTGGCGAGACAAAGTCAGGCGCTTCCCCGTTAAGCCCTGCTATCACGCCACCTGCCTCGGTAAGTATTAGCGATGCAGCCGTAAAATCCCACGGACTAAGCAGATATTCGAAATACAGTTCGCACCTTCCCATAGCCAGATAGCACAACTCCGGAGCACATGCGCCGAAACGTCTGATGTCATTACATTTGGCAAACACCTCACGTATTATTCCCGAACAGACCTCTGCATATTCCTTATGATATACAGGCAGTGCCGTACACATTATAGAGTTGGCAAAAGAACGGTCGGACACGTGTATTCTCTTCCCATTGAGAAAAGCCCCCTTTCCCTTTTCCGCATAGAACATCTCTTTTGCCCGTGGCAGATATACCACACCCATTACAATGTCCTTGCCATGTTTCAACCCCACACAGATGGCACACTCCGCAATACCGCGGCTGTAGTTGGCAGTTCCGTCTATCGGGTCAATAATCCATGTATATTCGTGGCTCGTGTCCTGCATGTCCTCTTCCTCGCACAGGAAACCGCTTCCCGGCAATATCTCTGCCAGTTTTTTGCACAGGAAATCCTGCACGGCAATGTCGGACGATGTGACTATGTTTGAATACCCCTCCTTGCTGGAAATGTCGAATCCTTCGGTAATCATGAGTTCCGAAGCTTCAAGAACAGTCTCTTTAAGTTTCTCCAATGATATCATATTCATATATTTTAATCGTTTATCATGTATCAAAGTTACGAAAAAAATCAATACATCCTTCCCTCACGCCCTGAAACCTATAGGGCGTGGAGAGGAAATTCTGGAAGTCTTAAGGCTCAGGAAGTTACGTTCCGCCTCAATGATGTCCGCCTCCTGTATATCACACAGCAGGCTGATATCAATGTTCCTTACGGCAGCAGAGCCCGACATAACCCTTCGGGCCATGCTCTTTATGATACCCTGGTTAATCAGGTTATGCACCCAACGACCGTTGCCGAAATACTCGTCACGCTGAGCCGAAACCTTTTCAATAAGCGAAGCCAGACATCTGTGTGCCTCGTCCGTCAGTCTGTAGTTTCCGGCTTCCAGAGTGCGGCATGCCATCTCCATCAGTTCCCCGGCAGAGTAATCGTCGAAATGGAATGTCAGTGGGAAACGGTCTTTCAGTCCAGGATTTGTTTTCATCATCGCAGCCATCTTATCCTCATACCCCGCCAGTATAATTATCATGTCCGGTTCAGGCTCCGACAGCACAGTGAGCAACGCATTAAGCACCTCCTTGCCGAAATCCTTTGTGTCGCTCTCGTGCGAAATCAGCGTATAAGCCTCGTCGATGAACAGCACACCTCCGCGAGCTTCCTCTATGGCATCCAAAGTCTTTTTCTCCGTCATTCCTATATACTCGCCCACTAATTTAGAGCGGTTAGTCTCCACCGTATGCCCCTTGCTCAGTAGTCCCATACTGTGATACATCTGCCCGACGAGTTTTGCCACAGTAGTCTTTCCCGTACCCGGATTACCTAAAAACAGCATGTGGTTTCTCTGCTCACCGTCAGTCTGAAGACACATTTCCGCCCTTTTCTTGTTGAACATAGCCATCATCCTTGCCTCCTTCATGTCATCCTTCAGCCTTTGCAGCCCCACCATGGCTTCAAGCTTCCTTTCGGCCTTACAGTATCCCGTGCGGTTTTCCGTTTCTTCCAATCCGCATCCGTTTTCCTTGTCCAACAGCTCTCCCACAGCCTTCATGAACTCGTCCTCCTCCCCGTCATACTCATATTTCACACCTACCGACCTGTCCGACGATAACCGTAGGGTAGTCCTGTCGCTGAACAGTCCCTGCATCAGGATACATTTCTCCATCATCATGTCAATGTTCCTGTCCGTTCCGTGCAGCACGAAAGTAGTATCCTTGAAAGCATCGTAGCGTATCATGCTCGCCATCAGGTTAACGATATTCACCGTATGGTCGTTGTAGTCCAAATCCGGCACCTCTACAATCACCGCTTTCGATTTCGCCACTTCCTTTTCCATATTTTTCCATCCATATGTCCCCGTAGTAATTTCCGAGAGTGACAGACAGTATTTTTTCGTTACATCGTCATTGGTGATAAATCCCCCAAGAATCATCGAGGCCAGAGCCTTTGCCCCACAATTCTCGCCTTCGCCGGTAACAAGCAGATGAGGCACCTTGTCGGCCTTCTTTTCCTCCATTTCGCTGCTGAAAATCATCAGTTTCTCAGTCAGCAGTCGGATAAATGGCTCCTTGAAGCGTCCGCAGTGCAGTTTCGGCCACCAGTTCGTCATTGCCAGTTTATCGGCGAAGAACATCTCCAGCGGATGTCCGTCCATAGATTCCAGCCCCTTTCTGGTCCAGTATTCCGACGATACAGGCAAGTCCACTTCGCAGAACCATTTCGGAGTGCCGTTGATATATACATATGCCCGATACAGTCCAGCATCCCACAGGTCGTCGTTTGCCATATCGAAACAGGCCTTACGGAAAGTCTTTTCCGCGTCATGTTCCGTACATCCCACACCCATCAGCCTGTACGAGGCCGAGTAAATGCGTACAGATACCTCCTTCACGCCATCCAGTCCCTTTGGGGCGGACAATTCCACATCCAGATGAAGGTCAGCATATTCAGGAGCAAAATTATTTGAATTGGAATCGAAATTGCGTTTTACGCGTAAGAATAAATTTTTCATAAACAACGTGATTTAAGTTTTTGAGTTTTTTAAGTTAAGAAACGAGCTAACAAGTTGACAAGTAACCGGGTCGTTCTTCTGATGAAAACCCTGTTCCCTTGTTTCTGAATCCTTGTTACCTTCAAAAGATAGAACCCCCTCTTCCCAGTCGAAGAGTAGGGTATGAACCCGTACGTCAAAGAGCATAGCAATCCCTGCCACATCGTTTTGTAGCCATTGGAATAATCAAAGTTCTGTGATTAATTAAAAATGATTTTTTCTAATCCATAAACCTTTTGATTTGCTTCTTTGACATAATAGTTTGTTGTTTATGATTTGAATTTATATTTGATGCCTTGGATATCGGCATATGTTTTCGCTGCAAATATAGTGAAATGTCAGCGTAGTAACAAGCGAAAAACGAAATTTTTGAGTGTCGTTTCCCGGTGTTCAAGTGGCCTGAATTTCTCATGTCCAAAACGCTTCGTCATTCGAAGTAAAACGTTTCGTCGTTTTATGTCAAATGACGAAGCGTTTTTTTTCATGTCTTTTCCGGCTGTTTTTTTACGATGATATTTATGTGAAGGATAGCATAAAAAAAAGGGTTCAAAGGTTCAGGGTTCACTATATATATGTTTTTTATATATACATTTCAGTAATGTTTTTCCTGAAGTTCCTGTTCTGAATAATTTATTTTGTCTCGCAATAACTTAAAATGGATGGATTAATAAATTGAATCTAATAAATTAATAGTAAATAAATGTTAATTTCATCCCAAATGCAGCGTATAATAGACTTATGAACCTTAGTATATAATCATTATTTTTACCTTGTTTTATTTTGGGTTCAAGAAAATGGCTTATTTTTGAACCTTCCTTTTTTGAGATTTTTAATAGGCTAATATTCAGGTGGTTATAAATACCGCACGATGAAAGTGGTATATAGTGGACCCTGAACCTTGTGAACCCAAAATTAACAGTGAAAATTGTAATCTTTTATCGGTTCAATTAATATAAAATCATTGCAATAATCGTCGAATTGGTGTAGTATTTATTAGTCTATATAAACAAAAATTAGAATTGCTATTTCAGCCGGAAATATAATATAAATCAATCTGAATTTAATTATCTGTCTGAAGTCTATATTCCAAAAATGAAAAATAATAAGGAGTAAATATTTTGGAAAAACGTAAAATAGGTTCAAATTTTATTTAAAGCTGAACCCAAAATTTTTAGCCTGATTACCTCTCATGTTTGTCTGTAAATTATAATGAATGTCCTTGTGCCTTATACGAAAAAATAATATATATTTGCAAGATGCAGCATTCGTATTATGTCATAAAAATACAACCATTATGAGCAACACTTTGCAAAGATTCATCGATGCCCAGGCAGACAGTTATGATACCGCTCTGGCGGAAATCAGGAACGGACGTAAGGTTACTCACTGGATATGGTATATCTTTCCCCAGATAAAAGGCCTCGGCTTCAGCTATAATGCCCAATACTATGGCATTTCCTCGCTTCAGGAAGCCAAAGACTATCTTCAGAACGAACTTCTCCGTAAACGGCTGTTTGAGATAACCGAGGCCCTTCTTCAGCACAGGGGAGAGGATATCGAACGGATAATGGGTGGCATTGACGCGCTTAAACTCAAATCAAGCATGACACTCTTTGATATCGTGCTTCCCGGCAGTATATTCGGCGAAATTCTCGATGAATTTTACGGAGGGGAGAGGTGCACCGGTACGCTGGAAGGCATGAGAAACTGATTCTGTGATAATCTGAATTTTTTTATTTTTGTTTAAAAGAAAATAACAAATCTGCTTTTGTTGAGAAAAATAATGTATATATTTGCAAAAGTTTACACTAAATAAAATTGAACTATGGGTATAACAATGAAAAACATTATCGCCATAGGTCTGCTGCTGTATTCAGGAGCACTCATGGCGCAAAGAAACACAGAAATTGTAGAAACTCCATCACAAGTAGAGGATGATGGAATGGTTTTAAAACGTAAAGTTGCCATAGGTCGTTTCTCCAATGAAACGCAATATGCCAAGGGGCTTTTTTACGATAAGGAAAATGACCCTATGGGTAAGCAGGCTTTGGATATCCTTTCTTCGAAATTAGCTGCATCCGGTAAATTCCTGTTACTTGAACGTAATGACCTTGCCACATTACTTGAAGAAAGCAATAAGTCTGGCGATGGAACATCTACTATTGGTGCAGATTATATGATAATAGGTTCAATAACTGAGTTCGGAAGAAAAAACACAGGTAAGAGTAAAGTCTTCTCATCGGAAAAAACTCAGACGGTAGAAGCTGCCGTATCCATTCGTCTTGTAGATGTGTCTACTGGGCTGATAATTTATTCAGACGAAGCAAAAGGAGTTGCCGAACTAACTACAAAAACCACTATGGGGCTTGGTGGTCAGGCTTCTTTTGATGCTACTCTGAGTGATAAAGCTATTTCTGAGGCAATAGGACAGTTGGTGGAGAATATTATCAACAAATGTACCGATTCTCCATGGAAGACGTATTTTCTGGCTTACGAGCCTGATGCAGTGTTGATAGCCGGTGGAGCAAGTCAGGGTATAAAGGAAGGAATGAAATTTTCTATTCTCAGTAAAGGTAGGAAAGTAAAGAATCCACAAACGGGCATTATGATAACTCTTCCAGGAAAGAAAGTAGGTGAAGTGAAAGTCTTGTCTACAGGTGGCGATACTCCGGAAACTGAGTATTCATTTGTGGAGGTAAGTGGCACCACTGAAGTTAATTCCGGAAATATGAATAACTATATTATCGAAGAATTCAAAAAATAATACTGATGCTTATGAAAAGACAAATACTGAAACTCGTATGTGCAATAGCATTACCTTTGTTTTTTACAGCTTGTAAAACTCCTGTCGCTCAGCAAAGTGGAAAAGAAGACATGGCGTACCTTCTTTTTGTAAGTCCTAAAGAATATGCCGGCAAGGAAGTAACGGTGGTTTTAGATAATCAGAAACCTTTTACAGTGAAAGTTGTAAAAGAGAAAAGTGCAAAGAGAAAAGGCACGCAATATGGAGTAAAGACTGGCCCAAGAAGCATAAAGGTTACCAGTGGAGGAAAGACTCTCTATCAAAAGAAAATCTTTGTATCTACTCAGGAAGTTAAACAGATAATCCTTCCATAAAAACAACTTTAGAAATTATGAAACTCAGAAGAATGATAATATTATCGTTGGTATTTATACCGACATTATCGCTCATGACATCTTGTATGAGCACACAGACTTTATATTCGTGGTATGATTATGAAGACACTACATATCAGTTTAGTAAAAAACAAACAGAAGAACTGAAAGTTAGTGTACTCGAGGAATACGCCAAAGTTATAGAAAAACAGAAGGGAATCCGAGGTGTAGTTCCTCCGGGTATGTATGCCGAGTATGGCTATATGCTTTATCGTACTGGCAAACAGGAGGAAGGTCTTAATTTCCTGAAACAGGAAGTCGCTCTATATCCTGAATCTGAAAAATATATATCACGAATCATTAAACAGTTGGAACAATGAAAAGAATAATATACTCTCTATTCGTACTGTCGGCATTGGTGGTGTCGTCATGTACTACTCCAAAGACTTTGAGCCAGCAATATCCAAAAATGTATGAAGAAAAGCCGCTTACTATAGCTATAATGCCTCCAATCAATCAGACTACACATGCCGAGGCAAAAGATTTCTTCTATACCACCATGTATATGCCACTTTGTGAAAAAGGATATTACGTTTATTCGCCATATCTTACAATGGAAATGTTCCAGCAGGAAAGTGCTTATGATGCAGAAATGTTTCTTGAGGCTGATTTGACGCCGTTCAGAAACGTACTTGGTGCAGATGCAGCTATGTTTACGATTATAAAGAACTGGCAGAGGGTTAATATAAGCGGAAAACTCACGGTTCAGATAGAATATGTATTGCGTTCAACAAAAACAGGTGAGACTCTTTATAATAGGGAAGGTCAGATTACTGTAGATACCAGTATAAACAGCGGAGTTGGCGGTTTCGGTGCTTTGGTTGATTTGGTAGCCACAGCTGTAAATACTGCAATGACCGATAAGGTTGTTGCTGGTAGAAAATGTAATGTATTCGTTCTTTCTGATATGCCTGCAGGCAAATATTCTCCTCTTTACGAACAGGATATGAATAATCCTGCTGGTAAGAAATTTATTAAGGCAGTTGTGAAATAGAGCACATCTTTTTTCTATATAAGAAACGCTTGTCATTATCGGTAGATATCTGTTTATGACAAGCGTTTTTTTCTACTCGGTTACATATAGATATTAATATAAAACGTATCCGGTATGAAGTATGACGCTGTTCTATATCGTGCTTCCCGTAAGCAAACTGATAAAAATATAGATAACATCATTAAATAATTTTGGATTATGATAGACAGATACCAGTCAATAGGATTATTCATAGACGGCGGATATTACGCCAAGATAAACGAAGCCCTTGAGGAAAGCATGTCCTTGAATATAAATGTTTCCAGTCTGATGTCCTTTATAAAGGGAGAAATAGCAAAGATTGGCGGATGCAAAGCTTCGGAATGTCATATCACGGAAAGCCATTATTTCCGTGGCCGCTATAGAGTTAATGATGCCAACAACAAACATCTTCTGTATAGTGAAAGAAAATTCGAAGATTCACTTATCGAAAACGATGTGGTGTTCCACTACAAGCATCTTAGGGAAGTACAAAAAGGCAATAATGTCACTGTGGTTGAGAAGGGAGTAGACGTATGGTTTGCCCTCGAAGCTTACGAACTTGCAACTATAAGAAAGTTCGATTTCGTGGTTCTTATAACCGGTGACGCCGACCACGAAATGCTTGTGAAGAAACTCAAGACCCTGAAAATTCATACCGTACTTCTTACTTGGGATGTTTCGGATGACGAGAGCACTTCTACCGCAAGGTTGCTGAAAGACGAGGCTTGTACTCATATAGAAATAGACAAAATAATATCAGATGATAGGGAATTGCTGAAATCCTTGTGTCGTACTGTGTAGTAGCAGGTTATTGGAGGATGGCATTTTGAGAGATTTTTCATTAGCTTTATAATAAGTTGCTTGTTATCTGAAAAAATGTTAGTTTTGTGATTAAAAAATATCGCATGAAAGAAAATTTACAATATATATCGCATGTAAAGGTAACCAAATTGTGGGGAAGGTTAGATTTTGACTGGAGTAATATTAATGAGGATGTAAATATTATGTAGGTATCAACGGTTCCGGCAAGACCATAAAATCTGTATTGGCTTTTGATGGATATGATGCAATGTTACGGATAAAATCGGATGTTGGTTTGCTTAAGAATTTAAGAAAAAATTATTAGTAGCATTTCGTTATGTCTGGTTAGATATTTATTCGATATTTTTGGGGGCATTTAAGAGAGAGTTGTTAAAATACTGGGTTGGATTGCAGATCCTTCTCTAAAGGTTTTAACGACTCTCTCTTTGTTATATTTTGTTATATGTTAGTTAGTACTAATTGTTGTTTTCTCATCATGAATAATATGTAATGTTAATATGTTGATTATATATTATGTTGATAAACATACTATTAATAGTTGATTTTTATGTTATAATATAATACTTTTGTAAACCAAAAGGGAAAATATGAATTATACAGTTTCTATATGGTTGAAAAATATTAGGAAAATGCGTGGGCTCACTTTGGATGAAGTAAGTGTACGCTTGGGTGGTTTAGTGACGAAACAAGCCATTTCTAAATATGAGCGTGGGTTGATGCAGCCTTCGTCAGAGGTAATGGATGCATTGTGTAAGTTGTATAAAGCTTCACCAGATTTTTTGATAGGGCGGAAACCTGTTATTGTATCCGGATTTTCTTTCCGCAGTAATGATTTAGTTCCAAAGAAAATAGAAGAACGTATAATTTCTGAAGTGAAATTGTGGATGGAGCATTATTTGTCATTGGAAAGTCTCTTGGGTGTTACAACTCAATTTAAGAATCCTTTATCTGGCTTTAAAATTACAAGCTTTGATGATATAGAAAAGGCGGCTTCGCAGGTAAGGCGTAAATGGGGTTTAGGTAATGACACTATTGCATCAGTCTGTAGAGTTTTGGAACTGGCTGGTATAAAAGTGCTTGAATTGGAAATAGAAGAGGGCATAGATGGTCTGTGTGGATGGGCGAATGGTAAAATACCATTTATGGTCTTGAGGAAAAATAATGTAACTGTAGAGCGTAAACGTTTTACGGCGTTACATGAGTTAGCTCATTTATTGTTGCCATCATTGGAGTCTATGAATGTTAAAACTAAGGAGAAGATGTGTCATAGATTCGCTTCTGCCATTTTATTGCCGATAGAAGTTATTGATACTTATATTGGCAGATACCGTGAAAGTCTATCTATAGCAGAATTGTCATCGTTGCGAAGTTTGTACGGAGTGTCAGTAGCGGCAATCGTGCATCGTTTGAAAGATTTGTGTGTAATCAATGAGGACTATTATAATCATATTTTCGATGATAGAATAAAGGAAAATCGTCTGGAAGAAGGTTGGGGAGCTTATCCGTTTAGTGATGAAGCTGTAATGTATGCATCTCTTGTTAACAGGGCTGTTCTTGAAGGACTTATAAATAGTAATGGTGATGATTTATTTATTGATGGAAAACAAATGATAAATGTGAGTGAAATAGAGATTATGTGAAATGTAAAAATTTTAGTGTATGAGAATAAATTTGAAAACGTCTCCGAATGAGACTATAATACCTTTTAGTTATCAGAAGAACTTGGTTGGAGTACTGCATAAATGGATAGGTGAAAATAAATATCATGATTTGATATCATTATATTCTTTTTCTTGGTTGCATAATGCTGTAAGTAAATGTAATGGTTTCGATTTTCCTGATGGCTCAGAATGGTTCATCAGTTTTTATGATGATTCAATTTTAAAAAAAGTTATATCGTCAATATTAAGAGATCCAACGATGTTTTATGGAATGCGAGTGGAGGATGTGTCTATAGAAAATACACCGGATTTGTCTTCTCGTGATTTATTTTATTTAGCGAGTCCAATTTTTATAAAACAATATGTGGCTGATGATGGTAAAATAAAACATTATACGTTTGATGATTCTGTATCAGGCGAATTGATGAAGGATACGTTGCTCCATAAAATGAAGGTTGCAGGTTTACCTATTGATGAATCTTTGAAAATATATTTTGATCAAAATTATGTAAATAAAAAAATCAAGTATATTGATTATAGAGGGGTACGAAATAAGGCTAATATGTGTCCTATATATATTAAGGGAAAACCTGAGACAAAGGCTTTTGCATGGAATGTAGGAATAGGAAATTCTACGGGAATTGGTTTTGGGGCAATATATTAATGTTAGATTTAAATTCATAAAGTATGTATTATGTAGTTAGATATACAGGAAAGTTTGGTTTTATAAAACCGTGGACAGCTGTTCGTGACGGATTGACTTATAGTCAACAATTTTTATCTCCGTCAACATTGGAAGGTATAGAAAAGAAACTCTTTCCTGAAACTCTTGCTCAAAATGGGATGATAAGTAAAATAAAACGTTATCGGTTATCGTACTCATCCATTGATGTGCAACAAGAACAGACTCAAACTAGGGGATTCAATGGCAAGAAGAAAATACGGGACAGGTCTGTCCTGAGCCGAGGAATTATGATTGACCCGGTACTGTATTTGGCATTTGAGGATTATGATGAGGCATTAAAGGCAAGCAAGCAACATGTCTGTTTGTGTCGTAATGAAGATATACTTCTTCCGGATTCTATGATTGAAGAGATGGATGAAAACAGTTTTAATTCCATTAAGGGGTTTGAAATGCGGTTTGGAAAGTCGGAACAATCTTTTATGGTTGGATATAATCGGTTAGATAATTCATCTATGTACGGTTGGCTTGAGATTGACGGTCAATCTATATTGTAATTTTATGGGAAAAAAGTATAATCACATATTAGCTAAACATGAGGATAATGGTTTGATCCCTTTGTCTGAACATCTGCTTTTAGTTGCAATGTCTGCTGAAGCGATAGCGCGCAATATTGGACTTGATGCTTCTTTAGCCAGAAAAGGAGCCATGTTGCATGATATTGGTAAGGCAAGTAGTGTTTTCCAGAAGACATTGAAACATGGGTATGTACGCCCTTGTGATTTTATATTCAGGCATGAGATTGCTTCTTTGTTCTTTCTTTCTATTCTGGAGGAAGAGGAAAGAGGGGTTGCAGTAGAAATGATAACGGCGCACCATAAATCTATTTATAATGATATACATGAATTGGGTTTGTTGGATTTGGAAGATATGGAAGACAGTTTTGGTATCCATTCCAACGACTTTGCTTCATGGGCTCCTGATGCTTTAGGCATATTGTCTTCATTGGGTCTATCCGTTCATGAAATTACATTAGACGAAGCGAAAGATAATTATAATTATGCGCTATCCTATTGTGAAAGAATTGGTTTTGGATTCTCTGTGTGGAAGGGAATTCTGATGGGAGCTGATCATTTGGCTTCAGCTTTGGGTGATAAAACAGGAGAAGAAATTGGCAAATTGTTTATCTTGCCGGATTTGTCGTTTTACTGTAGGCAAAACAGTTTGTATCCTTTGTCTTTATATAATGCTGATGATATACGTAAACATACACTTGTTACAGCACCAACAGGAGCAGGAAAGACAGATTTCTTGTTAAGAAGATGCAAGGGACGTGTATTTTATACTTTGCCTTTTCAGGCATCTATTAATGCTATGTATGACCGCTTGAAATCAGACTTGCAAAACACAGACGCACAAATTTATCTTTTGCATGCAGCTTCTAATCTGAAATTGGAACAAGGGAAATGGGAGGAACGTATTATGCAAAGGCATATTGGAGCTTCCATAAAAGTGATGACTCCTCATCAGATGGCTTCTATTGTATATGGAGTTAAAGGGTATGAGGCTATGTTGGCTGATTTGTATGGATGTGATGTTATATTGGATGAGATACATACTTATTCAAGTGAGATACAGGCGATTGTGCTGAAAATTATTGAAATACTGGTAAATATAGGATGCAGGATACATGTGGGAACAGCCACAATGCCTCGGATTTTGTATAATCGGATATTGGAAATACTTGGTGGAAAATCAAACGTATATGAAGTGTCGCTTTCTTCCGATGTGTTGAATGAGTTTAACAGGCATGAAATTCATAAAATTAATAAATTGGAGAATGTTCGTTCTGCAATGGAAAGGGCTCTTTCAGATAATAATAAGATTCTTGTGGTATGTAATCAGGTTAAGAGGGCACAAGCCGTCTATATGTCGCTCCAGACAGATTACCCGGACATTCCTATCATGTTAATTCATAGTCACTTTAAGAGGATAGACCGTCAGCATTTGGAAGATAGTTTGAAGAACTATTATAATGTCAACAAAGAAGCCTGTATAGTGGTCTCAACCCAAGTTGTTGAAGTCAGTCTTGACATAAGTTTTGACATGATGATAACGGAATGTGCCCCAATTGATGCGTTAATTCAGCGATTTGGTAGGATTAACAGAAAACGTAGCCGTGAAACGATAGGACATTATAAACCTATTTATGTGATAGCACCTTATGTGGGAAATGATGCATTGCCGTACGATGAAGAGATTCTTAGGAGAAGTTATGCAGTTTTGCCTAATGATGCAGTCCTGGAAGAAAATAAGGTCCAACAGATGTTGGATGAGGTCTATCCTGATAATAGTTTCATGAATATAGATTATTCAGGAGTTATTTTCAAGGATAATCAATGGATGCTTAAGAAGTTATGTCATTGTGCCAAATCTGCTTTGCTGGAGGCTCTTAATATTAATTCTGTTTCATGTATTTTAGAATCGGATGTAGAATTGTATAAAGTAGGCGATAGTAGTGAACGGACAAAGTTGGAGATACCAATGAGTTTTAAGTCAGTAGGTTTTAATCATCTACAAGTGGTAAAAATGGGAACATATCCATTTGTAGTGCCGGATAAAAGTTATACTGAAAGTATTGGGTTGGATTTGGCTTATGCCAAACCTGAGTATTATAAACAGTTTGAAATGTTGTAAATATGGTAACATCTGTAATTGGTAAAATATTTTTAGAAGCATATAATGCAAGATATGGCACTTCGTATAGTGCTAAGCAATTTTTTTTGGAAATCTTTTATCCATTGTTTTTTGATAGCAATAAGTATCTGTATTGGGTACAGAATTCATCCTTTGTGCAGATGAAAAAAGGACAAAAAGTTGAAACCTTGACAAAAGAAGAGAGAAAAGAAAAACTTGAAAATTTTATTGAGAAAATTAATAGTGGGGTTGCAGATGCAAGTATTGCTATTGGCTATCCTGCTTCTGAGGAAAAAGAATATGCGACAACTTCTGGACAGGTCTCAAATCTGCTATTTCCTATATCTAAGGAGGATATATATTATTCATGGTTCGGTTCGGCACTAGGAGTTGGAGTACAGGGAGGAATTTCTATATTTTTCTACAGTGTTGACATTCTTTTGGATGTGTATGAAGGCTGGAAGCTTTATAGAAAGGCTATCGACAGTATAGATAAATTGCCAGGTAATAAGATTATGACTTGGAATGGACAATGGTTATCTCATAGATATAGCCGTTTTTTTAATGAAATTGATAATATGTCAGGTTTTAATCCTTACACTATAAAAAATGGTGAGTTTTCCATAGACACAGTTTCATGGACAAGGATATTAATAGGAATAGCTAAAAAATGTTCTAATAAGCAGATGATGGGGTATGTATATAGTTATGGTCAAACAAATACTACAATAGGGTTTATACCTTTTGATTTATCTCAAATTGCAAGTCCGGTGAATTTATATCAGCGCTTTTTTGGAATGGATTCTGGTCATAAAGCAGAAAAGCTTTGGGGAACTGCTATTGGATTTGCTAAAGCATGTCAACAAGGAGTTATTGGATTCCGTGCAATGGAACCTAAGGGATTAAGAGATTATATAGAAAAGGGCAAAATGCCTAAATTGTCAGATAAAGAAGAACAAATAATAAGTTTTAATGTATATCAAATTTGGATTATGGCAATGTTAAACAATCAAGATTTATGGGATAAGGCTCAAGAGTTTGCATCTGAGCTTTATAGATACAGTTCGAATGGGACTAGAGCTAAGACTGTAAATGTGAACAAGGTTAATAGACTATTGGAGTCAACAAACAAAATGAATTTCATGAAAAGTATGGTTGAAATTATTGAAGATGCTGAATGTATAGAAAATATGAAGAATATTGCATTTATTATTAATAATATGCCAACAGATAATGTTCCATATTTTCTTACTTTAATTAGATTTCATTACGCTACTTTTAATAATACTAAAAAGAAATAATTATGAGTCCTTACATTTATTTACGAGCTTTAAAGCATGCAGAACATACAGTGTTTTGCGTCGAAGATGGTCAAAAAACATATTTTGACTCTCAGTTTAATAGAATATTGGCTTACTCAAGTGGTCAACAAGTTAAAAGATCTGTCTTACAGGCTTTGACTGATTATATGAATGTTCCATTAGCACCTATAACATTCAATTATAATATTTCTGCAAATAATGAATTGGAAAATAAAGAACCTTGGTCGCCTTGTGATCCTACGTATGTTGATCAACTTTTAGGTGGATGGATGCGTGCTAAAACAACTTCTGTAAAAAGTGATAAAAAAGAATCAGAACAATCAAAAGAAAATAGCGTTTTAAAACGTCGTAGTCCATTATCTATATCTGCTATGCGTCCATTGCACCCATTATTAGCTGGAGTAGAGAAAGAAAATATAACATTTGACAGAAGTGATCGTCCTGATTATCATCCTGTAAACGTAAGAATTAAAGGTACAGAGAAATTATTAACAGAAGAAGAAATAGAAGAATTTTTGAATAAAAATAATCGTTCATTATCTCGTAGGACTTGGATTCCTGATAATAAAAGAACAACAGGACTTTTTATTTATGATATAGCAATCGATTTGCGTACTTTATTCTGTGTATCTACAAATCAACATGAACCTGAAGTTACAAAAGAAACTATTGCTTCATTAAAAGAAAAAGGCTGGATAGAAAGTGAAAATGTGTTTGGAAAATGTTTGGTATTACCTAAAGAAGAAAGAGAAAAAATAATTCCAGCTTTAGCAGATGCTTTAATAGATTGGAGAATCACTTCCAATCAAGCACGTACATTTAGTTTAATGGAGACATTAGCTGTCGCAATAAGTGATAATGCAAATACTATTGCATCTGCTATTCGTGCAAAATTGATAGATGATGGAGATAAGCCTAAAGCCAAGCCTATAGTTGATGAAAATGCTGGAGCTGAATTGTATGTAACTTTACCATGTGCAAGTTATATTCTGACTGAGACAGAATCTGTTTTAGCTTTGGATAATGCAAAAAAATCATTAATAGATAAGATGATGGCATTTGATTACGAACATCAAATATAATTATTTAATTATGCCAATGATTATTTATCTTTTATAGTCATTGGCATTTTTTGTATTAATAATGAGAATAACTGGAACACATTTCAATTATTATCAGGTTTGTAAACGCAAACTTTGGCTGTTTGCAAATGGAATAAATCTTGAACATACCTCTGATCTCGTTTACGAGGGAAAACTCATTCATGAGGACAGTTATCCACAGAGAACTTCCAAATATGAAGAAATAGAATTGGATGGTATTAAAGTGGATTTCTATGATTCCAAAAACAAAATTATTCATGAAATCAAGAAGTCCAATAAAGTAGAATTGGCACATGAATGGCAGTTGAAATATTATATTTACGTATTTGAGAAGAATGGAATTACAGGTGTCAGTGGGGTGCTGGAATATCCTACATTGCGTAAAACAAAAGAGGTGTTTTTAAGTGAATTGGATATAGCTGCTATAGAAGATATGAGATTTGAGATAAATCAAGTTGTCAGTAGCGATAAATGCCCCCCATTACAGAAAAAAGGTATTTGTAAGAATTGTAGTTATTATGAGTTTTGTTATAGTTGGGAGGAGGAAGAATGAAAAAAACTTTTTATTTGTTTAACCCAGGAATGTTAGAACGTAAGGATAATACCTTAAAGTTTACTCCTGTATCTGATGATGGAGAAATGGTCTCTTCTGATGCTCAGTCACGTTTTCTACCAGTTGAAGATATAAGCGAATTTTATGTTTTTGGAAGTTTGAGAGCTAATAGTTCTTTATTTAACTTTCTCGGTCAAAAAGATATTGCAGTGCATTTCTTTGATTATTACGAGAACTATACAGGATCATTTATGCCGCGTGATTCTCTATTGTCCGGCAAGATGCTTTTAGCTCAAACGTCTTATTATCAAGATAAAAAGAAACGCTTGGTAATAGCACGTAAATTTATTGAAGGGGCTGCATATAATATGGTAAAGAATTTGAAATATTATAATAGGCGTGGAAAAGATATGGAGGAAATAATAAGGCCTATAGAAAATTTAAGTAAACAAATATGTAGTACATCGAGCGTTGAAGAACTAATGGGGATAGAGGGACAGATAAGACAATATTATTATGAGGCTTTTAATCTGATAATTAATGATTTTGATATGTCCGGACGTTCTAAACAACCACCACAGAATGAGGTGAACGCATTGATGTCGTTTGGTAATATGGTTTGTTATACATTGTGTTTGCGGGCTATTCATCAAACTCAGCTCAATCCTACAATCAGTTATTTGCACAAACCAGGAGAACGACGATATTCATTAGCTTTGGATATAGCAGAGATTTTTAAACCTATAATAGTAGATAGAGTGATTTTTAAAGTTTTGAATAAGAAAGAGATTCAAACTAAACACTTTGATAAAAAAATGAACAGATGTCTATTGAACATTTCTGGTAAAAAAGTTTTTATTAAAGCTATTGAAGATAGGCTTCAGGAAACTATACAGCACAGGTCATTGAAACGCTCTGTAAGTTATCGTCATTTAGTAAAGTTAGAATGTTATAAATTGGCTAAACACCTTCTTTCTATTGAAGAATACAAGCCTTTTAAAATGTATTGGTAAAAAAAAAGTTTGTTATGTATGTTATATTAGTGTATGATTTTGGAGAAAAACGCGTAAACAAGATGCTTAAGCTTTGCAGAAAATATTTGAACTGGATACAGAATTCAGTTTTTGAAGGTGAAATATCAGAGGTAAGGCTAAAAGAACTACTTACGCAGTGTGAGAATTTTATTGACAAAAGAGAAGATAGTATAATTATTTTTAGTGGACAGACACAAAAAGCACTTGATAAAATGATAATAGGTAAGGAGAGAAGTAGCATTGATATATTTCTTTGAATTTTTTGTGTCGAAGTAAGCTTTTTGTTTATAAATAGATAGTTTAATTTTTATAATACGTTCTTTGACTTATTGATACTCAATCGATTATATTGGTTGTCGATACTCAATGATTTTTATATTATTGGTTATCGACATTTTTTTGTTATACTTTTTGTATATTTGCAAAAGTGTAACACATTGAATATAAGAACTTTCTTATATTGCGTTTTAAGACTTTTAATTGTACCTTATGGAATTGAAACCGGCAAAATAACGTATTTCATACTCAGACAAATAACTTTTAATTGTACCTTATGGAATTGAAACACCTTTGGGGGCAGAGAATTTTATAAGAGATTGACTTTTAATTGTACCTTATGGAATTGAAACTGCTTTGAATCCCGCTCTTGAATTACCATCCTCTCCCTTTTAATTGTACCTTATGGAATTGAAACATAGCAGGGTTTATCAACGAAACCACTCGAGTAGCTTTTAATTGTACCTTATGGAATTGAAACTTCAGTAACAGAAATTTCCTTTTTACTCTTTTCTCCTTTTAATTGTACCTTATGGAATTGAAACTTCAGATTATATTCCTTATCTTAATAAGGTAGATATCTTTTAATTGTACCTTATGGAATTGAAACGAAATAGAAGCGGCTTATATGGATTTGGCTAAAACTTTTAATTGTACCTTATGGAATTGAAACTCCGTAACAAAAGTACGAAATCGAAAGGCAATATCTTTTAATTGTACCTTATGGAATTGAAACTACTTTACTAGTAAATGTTTTGTTATAAACATCATATCTTTTAATTGTACCTTATGGAATTGAAACTACTTCCAATGTTGTAATAAATTTTTATCGCCCCATCTTTTAATTGTACCTTATGGAATTGAAACCACGGAATTCGGAATCAGAATTAAGGAGCTGCGTCAGCTTTTAATTGTACCTTATGGAATTGAAACAAGAAAGAGGAAGAAGAAGTAGACCCATTACCTTAACTTTTAATTGTACCTTATGGAATTGAAACATAGCAGGATTTATCAACGAAACTACAGAGATAACCCTTTTAATTGTACCTTATGGAATTGAAACGGTATTCAGCATTGTATTATTATGTAGTCAAATTCTCTTTTAATTGTACCTTATGGAATTGAAACGACATCTATGTGAAGGTGATTTAGGGGGGTTGTTATCTTTTAATTGTACCTTATGGAATTGAAACAAGAAATAAACATATACAAGTATGAAAAAGTAATTGACTTTTAATTGTACCTTATGGAATTGAAACTTGAGTGTTGAGAATTGTTCTTCATCTGAGTTATTACTTTTAATTGTACCTTATGGAATTGAAACTCCGTAACAAAAGGACGAAATCGAAAGGCAATATCACTTTTAATTGTACCTTATGGAATTGAAACGGAATTCCTTCTTCAATAAATTTACATTCCCAAGTTCTTTTAATTGTACCTTATGGAATTGAAACAAGAGTTTGCCGAGATAGGAATGAAAGTTCTGTTTCTTTTAATTGTACCTTATGGAATTGAAACAGAGCAACAGATTGGCGTAACTGGTCAGGGAGTGCACCTTTTAATTGTACCTTATGGAATTGAAACTTGTTTGTATCTAAGGCATGGCCATTTGGTCGTACACTTTTAATTGTACCTTATGGAATTGAAACGTCTTCTTAAAATATCTGAGGTACGTCCCTTCACCTTTTAATTGTACCTTATGGAATTGAAACGATGTTGTCTATTATGAAAACAGAAGCAGCTGGTCTTTTAATTGTACCTTATGGAATTGAAACATGAAATCTACATTATAATATGGAACGCCTGTCGTCTTTTAATTGTACCTTATGGAATTGAAACAATATTAATTGAGCTTTTGCATTCAAATTACTGTATTCTCTTTTAATTGTACCTTATGGAATTGAAACTACATTAATGCTGGATTAAGGCCATTTTCTTCCATCTTTTAATTGTACCTTATGGAATTGAAACATAAAATAACATTGAATAAATCTTAATTTATTCTTTCTTTTAATTGTACCTTATGGAATTGAAACATATGTCAAAGAGTCAACGCTTCGATGAAAGCGGCTTTTAATTGTACCTTATGGAATTGAAACTCACTTATTGGTTCTTTATTCTCCAAAATTCTATCCTTTTAATTGTACCTTATGGAATTGAAACAGCGGAAGTAGTGTTTCGGCAAGTTCGGCTGGAGCTTTTAATTGTACCTTATGGAATTGAAACATAGACAATTCAGCTTCATTCCCTGCATCTGCCGGCTTTTAATTGTACCTTATGGAATTGAAACATATCGAAGGACTTCATGTTTCAGAAAATGAAAGCTTTTAATTGTACCTTATGGAATTGAAACAAAGGTCGAAAATATACGTTGAACTTTCCTGTAACCGCTTTTAATTGTACCTTATGGAATTGAAACTAAACTCTTTAATTAGAACTGTCATCGGGCTGTCGTCGCTTTTAATTGTACCTTATGGAATTGAAACGAGATACATTATCCAAAGTATTAGATGAAGATGAAGCTTTTAATTGTACCTTATGGAATTGAAACATGCAGTTTATCTACACCTTATGAGGGCATGGTCTTACTTTTAATTGTACCTTATGGAATTGAAACGAAGAAGAGTTGGAGAAGAGTCGTCCGGGACTGTTCTTTTAATTGTACCTTATGGAATTGAAACTCATTTGGGTCTTCTGTATGATGAGCTACAGGTACTTTTAATTGTACCTTATGGAATTGAAACATGGATAGAAGACTTCCGTTTACCGATGAAGAATACCCTTTTAATTGTACCTTATGGAATTGAAACCTCGCAACCTGTAGATTTGTATTCATTTGGGTAATCTTTTAATTGTACCTTATGGAATTGAAACAAAGCACAAGTAGAAAGGTTGAAAAACGCAAACTTACTTTTAATTGTACCTTATGGAATTGAAACTTGAAGCGCAAATGTCCGCAATGCAACGGAACAGGCCTTTTAATTGTACCTTATGGAATTGAAACCATTTCGAACTCTGTTTGAATAACTTCAGCTTGCATACTTTTAATTGTACCTTATGGAATTGAAACGCATACGTTCCTGAATCATTTGTTTCTACATTCTCTTTTAATTGTACCTTATGGAATTGAAACTTGCAATTGAAAATCAGTTGTGTTTATCTAAAAGACTTTTAATTGTCCTTATGGAATTGAAACTATGTAGATTATTCGCAAGGCAACGATTGGGATATACTTTTAATTGTACCTTATGGAATTGAAACAAGATTGGGGGCTATGGGGGGGGTGATTATCTGTCTTTTAATTGTACCTTATGGAATTGAAACAAGGACTATACATATATATTTGCAGAAAACGATATCCTTTTAATTGTACCTTATGGAATTGAAACCAATTAGACGGGATAGGGTTTCAAGATTTACTATCTTTTAATTGTACCTTATGGAATTGAAACTTAAAGAAACCTGATTGACGAAATTGATAAACATACTTTTAATTGTACCTTATGGAATTGAAACCGATTTCGCAAAGAAAATTATGGAGTGCAAAGGAACTTTTAATTGTACCTTATGGAATTGAAACACGTATTCGGCTGTTGAATATACTGAAAGCAACAAACTTTTAATTGTACCTTATGGAATTGAAACCTCATACGCATGGCGCAGTACTATGGGAGTAGGAACACTTTTAATTGTACCTTATGGAATTGAAACGAAGTAAAAACGTATTACCATAATAAGAGATTACACTTTTAATTGTACCTTATGGAATTGAAACATAGTATATACAGTTACCGACAATGAAACCGGCAACCTTTTAATTGTACCTTATGGAATTGAAACTCAGGACCCGAATTATACATAGAGTGAATGACATCCCCTTTTAATTGTACCTTATGGAATTGAAACGCTTGGATTAACTATATGACTAACTTCAACAAGACTTTTAATTGTACCTTATGGAATTGAAACTATGGTACGCATGTACGCTTATATATCAAGTGAGTACTTTTAATTGTACCTTATGGAATTGAAACTTAGTGCATTACAACCGATGGGATTGCAGATAGCTATCTTTTAATTGTACCTTATGGAATTGAAACTCCGCGAACTTAGAAAAAAAGCGGCAGCCGAACAATCTTTTAATTGTACCTTATGGAATTGAAACAAGTATTAATCGAACTATTAGTATTATCTTTCTGACTTTTAATTGTACCTTATGGAATTGAAACAAACTTGCACGGTCACAATTGGATAATCAAAGTTCCTTTTAATTGTACCTTATGGAATTGAAACTTAAAGAAACCTGATTGACGAAATTGATAAACATACTTTTAATTGTACCTTATGGAATTGAAACATTTGGTTTTAGAACCATTTCATATTGTGTATTACTTTTAATTGTAACCTTATGGAATTGAAACATATCAACGCGACAGAAGCAGAAACTGCGAACGCAAACTTTTAATTGTACCTTATGGAATTGAAACATGTCCGCAAGGCTTTGGGTCTGTTCCGCGACCGCTTTTAATTGTACCTTATGGAATTGAAACTACTTGTCGTCATCTTCTTCAAGAGCAGATGGATAACTTTTAATTGTACCTTATGGAATTGAAACAATGATGTGGCAGCACCAACAATAGCACTGCCAGCACCTTTTAATTGTACCTTATGGAATTGAAACCAATGGGTTAAGGACTTCATGGCAGAAAGGTATAACCTTTTAATTGTACCTTATGGAATTGAAACAATTGTGTTTGTGAGCTTCAATGCGTCCTCGCAACTTTTAATTGTACCTTATGGAATTGAAACAACACCAACAAGTGGTTTGTCACAGTTGCGCAGTAAACTTTTAATTGTACCTTATGGAATTGAAACTGATTTTAAAATTTTACTGTTGTACTATCTGCTTGTTCTTTTAATTGTACCTTATGGAATTGAAACTCCGAGTTGATGGCATGGTCAGAGTATTTATCATCCCTTTTAATTGTACCTTATGGAATTGAAACCAATTAGACGGTATCGGATATCAAGACCTTTTAGAACTTTTAATTGTACCTTATGGAATTGAAACATGCCTAATAAGATGCTCTCTCCTTTCCCACTGTTAGCTTTTAATTGTACCTTATGGAATTGAAACTAAGGGACTGGGAAGAAATAAGGCTGAAAGTTGCTACATCTTTTAATTGTACCTTATGGAATTGAAACAAATCTTCGCCAAGTTCTGTTATAAACCAATAACGCTTTTAATTGTACATTATAGGAATTGAAACAGAGAGGATGAAAGGTACCATGGCAGACTATACTGCTTTTAATTGTACCTTATGGAATTGAGACGAAAGCTGACACATTCGGCAATGAATATGCTGATACTTTTAATTGTACCTTATGGAATTGAAACTTGACATAATAAGGGTTATTACGGTCATCACGGAAACTTTTAATTGTACCTTATGGAATTGAAACAATTGGACGGAATAGGATATCAAGATTTACTAATGCCTTTTAATTGTACCTTATGGAATTGAAACAATTGCAGCCATCGTCTGTTATCTTCGTTATTGGTCTTTTAATTGTACCTTATGGAATTGAAACTACTCAATAACCAAAACAAACAACAATGAAACGAGCTTTTAATTGTACTTTATGGAATTGAAACTTGCGTCTTGTGCAATTTCCCATTTGTCCGCCCTAACTTTTAATTGTACCTTATGGAATTGAAACACATTATGGTTAGCTGTGTTGATACCGTCAAAAGCCTTTTAATTGTACCTTATGGAATTGAAAGAATATATCTCCTGATGCATGGCACGATATAATCTACTTTTAATTGTACCTCATGGAATTGAAACTCTACTGATTGACGCATTATAGGAATAATTTCTATTCCTTTTAATTGTACCATATGGAATAGAAATACTGATGTAACTTCGCTTTTTAATTGCCTTTTATTATGTTGAAATATTTACGCTTTCCGGATATAATTGTATTCTATGAATTTGAAACAAAGTCGATAAATTGATTGTTTAATTATCGTTGTCTGTTTATAGGACAAATGTCGTAAGTTTGAAAATAGTCCGCAATTCGTTGTTTACCGGATTTTTTTAAAAAAGAATGATAAAACAAATATATTAATTAATATTTCTCTATATTAAAGATTAAGAATTCTGTTTTTTTATACATTTGTAGAATCTAAACTATATAACAGTTTGAGAATGTTAGAACTAACTCATAAAAACATACTATCCACCAACCGAATAGGAAAAATATTCGAAAATACGTCAGCCACGTACAAATATTTCTGGTTTCTGTCAATTATGCAGATTCATGCAAAGACAGAGAACTTAAATATAAACGTATGGGATATTGTTACGCGAATGGTGGCAAATGCATGGTATCCGATACATTATTTTAAATTATCGTTCGGAAAGTCAGATTCTTTATATGGGATTGTAAATCAACTTCATAAGGAAATAAATATTCCTATTGATGCAGGAGTGGAAGCAGTTATTGAAGGCATAAAATCATATAATGAGAGTCCTTTAGTTAAGAAACTGTTACGCACGCTTACATTGAATGTTCCTTACAGATTCTTGCGTCCGTGGATTGATACTTCTGATGACAGAGAAATGGTAAGACGTTCGCAGATGTTAGAGAATGATTGTCTGTATTCCATTCATAAGGAAGGGACAGATTTTTATATCAACATCAATCCAAAATGGAATGATTTCCTGCACAGGCATTACAATGTGCTGATGGATTTTGCTTACTGGAATCTTACTTTATTTCTTCAGGCACGAAATCCGAATGTTCCTGCTATACCAAATAAGTTGATTAGACCTGAGGTTAGAAATAGTCTGGCTGCACAACATCGCTATTGGAATGATATAATAAGGCTTTCGGGGCCTGTGAACTGCATTTATACAGGACGGAAGTTGTATATCAATGAATATGACCTTGACCATTTTATACCGTGGAGCTTTGTTTCGCATGATTTGCTTTGGAATCTGATTCCTGCTGATGGGAGTATTAATTCATCGAAAAGCAATCGGTTGCCGGATTTGAATATATATCTTCCTAAATTGGCTTCAATGCAATTACACGGACTTAAAACCTTTGTAAAATCGGATAAGAAATCGAAAATACTTGAAGATTTTATCTCGCTTGGCTATACTGCAAATGAATTGGTAAATATGAGTGACGTGGAATTTCTTAATGTCTTTGAGCGTACGTTTACTCCTATGAACCAGATAGCTTTAAATATGGGATTTGAAACCTGGAAATACTGATATTATGGAAAAAATAAATCATCCTTATTTGACGGCAATCAGACGAACCAGTTTGTCTGTGCCAACTCGTTTTCTGAAGGAACATAACTTGCTGAACGGAAGAATTTTAGACTTCGGTTGTGGCTACGGTTTTGATACAGATGAGTTACATAAACAGGGATATGATATCACTGGATATGATTATTATTACAGGCCAGACTATCCAGAGGGGAAGTTTGATACTATAATATGTAATTATGTGCTCAATGTGCTTGAACCGTATGCGCAGGCAGAGGTGATGATGAATGTAACAAATTTGCTTGAACCTAACGGGACTGCTTATTTTGCAGTGAGAAGGGATATTAAGGAAGAGGGATTCAGACTGCATGCTATTCATAGGCAATATACTTATCAGTGTAACGTAAGGTTGCCGTTCAAGAGTATGGAATGTAATTCAAGTTATGAATTATATCAGTATAATCATTTTAATAAGTTGCCAAGAACGGTAGAAAATGGATGTCCGTTCTGTAGGCTGTCAAGGCGTGTTGAAATAATATGCGAAACAGCTACTTGTGTGGCATTTTATGATGGCTATCCTGTATCTCCGGGGCATGCTCTTATTATCCCTAAAAGACATGTTGCTTCATATTTCGATTTGACTAACCATGAAAGGGAAGCAATGAATGTTATGCTTCAGTATGTCAGACAGAAAATAGATGAAAGGTTTCATCCTGACGGCTACAATATAGGAATAAATGTGAATGAGGCTGCCGGCCAGTCTGTATTTCATGTACATATGCACGTTATCCCCAGATATAAGGGTGATGTACCTAACCCTAAAGGTGGGGTAAGGGGTGTTATACCGAACAAGCAGAATTATAATGCTGCTCCATTGAAAAATGAAACTATAGAAGTGCCGAAGCCTGAAAAGAAGAAAGCCTATACTGTGGAACAGAAAAGAAGCGAACACGGAAATGCCTATGTTCCATGGGATGATGAAGCGGACAGACTGCTCTGCCGTATGTATGACGAGGGTAAAAGCATCAGTCTGCTTTCCGATATATTTGAACGTACACAGGGCGCAATAAGAAGTCGTTTGAAGAAGTTGGGAAAAATAGAGTGATATTCTTAGGTGTATTGCTTCTACTGAAATTCTATGCTATATTTTGATTTCAGAAACATAATTTTTATTTTTGTATGAAGTTCATTTCATATTTGCTTCTTGGAATAAACAGATAATTAAAACAAAATTCGGTACGCATGTGTACCAAATTGCAATAGAAAATAGTATGAAAGATTTGACCATATCAAACATAGAAAGGCAGAATGTACTTAACAACCGTTATGCAGTCAGTAAAGTACAGGAGCATCTTGATATTGAAGGAATGCTCTTTGAGGGAGAGTATCGCTTTACAAAAAAAATGGTTGCTGATTTTTATGAAGTAGAGGAACGAACAATAGAGCGTTACTTGGAAAAATATTCTGATGAGTTGTCTGCTAACGGTTATGTTTTATGTAAGGGTAAACATCTGAAAGAGTTTAAATTACAATTTGCTCCCGTCATAAATGTCGGGAGCAAAACAACCCAACTTGGATTGTTTAACTTTCGCTCTTTCTTGAATATTGGTATGCTGCTTACAGAGAGCGAGAAAGCTAAAAAGGTCCGTAGTATTATTTTGGATTTTGTCATTACCACTATCAACGAAAAGACTGGTGGAGGAACAAAATATATAAATCGCAGGGATGTAAATTATCTTCCTGCTGCAATCACAGAAGAAAACTATCGTAAAAATCTTACTTCTGCCATTAATAAATATGTGGATGGGCATCCGACATACAAGTATTCTCAGATTACGGATTTCATCTATAAAGCAGTTTTCAAAGAGAATGCCAAAGAATACAGGGAAATTTTGAGACTTGACTCTAAGGATAATGTTCGGCATACGCTTTATTCAGAGGTCCTGTTGGTCATCTCTTCTTTTGAAAACGGAGTGGGTGCAGCCATCAGTGAACGATTTAAAGAAAACGGTTGCAGATTGCTTACAATTGACGAAGTGGAGCGTATTGTAAACGAACTTGCCGAACACCCAATGCAGAAGCCTTATCTGAATGATGCCAGGACTAAAATGGCTTCAAGGGATTTCAGCTTCCGGGATGCGTATCATGGTAATATAGCTGATTACCTGCAAGCTGTTACACCTGAAGAGTTTGAACGATTCATCGGTGACCAGTCTATTGATTTTGACCGTATCTTAGCGGATAACAAAGATGTGCTTAAACGCTTAAAGCAGGCAGAAGATGAGTAAGGGAATTATTTACATAGATTACGACGAAGCTTTAAACATCTATGGCAAAATGATTGATGCCAGTGATGGTGGCTTTGAAGGAGTGCGTGATGAAGGTGGTATTCGTGCAACATTGGACTTTGTGCAAAATGATTTATATTATCCGACCTTTTCCGACAAACTGACCTATCTGATGTATAGATTCTGTTCCGGGCACTTTTTTAATGATGGAAATAAGCGTATTGCACTGACTTTGGGCGCGTACTTCTTACATAAAAACAATTACTATTGGCACGCTTGTATCTGTATGCGCACATTGGAAGCTGTCATTTATCATGTGGCAGCATCGAACATTGACCAAGACTTGCTGTTACGCATTGTCAATAGCTTTATGACGAGCAAAGATTATGACGAAGAACTGAAAATAGATATTGCCAATGCTATGAGTAAAGGTGAGTTGGGAATACAGGGAGAGGATTACGAACAATGAATGGCAAACAATTAAAAAATCAGCCGATTTTTTTACCTTTGTAGAATCTAATAACACCGAACAACATGGAAAATCAAACAATCGCAAAAGAGAAAAACGATATAGAGAAACACTATCCTTATGGCATAGGGCTGGCTCTAAGCGGAGGAGGGGCGAAAGGTTTTGCCCATCTTGGTGCCATACAGGCATTGGAAGAGAAGGGTATAAGGCCTGATATAATAGCCGGAACGAGTGCGGGAGCCATAGTAGGGGCTTTCTATGCGTGCGGATTTAAGCCTAAAGAGATTCTGGAGATGTTTATGAAGCATGACGTAAAGGATTTTCTAAGCTTTACTTTGCCTAAAGAGTCTTTCCTTAAGTATGACGGATTCAGGAAATTTATGGAGAAAACATTCCCGGTAAAGAGTTTTGAGGAATTGAAAATACCGCTATATACAGTGGCTGCTGATTTTGATAATGGACTGTGTAAGGTATTTACCGAGGGTGAACTTGTTCCAAGGGTGTTGGCTTCGTGTACTATACCTATTGTGTTCAAACCTATAAAGATAGACGGGGTGAGATATGTGGACGGAGGACTGTTTAAGAATTTCCCGGTCTCTCCGATACGTGGCTTGTGTCGTAAGGTTATAGGGGTGAATGTTTCTCCAAAAATGGTGGAGGAATATGAGGACAACGTCCTGCATGTGGCTGTACGTTCTTATCAGTTTATGTTCAAGCAGAATGCTGTTGAGGATTCAAAACTGTGTGACTTGCTACTGGAGGTGGACTCGATAGATGAAGTGAGTACCTTTGACCTGAAAAATGCTTACAAGATATATGAACAGGGCTATGTACAGATGGTAGAACTGCTGGAGAAGAATAATAATTGAAAATTAAGAATTAATGGTTCTTGGTTGTTGGAAACTTTATGAATGGAACTAAAAACCAACAACTCAAAAACTTAAAAACTCATACACATGGAAAAATTATCGAATAGCGAACTGCAGATAATGGTGTCGGCCGATGGTGCCGAACTTTGCAGCTTACAGTGTAACGGAAAGGAGTATTTGTGGCAGGCTGACCCTGCTTACTGGAACAGACATTCGCCGGTACTTTTCCCTATTGTGGGAAGGGTGTGGGACAATACATACAGATGCTGCGGTGAGACTTATTCGCTCGGACAGCATGGTTTCGCACGCGATATGAAGTTTCAGCTTGTGAGCCTGAAGGATGACGAGGTGTGGTACAGGCTGACGGACAATGAGGAAACTCACAAGAAATATCCTTACAGTTTCTGTCTTGAGATAGGCTACAGGATTGAACAGAAGAAGGTTCATGTGATGTGGAGGGTGAAGAATACCGGCAAGGGGGATATGTATTTCCAGATTGGAGCGCATCCGGCTTTCTATTTCCCGGGATATGATGCTGACACTAAGGAACGCGGTTTCTTCGGATTCGACAAAAAAGAGGGGCTGGAATATATCCTGATAGGCGAAAAGGGGTGTGCGAATACTGACGTGCGCTATCCTCTGGAGTTGAAGGACGGACTCTTGCCTATGGATACTTCTACTTTCGATGGTGATGCATTGATATTGGAGAACGGACAGGTGGGTGAGGTGGCTCTCTATGACAACTCGCGCAAGGCTGTGCTTCGTCTGCTGTTCGATGCGCCTGTAGTGGGACTGTGGTCGCCTCCGGGAAAGAATGCTCCGTTTGTATGCATTGAGCCGTGGTACGGACGTTGCGACAGAATGAATTTCGAAGGAGAATATAAGGATAAGGACTGGATTCAGTATCTGCCGGAGAATGGTACGTTTGATGGCGGATATGTGATTGAAATAATGGAATAGGGATTTTATGAAGATTATACACACCAGCGACTGGCATTTGGGACATACTTTATATGAACATGACAGAACGGTGGAGCATGAGGCTTTCCTGAAGCAGCTCAGGGATATTGTGGAGGTGGAAAGGCCGGATGCTCTTCTTGTCTGCGGGGATATCTATGACCGTACGAATCCTTCTACTTCGGTGCAGAAGATGTATTACAAGGCGCTGTTAGGTATGCATTCGGTATGCCCGGAGATGGCTGTTGTGGTGACAGCCGGTAACCATGACAGCAAGGCGATGTTGGAGTTGGGACGCGAACTGTGGCTCATGGCAGGGGTGAGGGTTATCGGGCAGTTGGAGAAGAAGGACGGAACGGTAGACCTGGACAGGCATATCATCGGTATAAAGGATGACGGTGGGGTGACTAAGGGGTATGTGGTGGCTGTGCCTCACATATTCGACCAGAATTATCCGCTAATGGATGAGGACTGTCCGAAAGACAAGCGCAGGTGTGAGTTCTTCAAGGCCTTGCAGGAGAGGGTGAAGGATATAAATACGGACGGACTGCCGGTGGTGATGATGGCGCATATGACGGTGGCGAACTGTAACTTTGAGGGGCAGGAGGCGGACACTGTGGGAGGTATAGGCGAGGTGTCGCAGGAGGAGCTTGGAACGGGATATGACTATATCGCATTGGGGCATATACATTATCCGCAGACTCTGAAAGGGAGTGATGGTGTGGCAAGATATTCGGGCTCGCCTGTTCCTGTCAGCTTTGACGAGAATTATCCGCACTCGGTTTCTGTCGTGACTGTGGAGAGGGGACGCGAACCGGAAATAAGGGAAATCAGAATAAAGAATGTACGTCCTATGCTGACTGTACCTGCTGTGCCTTCCGCGTTTCAGGAGGCTCTGGACGGGCTTTCGGCCATTGGGGATGACGAGGAGTGTTATGTAAGGCTGAATGTTCTTCTTCGGGAACCTATGCCGGCCGATTATATGGAGAAAATAGCTGGGGCACTGGAAGGGAAGCGTGCGGCGTACTGCTACTGCAAGATTACCAGACCGGAGGTGGAGGCTGTGGCGGATGCTACGGCTGTGACTTATGACGAATTCAGGGAACTTACGCCTATTGATGTGGCACAGAGATTCTATAGGGCAAGATTCGGCGAGGATATGCCGGAACGTATGTCGGAAATGATTGAGGAGGCTGTGAAGAGGTATGAAACTTATTAAACTTATAATAGAGAATATCGCGTCGATAGAGTCGGCAGAGATTGATTTTGACAGGGGACCGTTAGGCGATGCCTCTGTCTTTCTTATCACGGGTGATACGGGGGCTGGAAAGTCTACGATTTTAGACTCTATCTGCCTTGCTTTGTATAACACCACTCCGAGGCTGAATATGGCTTCGGGTACGAAATCGAATTTCGGAACGGATAATATCACTGCCCGAAATACTTCCAACCTGCTCAGGCATGGGACGCGTCAGGCTTCGGCTGTGCTCCGGTTTACGGGTACGGACGGATTGGAGTATGAGGCGGTATGGCAGGTGAGGAGGAACAGGAACAATAAGCTTACCTCGCCGGAACAGACTCTGACATGGGGCGATGTGACATTCCGGAATGCAGATGCGGTGAAGAGGATTACTGAGGAGGCTGTGGGGCTGGACTTTGAGCAGTTCTGCCGTACTACGATGTTGGCGCAGGGGCAGTTTACTCAGTTTCTGAAAAGTAAGGATGACGAGAAATCGGAAATCTTAGAGAAACTGACAGGTACGGGTATCTACTCTGAGATAGGAAAGAAGATAGAGGAGATAAAGAAGGAGAAGGAGGCGGAATATGTAGCTCAGAAGAGTCTGACGGCAGGAATTGTTCTTCTGAAACAGGAGGAGACGGAGACTCTCAGAGAGAAATTGGAGGCTTCGGCAGAGAAGAAAAAGGCTCTGGATGCGGAGGCTGTGCGTCTGGATTCTTGCATCAGATGGATTGAAGGAAAGACGAGGATAGACAAGGAACTGTCTGTGGCGGAAAGTGCTGTAAGGGACTGTGAGGCGGTAATAAATTCTGACAGTTTTAGGGATGAGGCAAGGCTTATATCTGAAATGGACAGGACTGAACCGGCAAGAAACAGCGTAAGGATGCTGAAGGATGCGGAACGGAGGATTTCTGAACTTGACAATGAGGCGGAAGGGCTGAAATTAAGATATATAGATTTATGTAAAGGTAGAAACGGCCTGAAGGACTGGATAGACAGGAAGAATGAGTATATAGTTTCCTTAAACAGGAATATGGAGTCGGAAGCGGCGAACGTGTCTATGTATGCCAATGCGCAGAAGATTGAGGCTTTGCTGAACTCGGCTTCGGAGGCTTCGCAAAGGATTCTCGGTAACAGGAAGGAGGCAAAAGGGATTGCCGACAGGATGCCTGCCTTGGAGAAAGCTTGTACGGAAGCGGCCGGGGCTTTAGAGGTGGCTGTAAGGGCTGTAGGCCTTAAAGAGGAAGAGTATGAGAAAGCTGACTCTGCACTGAAGATGCTTAAACCGGATGAGGTGAGTGGCGAGGTGCACAGGCTGAACGCGGAGAAGGACGCTCTGAATGTTCTTTCGGGCTACGTCGCTGAACTGAAGAACGGGAATGCATCATTGCAGCGTATTGACAGGGAGATTGATGTCCTGAAAGTGGAGCTTAGGAAGCGTGAGGAGGAATATTCGGTGTGTACGGCAAAACATGAGGAAATCGCAAGGAGATATAATGATGCCAAAAGGGCTTATGACAGTGTGGAACTGTCGATGAAGGAATGGACCGTGAATCTGAGGGCAAAGCTTTCGGTAGGTGATGTGTGTCCGGTGTGCGGACAGAGGATTGAGAGTCTTGTGTCTGACGAGGAGTGCAGCGAAAGGCTGAAACCGCTTGAGCAGATGGTGACGGCACTGGATAAGGAGTTGCGGGAAACGGTATCGCTGTGCAATGGAACGGCGATGATAGTTGAGAAACTGAAGAAGGATTTGGCTGTAAGAGAGGTCGAGAGGACTGCAGCGGGTGATGGTGTGAGGATGATGGCAGACAGGGTGAGGAACGAGTGCGGACGTATGGCTGTGGCTTATGGTGATGGCGACACGGTGGAAACGGAACTTGTGGAAACCGGGGTGGAGAAGAGGAAGGAACAGATGTCCGCAAGGATGGGCGAACTGCAGGAAATCCAGAAAAAGATAAATGAAGGTAATAGGGCTTTGTCCGAACTGGCGCGTAATCTTTCTCTGCTGAGAAAGGAGCAGGACAGGGCCGCAAAGGTATCGGAAAAGGCTAAGGAAGAACTTTCATCTGCTATAAAGGAGATGGAGAGGATAAACTCTATTGTGGATATGGACGGAAAGACTATGGAGAAGGCTTTGGACGAAGCAGGAACGATGATTAACATTGACGGATGGAGGAAGAAATGGGAGGATGATGCAGGGGCATTGGTAGCAGCGGTAACCGAAGGGGCTGCACGTTATTATGCCTGGGAAAAGGAATTGGCACTGACGGAAAAGCATCTGTCGAAGGCTATGCCGGCATTGGAGAATGTGGAAAAAATACTTACAGCAGTATCGGTGCAGTGGCCTGAATGGGGTGCGGTGAAGGTAACGGAGTCTGTACCTACAGAGGGGCTTAATGATATGTGCGATTCTTTTGACAGGACTGTAAGGGATTTGGGTGCATCGCTGTCTGCCGAACGCGAAAAGGCAGGAAAGGCTAAGGCGGATATAGAATCGTTTCTTTCCGCCGAAAAGGATATCGATATGCAGCGTCTGGAGTATCTGACATCGGTGACGGGGCTGAAGGATATCAGGGAAATGCACGAGAAGAAGATATCGGATGCGAAGAGTGCGGCCGGTATATTGGATGCAAAAAAGAAGGAACTGGAGGGGCATATGGCTGCTCGTCCGGTATCGCTTGCTGATGGTGATGAGGCTGAGAGTCTGAGGATTTCCCTTGGTGAGTTGCGGAAGGCTACGGATGAACTGTTGGCAGAGATGGGACGCATAGACCAGCAGCTCAGGACTGATGCCGCGAATGCGGAGCGTTTCAGAGCTGAGAAAAACAGGGAAGAGGAACTGATGAAGACGTTTACCGAATGGGAAACACTGAACAAGCTCTTCGGTGGGGGCGACGGAAAGATTTTCAGAAGGATAGCCCAAAGCTTCATCCTGAGTGACTTGCTGCACAGGGCAAACGGATATCTCGGGCGACTGAACAAAAGATACAGGTTGGACTGTGAGCCGGGAACGCTGACCATACGCATGATGGATATGTATCAGAATGACGCGCAGGGGCCGGTGGATATTCTGTCGGGCGGTGAGGGCTTCCTGGTTTCGCTGTCGTTGGCGCTGGCTCTGTCGTCGCTGAACAGGAGGAACCTTTCTGTAGATACGCTGTTTATAGACGAGGGGTTCGGTACACTGAGCAGCGAGGTTCTGAATACGGTGATGGATATGCTGGAGAAGCTACAGAGTATGAACGGCAAGCGTGTGGGTATAATAAGTCACGTGGAAGGACTGAAGGAGAGAATAGCCGTACAGGTGAAAGTCAGACGTATAGACCAGACACGCAGTACGGTGGAAGTGGTGGATAGCAGGATTTAAAACGGTAGTGGTATGAAAAAGATTATATGGCTGGCAGGACTGGCATTTATGTGTGCCTGTACTGATGAACCTGACGGAAACGGAAATGAAGATAGTCAGGACAGAGGATGTAGCAAAATAGAGTTGACGGAGGTTATTCCGAGTGATTCGTATGATGTGACATCGGTAAAGACATTCAGTTTTGACGATGAGGGAATAACTTCTTATGTCTCTTCGCAGGAGATTTCGGGAGGGCAGAAGTTCAGTTATTCCTTGACGACTTCGGCGGAATATTCCGGCAGTACGGTGACTATGAGTGACGACAACGGCAACGTAATGACTTATACTCTTGATGCAGACGGATATGCCGGTAGCTGTATATTTGAAGAGGGTGGAGGTACTGAACGGAGATATTCGTTCGGATATTTTACCGGAAATGACGGCAGACGCTATTTGCAAAATGTGTCTGAGACCATAGAAGGGGAGGTTTATTCATCGCTGGAACTGGATTATTCCGTTGACGGAAGAGTTGGCGTGGAACAGACGGTTGACGGCTCGTCGCAGACTTACATTATAGAGTTTGACGACAGTGAGGCGGTGGAAAACAAGGCTGCTATGCCGGATTTGTTTCTGTCGGAACTGTATCCGCTGTCCCTGCATCTTGCGGCATATTACGGTGGTATCATAGGCGACGCGTATGAATATCTGTGTACGGATATGTATCCTGAGGATAGCCCGGAGCTGAACGAGCATACATCGTACAGCTATTCACTGGATGACGACGGATATTTGAGCGGCTGTAAGGTGACAACAAATAGCGGTGGAAGCAATTATGTGAGAAATATTACTGTAAACATATCTTCAGAATAATAATCTTTAATATTTGAAAGGAGAATAAACATGAAAGCATATACCTATATATCAAAAGGCAGGTTTGAAATGAAGGAAAAACCTGTTCCGCAAATTGTCAGTCCGAAGGATGCCATAGTACGTGTGACACTGGGCAGTATCTGTACGAGCGACCTGCATATAAAGCATGGCAGTGTGCCGCGTGCTGTTCCGGGTATAACTGTGGGGCACGAGATGGTGGGAGTGGTAGAGAAAACCGGAAGTGCCATTACGAATGTGAAACCGGGCGACCGTGTGACGGTAAATGTGGAGACTTATTGCGGAGAATGTTTCTTCTGTAAAAACGGGTATGTGAACAACTGTGAGGACCCTGACGGAGGCTGGGCTTTGGGATGCCGCATAGACGGCGGACAGGCTGAGTATGTGCGTGTGCCTCATGCCGATATGGGGTTGAACAGAATACCGGACAACGTTACCGACGAGCAGGCCCTTTTCGTGGGTGACATACTTGCCACGGGGTATTGGGCAGCACGTATCTCGGAAATAAAGAGTGACGACACTGTGCTTATCATAGGTGCAGGACCTACGGGTATATGTACGTTGATATGCACGATGCTTAAAAATCCGAAGAGAATAATAGTGTGTGAGAAATCGGACGAGAGGATAGCTTTCGTAAAGAGGCATTATCCGGGTGTATTGGTGGTAAAGCCGGAAGACTGCATGAAATTTGTAAAGGAAAATTCCGCTCATGGAGGTGCCGACATAGTATTGGAAGTGGCTGGAGCGGAAGATACCTTCCGACTGGCATGGGAATGTGCCCGTCCGAACGCGATAGTTACGGTGGTGGCTCTTTATGACAAACCGCAGGTGCTTCCTCTGCCTGACATGTACGGAAAAAACCTTACATTCAAGACCGGAGGAGTGGACGGATGCGACTGTGAGGAGATACTCCGCCTTATTTCGGAAGGGAAGATTGATACTACACCTCTCATTACGCATCGTTTCTCTCTGAGCGAGATAGAGGAGGCTTACCGTATCTTCGAAAACCGTCTGGACGGAGTGATAAAAGTGGCGGTGACTGAATAGCCTTTTTATACCATATCTTCGCCTGTATGGATTACAGGCACACGTACTGTCTTATGGAAAGGAATAAAGCGTGAGACTATGGCTATTACAAGCGTTATGAAGAACAGCCATCCGAGCATGTGTTTCAGTGCCAGAAGTGTGGCCTGCTGTTGCAATATGCTGTTCATGGTGTTTGTTGCCAGTTGTGTAGCCTCGTTTATGCCATAGCCGTGTTGCAGGTTTTCAGTGAGTGCAGAGGTATATCGTGATGCTGACAGAGGGTCGGTAAGGGTGATATTCTCCGACAGCTGCACCATGTATTTCTGTTGCAGGCGGTAGAGTACATTGCTGTAGAATGCGGATGCCATGACCGGAGTCAGTACCGAACGGAACGTAATCAGGAAGAAGGCGTTCGACAGCAGATATTTGGGCGGCAAGTCCTCTACGGCAAAGAGGGCGAATGCTATGATTAGTGTCAGCATCCCCAGTCCACGCATGAAAAGTGGGAAGAACAGCATCTCGTATGTGCTGTCGGGCGAGACGGTAAAATACATGGAGCCGAAGAAAAAGGCAAAACATGCCATTCCGCCGGCTATGAGAAACCTGAAACGCCATCTCTGCCAGCGGAACCACCAGAAACATATTATGGCGCCTACTATGTATCCAGGCAGAAGCCATATGTAAAGCGTATAACTGTGGGTATTGTCCACCTTCAGTATGGTGGTGAGATAGCTCGTGAGCAGGGTGGTGGATGTACTGAAAAACATTATCAGCATCATGTAGAAATATCCCAGTATGGCTTTCCACTGGAACAGCGGTTTCAGACTTACATACGGCTTTGAGGAATGGAAAAGTGCCAGCAGCAGCGGACCGATGACGATATAAGTGCATATCCGTGAAGATGCCATCCAGTCCAGAGTCTTTCCGTAGGTGATGACGTATATCAGCATAAGGATGCTGGCGGATATAATCATCATCTCACGCAGATGCAGCTCGCTCAGATGTACCGGTTTTGAGGGACGGTCATGGCGCAGGAAGATTATCACGGAAAGAATAGCCACAAGCAGTAGAATCATCATGAAATAATACATGTACTTCCAGTCATAATGGTATGCCAGCAGTGCGGTGACTACCATTGACAACTGTCCTCCACCGAAAACAAGCGGATAGAAATATGCATAGAACTCGCTTCGCACGTCATTGGGACTGAATATGAATTTTATGCGGCGTATTATCCACAGCATTATAAATCCTTTCAGAAATCCTATGATGAAGCTCGATATTATCAGAAACTCTATGTTGCTCTGGCGGGCACAGAACCAGCTGAGGAAAAACTGCAGGGTGAGGTCGGCCAGCAGAAGTGATTTCGACGAGAAGGTATTCAGGATTTTAGGCACAATGGGGTATGACACCGCCATCCCTGCCGAGGCCGCGTAGTAGCCTATGGTTATGTCTTCGGTATAGACACCCAGAGTGTTCGATACCTCTACCATACTGCCGGTATAAGTACCGTTGAGCATGGCGATAGGCATAATGATGATGAATACCGTTATTATTCCGACAATGTCCGGTACCCACGGACGTATAGGAATCTCCAGTTCGCGTGCTGTTTTCATTTTTGCTTCAATGCTTCCGTTTCAACCATCATTCCGGCACGCAGACGGCTCATACATTCGTCGCTCACATCGTCAAGGTCGATGCGTACAGGTATTCGCTGCTGAACCTTTACGAAGTTTCCGGCTGAGTTGTCAGTCGGTACCAAAGAGTATTTTGAACCTGTAGCCTCGGATATGGCTGTTACATGTCCGTGCAGAACCTGTCCCGGCAGTCCGTCAACCTTAATACGTACGGGCTGTCCTATGTAGATATTCGCTATTTGTGTCTCACGGTAGTTGGCCGTAATCCATTTCCCTGACTGCCGGATTATGTACGACAATACCTGTCCGGCACTGACGTATTGTCCCGGTTCCAGTGTACGTCGTCCCATATATCCGCTGTATGGAGCCGTAACCACTGTATATGACAGGTTCAGGTTTGCCAGGTCAAGTGCAGCCTCGGCACGCAGTATGCTGGCTTCGGCGCTGACCTGCTTCTTGCTTGCCTCGTCATATTGCGATCTTGCGGCCTCTTCCTGTCTGAGCAGGGCGGTATATCGTGCCTGTGCAGCCTCATAGTTGGCTTTTGCGACGTCGTATTGCTGGCGTGGCACAGACTCTTCCTTCAGCAGTCTTTCATATCTTCTGAAGTCCTGTTCCGACTGCCACAGTTTGGCTTTTGCCTCGGCAATGTTGGCTTCCTGTTCGGCAATGCGTGTGTGCGAAGTCTGTATGCCTGATGTGAGGACATCCTTTGAGCCGCGGGCATCCAGCAGGGCGGCACGTGCCTCTTTCTGTCGGATTAGGTATTCGTTGTTGTCGAGTATCACGAGAGTGTCACCCTCCTTGACGTATTGATGTTCCTTGAAACGTATTTCGCTTATATAGCCCGATACACGCACGTTTACCGGCGCGATATACTGGTCAACGAAGGCATCGTTCGTTATCTCGTAGTTTATGTATCTCCAGAAATAGTTTATTGTCCACAGAAGTCCTGATGCCGCTATCATGAGGCATACGGTATTGAGTATTATGTTGCGGCGTTTCTGCCTTCTCAGACGCTGGTATTTTTTATAAAGTGCAGACATGATTCAATGTATGATTGTTGTATTGTTCGTATTCGTATCTTATAGGTTTCCTATGCTTCTTTGCAGTTCGTAGTAGGTGTAAATCACCCGTGTACGTGCCGTGGTGAGCTGCAGCTCGGCGTTCAGACGCAGGTTGTCGGCATCAAGCAGGTCGGTAAGTATGGCAAGCTGGTTCAGATAGCGGTTGTTCATTATCCTGTAGTTCTCCTCTGCCTGCCTTACTGACAGTTTCAGTGCCTCCACACGGTCTATAGCCTCGTGATGTTTCAGCAGTGCGGCTTTTACGCTTGTTCGTATGTTCTGTTTCTGCTGTTCTTCGGCATTACGGCTAAGTATAATGCCCTGTTTAGCCTCGTTCATGCGGTGACGGTATTTGTAGAGCGACGACAGCGAGTAGCTCAATGATAGCCCGACGTTCCAGTTGTTGTTATACATGTCGGCCATTGTCCTTGAGACAGGTCTTGCCAGTGTGTTCGATGCAGTGAGTGATAGTTGCGGCATTTTCTCGGCTTTCACCATCCTGACATTGTTCTGTGCCAGTTCAGTCTGTTTCTGCAGCATAAGCATGTAAGGTTCCGACATGAATGCCCTGTTCACGTAGTCGGTATAAGAACTTGTTGTGAAATCCTGTTCCAGCAAGGTAGTGTCCGGTGTGAGCAGCAGATTTTCGTCCAGTCCGAGGAGGATATCCAGTTGCTGTGAGACCAGACGGATGTTGTTCTCCGTTTCCCTGAGCGACAGTCTGTTTTCCGTCAGCTGCATTTCGCTTCTTAATACGTCGTTGTTCGTGATAAGCCCCTCTTCCTCCATACGGCGTATGTCCTTCAGTCTTCTTTCGGACTCCTCAATGTTGCGGCTCAGCACCTTGCATTGTTTGTAAAGGCTGAACAGTCCGAGATACTGTTCCAGCAGTGACAGTTTTATGTCGGCACGGTCGTTTGCCGTCTGAAGCATGGCGCTTTCGTGTTCAATTCCTGCCTTGCGAACGGAATATTTAATGCGCCCTCCCTGATAAAGAGGCTGGCTGAAGTCGATGGCGTAGTTTTGTTGCCAGTCCGGAGTATCAGGCCTTGTAGGGTTGCTCAGACCGTTCTGCCATACTACAGGCTGTCCTATAACTCCGCCACTCAGGCCTATCTCCACATTGGGGAGTTTAGCCATATTAGCCGTTTGGGTACGTTCGTAGGCCATTTGTTCCTTCAGCTTGTCGGCAGAGAGTTTCAGGCTGTTTTCCGTACCGAGGTCAAACAGTTGCTGTATTGATATGCGCATGGAGTCCGTTTGCGCATGTCCCGACATGGCAAAGGCAACACCCATCAGTGTGGAGTAAATGTAGTTAATATGTTTCAATGGCATGTTGGAGTTCTTTTAGCAGTATTTCTGTTTGGTGTATTTTGTCTTTTCCCAATATATCTTCCAGCCTTTTGTAGTAGGCTTCCAGTCTTGGTGCTATCCACTGGTGGAATTTCTCGCCTTCCTCGGTGAGGTAAACCAGTTTATTACGCCTGTCATTGGGACTTTCCATCCGGCATACATAGCCTTTTTTCTCCAGATTTGTCATCAGGTTTGTCAGGCATGCCTTGTCTTTTGCAGTTCTTTCAGCCAGTGTCTGCTGGCTTATGCCCTGTTCGCTCCAGAGGCAACTCATTATTTGCAGCATCTCGAATGTTATTCCCGCATTTGATTCTCTCAGAAGTTTCTGCATGGCCTGGCGCGATGCCATACGTGTGCGGATTAACTGCAGGATGCATGCCCTTGACGTAATCTTTTCGTCTTGATTCATCGGACTAAGTTTTTGCATTTGCGCCGCAAAATTAATTCTTTTTCCCGAATTAGTCAAATGTTTGACTAATTTTACATCGCTATGCGTTTCGGGACATACTGTTTCGTGTATCGTTTTCCGGCGGAAAGAAGGTTATTCCTTCTTCCCGTTCTGGAAAAACTTTTTCTTGTAGTATGAGTTTGCCGTGTATAGAGCTGCCGCAGGATTGTTTCCTGTCACACGGTCTTTTGTTACGAGTGTAGTGACGTAAGCGTCGGAATATTTGTAGAACAGACTGTCGTGTCCCACACACAGACCTATCACCACGTTAAGGTCTGTTTGAGCCTTGTTCAGCAGGCGTGCCTGCATTATGGGGTTACACATTGCCGGACCTATGTTCTCACATTCTGCCGGTATTCCCATCGACGATTTGGCCTTTCCTTCCACCTTGCATATAACGGAATAGACTTCAAAATCGTTTGCACGCAGGATTTTGGCGAATATACGTGCCTCGTTTATCAGGCCTATGCAATTGGCTATACCTATCCGCTTTGCGTTTATTTTACGTGCGAACTCCATTATTTCCTGTACTCTGGTCCACTGGCAGTAACCCTCGTATTCCACTTCGGCACTGGCAATCATTATCTGCCTGTTGTTGCCTTCATCATATCTTTCGAGTGCCCACTGACGGTCTTTGTCAGTCAGTGCGGTAGTAAGGCAGAAATCCGGGTATGTACGGTCTTTGAATTTGCAGTTCTGCGTTCCGCAGTCCACGCATGTGTGTATTGTTTCGTTTTCCATACTGTAAAGTCTGTTTTTGTCAAGTCGGATACAAAGATACTATTTTATCTATTTCGTTCATCCAGGCGGCTTTTTAAAATGCTTCGTCGTTTGGATTAAAGAAACGAAGAATTTTAAATCAAATGACGAAGCGTTCAGAAATAACTGTTTCCGGATATAAAAATTCCCCCGTGTATCTATTGCAATGTACACGGGGGAATTTCTGTATATAAAGGTTTATGCTTTACTGAGTCCTTTCATCGTAAGCTGTACACGCTTCCTCTCATGGTCTATACCCATTACTTTTACTCGTACGTGCTGGTGTATGCTGACCACTGTGGTAGGGTCGCTCACGAACTTGTCGGCAAGCTGGGATATGTGCACTAGGCCGTTCTCCTTTATACCTATATCGACGAAACATCCGAAGTTTGTGATGTTCGTCACTATGCCCGGCAGTTCCATGCCTTCGCGCAGGTCGTCAATTGTTTTTACATCCTTGTCGAACTCGAACACCTGGATTTGCCGGCGAGGGTCTCTTCCGGGCTTGTCCAGTTCCTTCATTATGTCGTTCAGGGTAGGGAGGCCTACGGTATCTGTCACGTATTTCTTTATGTCTATTTTAGCCCTCAGTTCCTTGTCCTTTATCAGGTCGGCAACGGTACATTTCATATCCTTTGCCATTTTTTCCACTATGGCGTAGCTTTCAGGATGCACGGCGGAGTTGTCAAGCGGATTGTCGGCTCCCGGTATCCGGAGGAAACCGGCGCACTGCTCGAATGCTTTTGCGCCCATACGGGGAACTTTCAGCAGTTCTTTTCGTGATGTGAACGGTCCGTTCTCTGTTCTGTAGTCCACAATATTCTGAGCCAGTGAAGGGCCAAGTCCTGACACGTATGTAAGCAGATGCTTGCTTGCCGTATTCAGGTTTACTCCGACAAGGTTTACGCAACTCTCTACTGTACGGTCGAGCGACTCCTTTAGCTTAGTCTGGTCAACATCGTGCTGATACTGTCCTACACCGATGGATTTGGCGTCAATCTTTACAAGTTCTGCCAACGGGTCCATCAGACGGCGGCCTATGGAGACTGCACCACGCACTGTTACGTCATAATCGGGGAACTCCTCGCGTGCGGTTTTCGATGCCGAATAGATGGAAGCACCGTCTTCGCTCACTACGAACACCTGTACTTCGCGATCGTATCTTTGTGACGTTACGAAACGTTCAGTCTCGCGGCTTGCTGTTCCGTTTCCTATGGCGATTGCCTCTATCTTGTATTGTTCAACGAGTTTCACAATCTTTCTTGCTGCCAGTGCCTCTTCCGATTTAGGCGGATGAGGATATATTGCTTCGTTATGGAGCAATGTTCCTTGAGCATCCAGACATACCACCTTACAGCCGGTTCTGAAACCGGGATCGATACCCATCACACGTTTCTGCCCCAATGGTGGTGCAAGGAGCAACTGACGCAGGTTCTCCGCAAATACACGGATGGCCTCTTCATCTGCTTTCTCTTTGCTGATGGCTGAGAACTCAGTTTCTATAGCCGGTTTAAGCAGACGCTTGTAAGCATCCTTTACCGCTTCGGCCACTTGCGAAGAACATTCGCCGTTGCCTCTTACGAACTGACGTTCGAGTCTGTCGGTACATTCATCGTCTTCCTCCGGTGAGATTGTTACTTTAAGTATTCCTTCAGCCTCACCACGGCGTATGGCAAGCAGACGATGCGATGTACAACGTTTTAGCGGCTCGCTGAAATCGAAATAGTCACGATATTTTGCGGCATCTTCCTCTTTCTCTTTGCCTTTCACCACTTTGGCTGTGATGATGGCCTGACGGGTAAATATATTTCTTATCTGGTTTCTTGCTCTCTCGTCTTCGTTTATCTGTTCGGCTATGATGTCGCGTGCACCTTTCAGTGCGTCTTCTTCATCCTTTACCTCACCTTTTACGAACTGAGCTGCCTTTGCCATAAGGTTGTTCTCTCGCTGCATCATAAGGATTATTGCAAGCGGTTCAAGACCTTTCTGGCGTGCAGCCTCGGCTCTCGTTTTTCTCTTTGGCTTGAAAGGAAGATAGATGTCCTCCAGTTCTGTAGAGTCCCAGCAGTTCTCAATCCTGTTCTTCAGTTCGGCAGTCATCTTGCCCAGTTCCTCTATGGTGGAGATGATGGTTTCCTTGCGTTTTGCAAGTTCGCACAGTTTCTCGTATCTGTCGTTTATTTCGCTTATCTGCACCTCGTCCATACCTCCTGTAGCCTCTTTTCTGTATCGGCTTATGAAAGGTATGGTTGCTCCGCCCTGAAGAAGCTTAAGAGTGTTTTCCACCCTGTGCTCCTGTAGTTTCATGGCAGCAGCTATCATCTTGCTGAATTGTTCCATGGTCTTAACTTCTCTAACTTCTTTACCTTCTCTACATTCTTTACTTTTCCAGACATGCGTCAAGCTCTTTGATGAGCTGTTCCTTGTTCATATCTTTTCCTATGAATACTATTTTCTGCATTCTGTCGCCGTATTTTCCGTCCCAGTCCCTCATCAGTCCTGGTTCCTGTTCCATCAGTCTTTTGATGTCGGCTTCGGGCAGAGTGGCATACCACAGTCCGGCTTCGGAAATCTGTTTCTGCTTGCCTGCCTGTTCAAAGAGGTACGACATTTCCGGCTGGTCGCTGAAGTAGCATACACCTTTGGCGCGTATCACATTCTTAGGCCATCTTGACGAAATGAAGTAGTCGAAACGGTTCATGTCGAATGCGGCACGTCTGAAGTACAGGAGTGTGCTTATGCCGTATTCCTCTGTTTCGCCCCCTTCGTGGTGATGGTGGTGTCCGCATGAACATTCTCCGTCATGATGGTGATGATGACCGCAGTGGCATTCCTCATCGTGATGGTGGTGATGGCAATGACTGTCTGTATCTTCTTCCGTTACATGCTTGCCAAGTTCCTGCACCCATCCTGCTGATGCTGCTACATGTTCGTATCTGAACATCGAAGTTGAAATTATCCTGTCGAGGTCGATATCTGCATAGTTGCATTCTATAATCTCTGCAGCAGGCTGGAGTGTCTTGACAATACGATGTATGGTTTCAAGCTCCTCAGGGCTTACTTCAGAGGCTTTATTCAGTAAAACTATATTACAGAATTCTATCTGATGTATAAGAAGATTCTCTATGTCGTCCTCAGCGAGATTCTTGTCTGTAAGACTTTCGGCACAGCAGAATTCGTCCTTCATGCGGAGTGCGTCAACCACAGTTACCACAGAGTCGAGGCGTGTGATGCCATACTTGGTGTATGCACCGCCCAACTGTGGGATAGAGCAGATAGTGTTTGCTATGGATTCCGGCTCGCAGATACCGCTTGCCTCTATTACTATGTAATCGAATTTCTCTGTCTTCAGAATTCCGAGAATCTGTTCTATCAGGTCAGTTCTCAGAGTGCAGCATATACATCCGTTCTGCAGGGCCACAAGGCTGTCGTTGTTCATATCTACAACTCCCTGACGCTGTATGAGTTCGGCATCTATGTTTACTTCGCCTATATCGTTTACTATAACAGCAAACCTGATTCCTTTTTTATTTGAAAGAATTCTGTTGACTAATGTGGTCTTGCCGCTTCCCAGATATCCTGTAAGCAGCAGTACAGATATTTCTTTAATTTTATCCATCTATATTCTGATATAAGAATCTCTTGATGCTTTTCTTGGCAGTCTTTTCAAATTCTTCAGGATATAGCTTGACTTTTGAAATCTGCGAGAATGCAGGAAGAGTTTTGTTAAGTTCTATTCTGTTTTGCTCTATGGCTTCTTCCAGTTGTGATAACGACAGTCCGTGTGCGAATGCGTCATCGCTGTCCGGATATACCAGTGCGACAAGTTTCTCACCTTTCAGTATGATAAGCGATTCATTGACGTATGGCATATTGTTCAGCTTGGCTTCTATCTCCTCTGGATAAATGTTCTGTCCGGTAGACGTAAGGAGCATATTCTTGCATCTTCCTTTTATATATATGTTGCCTTTTGCATCCTTGATAGCCATGTCACCTGTATGTAGCCATCCGTTGTGGTCGATTGTCTGTGAAGTAGCTTCTTCGTTTTTGTAATATCCCAACATAACATTTGCTCCACGGCAAACAAGCTCACCGGGAATGGTTTCAGGGTTGTCGGACAGCACTTTTGTTTCCATATTGGCCACAGTCTTTCCGCATGACTGGTACTCAATTTCATCCCATCTGCTATGACAGATGAGGGGGGCGCATTCTGTCATACCGTATGCTATCGTGTAAGGAAAATTTATCTTTCTTAGGAATGCTTCTACATCGGCGTTGAACGGTGCTCCACCAATGACTATTTCGATGAAGTTGCCTCCAAATACTTCCATAGCCTGGTGTCGTATCTGTTCCTTTATCTTGTCGCTTATGATAGGAAGGTCCAGAAGAATCTTGCCGAGAGTATTGTCTACCTTCGGAAGTATATTCTTTTTGATAATTTTTTCTACGATTAGAGGTACACATGCTATTATCCTCGGACGAATCTCTGCAAACGATTCTGCTATGATTTTCGGACTCGGCATACGTGTAAGGAACCAGATATGTGCTCCTACGGTGATACCATAAAGGAAGTCGAACACAAGACCGAATATGTGTCCCAGTGGAAGCATTGAAACTATTCTGTCACCCGATTTCAGTCCAACCTTATTGTGGATATGGTAAATGTTTGAGGTGATGGCTCTGTATGGCAACATAACTCCCTTTGAATAGCCTGTTGTACCGGATGTGTAGTTTATGATTGCCAGTTCTTCAGGATTTTCTCTCCTGTATGACACTTGTTCTGCTCTGAAACGGCATGGATATTTCTTTCCGAATTCTTCATTAAGATGTTCTCTTGCGTAGGTAAGTTTCTCTGAGCGTGAAACGACAAGGTCGAAGTTTTTAAGTTCGATTATACCTTCTATGTCAGGCATGGATGCTTCGTTCAGGTTTTCCCATATCTGGTCGCCGGCGAACAGCATTCTTGATTCAGAGTGATTTACTATATGATGAATGTTGTCCGGCTTGAATTCATGAAGTATAGGTACGGCTACTCCGCCATATGTTATAATGGCTAAGAAAACTGCCGTCCAGTTGGCACTGTTACGTCCGCAGATAGCTATTTTATCTCCAGGCTTGATTCCTGCATGCTGGAGCAGAATGTGCATTTTCTCGATTTTTCTTGCTACATCCTTGTATTGGAGCGTCACTCCCTTGTAGTCTGTCAATGCGTTCCCGTCCCAGTTTTGTTTTATGCTTTTCTCTATTAATTCTATAAAGCTGTTGTCTAATTCCATATCAAATATGTACACATTTCGCGATAATGTGTGCAAAAATAGTAAAAGTTGATTTAACGTCAGCATAGTATGTTTATTTATTTTTAATGTTTCCGTAAATTCTGTATAAATTCTTATCTTACTCCTAAGATAGGCTGCACCTCGGAATTAAAAGTTGAAAACCAGGTTTTCACTTTGTACTTCTCTCGGTTTGCACTATCTTTGCATCATTAAAATATTACATATATGCTTATTTACAATACTACTTTTCATGTTGAGATGAATGATGCCAGAAATTTCGTTATCTGGCTGAACGAGTGTTATATTCCTGAAGCAGAGAAAACTGGGGAATTGAAAAATCCGCGTATCTTGCGTATCCTGAGCCATAAGGAACAGGACAGCGAGTGTTTCTCACTCCAGTGGGAGGTTGAAGACAGTGCTACGCTTCACAGCTGGCATACCAAGTGCGGTGCCCGTCTGAACGAGGAAATGACAAAGATTTTCAAGGATAAGGTTATAGGTTTCCCTACTTTGATGGAGGTAATAAAGTGATTCAGTCTGTTAAGGAAAAGATAATTCTTGGTATTGACCCCGGAACAAACATTATGGGATATGGTGTCATAAAGGTTGTGGGCACCAAAGCCGAGGTTGTTACTCTTGGCGTGATAGATATGCGTAAGTTTACCGACCCTTATCTGAAACTTAAGCATATCTATGAGCGTGTGCAGGGAGTGATAAACTCATATCTGCCGGACGAGCTTGCCATTGAGGCTCCGTTTTTCGGAAAGAACGTACAGTCTATGCTGAAGTTAGGCAGGGCGCAGGGTGTGGCTATCGTGGCGGCTCTGTGTCGCGACATACCTGTTACTGAATATGCTCCGCTGAAGATTAAGATGGCCATTACCGGCAACGGTCAGGCAAGCAAGGAACAGGTAGCGGATATGCTGCGACGTATGCTTAAAATCAGAAAAGAAGATATCGGACCGTTTATGGATGCCACGGATGCCTTGGGAGCTGCATATTGTCATTATCTGCAGATGGGACGTCCGGAAACCCATAAGGCTTATTCGGGGTGGAAAGATTTTATTGCCAAGAATCCTGATAAGGTGGTGAAGAAAATCTAACAACCAAAAACTTTAATTACAATGCAACAACGAGTTATTTCAGTATCAAATGGCGTTACCCGTCATCCTCTGTACAGGATGGGTAAGCCAGTGGATTTCTGCCTGAATGCTGGTGAGCAATTGGCAGTGGTAGGTCCGAACGGTGGAGGTAAAAGTATTCTTATAGATATTATAACTGGGAAATATCCTCTGCTGATGAATGAGGTGGAATACGATTTCTCACCTTCAAGTTCAAATCTTGTATCGGACAATCTCAGATACATCACTTTCCGCGATTCGTATGGCGATGCTGATGGCAGCTATTACTATCAGCAGAGATGGAACTCTCAGGATATGGAGAATATTCCTGTAGTGGGCGATCTTCTTCCACAGTGTAAGGATGAACAGCTGAAAGAGAGTCTTTACACTCTGTTTAGAATTGAAGAAATGCTGCAGAAGCCTATCATACTTCTTTCAAGCGGTGAATTGAGAAAATTCCAGCTTACAAAGACTTTACTCTCAGGATCGAGAGTCCTCATTATGGACAATCCTTTTATCGGACTTGATGCCGGTACACGCGATTTGCTTAAATCGCTTTTAGCTGAGCTTATAAAAGTGATAGGGCTTCAGGTTATCCTTGTACTTTCCAAATCGGATGATATTCCAGATTTCATCACTCATGTGATAACGGTTGAGAATATGATATGTGGAGAGAAACTTCCACGTTCCGAGTTTCAGGGTGTCTGTGTTCCGGAAAAGATGCTTTCCGACGAAAAGCGTCAGGCCATACTCGATATGCCTTACAAGGACAATCTGTATAAGGCTGCCAATGTGGTTAAACTGAATAAGGTAAGTATCCGTTATGGAGAAAGAACTATCCTCCGTGAACTGGACTGGACAGTGAAATGTGGCGAGAAATGGGCTTTGAGCGGAGAGAACGGTGCCGGTAAATCAACACTTCTGAGTCTGGTTTGTGCTGACAATCCACAGAGTTATGCCTGCGACATCACTCTGTTCGACCGCAAGCGTGGCAGTGGGGAGAGTATTTGGGAAATCAAGAAACATATCGGCTACGTCAGCCCTGAAATGCACAGAGCCTATCTGAAGAATATTCCTGCCATAGACATTGTGGCAAGCGGACTACATGATTCGATAGGACTCTATAAACGTCCGAAGGAAGAGGATAGGGCAGTGTGTCTGTTCTGGATGGATATCTTCGGAGTGAAGCAGTTGGCAGACAGGAGTTTCCTTCAGTTGTCGAGCGGCGAGCAGCGACTTGTACTTTTAGCACGTGCTTTCGTGAAAGACCCTGAGCTTCTGATACTCGACGAGCCGCTTCACGGACTTGACCTGTACAACCGCCGTCTGGTGAAGGATGTGATAGAAACATTCTGCCACCGAAACGACAAAACCATGATTATGGTTACCCATTACAAGGAAGAACTTCCTGCCTGCATTACCGATTCATTGTATCTCATTAGAAACAGGTAAGTCTCGAGTAAAAAGATTGTGAAACAGTTCATATTTATTTAAATCCCAGCAAAAAGATAGCGGAACACGCTCGTGTCACGCGTGCAACACGAACGTGTTCCGCGCGTTACACCTTCGTGTTCCGCGCGTTACACGAACGTGTAACGGTAACTTAGTAAGGTCGTTTCTTATTTTTTGAACCATCTGTCTATAATAACAGCCAGCGCACCGTCGCCTGTAACATTGCATGCGGTGCCGAAGCTGTCCATGGCGATATAAAGTGCTATCATCAGTGCTTGGGCGTTATCATCGAATCCAAGCATTGATGACAGTATTCCCAAAGATGCCATAATAGCTCCGCCGGGCACTCCCGGAGCGGCAACCATCGTTATTCCCAGCATAAAGATAAATCCCGACATCATTCTGAAATCGTATGGTATGCCTTGCATCATCATCAGTGCAAGGGCACATGCCACAATCTTCATCGTACTTCCCGAAAGGTGTATCGTAGCGCATAGAGGGATGACGAATCCTGCGGTATCTTCGTTTACTCCATTCTTTACAGTCTGTTTCAGTGTGACAGGAATAGTGGCTGCCGATGATTGTGTACCAAGGGCTGTGAAATATGCCGGCATCATATTCGCAAGCATTCTGAACGGATTCTTTCCTGCAATAACTCCAGCTATTACATACTGGAAAATCAGCAGAAGTATGTGAAGGATGAAGATTATTCCGATAATCTTGATGAATACACTTAGTACATGGAAAACCTGGCCGGAATGCGTCATATTGAAGAATATACCGAAGATATATATAGGCAGCAGTGGCAGGATAACCTTCTGGATGGTTTTTACGATTATCTCCTTGAAATCCACAAAAGCATTTTTCAGATAGCTGGTATTAAGGTTTGCCATTCCTAATCCAAGGGTGAAAGCCATAACTAATGCGGTCATCACATTAAGCGGTTCGGGAATGTCTATCGTAAAGAACGGTATTATTCCTTTTGCCTCACTGATTTCAGAGAGCGGAATATCCCTTGTTATCAGCATCGGGAAGAAAGTCTCACCCACAGCGTATGAAATAAACCCGGAGAAAAGTGTTGCTCCGTAAGCCAACAGGGCTGTCACGGCAAGCATCTTTCCTGCTCCCTTGCCGATATCCGCAATGGCGGGAGCCACAAGCCCCACTATTATGAGAGGTATGATAAATGCTAAGAATTCGCTGAACAGTCCGTTGAAAGTAACGAAAAATCTTACAGGCAGGGCTGGCGATATGATTCCTGCACCTATACCTAATATTATTGCAATTATAATCTGAGTCAGTAGTCCGGGTCTTTTCAGTTTCATGTTGTTGTGGTTTTAAGTTTAGAACATTGCTTTACATTTTCCGCTTATGCTTTCGATGTCAAGTCTGATAATCTCTGTGCGGTGGAATGATTTGTTGGCATACTCCATACCCATAATCTTATGGTCGGGACAGTACTTGCTGATAAACAGTGAGAGAGCCGACATGCGTTCTGCTTCGTGCAGACTGTGATGAGCGGTACATTTCAATACTACACTTTCATAACCGGTAGTAAACTTCTCCGGATGGATCTTTGTCCTGCCTACAATGCAGAACGATACGTTCGGGTTGGCATCAATGCATCTCAGTTTTCTGCCTACCGGGGCACAGTGGATGTATATAGAGTTTCCTCTGTCCCAAACGTAGCTCAGCGGAATGCCGTATGCACCTTCGGCATCTTCTGTTACCATTGACAAAATGCCATATTCTCCTTCCTTGATAATCTCCATTGCACGCTTTTCGTCGAGTATTCTGTCCTGACGGCGTACTTCTTTATTGCTAAATTCCATAAATAGTGTATATTACTTTGTTGTTTCATTCACAAATATAAAGTTTTTTTTCTTACCTTTGCAAACATCTAAAAATAAGAATATGAAATCAGATATAGAAATCGCTCGCAGTATTGAGTTAACCAAAATCAAACAGATTGCCGCTAATTACGGTATGCCATTGGAACACGTCACACATTACGGACGTTACATGGCTAAAGTATCAGAAGAAATCATCGACGAAGAGAAAGTAAAAAACAGTAATCTTATTCTTGTAACAGCCATTACTCCTACAAAGGCAGGTATCGGTAAGACTACAGTATCTATCGGTCTTGCATTGGGACTTAACAAGATAGGCAAGAAAGCCATTTGTGCCTTGCGTGAGCCGTCACTCGGACCATGTTTCGGTATGAAGGGTGGTGCTGCCGGAGGTGGTTATGCACAGGTTCTTCCGATGGAGAAAATCAATCTTCATTTCACTGGCGACTTCCATGCCATCACTTCTGCACATAACATGATAGCAGCACTCCTTGACAACTATATGTATCAGAACCAGGACAACGGTTTTGCAATGAAGGAAGTGTTGTGGAACAGAGTACTCGACGTAAACGACCGCGGATTGAGATATATCGTTACAGGTCTTGGCGGCAAGTCGAACGGTATTACCCGCGAATCAAGTTTTGATATCACTCCTGCATCGGAAATTATGGCTATCCTCTGTCTTGCAAAGGATGAGGCTGACCTTCGCCGCAGAATAGAGAATATTCTCCTTGGCTTTACTATTGACAACAAGCCTTTCACAGTGAAAGATCTTGGAGTGGCAGGTGCCATAACAGTATTGCTGAAGGATGCTCTTTCTCCTAACCTCGTTCAGACTACAGAGGCTACTCCGGCATTCGTTCACGGAGGTCCGTTCGCCAATATCGCACACGGATGTAACTCTGTTCTTGCTACTAAGCTTGCAATGACTTTCGGTGACTATGTAATCACAGAAGCCGGATTCGGTGCTGACCTCGGAGCAGAGAAATTCTATGACATCAAGTGCCGCAAGGCAGGTCTGCAGCCTAAGCTTACAGTGATTGTTGCAACTGCTCAGGGACTGAAGATGCACGGTGGAGTTGAACTTGAGAAAATCAAGGAACCTAATATGGAAGGTTTGCGCGAAGGCGTTAAGAACCTCGACAAACATATCGAAAACCTCCAGTCATTCGGACAGACTGTAGTTGTTGCTTTCAACCGCTATGCTAATGATACAGACGAAGAAATCGCTTTCGTTCGTCAGCACTGTGAGGAAATGGGAGTTGGATTTGCTGTTAACAATGCATTTACAGAAGGTGGTGCAGGTGCTGTTGAACTTGCAAATCTTGTAGTTGATACGATAGAGAAGAAACCGTCTGCTCCTCTTTCATTTGCTTACGATGAGGAAGACTCTGTCGAGATGAAAGTTACTAAAGTGGCATGCGAGCTTTACGGAGCAAAACAGGTATTGTTCGGCCCTGCTGCAAGAAAGAAACTGAAGATGATAGAAGAACTCGGCTTCAGCCATTTCCCAATCTGTATCGCCAAGACACAGTATTCGTTCTCTACAGACCCAAAACTGTATGGAGTGGCATCAGGATTCAACTTTGCGGTACGCGATATAGTAATCAATGCCGGTGCCGAGATGTTGGTAATCGTTGCCGGTGAAATGATGCGTATGCCTGGATTGCCTAAGGAACCACAGGCACTTCACATTGATATCGTTAACGGTGAAATAGAAGGATTGTCATAATCCGGTAATAAACATTAATACATAATTATATGAAAATCTGCCATAGGCTTTATGTCCGTGGCAGATTTTTTTTCTTCTTTTTCTGATGTAATAATTTGGATTTTTTAATTTGATTATTTAATTTTGCGGTTAAAAGGTAAATTAACAGATTTAAATGAATAAAGACAAAAACAATATGGAGCAGAAAATCCTTGAATCGGCTGAAAAGCTGTTTATGGAACAGGGTTTCACTGCTACTACTACAGCAAAGATAGCCAAAGAGGCAGGTTGCAATCAGGCATTGGTACATTATTATTATCGTACTAAGGAACAACTGTTCGAAAGGATATACAGGGAAAAGATGCAGCTTATGGTTACTAGTGTCACCAGTATAAACACATCAGGCTCCACGTTTGAAGAGAAGGTTGCATCTATAATTGAAGCCCATTGGAATTTTCTTAGCAAAAACCCTTTGATAGTATGGTTTGCATTGAGAGAAAACCTCAATGGCTCTACTGCTCTCATAAATCTGTTTATGAAGGAAATCAGACCTAAGGCAGCGGTGGCTTTCTCAAGGCTTGAGGAAGACCTGAATGAAGAAATCAGGAAAGGCAATATTTCCTCCATTTCAATCTATGATCTCCTTCTGACTATCATTTCATTGGATATAGCCCATTTTGTAATTATGCCTTTTTATAATGTGATAATGGGAGACAGGGAAACATTGGTAAAGCAAGTACTTGATAACAGAAAATCAGAAGTTATAAAAACTGTATTGGCAAGACTGAGAAAGTAGACGGTTTATATATACGGAGAAGGTTTGGTTCGTAAAAACAGCTTCCCGTATGTTTTTGATAATATTATTAATTATATAATTAAATAAGTCAGTTAAAAATGAATATATGAAAAGACTATGTACTACCGCCATTGCAGTTGCCATATCTGCATTGTGCTTCGGACAGACGAGTATAACCATTGAGGAGTGCTATAGCAAAGCCAGGGAGAATTATCCTCTAATCAGAAAGCTTGGTCTGGTGGAGAAGACAAAAGAGTATAACATCGACAATCTCAACAAGGGCTATCTTCCACAGCTTATGTTCTCTTCAAAGGCCACATATCAGTCCGATGTAACGAAGATTCCAATCGACCTTGAGGCTATGGGTTTTAAGGGAGTTGAGATTCCGCATCTCAGCCAGGGTCAGTATGGCATATCGCTCGACCTCAATCAGACTATCTGGGACGGTGGGGCAATCAAATCATCTAAAGAAGCCGTGAAATCATCTTCCGAAGTGGAAAAGAGGAATATTGAGGTCAGCCTCTATGCTGTGAATGAAAGGATAAATCAGATATATTTCGGTATTCTGCTTGCTGATGCCCAGATAGAGCAGAACAGGCTGCTGAAAAAAATCCTTACAGACAACTATGCTCAGGTAGAGTCGTATGTGAAGAACGGAATTGCCAATCAGTCCGACTTGGATGCCATCAGGGTGGACATGATTAAGGCGGAACAGAACGAAATAGATTTTGTGACAGCAAGGAAGACCTATATCGTTATCCTTGCCAGACTGACGGGCATGGAGATAGATGGGGAAACAAAGTTGGTGAAACCTTTACCGGAGCGCCCAACGCAGAGCGATGCTTTAGGACGACCGGAAATGAGCCTGTTCGATGCGCAGGTGATGAAGTACAGAAGCGATTATAACCGTATCAATTCAGGGCTGTATCCGCGTTTGAGTCTTTTTGCCACAGGAGGATATGGCAAGCCGGGACTTGATATGTTTGAGAATAAGTTTGCGCCATACTACATAGCCGGAATAAAGCTGAACTGGAATATCGGCAATTTCTATTCTCTGAAAGGCCAGAGAAAACTGATACGAAACAATATTGATATGGTGGAAAACCGGCGCGAACTCTTTCTCTTCAATACCGATATAGACAAGACTCAGAAAGAACTTGCCATAGACAAATACATGAATCAGATAAAATATGACGACGAGATTATCCGCCTGAAGACTTCCATCAGAAAAGCGTCCGAGGCAAAGATTGCTAACGGAACGATATCCGGTACAGACCTTATGCGAGATATCAATTCGGAGCATTCAGCCGTACAGACTAAGATTCTGCACGAAATACAGCTTCTGCTTGCCATCTACGATTTCAAGTATGTGATGAACGACTTTTAAATACCATTTAAACACCATTTAAATACCGTTTAAAAGCTTTTTAAAACACTTTGCAAAAACTTTTCAATACATAAAAACAGGAAATATGAGAAACTTTCTTTCTATTATATCAGCAATGGCTCTCCTGACAGCATGTTCGGGTAGCGACAGTAAGTACGATGCTTCGGGAGTATTCGAAGTGACAGAAGTAATGGTATCGGCAAGAGTGGCCGGTGAGATTATGGAACTTGATATAGACGAAGGCACGGAAGTTACGGCAGGTAAGCCTGTTGGATATATCGATACCGTACAGCTCTATCTTCAGAGGCTTCAGCTTGAGGCTAATGTGAAAGCAGCTGAAAGTCGTATATGCGATGTGGAGAAACAGACAGCTGCCATACGTCAGCAGATTGCCACACAGAAAAAGGAGCAGACCCGATTCGAAAATCTTGTAAACGCCAATGCCGGAAACCGCAAGCAGTTGGATGATATCACTGCTGCCATCAATCTCTTGGAGAAACAGTTGGATGCACAGACAGAAACATTGATAAACGGTAATGCCAATGCCAAGGCTCAGGCTGAAGCCTTGAAGGCTCAGATAGCTCTTACTGACGATATGATAAGCAAAAGTACTATCGCATCACCCGTTGACGGAACAGTTATGGCCAAATATGTAGAAAAAGGAGAACTTGCCGTGCAGGGACGTACTCTGTTCAAGGTGGCAAATATCAACGATATGTATCTGAAAGCCTATATCACTTCCGGACAGATTACCGGTTTAAAGATAGGTCAGGAAGTAAAGGTTTTTGCCGACAGCGGCGACTCCGACAGAAAGGAATATCGCGGGATAATCTCATGGATTTCAGACAAGGCAGAGTTTACGCCGAAGACCATTCAGACACGGGATGAACGTGCAAACCTGGTATATGCCGTCAAGATTAAGGTGCAGAACGACGGATATATCAAGCGCGGAATGTATGGAGAGGTGAGTTTCTGAGTTATTAGTTGTTGGTTCTTAGTCTTTAGTTGTTAAGACTGGTCGCGTTGTCCATTAGCTCTTAATTTTTAATTCTTAATTATTAATTCTTAATTCAAAAAAATGCCCTCAGTATCAGTATCTCGGTTATCAAAATCATATACCTCAATCAAGGCTCTTGACAATGTCAGCTTTGAAGTTCAGAAAGGAGAACTGTTCGGTATCATAGGTCCGGACGGAGCGGGGAAGACTACACTCTTCCGACTCCTCACCACACTGATATTGCCGGACAGTGGCAGTGCCGTGGTGGAAGACTTTGATGTAGTGAAAGACTATGCATCCGTGCGGCGTATAATAGGGTATATGCCCGGAAAATTCTCACTGTATCAGGACCTGACCGTAGAGGAAAATCTGAACTTTTTTGCTACGGTATTCAATACAACTGTAAAGGAAAATTATCATCTGATAGAAGATATCTATAAGCATATCGAACCATTCAAGACTCGTCGTGCCGGAAAACTTTCCGGTGGTATGAAACAGAAATTAGCACTGAGTTGTGCCCTTATTCATAAACCGAAAGTTCTTTTCCTTGATGAGCCTACCACAGGAGTAGACCCAGTATCAAGAAAGGAGTTTTGGGAAATGCTCCTGAAACTGAAGAGCCAGGGTATAACAATCATAGTATCAACGCCGTATATGGACGAAGCCAGACTTTGTGACAGGATAGCGCTGATGCAAAACGGAAAGTTCCTTCGTATAGACTCGCCTGAGAATATCATAGCATCCTATCCCCAAAGACTGTGGTCAGTCATAGCAGACAATATGCACGGACTGCTGAACGACCTGCGTTCCTGCCCGTATGTGAAATCATCATTCTCATTCGGAGCAAGTTATCATGTCACTATGGTTGAAAGTGCTACTGCCGCTATGCTTGACGAATATCTGATTAATAAGGGATACGGAAATATTGATATTACAGAGATTAAGCCTACAGTGGAAGACTGTTTCATGTTGATGTTAAAGGAGGATGAGCAATGAATGAAGAATACGTTATACAGGCCGAGAACCTGACCAAGAGGTTTGGCGATTTTACGGCAGTCGATCATATTACTTTCAACGTAAGGAAAGGAGAGATCTTCGGTTTCCTTGGTGCCAACGGAGCCGGAAAGACTACAGCCATGCGAATGCTTTGCGGACTGAGCTGTCCGACGGAGGGTAAAGGAACAGTGGCAGGTTTCGACATAGATAGCGAACCTGAAAAGGTAAAGCGCAATATCGGCTATATGAGTCAGAAATTCTCTTTGTACGAAGACTTGAAAGTATGGGAGAACCTGCGTCTGTACGGAGGCATCTATGGAATGAATGACAGAGAAATAGCCGAAAAAACAGATGCTGTTCTCCGCAGTATAGATATGGAATCAGAACGCGACACTATGGTGTGCGACCTTCCTTTGGGCTGGAAGCAGAAACTGGCATTTGCCGTTTCCACTTTCCATAACCCCAAGATAGTATTTCTTGACGAACCGACAGGTGGGGTAGACCCTATCACTCGCCGCCGTTTCTGGGAACAGATATACGGTGCGGCAGCAAGCGGTATCACGGTGTTTGTCACCACTCACTATATGGATGAGGCCGAATACTGCGACCGTGTTTCCATTATGGTGGACGGCAGGATAAAGGCATTAGACAGCCCTATGGCACTGCGTAACAAATATGGCGTATCGGATATGGACGAAGTGTTCCGTATGTTGGCACGCGAAGCTACACGAAAAGGAGATTGACATTTATGAAACAGTTTATTACATTTGTCCGTAAGGAATTCCTTCATATATTCCGCGATTCCAGAACCATGCTCATCCTCCTGGGTATGCCCATGGTGCAGATGCTTCTGTTTGGTTTTGCCATTACCACCGAAGTGAGAAACACCAAGGTTGCCGTGTTCGACCCTTCGCAAAGCATGGAAACCAGAGCCATAAAGGAACGTTTCGATGCCAGCGAGTATTTCACCATAGCCGAAGAAATCCGCGATGTGTCGCGCATAAACGATGTATTCAAGTATGGTGAGATAGGCCTCGTCATGGTGTTCAGCGATGACTTTGAGAATGAACTCCATCAGGGAGGAGATGCCGCCGTTCAGCTTATCACCGACGGTACTGAACCGAATCAGGCATCAATGATAACAGGCTATGCATCCAATATCCTTGCTCAGAGCATGCAGGAACTGTCCGAAGGTAGCAGTGCCCCGTGCCGTATAATACCCGAAATAAGGATGCTTTACAATCCTCAGGCAGAGAGCGCATACAACTTTGTTCCCGGAGTAATGGGAATGATACTTATGCTTATCTGTGCCATGATGACTTCAATAGCCATTGTGCGCGAAAAGGAGAACGGTACTATGGAGATACTTCTTGTCTCACCTATGAAACCTATCTACATCATCCTTTCCAAAGTAACACCATATTTCACATTGTCTATGGTAAACCTTGCTACAATACTCCTGCTGTCGGTTTATGTGCTCGGAGTACCTGTTGCAGGCAGTCTGTCGCTGTTGCTCCTTGTATCGGTGATATTCATCTTCCTTGCATTGTCGCTCGGACTGCTGATCTCCAATGTGGTTAATACCCAGGTGGCAGCCATGCTCGTATCAGGAATGGGACTTATGATGCCTGTCATGCTCCTTTCCGGTCTGATATTCCCCGTAGAAAGCATGCCACTTCCGCTACAGTGCCTTTCCACCATAGTTCCTGCGAGGTGGTATGTTGATGCCATCAGAAAGATAATGATTCAGGGAGCAGAGATACAGTTCGTCCTGAAGGAAATAGGAATACTGCTGTTTGTCACAGTGGCCTTAGTGGCACTAAGTCTGAAAACATTCAAGAACCGTTTAAACTGAAATGTCTATGCTGAAATATTTGTTGGAAAAAGAATTCAAGCAGATAATGAGGAATAAGTTCATCCCCAAGATGATAATAGCCATGCCTCTTTTTATGATGCTTATCATGCCCTGGGCAGCAAATCAGGAAGTGACTAATATTCGCCTGACTGTGGTTGATAATGACCATAGCGTTACTTCCGATGAACTGGTGCGCAAGGTAGTTTCGTCAGGATATTTTATCTTCCAGTCAGTGGCAGACGGTAGCGAAAAAGCACTAAAGGATGTTGATGCAGGAAAGGCAGATATAATACTCGACATTCCGGACGGATTCGAGAAAAATCTACAGACAGAGAAAGTTTCCAGTGTTATGATTTCGTCCAATTCCGTAAACGGAACCAAGGGAATTCTGGGCAGCAGCTATCTTTCTACTATAGTCAATGATTTTGCGGCATCGCTGTCTGAGAAAATTATGATGTCGCAACCTACAGCACTAAGTTCCGTGGGAAAGTCATTCAAGATTATGCCTCAATACAAGTTCAATCCGCATCTTGACTATAAAGTATTCATGGTTCCTGCCATAATGGTGATGCTCCTTACCATGATAACCGGATTTCTCCCTGCATTCAATATTGTGGGCGAGAAGGAGGCCGGCACCATAGAGCAGATAAACGTGACTCCTACGAGCCGTATGCAGTTCATACTTGCCAAGCTGATACCGTATTGGTGTATTGGTCTTATAGTCTTTACCCTCTGTATGCTGTTGGCTGTGTTTGTATATTCGCTTATACCTGTTGGCAGTCTTCTGACGATATATCTATTTGCAGTGGTATATATCGTTGCTGTATCAGGTATGGGACTTGTAGTGTCCAATTATTCGGACACCATGCAGCAGGCCATGTTCGTTATGTTCTTCTTCATAATGATATTCCTGCTTATGAGCGGGCTTCTCACTCCCGTAGCCAGTATGCCGGACTGGGCACAATATATAACCATATTCAATCCGTTGAAATATTTTATTAGCGTCATGCGTATGGTATATCTCAAAGGCAGCGGTTTTGCCGAACTTGTTCCGTATTTCCTATCCCTGTGTGTCTTTGCTTTGGTGTTTAATGTGTGGGCGATATTGGGGTATAGGAAGAGGAGTTGAATGGTGTAACAGTATCAAACACCTAACACTATGTTGGCATCAATATTAAGTTTTTGACTGATTTCGCGGGCAACCTTTAATGTTGGCTCACATTTACCTGAAATATAATCGCTCAAACGTGAAGGACTAACTCCAATCAATTTAGCTAAAGATTTTTGATTAAGTCCCATTTCATACATACGAAGTTTAAGAACATCAATCAATGTTGGTGCTCCCAGTGCAAAATGCTCTTCCGAATAGTCTGCTACAAGGTTGGAAAGCAATTCCAACTCTATACTGTTAGGATCATCCAGAGGGGTTTCATCTGTGACCAGCGGAAGTAATTCCTCAACTCTTTTTACAGCCCAGTCGTATTGGGCTTTTGTTTCTATCTTTGTCATTGCTCTTGATTAATCGGTAACCGCCGATTCGGTTTAATTATAAAACTGAACAATCAGTAATCTTGTCATATTCAGCATGAGTGCCGATGAAGCGAATATAAACAAACTTTACAGTGAATTTTATTACTACAATCAGCCTGTAATTATTACCCTTGATGTTGAATACATAATGTTGGTTGCCTACATTATCGACACTATTAAATGTCTTCTTTACATCTGCAAAACAAGTCCATTCGCTTCTCTTAACAATAGTAGTCCATTCTTGTAAAGCTGCCTTTGCATCAGGGTGTGCTTCTGCATATTCTTTTATAGCTTGTTCGGTAAATATTCTCATAGAATTCACTCATTAATCATATTGCAAAGATAGGAATTTAATTCTAATATTCAAAATTTAATTCTACAATACGGAATTATAATAAAAACCACCACGTGTGGGATACCAAGTGTGGTGGTTTTAAGATCATTATTAATCATTTATTCATTCAAACGACCCATACCGTGTAGGCAACAGCTTGCGGTCACCTAATGTATTGTCTATTCTTGCCACATTTATCCAGAACTTGTTCTGTCTTACGCTTTCCAGCGGATAAACAGCCTTGGCGCGTGTGTAAGGATGATTCCATTCTCCCTCCACCACCTCATATTCCGGATGAGGCGCGTTCTTCAGTACATTGTCTTCGGCAGATGCAGTTCCGTTCTTCACTTCCTCAATCTCATTCCAGATACTCAGTATAGTATCTACAAAGTTGTCAAGTTCGGCAAGACTTTCACTCTCGGTAGGCTCAATCATCAGAGTGCCGTGAACAGGGAATGAAAGGGTAGGAGCATGATAACCGTAGTCCATCAGACGCTTTGAGATATCGTTCTCGTCGATACCGCTTTCCTCATGCAGCCTTCTGCAATCGAGAATCATTTCGTGTCCCACAAAACCGTTCTTTCCTCTATATACTATTCCGTATGTATCGTTCAGGCATGCAGCCAGATAGTTGGCATTGAGGATAGCAGCCTTTGTAGCGTTTTCCAGACCTTCAGCACCCATCATGCAGATATATGCGTAAGTGATAGGCAGTATTCCGGCACTACCATACGGAGCAGCCGAAACCTCGTTCAGAGCATTATCGGTTGATGCATGTCCCGGAAGGAAAGGAACAAGATGAGATTTCACACATACAGGACCTACACCCGGACCACCGCCGCCGTGAGGGCTGGCAAATGTCTTGTGCAGATTCAGATGACATACGTCAGCACCTATAGTTCCAGGATTGGTAAGTCCCACCTGGGCATTCATGTTCGCACCGTCCATATATACCTGTGCGCCGCAGTTATGTATGATATTGCAGATTTCCACTATATCTGTTTCAAAGATTCCGTGAGTGGAAGGATAAGTAATCATCAGTGCAGCCAGACGGTCCTTGTTTTCTTCTGCCTTGCGTTTCAGGTCGTCCACATCCACATTGCCATGCTCGTCGCACGCACAAGTCACAGTGGTAAATCCGGCCTGAACAGCCGATGCCGGGTTAGTTCCGTGAGCCGATGCAGGAATGAGAATGATGTCCCTGTTTCCTTCACCGATGCTGTTCAGATAGGCCGCAATTACGCGCAGACCGGTATATTCACCGGCTGCACCTGAGTTAGGTTGCAGAGTCACACCGTCCATACCCGTAATCAGAGCCAACTGTTCCGACAGATTTGTTATCAGCTCCATGTAGCCTTCAGCCTGGTCAGCCGGAGCAAGAGGATGCATGTTCATCCATCCGGCGTTGCTTAGAGGCAACATTTCGGAAGCCGCATTCAGTTTCATTGTACAGGAACCGAGCGAAATCATGGAATGAGCCAGAGAAATATCCTTACGTTCCAGACGCTTGATATACCTCATCATCTCCGTTTCTGTGTGATACTTGCAGAACACCTCATGAGTGAGATACGCACTCTGGCGTTTCATATCCTTTTTGATAACCGAGCCTTCAGGAATTTCAGCCGTTTCAGTGAAAGGCTTTTCGGCAGCGATGGTAAATATACTTAACAGGAGATTAGCTTCGGCCACAGAAGTAGTCTCGTTTACGCTCAGTCCCACATCACCATTGTCAAAATATCTCAGATTGACACCCTTTCCGACAGATATAGTCTTTATTTCGTCAGTCTTCACATGTTCAGGCATCTGTAGTCTGAGAGTGTCGAAATATACCGCATTCTTCTGTACATAACCTAATTTCGACAACTGTTTAGCCAGCCAAACCGTAGTGCTGTGAATGCCGGAAGCTATATTCTTGATACCTTCCTGACCGTGATATACGGCATAGAATCCGGCCATGGTAGCCAACAGAGCCTGGGCGGTACAGATGTTCGATGTAGCCTTTTCGCGCTTGATATGCTGTTCGCGAGTCTGCAATGCCATGCGGTAGCACAGATGTCCGTACTTGTCTTTCGACAGACCTATGATACGTCCCGGCATATTTCTCTTGTATTCGTCCCTTGTGGCAAAATAGGCAGCTGACGGACCTCCGTAGAACATAGGAATACCAAGCCTCTGAGTACTTCCGAACACGATGTCGGCCCCCCATTCACCCGGCGGAACCAACAGAGCCAGCGACATGATGTCCGCATCCACAGCCACCTTGCATTCGGCCTGATGAGCCTTCTCGGTGAACTCCCTGTAGTCCTCTGCGCTACCGCTGTTGTTAGGATATTGCAGGATGCAGCCGAACACATCCGGAGTAAACTCAAACTCCTTGTATGAGCCGGTCTTTACGTTTATACCCTGAGGAATAGCCCTTGTCATTATAACGGCAAGGTTCTGCGGGAAAATCTCCTCATCCACGAACAGGGTACAAGCCCCTTCCTTCTGCTGCTTGCGGCTTCTCAGTGCAAACATCATTGTAGCAGCCTCGGCAGCGGCAGTAGCCTCGTCCAATAGAGAACAGTTGGATATCGGCATAGCCGTGAGGTCGCACACGGCAGTCTGGAAGTTGATAAGAGCCTCAAGTCGTCCCTGGGATATTTCAGCCTGATAAGGTGTGTACGAAGTGTACCACACCGGATTTTCGAATACATTTCTCTGTATCACGGCGGGAGTGGCAGTGTCATACCATCCCTGACCGATATACGATTTGAATCTTGTGTTTTTCGCTGCCATCCGGCTTATATGTTCGGCAAAATCGTGTTCGCTCATAGCCGGTTTCAGCGGCAGTCTCTCCTTAAGTCTTATTTCAGACGGGATGGTCTTTTCTATCAGCTCATCCAAAGACTCTACTCCAATTTTTTTGAGCATTACAAGAATATCCTGTTCCGAGATACCGATATGACGGTCGGAAAATGAGAAACTTTTCATGGTTATATTAGTTTAAGTTTGTGAGTTTTATCTGAAAAACGGATTATTCATCTTTTCGTTTCCTATCGTAGTAGGCTCACTGTGTCCTGTATAGACTTTTGTTTCGTCAGGCAGGGTGAACAGGCGGTTGCTTATGCTGTCTATCAACTGTCTGTAGTTGCCTCCGTCAAGGTCTGTTCTTCCTATACTTCCTCTGAACAGAACGTCACCACAGAACAGACAGCCGTCCTTTTCGTTATAGTAGACAAGGCTTCCCGGCGAGTGTCCCGGAGCCTGTATCACCTTCAGTACTGTGTTTCCGAAGCGGACTTCGTCACCGTCTGCCAATTTCTTTCCGAGGGCAGGAACATCCTCGTTCATCGCAATACCGAACATGCGGCAGTAGTCCTTAGTCTTAGGAATAAGGAATTCATCGTCGGCCGAAGCCTCAGATACCACTCCGTAAGTCCTGCATACGAAAGCATTGCCGAACACATGGTCCAGATGCAGATGAGTGTTGAGCAGATGCTTCACCGTAAGTCCGTTTCTTTCGATATACTTCTTCAGCATCTCCTGTTCATCTTCGTAATAACATCCGGCATCAATGATAACCGCTTCGTTGGTTTCGTCCGAAAGCACATAAGTGTTTACCGGGAACATATTGAATTCAAAGCACTTGATAGTCATAAAATCATTTGTTTATAGTTACATAAACCACCTTCTTGGTCTCAAAGAATTCCTCTTCGAAATAATCCTTCAGGTCGTACATCATAGTCTGGTGTTTCACCGGCATAACCTCGTTCTGAAGTTCGCCGCCCTTCAGACAGATAAGTCCGTTAGGCAAAGCATTGTGCTGCTCCTTCTTGATGTTCTTTCTGATGATTTTCAGAAGGTCCGTAAGAGGCATGACGGCACGGCTCACAACGAAGTCGAACAACTGCTTCTCTTCCTCAGCCCTGCAGTGGCGCGTAGTAACGTTCTTCAGTCCTATGGCAGAAGCAATCTCAGTAGCCACCTTGACCTTCTTTCCGATGCTGTCCACCAAGTGGAAATGAGTGTCCGGAAACATGATAGCCAAAGGAATACCCGGGAAACCGCCGCCCGTTCCGAGGTCCATGATCTCAGTGCCCGGCCGGAAATTAATCACCTTGGCGATACCCAAAGAATGAAGCACATGGTGTTCGTACAGGTTTGTAATGTCTTTTCTGGAAATCACGTTGATTTTGCTGTTCCAGTCAGTGTATAAATCGTATAAAGCCATGAACTGCTCTTTCTGTGTGTCTGTCAGTTCCGGAAAGTATTTCTTTATAATCTCCATTTATTGAGTTAATAATTAAGAATTAAAAAATTAAGAGCTATTCCCTGTTCAGCATCGTTTCTATTTCAGCGTAAGGTACGTCGATGATGAATTCACCCATTGAGTACGGAGCGATGTCATATCTGTTGTACAGGAACGAAACCCTGTCCTCGAGCAGCAGGAAGTTGTCCGGTATATAAAGGTCCACATCCAGCAGAGTGCCGTTCTCTTTCAGTCCCTCTATAGAAGTGATAGTGTCTGTTTCCAGTCTTTGGTTCACCTCGTCTATCAGATGTTTCATTATCAGACCGACAATCTCTTTCTCCTTGTCCTTTCTGAATACCACGTCCTTGGTCAGCACCTTGCCCGATTTAGCTAACAGGTTGGCCCATTTGATGGTAGTGTTAGGATGAGCACCTCCCGTATCCTTGAAAGTAGACACAGAGAAGTTCCAGATGCTGTCATTGTTGAGCGACAGTTCCGAAGTAATCTCATACTCATAGTTATACCATGCCGGTATATCCTCCGGTTTCATGCCGTTATGGAGGTCAGCCTCATAGAATTTTATCAGCTTCTCCCTGTATTCTTTGGTATATTTGTTCACTACGGCAGGGATAGCCTCCTGCGGACCCATGTTGCTGTATGTATCACCGAATGCGATGCTCTGAATTCTTGAGTTGATGATGGCGGAAATAGAATCCTTTTCGTCGCCGGCTTCGAGGTACATATAATCTACAGAAACCTTACATTTGGGCGAAGCTTCATCTCCTGCCTTCAGGGCAACCAATGTATCTGCCTGTATGCTTGACACCTTGGCCGGTTTTACAGACTGTGTCTGCTGGCAGGACTGCAGCGAAAAACACGCTACGGCTCCACATGCCAAGGCTGTATTAAGAATCGTCTTTTTATTCATAATCTGTTTTTGTGATAGTTCTTATTATCACAAATATAATGAAAGTTCTTGAAAGAGTTAATCTGATGCTTACATTTTAATAGTTTTTTACTGTATCAGCTATGCTTTGCACCGTACTTCTTGCAATATTAAGATAAAACCCATATTTTTGTTATGAGTAAAATATAGAATCATGAAAATAGAAGACTGGAAACACATACCATATTCCGAAGCCTGGAGCAGGCAGACGGAAATATTCAACTCTGTAATAGAAGCACGCAAAGAGGGGCAGCCGTACGAAAACCGTATAATCTTCTGCACCCATCCTCACGTATATACCATAGGAAAGCACGGCAAACAGGAAAACATGCTGATAAGCGGTGAGATGCTTTCGCGCATAGGAGCCGAAGTGTTCCGTATCGACCGCGGAGGCGACATCACCTACCATGGTCCCGGACAGTTAGTCTGTTATCCTATAATCTGTCTGGAAGATTTCAAGCTCGGACTGAAAAGCTATCTCCACCTGTTGGAAGAGGCAGTGATACGCACCTGTTCGCATTACGGAATAAAGTCCGGCAGGGTAGACGGCGCTACAGGAGTATGGATAGACATAGGTACACCGCGCGAGAGAAAGATATGCGCAATGGGAGTACGGAGCAGCCATTTCGTGACAATGCACGGTCTGGCGCTGAACGTGAATACCGACCTGAAATACTTCGGTTATATTAATCCGTGCGGCTTTACCGACAAAGGAGTGACTTCGATAGAGAAGGAAACAGGAACACAGGTTCCGATGGACGAAGTGCGCAGTATATTGATCGATGAGCTTCTGAAATTGCTCTGAAAAGCATATAAGTCGTTAATTTTTTGTTAAAACGACAATATCCCTTTTATGTATGTTTATCTGCTGATAATGTGCACGTTGTACGCCCTGCAAGTATATGTCGCGGGAATAAAAGGATAAAAAACGGATAAAATTGTGCATGAAAAGTTTTGTAAATTCAAATAAAAGTCCTACATTTGCACCCGCAATCGAAAATGATGCACTCTTAGCTCAGTTGGTAGAGCAACTGACTCTTAATCAGTGGGTCCAGGGTTCGAATCCCTGAGGGTGTACTTCTTTCGGGAAATTTGACAATAATTTAGTGTATGCACTCTTAGCTCAGTTGGTAGAGCAACTGACTCTTAATCAGTGGGTCCAGGGTTCGAATCCCTGAGGGTGTACTTGCACTGACGGTTTTTTTGGATTGGGGAATCCATTGGCCGGAAAAAACGAATAAAGAGTCCTTTAAATCGTGAAGATTTGAGGGACTTTTTTTGTTAGTGTATCTGCAAAAAATAAGGGATGCCGAAACACCCCTTTTTGAGAATCCATTCCGGATTATCCGAACATTCTTTGTTCAAGTTCCAGACTTTTCGGGAACATGATATTATTCTCGATATGTATATGCTCGAACAGCGCATTTACGAACTTCTCCAGTTCCGCCATCATGAGTCGGTAGGTATTACATCCGTCCTGCGGTACCTCAAAACCGTTGGTTATCTCCTTGATATGCAGATATCTGTTACCTTCAGCCTCGTGCTCCATGTTCATTACCCTTATAGGGTTTGCTATCGACCCGCAGTGCATAGGCTCGATGCTTACGTTCCTTTCCGAAGCGTCGAAAAGTTCAAGCAGATACGGGAACAGTACGTTTTCCTCTTTCTGCAGATGGTTCTCCAAGTCTTCAAGCGAAACACTGACCAAATCGTACAGCTCGTTCAGTTCAGGATGTCTTTCTCCGTGAGCGTTTCTCACCTTTTCTATCAGTCCCAGAAGTACCGGACCATTGTTTCTGATACCTCTGTGATGAATCTTTAGCACATAGTCGATAAGCAGGTCGATAGGCCAGGAGGCAAACGGAATACCGCCATCCGAAGCTGTATTGTTGCTGTTTATAGCGTTTATAACAGTGTCCACGTCTACATTCGCACTCTTGCAAGCCTCGTCCAATGCAACCTGCCCGTGGCAGCAGAAATCTATTCCAAACTTATAGAACACACTTGCCGTAGAAAATCTTTCGGCTACGATATCTCCAACATTTCTCTTTCCTAAATCCATATTACTTAATGTTTAATTGTTCGCAGCAAAGGTAAGGGTAATAAACCTGTCAGACCGTAACATTTGTTACGTGGCGGCATAATATAGGTTAATTCGTATTCGCCGGGCGACAGATGTCATTTTGACATAATGTAAATCCCGTCTTCTGAGAATGGCTGTTTTGCGTGCTATGATGCAGCAGGAGCCGAAAAACTGATTTATGGAGATTTGCGTATTGATAAAATGATGTTGACAGGCGGTTAAGCTGTCTTATGTGTAAGCTAAATAAGTGGATACTGTAAACGTATTTGTGATTATGTGCTCTTTTGATACCTCTATGATACTCGTAACTGCTTCCGCTCTGTAGGCGAAATAGAATGAAATCTGCCTGTTTTGTAATGAATTTTCAACGGATTTACAAGCTGTCTGAAAACGCTTCGACGTTTTTAGTGAAATGTCGAAGCGTTTTGGTTGAAATTCCTTGTCGTTTTCTTCCGGCTTTTCGGCGGGCGAGTGTTAATTTATTGTCTGGTTTTATCTGCTTCGTCGGTTTTAGTTGATGAATTGTTAAGTAAATACCTTTGAGTGTTTAACTTTTCTTTCCGGATTGGTCTTTCTTACGTTACTATGATGTAAGAAGTATCGGTGGATTTGTGGCAAAAAGTAAGAGAAGTAATTGAAGAAATGAATATTTTTGTGTATGTTTGCGTAAGTTTCAAGAATAGAATAAAGTTATGAAATATCCTATTGGTATTCAGAGTTTTGAGCAAATTATAGAGGATGGGTATGTGTATGTAGATAAGACTGATATTATTTATGACCTTACACATAATGGTAGTGTTTATTTTCTCAGCCGTCCGCGACGTTTCGGAAAGAGTCTTCTTGTCTCTACCCTGGAAAACTATTTTTTAGGACACAAGGAACTGTTCCGTGGCCTTGCCATAGAAAAGATGGAAACAGAATGGAACGAGTATCCCGTATTTCATATAGATTTCAATGCCACTAATTTTACCAATTCCGGAGAATTGGAGAAGAAACTTAACTTTTATCTTGCGGAATGGGAACAGAAGTATAATTTGCCTGTACGTGCAAATGAATTAGGTCTTGGCGACCGCTTTATAAAGATTCTTGAAGCAGCTCATATTCAGACAGGCCGCCGTGCTGTGGTGCTTGTAGATGAATACGACAAACCTATTCTTGATGTACTGGATGTGGATACCAATCTGGAAGACAGGCATCGCAATGTTCTGAAAGCTTTTTATTCTGTATTTAAAGGGGCGGACAAGCATTTGCAGTTCGTACTGCTGACAGGTGTAACCAAGTTCTCGCAGGTAAGTGTGTTCAGCGGATTCAACCAGCCTAAAGATATAAGTATGGATGTCCGTTATGAAGCTCTGTGCGGTATAACTCAGGAGGAAATTGTAAAATATTTTACAGAACCTGTATCGCAAATGGCTGTTGAGTATCAGTGTACACCGGAGGAAATGTATAAACTGTTGAAGAAACAGTATGATGGTTACCACTTCAGCGATAAACTGACTGATATATATAATCCTTTCAGTTTGTTGAACGCTCTTGATGCCAAACGTATCAAGGACTATTGGTTCAGTACAGGAACTCCCACATATCTGATTCGTCTGCTCAATCATTCACATGAAAGGATGAACGAATTTACGGGAAAGTATTACACCCCGGCAGAATTTATCGACTACAAAGCCGACGTGGAACGTCCTTTGCCTATGATATATCAAAGCGGATATCTTACAATAAAGGCGTACGATCGCGATTTTAATACCTTCCTTCTTGATTTCCCGAACAATGAGGTAAAGGGCGGATTTCTTACAATGGTAGCTTCGTCATATTTGCAACCATCAGAAGAAACAGGCAGTTGGATAAGAAGCCTTGTTATAGCACTGCGCAAAGGAGAGGTGGAGCGTGTACGCGAGCTGTTCACTTCTTTCCTGTCCGGTATCCCTTACACAATGCGCCGCAAGGAAAACGAAGTGGAGCGTGAACGATATTTCCAATATACCTTCTATCTCATCATGCGTCTGGTAAGTGTTTATACCGTCTATGCCGAGAAGGTCCAGAGCCAGGGACGTGTGGACTGCATAGTGGAAACATCGGACTATGTATATATCTTTGAGTTCAAACTTGACGGTACGGCAGAAGAAGCACTCCTGCAGATAGAGGAGCGTGAATATGCAGCCGATAGCCGCAAAGTTTATAAGATTGGTGCATCTTTCTCTTCTGAAACAGGGACTATTGGTGATTGGGGAGTTAGGTAAATCGAAAAGCTGTTAAATAAAAGTGCGTCGGTTGATAGCAAGTTGCTGCCTCAACCGTCGTTTAGGTGATTACCTTAAAGAACTTCAGTTGTCCGAAGGTAGAGGAACCGGCATCACGACCATACAGGATGAGTTAAGAAAAAATGGCTCCGGAGCTGCTGTGATTGAAACAAATGATGAAAGAAGTTACTTACTGATTGAGATACCTTGTAGAGAAGGGTTTGAGAATGAGGCATTAAATGGCACGATAAATGGCATGATAAATGGCGCGATAAATGATAAGATAAACGATAAGATAAATGATAAGATAAAAATCATTTTGTTGAAAATATTAGAACTTAGAATAGCTAAGAGAAAAGACTTGTATGATGCAATAAAAGTATCAATGCCTACTGTTGATAGACTCCTTAAACAACTTATATCAGAGGAACTCAATTTGATAGAGTATAAAGGTTCTCGTAAAACAGGCGGTTATGTGCTGACAGAAAGGGGAGAAGCGTATATTAAATATTTGAAATAGTCAATGAAAACTGTTTAGATTGTGTTCATTAACTGTTTAGTGGGTGTTCACTGAAATAATAAAAAATGAACTATTCAAATTTTTCGAATAGTTCAAAATTGAAGGCACGAGTTGTTCGGAACTACCGGATGGCTCGACTTTTTTCTACTTTTTTTATTATAATTGAAAAAATATCTTTAATTAAATTGATATGTAGCTTGAAACTATTATAATAATGGAAAATAAATGTATATTTGTGTAATGAAATAATACAAAAAATAATATGGCAAAGAAAAATATACAATCAGTAGAACCTAACATTGCTGATTTAGCAAATGGATGGCTTAAATCGTATAAATTAGATTATAAATTAGAACAAGAGTCTCTTAATTCTGAGATAGATAAAGCACTTACTGATTATTTTACTAAAAACGGTGGTAGTGGTGCTAATCGCCCCGATGCAAAATTATTATTACAGGATAAAAAGTTAAATTATTATCCAATCTTGATTGAATACAAAGGCTACAAGGATAGATTGGTAAAGCTTGATGCATTTGGTCATGTTGAGAATAAAACAGTTAAGAATGAACCAAACTTTAAAAACATTAATTCTTATGCAGTAAATGGTGCTGTGCATTATGCTAATGCCATTTTACATCTAACAAGTTATACTGACATTATAGCTATTGGTGTAACAGGATATAAAGATGAATACGGTAAATTACAACATCAAATAGGTGTGTATTATGTATCCAAAAGCAATTTTGGAATGGGACAGAAAGTTGGAGATTATTCTGACTTGTCATTTTTAGCTCCTAAAAATTTTGATGCATTTATTGAAACAATTGAATCATTGAATCTTACTCAAGATGAAATTGAAAAGATAAAAGAACAGCGTGAAAGAGAAATATCAATAAGTCTAACCAGACTAAATAATGATATTTATCAAAATGAAAAGGGGCTAGGAGAAAATGACCGTATTTATTTGGTAGCCGCTTCGATTATAGCAACTCTTGGAATCCCTGGAAAAGTTGCTCCACTTGAAAAATCAGATCTTAAATCATCATTAGAAAAAGGTAATACAGATGGAGAAATTATCGTAAGAAAGATAAAGGCTTTTTTGAATGAAAGGAATCTACCTGAAGGTAAGAAGCAGCTTATTATCAGAACATTAGAAAATACTTTAACAACTGAAAATATTAATAAAGTTGAAAAAGGTGAGAGTCAGCTAAAAAGAGTCTTCACTAAAATTATTGATGACTTAGGAATATATTATAAAATTGGATTAACTACTGATTTCACTGGAAAACTTTTCAATGAAATGTATGGATGGCTTGGATTTTCACAAGACAAGCTAAATGATGTTGTGCTTACTCCTGCTTATGTTGCTAAATTATTAGTAAAGCTTGCTCGTGTTAATAAGGACTCTTACGTTTGGGATTTTGCAACCGGTTCGGCAGGATTATTAGTCGCAGCCATGAACGAAATGCTTATTGATGCCAAGAACAACATAAAATCACCAGAAGAATTAGCTCAAAAAGAATTAGATATTAAAGCAAAACAATTATTAGGAGTAGAATTACTTCCTAGTGTTTATATGCTTGCTATTCTAAACATGATTCTGATGGGAGATGGTAGCTCTAATATTCTAAATGAAGATTCACTTACTGATTTTGATGGAAATTACGGATATAGTGATAAAAAAGATAAATTCCCAGCTGATGCTTTTGTTCTTAACCCACCATATTCTGCCAATGGTAATGGAATGAACTTTGTTGAAAAAGCCCTTGGAATGATGAATAGAGGCTATGCTGCAATAATCATACAGGGGTCTGCCGGAACAGGTAAAGCGACAGAATACAATAAAAGAATATTGCAAAGAAATACCCTTTTAGCAAGTATTAAGATGCCGATAGACTTGTTTGTTGGGAAATCAAATGTGCAAACCTATATTTATGTATTTCGTGTTAATGAAGCACATAAGAAAGATGAAATAGTAAAGTTTATCGATTTTTCAAACGACGGTTATACACGCACAAATAGAAAGAAAGCAAGTTGCAATCTACGTGATACTGATCATGCCAAAGAGCGTTATGAAGAAGTAGTAAACTTAGTTCGTTTTGGAAAAAGCAAATTACATTATCTTACAGATAAAGAGTACTATGAGGGTACAATAGATCCAAAAAGTGGAAAAGACTGGAATCAGACAGCTCCAATTGATACAAAGCCAACTTTGCAAGATTTTAAAAAGACGGTAAGTGATTATCTTGCTTGGGAAGTTTCTAATCTGCTCAAAAAGCAAGGAAATATAGAGGAGGATAGCTTGGGAAAATAGATTCCCCACTCAATCAAGAATTACAAAAAATTGAGTGGGGAGAGTTTAAATTAGGGGATTTATTTGACATACAAAATACAAATAGCTTTAATGCCGATGTTCTTGTTCCCGGGAATGAATATGACTATGTTACACGTACATCTATTAATCAAGGAGTTTTAGAAGAAACAGGCTTTGTAAACTTAGAAAATATAAATCCTGCTGGAACTTGGAGTTTAGGACTTTTACAGATGGACTTCTTTTATCGCAGAAAACCGTGGTATGCTGGACAGTTTGTGAGAAAGATTACTCCCAAAATCAAATTAACTGAAAAATCTGTTTTGTTTTTTACAGTTTTATTAAATAAACTGAAGAAAAGGCTATTATCTGTTTTGGTAAGAGATGTAGACCATATGTTCTTGACTTCAGTCATAAGCTTACCAATAAGGAATAATAATATTGATTTTTCTTTTATAGATAGATTTATAGCGAAGTTGGAAGCGGAGCGTTTGACAGAGTTGGAAGCTTATTTATTGGTAACTGGGTTTAAGGATTATGAACTAACAGATGAGGAACAGGTGGTTTTAAAGAATTATAATAACGTGAAATGGATAGATGTTACATATAAATCTATTTTTAATAGGATTGTGCAAGGGAGAAGATTAAAAAAAGAAGATCAGATTCCAGGAAATATACCTTTTGTTATGTCTGGCACAACAAATACAGGTGTAGTAAATTTCATTTCTAACCCAGTTGCATCCTTTCCAAAAAATTCTATTACCGTTGATATTTTCGGTAATGTTTTTTATCGCAATTACGATTTTGGAGCTGGTGATGATACAGGGGTATATTGGAATGATGCAAAGGAATATTCAAAAGAGCAAATGATATTTTTTGCTGCATCAATGAAAAGGTCCTTATTAAACAAGTTTTCTTACGGCAAAAAATTAAGAAGTTCAGAAAGTTATGATATACCAATGATGCTCCCTATAAAAAATGAGTCAATAGATTTTAACTACATGAATATACTAGTTTCTGCAATTCAGAAATTGATTATAAAAGATGTTGTTTTATATGCTGACAAAAGGATCAAAGCTACAAAAGAAGTCATAAATAAGGAATAGCATTATGGATAATAAAATTAAACAAAATATTTTAGAATGTCAGAATGTTGTGGAACAAATTTGTAATTCCATAAGCAATGGTAAATGTGTTATCTGTCCGAACAAAACATGCAAATATTTATCAGATCTACATAATGCTCTCACCCAGTTGGTTGAAAGTATTAAACATGATTTACCGATAGAAGCGCAGCAAATCCAGGTATATTTACCTGGATTGATTGGGGTTCCGCGAGTTAATTATTTTGATTTTGGAGGTATTATAGCTACAATCAACATAATTCGAGCTAAATATAATCAGGTAAACAGTAAGCCTAAAAAAATATTTATTAGTCATTCTTCTAAAGATAAAGCTATAGTTCAATTATTTATTGATAACATTCTGCAATTAGGGATTGGACTAAAGCCAGGGCAGATATTTTGTACATCTATTGAAGATATGGGTATTAAGAATGGCGAGGATATCAGAAAGCACATTCATAGCAATATTAAGGATTCAGATTATTCTTTTTTACTTATATCGAAAAATTATAAAGAAAGTGAAATTTGCCTGAATGAGATGGGAGCTGTATGGGCATACGATAACAAAGTTAAATTATACTTATTGCCAGATACTGATTTTGACAGCATTGGATGGCTATGCAATACAAGAATAGCAGAAAGAATAGACAGTTCTATTGCATTAGATGACTTGCATGAGCAATTACAACAATATTATTCTTTACAAAATGAATCTATTAGAAGTTGGAGTAGGCAGAGAGAGAAATTTCTAAATGAGATAATGCAGATATAGAGATTTATTTCTTCCTATTATAAACTTACTGTAATTTTAAATAATAACATGAGCGATACGGTTCCTTTTAACTTTAGAAACATAGATTGTCAACCATCATGTATAGATGAAGAATATACTATTGTTGACAAAGAGTTATTAGCTGAGTGGGTTGCAATATTGGCACTTGGACAAAGTCGACATATGGTTAGGATCATAAATGAATTGTCACCAGCTCCTATACGTGTAACACAAATGACAAAGAAAAGTGTATTAAGTAAACTTCAGGTGTCAAAAGAAATAGAAAAGGATAAAGATAAAAAAGAAGATTTTATAGAGAAACGAGACGGATGGTTATTTCAGTTAATATCATGGATTGTTGTATTTATGCAAAATCAAGGCAAATTATTCAAACAATATTTACCTCATACACAACATGCAATGCATGGAATTGATGGTTTGGCGGTTATTGTTGAAGGCGGACACATTGCTCGTATCATTATAACAGAAGATAAATGTACTAAAAATGCAAGAAATACAATAACTCAACAAGTATTTCCTGAACTTGATGCTTATGAAAAGGGAATAAAAAATACTGAGTTATTAGAAAAAGTAGGTGTTTTACTTGACATGATTGGAGAAGATTGTCAGGATGCACATAATGAAATAGAAGACATGAAGAGATGGCAATATCGTATTAGTATTACCAGACAATCAACGCATGATAGTCCAGATAAAAGAAAGTCCTTGTTTAAAGATTATGAATCTCATGTCAAGAAATCGATAGAACGTAGAAGAGGGGCTACTACTAATTTAGGAGATATGAGAGCTTGGATGGAAGACTTTTCTAAAATGGTTATTGATATAATTAAAAAATTGTAGATATGTATAATCCTGTTACAGAACAATTAATAAGGGCAATTCCTTTATTTGATGGAGTTGATGCAGACAGATTACCTCAAAGATTATCTGAAATTTATGCCATAATAATAGGAACAAGAACATATATTGAGTCAGGGAAATTACAATTTGAAGAAAAGGAAATTGAAGAAGTTCGTTTTTTTCTAAACAAAATACATAATGGGTTAGATACCCTTTTAATTCAAGGTTGTTATGAAAAACAACAAAAAGAAATTGCATACGTTGCTGCAACTGCATACAGCATGAAATGTATGCTTGATAATAAATATCCTATAGGTTACGTTGGATTTGATTCATTATCCCCTGGTATTAATGCTACGCTTTTGTATATCATAGCGGATAGTATGACTGATGCTGCTGAATTTGTGACACAGATTCAGAGATGCGATGGTGTAGAGGGAGATTTGCTTGAGGCCATTATATGTTTGGTAAAAGGGGAAGTTACATCTATTTCAAGAAAAAAATATAACATACCTGACATTGAAGATAATGATATAGAAAATTGCGCTCGAAATTTACTCCTTTATCAATTGCTTTTAGGTATTCAAGACATTGCATTTCTACTGTTAGGTGATAAAGTTATGCAAAAAGAGGACTCATTTCAACTAATATTAGAATTATCAAGAGAAAAGATTTATTTACCTGATGAGCATTTTAATAATGCTCAAGAAGATATGTATTATGGTATATGGAGATTGGCAAAATACTTAATAATTGCAAGAGAACGGATTTTAACCCATGCTGTTATTAATATTGACACTCCTGAAAATATCAATGTTGATACATGGAAGGCTCTACTAAGAATAAGAGCAAAGAAAAATAAACCATATTTATGGGATAATCACCTTAATGCTATAAAGCAGGGAGCTTTAAATTGTGGCACTTCATTTGTATGTACATTCCCTACTGGAGCTGGAAAAAGTACATTAGCTGAATTAAAAATTGCTGCAACTATAGCAAATGATAAAGAAGTTTTATATTTGGTTCCCACTCATGCCCTTGAATCACAAGTTAAAAGAAATCTCAACAGATTAAGAATACCTACATCTTCAATTAATTTGAATATAGGTGGAGAAATAACTGATTTCACTATTGAGGAAAGAACTAAAGTTCATGTAATAACACCAGAAAGATGCATGACACTCCTAAATGATGACTTTTTCCTTCATGAATCAATCGGATTAATTGTATTCGATGAATTCCATTTAATTAGCTCTTATGGTACTTCTGAGAATATGAGAAGTATTACAGCCATGATGTGTCTCTTGAATTTAATGGAAAAGTTCAATTATGCTGATTTCTTTTTACTGTCAGCTATGGTAAAAAATGGAGATGAAATAGCTGAATGGATAGAAAGTTGTTTAGGAAGGAAATGTTTATTATTTGATGAAGAATGGAAACCAACAAGGCAATTAGAAGGATGTTTGATCTATAATTCATCTGAAATCAATGATTTAGAGCAATATATAAAACGTAAAAAAGGAAAAGTAAAGAAAAAAGAACAACAAGTTACTCCATATTGTTTATTTTGTCTTAAAAATGTTTGGAATACCAGAAATATTGATGATTATAAGTTGATACAACTGCTAAACCATAAGGTATTGTTGAATATAAACAAACATTTATCTCTTATAGGTAATACTAATGAGGTTTCAGCTGAAATATCTAAAGGTTTTTTAGATGCTGGATATAAAGTAATGGTATTTACTAATGATATTCGATATACAGCCACAATCAAAAGAAATATTGAATCTACTTTCACTAAAAAATTTAGTATAAATAGTTTCTTGGAAAAGAATCATTTTATAATTGAACAAATAGTAGAGGAAATTGGCGAGGAATCAGGGACTTATATACCTTTCGAAGACACTTCATGTGTAGTTCACCATGGATTACTTTTACCTGAGGAAAGGAATATAATGGAAGAGTTATATACCATGAGAAATGGGGTTAACATGATAGTAGCTACTCCAACACTTGCACAAGGAATAAACTTACCAGCAGATGTTGTGTTAATAAGTGGTGACCTTAGATTCAACCAAGAGGCAAATGTAATGGAAACTCTTCAAGCTCATGAAATATTAAATGCTGCTGGTAGAGCTGGTAGAGCAGGCTATAAGTCATATGGTGTATCTATATTAATTCCGAGCAAACCAATCTCAATGGATTTTGAAGAGAATAGAATAGATGAAAGATGGATGGATATTAAAGATAATATTTTTGCGAACGGAGATCATTGTTTAGAAATAAAAGACCCAATTAATAATTTAATATCTTCTATTGTTGAAAAAGGAAAAGCTATTTCTATTGAAGAACTGGTGTTTATACATCGTATAAATCCAGATAATGAGTTATCTAAAAAATTAATAGGAAAAACCTTTGCAGCTTACAAGGCGTTGAAATATAATAATTATGAAAGCTTTACAGACAGACTTAATAAGTTACTTCTTATAAAGAATCAACAATCAGAAGAGAATGATTCGATATATAAAGAATTATCAACATCTATAGGTATAAGGGTTGAGATTTTGCAAAGAATTGGCGAATGGGTTGAATTTAATTTTAACGAAATATTAGGAGGTGATATTATATATATTATAGATAAGTTCTTCGATTATTTAGATGAAAACCCTGATATAATAATTACATTATTATCAAATAACTCGGCTTATGAAATATTGGAAAAATTTCTCAGTTTTGCTGCACAACCAGAACTTACAATTCCAAGTTTTTCAAAAAAGTTTGTTTTAATATATTTACATGGGAATAATTTTATGGAGATGGATTCATTAATGTTTAAAACAAAGAAGTCTGATACATTTGATAGGGTCAGAAAGTTTATCATTCAAGTAATTCCTTCTATTAGCTATATGTTTGGTATAGTGTATAGAATTATTAAAATGAAAGCTGATTCCAATGATGTTGATGTTCCTAAAAATATAAGTCGCATCGCTACTTTAATTAAAGAAGGAGTTATTAGTTCTGATATGTTGGATTTTAAAATAAAAAATCGTTATATGAGAGTAACGTGTCATAGAGAATATAATAAGATTAATTATAGTGCTTAATTTTTTTAATTACAATTTAATGAAATAAATATGGAGATTTTATTTTTCATTGTCATAATCATATATGTTCTCAATTAAATTTTATACAGTTGGATATATGTTATTTTGCAAAAATATATCTATGCAAAAGTAAAGAAGTGCACTTGATAACCACGGTTTTCATACTGCACTATAAAAGGAACTTTTACGGTCTGTCTATATGGCAGACCTTTTTATTTTTATGATATTGTAGAGCTGTTTATGTATAAGCAAATGATATCTTCTTCATATAAGAGTATGAATGGATATTTGCAAACCTTTTTAAAACCTTTTGCAAAGGGTTTGCATATCGGATATTTTATCAACTACCGCATACTATATCAGAAAACAGATGGGTAAAATTCAAGCTGAAGAAATGAGAACTACTAATTTATGCCAATACACAAATGATTATTCAGAAGATGATGTTGTAAATGTTGAAATTTCTGTTTGCAATTCTGCTTGCAATTCTGCTTGCAGAAATTTGTAATATATAAAACTGCAAACTGTTGTTATTCAGTACTTTTTGAAGAATTCTGCTTGCGTAAATTAATTTTCTGCTTGCGGAAATGGATACTAATCAGACTTGTCGGAATTTCCGACAGGTTGATGATTTTTAGTTGAAATTTTCAATTTGCCCACAAGTTGTGGGTGAATTAAAGAACAATAAAATCTTTATAAGTAAATATGTTTTGCAAACATGTTTAAAACCTTTTGCAAAGGGCTTGCAATACCGGTCAGTAAACGCATAACGAACGGTTAGTGAACATAGAGTGAACAGAATTTGATTATAACAGTAAAACCCAAATAAAGAAAGGACAATAAGTTGACGTGTTTACTGATTGTTCAGCAGGCGTTCGTTGATTGTTCACTGGCCGTTCGCTGAAGATTGAAATCTAATAATATAAATCCTATTGATATAGAGGCATATTATATTTATTTTGCTATCTTTGTTCCCAATAAAACTGTATTCAATGAATCATTTTGATAAAATAGATATTAGGGTTTTCGATAAGTTCATAGATAAATTTGCAGAACGCTATATTAAACAGCGTTCTGAACTTTATGGTGGAGTAAATGAAGATTTTTTATCGAGAACTGAATCTGTTGGATGTGGTTTTGATATTTCTAATCTACTTGATATAATTAGAGAAAATTCTGTAGCCAAAGATCCTAAAAGGGATGAAGGTAAATCTCCTCAGATTTTGAGAGATATCTATCGAAGTGATTTGGGAGAGTTGTTGACTACCTATTATTTTGAAGAAAAAGTTGAAGAAAATCGTAGGTTTCTCATACCGTTAAAGAATATATCATATAGAGAGAGGGCTGATATGCCCGGTAGAGGTTTTGATGCCATCGGTTATCGTAGGGAAGGAGCGAAAACCAATATCCTGATTGGTGAGGCGAAGGTTTCTTCGCAGAAGAAAAGTCCGCCGGCCGTTGTGGACGAAAACAAAGATTCCATCTATCAAACTCATAAAGCTAATCATGATACAGGGGGCTTGGTATTGCAGCGTCTGACTGATTATGTTCGTCGGTTATCGTTTTCTCCTGAACATTTCATTGCGCTTGCCGGTGTTGTGATAGATATGAAAAATGGCAATACAGACAAATATGATGTTACATACGGGTGTGGTCTTGTCAGAGATTACAGTTGTGTGGATGAAGCGAGTGACTTTGGAAAGATGAAGTCTTTGGCTGAGGAGTTTGAATCTGGAATGATAGATTTTGTTATTTTTTCGTTTACAGAAAAGACTATTGATGAAACAGTTGAGCTGTTTTATCATAAAGTAAAGGAACTTGTACGATGAACGGCAATGAATATATAGAAAAGATTTTAGAGGATGATGTTCTGAAAACTCTTTTACAAAAGAGCAAGCAGAACTATTATTATAATGCGATATCTTTTGAAAGCTCAACATTATCTACTTCTGATGTTGAGCTGTCTTGTCGTCTTGCCTTTTTACTTATCGGAACATCTTTTGGAGAGAATACTGATGCCAAATGGGTGGATTATGCTTATAAATTATTGAAGAATATACAGGTTGATAATGAAGAGTATCTCTCTGTTTTCAATCGGATAATGGGATATGACTTGGCTGATACGTCATTGGTATATTATTTTTATCTTTCAAGTCTTGCTCTACGATTGGACAAAACTATATCTGCACGTATAGATTTAAAGCGATATAATAATTCTGAATTACAAGAAGAATCTTGGAGTAATCGTGTTCTTGCAGGTATTTTCAGGGCTTTGTTATTCTTGGTTCGTAAAAGTAATGGCTTTGATGATATACGCAAAGCTATGGAAGAAATTTCCAGACTACAGAATGAACAATCTGAATTTGAGGAGAGATATCTCAGTCAATTTGATATTCAAACGCAGACACAAGAGGCTATGACACTGGTTGGGTTATATCATACTTCTAAAGCGTTAACTGAAATGTCTGAGTATCTGATAAAAGGTTATAGCTATAAAAGACGTATTGAAACTGTTATCCGCCAGCACATTGACATTGCTTTGGAATTAGTGCCGCGAAATCTTCGATTGAGGGATTTTATAAATATTATCAGTAAGGATTTGTTGGCTCTTGTTCGCAACTCTATCTGGCAAGGTACAGCTTTTCATGACCAAATAAAGAAACTTTGCGAATTTAAAAGTTCAAATCAGATTTTGGAACTTTTACCGTCGCAAAGGCAGGCTATGCAGCAGAATCTCTTTGATGTTTATGCAAATGCTTCAATTATACAAATGCCAACCAGTGCAGGGAAAACGATGTTGGCTGAATTTAACATTGTACTGACTAAATCTTTGCGACAAGATGCTAAAGTGGTATATGTAGTACCTTCCAGAGCATTGGTCAATCAAGTTTATTTTGATTTGAGAAGCGATTTGTCACCTATCGGGTTTAATGTGGAACGTACTTCGTCTGCAACGGAGATAGATCCTACTGAAGCAGATTTCTTAATAGCTGATGATGTAGATATTATAGTGTCTACACCGGAAAAGTTGGATTTGTTAATTAGAAGGTCTCATCCTTCTGTTGAAGATGTTTCTTTATTTATAATTGATGAGGCTCATACTATCGAAAATGGAGAACGTGGTGCGCGGTTGGAATTGCTTGTTTCTATGTTGCGAAGAGAACGTCCAAATGCAAAATATATGTTGTTGTCGCCATTTCTTCCGGGAAAAACAGATGCTCTGGCAGAATGGTTAGGTGGCGGAAACATTATTAAGGTGGATTGGAAGCCATCTGAGAAAATTGTACTTGGATTAAGGGCAACTAAAACAAAAGCTACATTTCATTTATTGCCATCTGCATATAGTTTCGGATTGTACGATAAGGAAGAGTTTGAGATTAGGAATCCCTACGCTTTATCATCGACAAGTGATAAAAAGAAAATTTTAGAGTTCTCTTGTCGCCATTTTTATGAAAACGGTAAAACCAATCTTATTCTTTGTAAAGGTAAAGTTACCGCAAATGAAACGGCTGAACAAATTTATAATTGGACAGAACATGAAATTGATAATGATGAGGTTGATTTAATACGGAAATATATAGATGAAGAATTAGGCTGTACTTCTTTGTTCTCCAAGGTTTTAGGTAGAGGTGTTGCTGTGCATCATGCTGGACTGTCTGATGAAACAAAATTGCTTACGGAATACCTTATCCGTAAGGGATTGGTTAATTATGTGTGTGCAACAACAACTATTGCCGAGGGAGTGAATTTTCCTGTATCTACTGTTTATTTTGATACGTATAATCGTGGGGATAGTATTCTGTCTGCAAATGATTTTTGGAATATTGCAGGAAGGGCTGGTCGTACGATGGTTGATGATTTTGGAAAAATCATACTGCCATTCAACTCAATGAAAAATATAGAAACAGGGACTGAAATCCTGAGAAAGGGTGCGGAAGAGTTATCAAGTGTTCTATCAAGATTGTTTATAGAAAGGGAAAGAATCTTGGAAACACTAACTCAAGACAATGCTATAGAAAAGTTATTGTTCCGATATACAGATGCTTTTGGACCTGTCTTTCAATATTTTGTTCATCTTCTGACTGTAGCCGGAGATGAACATATGGTAGAAATTGATGACCTTTTCAAAGATTCATTGGCATATTATATGTTGGATAATGAACAACAAAAGGCAAAGTTTATTGATTTATGTAAACAAATCTATTTAACAATACAGGCGAAATATGCGGATAATGCAGGTACTCTGAAGTTTGCAGATAAAACGGGATTTTCTGTTCCTTCTGTATTGAAGATTATGCAGCATAAGGCGACAAATGTAGAAATTTCCAATCCTGACACTTGGAATGTGGAAGTTATGTTTGATAGGGATGATTATTCTAATCTGACAGAAAAAATTAAAGCGATATCGGAATTAAAAGAAACCGGGTTAGGAACTGATGATAGAAATGCCCGATTTAATCCGCAGTTGGTTGCAGAGATTCTAACAAAGTGGGTTAAAGGGGATAAGGTCAATACAATATCAGCCATTCATCCGCATTTTGCGGTAGATGAAACCGATAAGCGACTTACTGATTTTATTACATATATGAACCAGTTGCGTTTTAAAGCGTCTTGGGGATTAAGTGCTCTTGAAGGTATCGTGAAAGGAAATGAAAATGAGATGAGGGACTCATATATACCTTCGTATGTTTATTATGGTGTAGATAATAGTAATGCATTGGCTATGCGTATGTTAGGTATTCCCCGATCGTTGTCATCATCTTTATCCAGAATAATATCCGGTCCTATGTCAGAATATTCTTTTAGTAAGTTACGCAGGCTTATAAACTCTCTTACTGTAGATAACTGGGATGAGTTTAAACCTCTAAACTCAAAGCTTTCAGGAGAGGAGTGGAAGTATATTGTAAATATATTGATGAAATAGGTCTTCTCGTTATTATGTCTGTCTGTATCGCAGACCTTTTAAATTTTATTATATTGCAAAGTGTAAAAGTATGAATGGATACATTTTGCAAATGTTTTTAAAGACTATTGCAAAGTGTTTGCATATTGGCTGGTAAGTATTTAAGGAACATATAAGTTCTATACCTTATATAATTCCAAAAACTATATATGCAGATAGGGCTGATATATATGATTTGAAATGATAAACTATAAAAAATAATATGACAGATATTTATATAAACAATAGAGTCCGTCTGGACAGATTTGGATTAAGAGTAAGAGATTTGTCAAATCATTTGACGGAGTTACATAAAAGACAAGGTGATATTGATGGCGCATGCGTAGTGTATAGCGTTATTATGTCTTTGTTATGTTTGGGGTATATAAACGGTAGTGATATTGATGTTTATGCTTCATCTGCGAAGAATGGCAAGGAGGACAAAGATAAATTCCTAAATCATTTATTGAGAGAGCAAGGTTTTATACTTGATGGATATTATTTGTCTACAATGGCAAAGGAAATCAGAAAGTTTCTGCCGGACCTGAATGTTATGTACCATAGAAAGAAAAGTAATTTTATGGAACATATCTTTAATTATGTAGAAGAGGATAATCCCGTGATAATAACCGTTGTGAATTCTCAAATGAATCATGCTTTATTCGTAATTGGAGTGGAATATGACGAAAATGATGATTTGACAAAACTGTTTTGCCTTGATCCAAGCGAACCGTTGGATGGTATATCATATTGGAATTGTATAATAGATACAAGTAAAGGTATGGATGAAAACTCTGTTTGTTGGTATATTACAAATAGTGTAAAGAGTAAAGTGGAGATAAAAGAGATTCTGGCATTGGAGGAGTGATTTCTCTATTAAAATGTGTTTCAGATTTATTCTTCGAACAGCGTTTGAACGGTGTTTAAATGGTAATTAAATGCTGCTTAAATTATAGAACTGAATATTGGTTATGGTGTAATGTGATAAAATGTTTTTATTTTGCTACATTTGTATTTGTAATATGTGTCTTTAAAAATAAGACATTATGAATATACTGTAAATAATGTAGATTATGTATATACCGCCCTTTACCGTTTCTTCTAAGGCTATTAATCTGATTGCAGAAATATCATCAACTATAGAACGCTATGCTATAAGGATGGAGCAGTCGGACAGGCTTCGTTTGCGGAAAGCTAACCGCATAAAGACGATTCATAGTTCATTGGCAATTGAAGGAAATAATTTGACAGAGAACCAGGTGCGTGATATTATCAATGGAAAAAATGTTGTGGCTCCTCTTAAAGAAATCCAGGAAGTGAAGAATGCGATTGCAACATACGAATTATATCCTAAGCTGAATCCTTTTTCTGTAGAGGACTTACTTAAAGCTCATGGGGTAATGATGCAGGCATTGACCGGGGATGCCGGTAGATTTAGAGCTGGGGGTGTAGGTGTATTCAGCGAAAAAGGGTGTGTACATATGGCTCCGCCGGCTGATATGGTTCCAATGCTTATTAATGATTTGTTTGAATGGCTTGCTGAATCTACGGATCATTTATTGATACGTTCATGTGTCTTTCATTATGAGTTTGAGTTTATTCATCCGTTCAGTGATGGTAATGGACGTATGGGTAGATTGTGGCAATCTCTTATATTAGGAAGGTTGCATCCGTTATTTGAACATCTTCCTGTAGAGAATATGGTATATGCAAACCAGCAGGCTTATTATGACGCTATTACGGAAAGTTCGCGGGTGGCTGATAGTTCTCCTTTTATAGATTTTATGCTGAATGAAATATTGAATGCCTTGAAGGCACATAAAATTGAAAATATAGAGGATGTCGGTACAAATGTCGGTATAAACGGCGGTATAAATGTCGGTATAAATGAGCGGAATATTCTGGTTATTATTGCTAATTCACCGAATGCCACAGTCAGGGATATGGCAGATGCACTTGGCCTGTCGTTAAGACAGTGTGAAAGACTTGTTGCGGAAATGAAAAGGAAAAATCTTATCAAGAGAACAGGCTCAAATAAGTCTGGTTTTTGGGAGATAGTATAAAGTAAAGCCGGTCATTCGGTAAATCCGAACAACCGGCTTTTAGGTAGAGAATGTATGAAAAAACTAACCCTTTATGATTAAAGTAGGGGTGGTATGTTTAGAACTTGAAGCTTACACCTGCAGTAACGAATCCTTTAGTACCAAGACCGGCTTCTACAAAACCGCCTACACGATCGTTGCCGACTCTAAGAGCGATAGGGTTTACCTGATATGCAAAGTCTGTACTGAAGCTTGATTTGCCAACTGTAGCTTCCTTGGTAAGAGCTGTTTCTGTGTGTCTTGACAAGTTCACACCTGCTGCTGCCGAACCGTAGAGTTCTACTAATCTGCGTTTGAAGTAAACGAACTCAGCAGTAGGAAGAACCAAAAATCGCAAGTCTTTTTCTTTTATTGATGGCGAATTTTCTCCTGCCAGAGCAAGTTTGCTTGTTGACATTCCGAATCCGAGGTCGGCACCTACCCTGAAGCGGTTTATGCTGTAACGGTAGCCAAATCCGTAAGTGAGGCTTGTCTTACTGTCAGAGCGTTTTGTGCCTAAAATTGCATCGCCGATACCCATTCCTAAGATGTCTGATGTACCTTGTGTCAGTCCGTCGCTTACTGACAGGCGTATATCATGCTTTCTGTCTTCCGATACGAAATCTTTTGTTGAACTTTGTGCGTTAACCATGTTTACACCTGCTACCATTACCAATGACAATGCTAAAAATTTCAGTTTCATAATTCAAATAGTTTAATAAGTTAGTATTTAATTTTTGTTTGTTTTCTTGTTTCTTTCACTGGTATAACGCAGACTTATGTAAAAACCCCTATGTGCTGATGAAAAAAAATATCGGCTGTGGCGATAGTACAATAAAAAGAAGTATTTTTGCGCCCGCAATGATAAAGTGACAGGTAAAAAATAATAAACTAGACAAAAGACTTAAAAATTTGTTTTTATGATAACATTAGACAGTATTTACAGGGCTTCGTTTGCCCTAAAGAATATAATAAGAAGAACTGACCTTATATATGCGTCTCAGATAAATCCGGAGAGTCAGATATATCTTAAACCGGAAAATCTGCAATACACTGGGTCTTTCAAGCTGAGAGGGGCTTGCTATAAAATAGCTTGTCTGACAGAAGAGGAAAAGAAGAAGGGTGTGATAGCCTGTTCGGCTGGAAACCATGCTCAGGGTGTTGCTCTGGGTGCTACTAAAAATGGTATTGACTCACTTATTTGTCTGCCTGCAGGAGCTCCGATATCAAAGGTTGAGGCTACGAAAAGGTATGGCGCGAAGGTTTGTCTTGTACCGGGAGTGTATGATGACGCTTATCAGAAGGCTCTTGAACTGAAGGAAGAGAAGGGATATACGTTTATTCATCCGTTTGACGATGAGTGTGTGATAGCAGGGCAGGGTACTATAGGTCTGGAACTGCTGAACCAGTTGCCTGATGTGGAGGCTGTTATCGTTCCTATTGGCGGTGGAGGTCTTATTTCCGGTGTCGCGTATGCTCTGAAATCTTTGAAACCGGACGTAAAGGTTTACGGCGTTCAGGCTCAGGGGGCTGCAAGTATGCTTCGTTCTATTGAGAAGGCACATCGTGATTGTTTGCCTTCTGTTTCGACTGTGGCTGACGGTATAGCGGTGAAGGAACCGGGAGAACATACTTTCGAGATTTGCAGTAAGTATGTTGACGGTATAGTGACTGTGACTGAGGATGAGATTTGTGCGGCTATTCTTGCTTTGATGGAACAGCAGAAGCTTATTGCCGAAGGGGCAGGAGCTGTGGCTGTAGCGGCTGCAATGTTTAATAAGGTGCCTGTGGCCGGAAAGAAAACCATTTGTGTGGTGTCGGGCGGAAATATTGATGTTACTATTCTGAGCCGTGTAATCAACAGAGGTCTGGATATGTCGGGACGTACTTATACTGTGACACTCGACTTGCACGACAAACCGGGAGAGCTGAAGGGGGTAGCGGAGATTATTGCCAATCTTGGTGGAAACATTATTTCTGTGCTTCATGAGAGAAACAACAATACAAGTAATGTCACCGCATGCTTTCTGCGTCTTGTTATGGAGACACGTAATGCCGAGCATATTGCGCTTATAAGAGGTGCTCTGGAGCAGGCCGGATATTCTATTGTGGGCTAACGGTTGCATTATGGAAAAGAAAGATGTATATTTGCCGGACATTGACAACTCAAAATAAACTGGAATATTATGAAAAGTTTTTTTCGGAAAGCAGGTGTCGTACTGCTGAAGTTTTTAGGTATAGTGTTTTTCATCGCTCTGTTTGCCATTGTCGCAACAAGCGTCAGTCCGGTATATAATTTCAGCGAGGCAAGGCCTTTCAGCGGACCGGATATATTCAATCCGTATGCGTCGCTCGAAGGGGTGGATTCCATTCCGTGGAAGAGAGCGAACTTTCATACTCACACACGTGTGAAGGGTATATTCAACGAGTGTGAATACTGGCCTGACCAGACGGACAGTGCGTACAGAAAGTTCGGATATGACATCGTCACTTTCTCAAACCATAACGAACTGACTGTTCATCCGTATGATACGGCATTGCAGGTGAATGTATATGAACATGGTATAAACATATTCAAGTATCACAAATTGGTGTTCGGATGCGAGAGTGTGAACCGTTTTGACAATCTGTTGCCGTTGTTCGTATTCCAGAAGCAGTTTCAGTTGGATTTGCTCGCGAAGGAGTCTGATTTCATCCAGATGAATCATCCGCTCAGAACGGGCGGTACGTCTGAATATCAGATGAGAAGACTGGAAGGCTATAGGCTGATGGAATTGGACAGTGGCAAAAGCAAGGAAAACGAGTATTGGGACTGGGCTTTGAGTGCAGGAAGATACAGTTTCGGACTGGCAAACGATGACTTGCATTATCCGGACAGGTCGGGAAAGATGGCTGTGAGATGTAATTTCCTGTATTGTCCTTCGGCAAGATATGAGGATATAAAGAAAACATTGCTTACTGGTGGATATTATGCCATGCGAGTTCCTGATTATGGTCATGGCGACTGGGAGGTGAAATATGCCAAGAACAGGAACCTGCCTTCTGTAAATAAGATAGGTCTGGACAGCACTACTGTGTTTATTTCTCTTTCGCAGAAAGCTGACAGCATTAAGTTTATCGGACAGAATCACACAACTCTTGCGCTGGCCAAGGATGCTTATGAGGCGGAATATGACGTGAAACCGGAAGACTCGTATGTGAGAATTACTGCTTATTTCCCGGAAGGGGAGGTTATTTATTCTAATCCGTTTGCAAGATATGATGCTTCTGTTTCGGATTCTCCGTACAGGGAACCAATGAATACTGTAAATATACCTCTCACGGTACTTTTCAATCTTGCTGTTTTGGCTTTGTGTGCCGGGGTAATAGTATTGTTTTATAAAGTGTATTTTAAATGAGAAATTTTTTGAAAGAAAGAGTATCTCTTGCACGTGCGGCAGGAGAATTGAGTGTTTTTACGCTTATTGCGTACCACTGGCCGTTTTTCAGTCATGTGGTTGAGAATATAAAGGCTGATTTTAACGGTGTGCTTATTACAGTCGGGCTGGTATTCATAATGCTTGGCCTGAATTACTTCTTCTACTATCTCGTATTGTTTCTCGGACGTGTGGTGGGCAAGGGTATTCTCGGTTTTCTTTTCCTGGGAAATGCACTGTGTCTTTATTTTATAAATACTTATCAGGTACTTGTCACTGACAAGATGATGGGTAATGTGTTCAATACGCAGTATTCTGAGGCTTCGGGCTTTTTCTCATGGCTGTCAATCCTGTATATACTTCTGTTGGGCGTTCTGCCGTGTATTTACCTGTTTAAAAGGAAGGTAGATTACGGCAAGCCGAAACGCTTCTTTGCCCATATCGGTTCGTCGCTTGGTATTGTTCTTGTTATAGCACTTGTGAATATCCAGAACTGGCCTTGGATAGACCGTCATGCTACTCAGCTGGGTAGTCTTCTGATGCCTTGGTCATATACGGTTAATTCGATACGCTTTTATAATGCAGAGAAGAAGAGAAACCGTAAGGCTATTCCTCTGCCTGATGCTAAGATTGCAACTGCATCAAAGGATGTGTGCGTGCTGATAATCGGTGAATCGGCAAGAAGGGAGAACTTCTCGCTTTACGGATACGGCAGACCTACCAATCCTTTGTTGGAGAAGGACAGTGTGACTGCATTGGTGGCTAATTCTGCTGCTACTTACACAACAGCCGGGGTAAAGGCTATTTTGGATTATCAAAAGACTAATAAGCTTTATGAGATACTTCCAAATTATCTTTTCCGTAATGGTGTGGATGTGGTGTGGCGTACCGCCAACTGGGGTGAGCCGCCGGTACATATCGACAAGTACTACAAGGCAAAGGATATCAAGAAGAAATACCCTGAAGCTGATGAGAAATATGACGGTATTCTTTTGGCCGGACTGAAAGAGGATATTCTTTCGTGTACAAAAGACAAGATGTTTGTAGTGCTGCATACCAGTACAAGTCACGGTCCGACATACAACAAGAAATATCCTGCAGAGTTTGAGGTTTTCACTCCGGTATGTACCACTGTGGAAATGGCGAAAGCCGACAAGCAGGAGCTGACGAATGCTTATGACAATACTATTGTTTATACGGACTATCTGGTGCATTCGGTGATAGAGATACTGCGCGAGATTCCGGAAAGGCGCGGATGCGTGATGTTTGTATCCGATCATGGAGAGTCTTTGGGCGAGGGAAATCTGTATATGCATGGTGTTCCTATGGCCGTGGCACCTAAAGAACAGGTGGAAATTCCTTTCATCGTGTGGACTTCGGACAGGAATATGAAGGTTGATGCAAGCCGTGAAGTGGGACAGTATCATGTATTCCATAGTGTATTGTCTTTCTTAGGTATCGAGAGTCCGATATATGATGGGGAGATGGATATATTTGCGGGGAATAAGAACTGATAAATTAGATATATAATTATAATGAAGAAAACACTGGTAGATTTGTTTGAGGATTCTGTAAGGAAATACCCGAACAATACATTCCTTCTCGAAAAAAAAGGTAAGGAATTTGCTCCGACTACATATGCTCAGGTTAAAAACGAGGTGTATCGTCTTGGGGCTGGATTGCAGGCATTAGGGGTTAAGAAAGGGGATACAATGGCTTTGCTGAGTGAAGGACGTAATCTGTGGATTATCGGCGAGCTGGCTATGTTCTATGCCGGGGCTGTAAACGTGCCTCTGTCTGTAAAATTAGAAGAGAGTAATGATTTGCTGTTCCGCCTTGTGCATGGTGACGTGAAATATATAATGGTGTCAGGAAATCAGTTGCCTAAACTGCGTCAGATAAAGGCTCAACTCCCTCTCGTTAAGAATATCATAGTATTCGACAAGCAGGAAGAATATGCAGAAGGAGAGATATATGTAGAGGATGTAATGGCAATGGGGGATGAATTCCTGAAGAAAACTTCTATGGATGAGTTCCTTTCTGTAGCCAATTCGATAAACAATGATGATTATGCCACTATAACATATACGAGTGGTACTACAGCTGATCCAAAGGGTGTTGTGCTGACTCACAGGAACTATACCGCTAATGTAGAACAGGCTCTGACTTTGGTCAATATTGACGAAACCTGGCGTACGCTTATCATTCTGCCGCTTGACCACTGTTTCGCTCATGTGGTGGGCTTCTATATTATGATGTCGCGAGGTGCTACCGTTGCTACAGTGCAGGTGGGACGTAATCCTCTGGAAACATTAAAGAACATTCCGGTGAACATACGTGAGGTGCGTCCGCATTTTATTCTGAGTGTTCCGGCTCTGGCTAAAACATTCAAGAAGAATATAGAACAGGCTATTCGTGCAAAGGGTAAGACTACGCTCAGACTTTTCAATATCGGGCTTGCCGTACGTCAGTTGTATTTCGGTGACAGTAATCTCGATTCTAAGGGATGGAAACATCTGTTGCGTCCGTTAGTGGCTCTTTTTGACAAGGTTATTTTCTCGAAGGTGCGTCAGAACTTTGGTGGGGAGCTGCGTTTCTTTATCGGTGGAGGCGCATTGCTGGATAAGGACCTTCAAAAGTTTTATGTTGGTATCGGTATTCCGATGTATCAGGGTTACGGGCTATCTGAAGCTACTCCTGTTATTTCGTCAAACGGTCCGGACCTCTATCGCTTCGGTTCGAGCGGAAAGTTGGTTAAGCCTATTGAGATAACTATCTGTGATGCAGACGGTAAAGAACTTCCAGTGGGAGAAATGGGCGAGATAGTTGTGAAAGGCGAGAATGTGATGGCTGGATATTGGAAGAATCCGGAATCTACAGCCGAAACTGTGAAAAACGGCCGTCTTTATACAGGTGATTTGGGGTATATGTCTCACGAGGGGCTGCTATATGTGAAAGGTAGATTCAAGAGTCTGCTTATATCGAGCGATGGTGAGAAATATAGTCCGGAAGGTATAGAAGAGGCTTTGGTGGAAAAATCATGTTATATCGACCAGGTGATGCTCTATAATAACCAGTCGGCTTACACAGTGGCTCTTGTCGTTCCAAACAGGGAACAGCTTTCACGCAAACTGAAGGAAGGTGGTTTGTCTTTGAATACGGAAGAGGGCAGAAAGGCGGCACTTCAGAAACTTGAATCTGAACTGAACAAGTTTAAACGTGGCGGAGAGTATGAGGGTATGTTTCCTGAAAGATGGTTGCCAAGTTGCTTTGCCGTACTTGCTGAACCGTTTACGGAACAGAACAAGATGATAAACAGTACGATGAAGATGGTTCGAGGAAGGATAGAAAAGGCTTACGAGGATAGAATCAAGTATCTTTATACTGCAGAAGGGAAGACTCTTCTTAATCAGCAGAATATCGATGCGCTGAGATAATGTCAGCGCATAATAAAAGAGCGCAACGCGAAATATTGTCATTTTGTGTTGCGCTCTTTTTGTATGATAATGATGTCGGAAAGATTATTCTTCGTTCATAAATTTCTCTATAGCATATGCCGCTCCGTCTTCTTCGTTGGTAAGTGTGATAAAGTCGGCATTGTCTTTTACTATCTGCTGTGCATTGCCCATAGCGACTCCCATTCCTGCAAATTTAATCATTGAAAGGTCATTGAAGCCGTCGCCTATGGCTATCATTTCGTCTTTGGTCATACCCAATTCCTTCAGCAGGACTGCCAGTGACTGTGCTTTGTCGATGCCTTTAGGCACTAACTCGAGGAAGTATGGTTCGGAACGGAACACACCCATACGGTCTTTCAGATGTTCATACATTTCTTTTTCAAGTTCGGCAAGACGGGTTGGCTCACCAACGATAAGGCATTTTGCTATCGGATGTTTTACTGCTTCGAGGAAGTTATCAACCTTCTTGATTTTCATTACGTTCAGGATAGCTTCCTTCAATACATATTCATCGTCGGGATGTTCGGTGAGGACATATTCGCCGTCGTATGTCACTATAGCAAAATTGTTGTCCTTGGCGCATTTATAAAGGTATGGAAGAACATCGTGGTCGAGCAGGTTCTTGTACATCAGTTCGCCTGTTTTCCAGTCTATGATTTCACCGCCGTTGTATGCAAGTATATAGCCTTCATACTTTGATAGCTGTAACTTTTCTGCCAATGGAACGATGCCGTATGTAGGGCGGCCTGATGCCAAGACTACCTTAATACCTCGTTCCTGTGCACGGATAAGTACTTCGAGTGTGTGAGGGGTTATTTCTTTTTTGCTGTTTGTGAGTGTACCGTCAAGGTCTAAAACGATGATTTTGTATTTCATAAATTACTGTTTGTTTATTCTGTTGCAAAGGTACTAATTTTGATGTTAAAATAAAAAAGCCTCGTACGAAACTTCACGTTTTGTACGAGGCATGAAATTAAACTTGTGACTGTATATCATCCAATGTAAACATTAATATTGCTGTCCGATAAAAATTTATCTAAGTCATAAAAATAAGGCTGACTTCATT
>UQTJ01000013.1 GCA_900544075.1 uncultured Bacteroides sp.
TTACCCTAACTCATAAAAATGTGGTTGTCTGAGGAAATATAAAATCTTCGTTTTTGATATAAACGAAGATTTTTTAGTATGTTTGCAATTGTAATCATAACATTAAACAGAATGACAGAGGAACAAAAAAAGCAATAATAGAAAGTGGGAAAAATTATTTTCGCACATCTATCATACCCAATCATATTAAAAATCTTAAGAAGCTACGACTTAAAGACTTTGATATAAACCCATTTCTCATTAATTACCTTTCAGCCTTTTTATGTGGAGACACAACACCTAAATCAATGGCCAAAGCTTTGGTTTACCCACGTATTTTAGGAAGCAGCCTAAACACAAGTTTCGGTCAGAACATACAAATCTTTATATCCCAACTTGCTCAAGTTGCAGGTTGTGCATCTGGTATCGATGGAATTGATATAGAATTTATCGATGAACTTGACGGCAGAAAAAAGTATTGCCAATGTAAAGCTGGGCCACAAACCATAAACAAAGATGATGTTGACACCATTTTAGGACATTTCAAACGTCTTATAGGAAAGGCTCGATTAGACAGGATACCAATACAAATGGACGACATGATTGTCGGGGTATTATATGGTGAAAGGGTTTCAGCAAACTATAAGACTATTGCAACTACTTATCCAGTGTATTGTGGAGCAGAATTTTGGGAACATATTACAGGAGATAAAACATTCTATTACCAATTAGCCAAAGCATTTGGTGAAGTAGTTGAAGAAGACGGCATTGACGGAAGTGCACTTATTTTACAAAAAATAGAGGAAATAGCCGAAGAAATAACTAAAAAGGGCAGTTTATAAATATGCAATTCATTTCAGAAAATAATCTTGCAGCTTTAATAGGGACATCAAACGCAACTGTTCAAAAATGGGCAGAGAATGGAACTTATCCATCTCATACTGAAAATGGTATAAAAGGCTTCTATCTTGAAGAACTAACCACAATACCAGAAGTAAAAGAAATATTAGACAGTAACTGGAATAAGGAATTCCAAACAACCCCAATCCGTGAATATACTTCTGTAGAACTTTTTGCAGGTGGTGGCGGACTTGCACTTGGACTTTCAAAAGCAGGGTTCAAACATGTTTTACTAAATGAATTCGATAAATCAGCATGCAATACACTTCGTATTAACCGCCCTAAATGGAATATAATAGAAGGAGACGTACGCCATATCAATTTTACGCCTCTTCGCAATAAAGTAGATTTCTTATCAGGAGGATTTCCATGCCAGGCATTCTCTTATGCCGGTAAACAAGGAGGATTCAATGACACACGTGGCACATTTTTTTTTGAACTTGCAAGAGCTGTAAATGAAATTCGTCCTAAGGTATTTATGTGTGAAAATGTCAAAGGACTGGTTTCACATGACGACGGTAGGACATTCAATACAATAAAAAATACTATTGCAGAACTTGGATATACATTAGTAGAACCACGTGTTCTAAAAGCTATCATGTATCAGGTTCCGCAAAAGAGAGAAAGACTGATACTTATTGCTATCAGAAACGACATTGCATCAAAAGTCAATTTCCGTTGGCCATCTCCTTACACACAAGTTCTCACTTTAAGAGATGCTCTCTATAAAAGTGTTATATACGATACAGATGTTCCTAAATCTGAAGGTGTAAGCTATCCAATTAAGAAACAAAAATATGCAGACATGATATTAAAAAAATTAATTTCATCATTCTGAGCCAAAGTCAGATAAGGATTTTAACATAAAGTCGTGTATATAACCCTCACAACTTTAAACATCATTCAAATGGTATTTAAATACTATTTAAAACCTGTTTAAGAATATTATAATGTGAGTTGAAAATAGTTTTTTAAACAATAAACTAAAAGTTATGATTTGGAATATCTTTATATTGGTTGCAGGCCTGGCATTGATATTGGTTGGAGCCAACGCACTGACAGACGGAGCCGCATCGGTGGCTAAACGGTTTAAAATATCCGACCTCGTAATCGGTCTTACTATCGTAGCATTCGGTACATCAGCACCTGAGTTGGTAATAAGCCTCCTGTCTTCAATACAGGGCAGCGCGGAAATGGCGATAGGTAATGTTGTGGGTAGTAATATCTTCAACGTACTTATGATTATAGGCTGTACGGCTATGGTACTACCTATACAGGTGGGACAAGGAACAATGAGCAAGGAGATACCTTTGGTTATTCTTTCTTCGTTCGTACTTGCCTTTATGGCAAATGATATCTGGCTTGACGGTGGAAGCAGCAATGTAATAGGCCGTGCCGACGGACTTGTACTGTTGGCTTTCTTCCTTATATTCATGCGCTACACATTCTCAATAGCCCGCAATCAGGAGGGAGAATCAGAAGAACAGAAAATAACTGAAATGCCGGTATGGCGTTCTTCGGTCTATATCCTTGGCGGACTGGCAGGACTGATTTTCGGAGGACAATGGTTTGTAGAAGGCGCAAGCGGTATAGCTTCATCGCTTGGAGTAAGCGACTCAATTATAGGTCTGACACTCGTAGCCGGAGGTACTTCATTGCCTGAGCTTGCCACTTCAGTGACAGCCGCTCTGAAGAAAAATCCGGGAATAGCCATAGGAAACGTAATAGGAAGCAACCTGTTCAATCTGTTCTTCGTACTGGGATGCAGTGCTTCGGTATCGCCACTGCCTATGGGAAATATCAACAACATTGACATTCTGGTACTTGTACTGTCTTCTGTACTGTTCTGGCTGGTAGGTTGGTTCTTCAAGAAACGTACTATTACAAGAATAGAAGGTGCCTTACTTGTGGTTTGCTATATAGCTTACACAACATATCTTATCATGCAGCAACAGGCATAAACAGACATATATATAAAGAAAAACGTCCGGAGCGATAAAAACACTTTATCATCCGGACGTTTTACTGTTATATACTAGTTCAAAAAATTATTCGGCAAAGCGTTTAGCTTGTTCAGCTATGAGTTCTACATCATCAAAATAATTGATTTTCATTGCCTTGCGAACCTCATCCATGGTCTGTGCTGCTGTTTCGCGAGCCACTTCGCAACCTTTCTTCAACATTTCGTAAACAGCAGGGATATCTTTTTCAAACTCGCTGCGGCGTTCACGAATAGGACCAAGTTCTTCCTGCATGATGGCAGCAAGGAACTTCTTAACCTTCATATCGCCAAGACCTCCACGTGTATAGTGAGCTTTCAGTTCGTCAAGGTTCGGATAGTCAGGCAAGTAACGTTCGAAGTGTTCAGGACGGCAGAATGCGTCAAGATATGTAAAAACACAGTTGCCTTCCAGTTTTCCCGGGTCGCTCACCTTGATGTGTGTAGGGTCTGTGTACATGCTCTTTACTTTCTTTTCCACTTCATCAGCAGAATCTGACAGATATATGCAGTTTCCAAGTGACTTACTCATCTTAGCCTTTCCGTCTGTTCCCGGAAGACGAAGACATGCTGCATTGTCTGGAAGCAGGATTTCAGGTTCTACCAATGTCTCACCATAAATATGGTTGAAACGACGGACAATTTCGCGTGTCTGTTCTATCATAGGTTCCTGATCCTCACCAACAGGCACTGTAGTAGCCTTGAATGCAGCGATATCGGCAGCCTGGCTGATAGGATATGTAAAGAAACCTACAGGAATACTAGTCTCGAAGTTACGCATCTGGATTTCAGTCTTCACTGTAGGATTACGCTGAAGGCGTGACACAGTAACAAGGTCCATGAAATAGAAACTCAACTCGCAAAGTTCCGGGATCTGTGACTGAATAAAGATAGTAGATTTGTTTGGGTCAAGACCTACAGCAAGATAGTCAAGAGCCACCTCAATAACATTCTGACGAACTTTTTCAGGATTGTCTATATTGTCTGTCAAAGCCTGTCCATCGGCTTCGAAAACGAATATCTTATCAAATTTTCCTGAGTTCTGGAGTTCTACACGACGACGCAAAGAACCCACATAATGACCTATATGAAGCTTACCGGTTGGGCGGTCGCCGGTCAGTATAATTTTTTCTTTTGCCATATATTAAATTTATTAATAATTTCGATTTGCCGCAAAAATACAAAATAAAGAAGTATGAATGAAGAAATCTATTATATTTATCATTATTCATGATACAATGTTTGAATCGTCTGAATCATAAATTTCTACTGAATAATGATGACATAAGATTTTATCCACTTTTAAAAAAGTCCATCAATTTGTTAATAGAGTCATGCCACAGTCATATAAACAACAGAGGTTTATTACTTTTTTTATTTTTATTTTCTTGTTTATTCGATAATAACACATACCTTTGTTTATACAGAAACAAAATAGACAAAAAGATGAAAGTAGGATTATTTATTCCCTGTTATATCAATGCTGTTTATCCCGAAGTTGGAGTCGCTTCATATAAGCTTCTTAAAAGCCTGGGGGTAGATGTTGACTATCCGTTAGACCAGACCTGCTGCGGACAGCCTATGGCGAATGCAGGGTTCGAAAACGAATCGAAGGAATTAGCCAAGAGATTCGATAAATTATTTGAAAGCTATGATTATATAGTCGGCCCTTCTGCCAGTTGTGTAGTATTTGTGCGCGATCATTATGGTAATCTGCTGGAAGGAGAAAAACATCGTTGTGCCAGCGAAGGCAAGATATACGATATCTGCGAGTTTATTCACGATGTAGTGAAACCGTCTTCCCTTCAGGCTTCATTCCCTCATAAAGTAAGCATTCAGAACAGTTGTCATGGGGTACGTCTGATGAAACTTTCTTCTCCAAGCGAATTGAACATACCTTATTATAATAAGCTGCGCGATTTGCTGTCGTTGGTAAAGGATATCACAATTGTAGAGCCGGAACGTCCGGACGAGTGTTGTGGCTTTGGCGGTATGTTTGCCGTAGAAGAGCACGATGTATCAGGGCAAATGGGACGTGATAAAGTAAAACGTCACATGGCTACGGGAGCCGAATATATCGTAGGAGCCGACGGTTCTTGCCTGATGCATCAGAACGGTATTATCTCTCGTGAAAAACTTCCTATAAAGACCATTCATATTGTTCAAGTATTAGCTGCAGGATTATGAGTACAAAACATTCAAAAGCTGCCGGAAAGTTTCTGGAGAATAAAGAACTGGCAGCATGGCACGATGAAACATTGTGGATGGTTCGTGCCAAACGTGATAAAGTAAGCAAAGAGGTTCCTGAATGGGAACATCTGCGTGATATGGCATCTGCTATAAAGATGTACAGCAACAGTCATCTGGAGCAGTTGCTGTTGGAATTTGAAAAAAATGCTTTAGCCAACGGAGCTCATGTATATTGGGCAAAAGATGCCAATGAATATTGTTCCATTGTCTATAATATTTTGAACGGACATAAGGTGAAGCATTTTATCAAAAGCAAATCAATGCTGGCTGAGGAATGTGGACTGAATGAATTTCTTGAAAATAAAGGCATAGAGGTCGTAGAAAGCGATTTGGGAGAACGTATTCTCCAACTGATGCATAAACGTCCGAGTCATATCGTACTTCCTGCTATCCATGTTAAGAAAGAAGAAATCGGAGAGTTGTTCGTCCGTGAGATGGGAACAGAGCCCGGCAATAATGATCAGACTTATCTCACCCATGCTGCACGTAAAAATCTGCGCCGTAAGTTTATCGAAGCCGAAGCAGCTATGACAGGAGCTAATTTTGCTGTTGCTTCAACCGGTGAATGCGTCGTTTGTACAAACGAAGGTAATGCCGATATGGGAACATCACAGCCAAAACTTCAAATAACAGCGTTCGGTATGGAGAAAATCGTACCGGACCGTGATGCACTGGGAGTATTTACCCGTCTGCTTGCCCGTTCTGGTACCGGACAGCCTATTACGACTTATACATCTCATTATCGGAAACCTCGTAAGGGAGGAGAGTTGCATATCATCATTGTAGATAATGGCCGAAGCCGTATTTTGGCCGATCAGGAACATGTCAAAACCTTGAACTGTCTTCGCTGTGGAGCATGTATGAACACATGCCCAGTATATCGTCGTTCGGGAGGTTACTCATATACTTATTTTATTCCCGGCCCGATAGGTATCAATCTGGGCATGCTGAAAGCACCTCTTCATTACTATGATAACGTATCGGCATGTTCTTTGTGCTATTCATGTCAGAACGTGTGTCCTGCAAAGGTGGATCTGGCAGATCAGATTTATCACTGGAGACAGCAACTGCATACATTGGGGGTAGCCAGCTCTTCCAAGAAACTAATGTCAGGTGGTATGAAATTCCTTATGTCGCGTCCTGCATTATTCAATTTCGCTTTAAAAAATGCTCCGATTGTAAACACATTGCCTCGAGGCATGATATACAACAACTTGAATGATTGGGGTAAAGAACGTGAAATACCAAAATTTGCCAAAGAGAGTTTCAACGAAATGTGGAAAAAGAATAAAGTGAAATAAGTATGAGTAGCAGAGAAGACATATTGCAAAGCATACGCCGCAATACCAGAGTGCGTTATGAAAAGCCAGATTTGTCCGGTTTAGAGCATGAAGCTCTTACATACGAAGATAAACTTTCGAAGTTCTGTGAGATTCTAAAACAGGTAGGCGGACAGGCTGTAATACTGAAAGATAAGGAAAATGTCAATGACGTGATAAAGGCTGCATATCCTGAAGCCAAACGCATTGCTTCAACAATAAAGGAAATAAAGATAGGAAATACAATACAGCCTATTACTTGCAGCACTTTTCATCCAGACGATGTAGAGAAATCGGGAGATCTGGATGGTACTGATGTGGCAATTGTAGAAGGACATATAGGAGTCTGTGAGAATGGAGCTGTATGGTTGACACAAGATGTAGAACAACGTGCCGTATATTTTATATCCGAGGCGTTGGTTATTATACTCGACAGAAACAATCTGGTAAATAACATGCACGAGGCTTATAAGCAAATCGATACAGGCGAATATGGCTATGGCGTATTCATTTCCGGCCCTTCCAAGACAGCCGACATCGAACAAGCGCTTGTTATGGGAGCACACGGAGCCCGCAGCGTTACGGTAATTCTGATTTGACAGTTCTTTTTTATACGAATAAAAGCTTGCCCTATTCACACAGAGCAAGCTTTTTTTATTGGCATGCCCGGTATAGGTATTGGCCGGTCAACCCATTAAAAACCCGTTTATGCAAAATATTGTTTATCCAACTGATGGATGAATTGTTTAAAGGCAGACAAATACTTTGTTTTTTTCGAAATAATTGTTTTCTTTGCATATATTGCAAAAAATGAGACGACTATACATAAACAACCTTAAATAAAAACAAACATTTTATGAAGCAGAAATTCAAAAAAGTGCTTGTCCTTGGATCAGGAGCCCTGAAAATTGGTCAAGCAGGTGAATTCGACTATTCAGGTTCACAGGCTCTTAAAGCTTTACGTGAAGAAGGAATCAAGTCTGTTCTTATTAATCCAAACATTGCCACCATTCAGACTTCGGAAGGTATAGCAGACCAAGTATATTTCTTGCCTGTTAATACATACTTCGTTACTGAAATCATCAAGAAAGAAAGACCTGACGGTATTCTTCTTGCTTTCGGCGGTCAGACTGCATTGAACTGTGGTACTGAACTTTACCAGCAGGGTATTCTCAAGGAATATGGAGTTGAAGTTCTGGGTACATCTGTAGAAGCTATCATGTACACTGAAGACCGTGACCTCTTCGTTAAGAAACTTAACGAGATAGAGATGAAGACTCCAGTAAGCCAGGCAGTGGAAAACATGAAAGATGCCCTGGAAGCTGCACGCAGAATAGGTTATCCGGTAATGATCCGTTCGGCATACGCACTTGGAGGTTTGGGTAGCGGTATATGCCCTAACGAAGAAAAATTTATCGAACTGGCAGAAAGTGCATTCACATTCTCTCCTCAGATTTTGGTGGAAGAATCTTTGAAAGGATGGAAAGAAATTGAATTTGAGGTTATCCGCGATGCAAACGACCACTGCTTCACTGTTGCCAGCATGGAGAACTTCGACCCTCTGGGTATCCATACAGGTGAATCTATCGTTGTTGCTCCTACTTGTTCACTTACAGAAGAACAGGTTACAATGCTTCAGGATCTGTCAAAGAAATGTATCCGTCACCTTGGTATCGTTGGTGAATGTAATATCCAGTACGCTTTCAATGCCGAGACAAACGACTATCGTGTAATCGAGGTTAATGCACGTCTAAGCCGTTCTTCTGCTCTTGCTTCAAAAGCTACAGGTTATCCTCTTGCTTTCGTTGCAGCCAAAATCGGTTTGGGATATACTCTCGACGAAATCGGTGAAATGGGTACTCCTAACTCTGCTTACAAGGCTCCGGAACTTGACTATCTGATTTGTAAAATCCCTCGCTGGGACTTGACTAAGTTTGCAGGTGTTTCAAGACGTATCGGTTCAAGCATGAAATCAGTGGGTGAAATCATGTCTATAGGACGTACTTTCGAAGAAATCATCCAGAAAGGTCTCCGTATGATTGGTCAGGGTATGCACGGATTCGTAGGTAACGACCACACTAAGTTCGAAAATCTTGATGACGAACTTGCCAACCCGACAGACTTGCGTATCTTCGCTATTGCACAGGCTTTGGAAGAAGGCTACAGCATAGAGCGTATATTCGACCTTACTAAGATAGACCCTTGGTTTATCGGCAAACTGAAAAATATTGTTGACTACAAGGCTAAACTCCAGACATATAACTCATTGGAAGAAGTTCCTGCCGATGTATTGCGCCAGGCTAAGGTTCTTGGTTTCTCAGACTTCCAGATAGCACGCTTCGTTCTTAAACCTACAAGCGGAAATATGGAAAAAGAAAATCTGGCTGTACGCGAATACCGTAAGAAACTTGGTATCCTTCCGGCTGTTAAACGTATCAATACAGTAGCTTCAGAACATCCTGAACTGACGAACTATCTGTATATGACATATGCTGTGGAAGGTTACGACGTGAACTATTACAAGAACGAAAAATCAGTAGTGGTTCTCGGTTCGGGCGCATACAGAATCGGTTCTTCTGTAGAGTTTGACTGGTGTTCTGTAAATGCTATCCAGACAGCACGTAAGTTAGGCTACAAGTCTATCATGATTAACTACAACCCTGAAACAGTATCTACAGACTATGACATGTGCGACCGTCTGTACTTCGACGAGCTTTCATTCGAACGTGTACTCGACGTTATCGACCTTGAACAGCCTCGTGGAGTTATCGTTTCTGTGGGTGGACAGATTCCTAACAACCTGGCAATGAAACTTCACCGCCAGTCAGTACCTATCCTCGGAACATCTCCTGTATCAATCGACCGTGCAGAAAACAGAAACAAATTCTCTGCAATGCTCGACCAGCTTGGTATCGACCAGCCGGCATGGCAGGAACTTACAAGTCTTGACGATGTAAAAGCATTTGTACAGAAGGTAGGTTATCCGGTTCTTGTACGTCCTTCATACGTATTGAGTGGTGCAGCCATGAACGTATGCTACGACGAAGAAGAACTTACAAGATTCCTGCAGATGGCAAGTGAGGTATCTAAGGAATATCCGGTTGTAGTATCACAGTTCATGCAGGAAACTAAGGAAATAGAGTTCGACGCAGTGGCACAAAATGGAGAGGTCGTGGAATATGCAATCTCTGAACATGTGGAATATGCAGGTGTACACTCAGGTGACGCTACATTGGTATTCCCTGCCCAGCAGATTTATTTCTCTACAGCACGTCTGATAAAGAAAATCAGCCGCCGCATCGCTAAAGAACTTAACATATCAGGTCCTTTCAATATCCAGTTCCTTGCACGCAAAAATGAGGTTAAGGTTATCGAATGTAACCTTCGTGCTTCAAGAAGTTTCCCATTCGTATCAAAGGTTCTGAAGAGAAACTTCATCGAAACAGCTACACGTATCATGCTGGATGCTCCTTATACACAGCCTGACAAATCTGCATTCGACATAGACCGCATTGGTGTCAAGGCTTCTCAGTTCTCATTTGCACGTCTGCAGAATGCCGACCCTGTATTGGGTGTTGACATGTCGTCAACAGGTGAAGTAGGATGTCTTGGAGATGACTTCAACGAAGCTCTGCTCAACGCTATGATTGCTACAGGATATAAGATTCCTAAGAAAGGTATCCTTGTTTCTTCAGGAGCTACCAAATCTAAGGTTGACTTGCTCGATGCCAGTCATGCTCTAAGCCAGAAAGGTTACAGCCTATACGCAACAGCCGGTACAGCTGCATTCCTAAACTCACATGGCATCCCTACAACTCCTGTATTCTGGCCGGATGAACGTCCTGATGCAGAAAACAATGTGATAAAGATGATAGCTGAACATAAGTTCGACCTGATTGTGAACATTCCTAAGAACCACACAAAACGCGAGCTTACAAACGGTTACCGTATCCGTCGTGGTGCGATAGATCACAATATTCCTCTTATCACAAATGCACGTCTTGCAAAGGCATTTATCGAAGCATTCTGCTCTATGGATGAAAAAGACATCCAGATAAAGAGCTGGCAGGAATATGTATAATGAATATTTCTTATAACTATAATTTAAATCCCGGATACCAAATTGGTGTTCGGGATTTTTAGATTCTGTTCAGTGAGCGTTCAATAGCCGTTCGGTGAACATCCAATAAACGGGGAATAAACACAATCCAAACAGTACTTAAACAAAAAGTAGGACACATTAATACTGCGCCCTACTCCCTATTGAAATATGTACTATCCTTCTTACTTTACTTCAACATCGCTGATAACCTTTGCTTCGTATTTGAACTTGGCAAAGCCGTCTTTCAGTTTCTGTATATTTGTTTTATCTGAATCGTAAGTAATAGTAACTGTACGTGTCTTAAGATCTGTTTCCATCTTCTTTACACCTTTCTCGAAAGGTATATTCTTCTTTACTTTGTTTTCGCAGTTAACGCATTCCATTTGGTCAACTTTGAATACGATTTTACGAAGTTCTTTTGCAGATACCTGAGCTGCACACATAAAAGCAGCCATGAATGTAAACAATAATACTCGTTTCATGTTAATCAATTAAGAATTAAAAATTAATAATTAAAAACCTTATTCAGTTTAGTAATTAACAATTAAAAATTAATAATGGCGTTAAACTAATTATTAATTCTTAATTATTAATTATTAATTCGTCGTTAGTTTCTTGGTAAATTATATCTCACTCCTATATATCCTTTCGCACCGTGCATAGGTCCCCAAATCATTGAAGCATCAAAGTTGTTGCCCCAAGGATCGTCCGCACCGATAATGGCATTCTTCTGCTTGAAGTTAGTAAGGTTCTCACCACCTATATATACAGACCAGTTTCTGAAGAAACGTGTAACCTGGAAGCTCAACTGTTCGAAACCTTTGTATCTCTCGTTCCATGAAAGAGTTCCGTCAGCAAGAGTCTCCGGTGTCGGCATACGTCCACCACCATTCAACTGTAGTGTTCCGTCAAACTGCCATTTACCGAGAGGAGTTTTGTAAGATGCAGTCAAGAGACCTTTATACTTTCCGGTAAGCGCTTTTTCATAAAGAGTTCCGTTTATAGTCTGTTTAACGTCAGTCATACGCCATGCGGCAGTAAGATTGAAACCTTCGAAGAAAGGATATGTAGCCTCTATTTGGAATACCTGTGAATAAGAACGTCCATTAAGATTTGTAAATGCTATCGTATGTGCATCCGATTCCATATCCACTACCAACTGGTTCTGAAAATCCGTATAGTAATATTCTGCATTCAGATTAAGTGTCTTACCGAACAAAGGTATGTACGATGCTATACTCAAACCATAGTTCCATGCCTGCTCCTGATCCAAATCGTCAGCAATAACTACTTTTCTGCTGCTGGCAAGCATATAACAGTTTTCTGCCAATATATGGTTTGTGCGATATCCCTTTCCTGCTGAAGCACGGAAATTTATATATTCATTAGGAGCATAGCGTACATTGGCACGCGGAGTAACAAAGAAACCATATAAGCTACTGTAATCACCTCTAAGACCTGCCATAACAGTTAGTTTATCACTTGGCATGTATGTATATTGTGCATAGACACCACTTACAGTTTCTTTATCCAACTCTGGAGTTAACCCGGTATTCACATCATTTACAAGACGATAGTCCTGGTCATAACGATCGTAGTTCAAGCTCAACCCTGTTGACAAAGAATGCTGGGAGGTAAATTCTGTCTCAAACAAAAGTGATGCGTATGCATTCTGCTGATCTACGTTATAGAGTTTACGTCCATATACTGCATCCATATTATGGATTGTACCGGAAGTGATAAGCGCGATATTTGTGTTATGCTCCTTATTGAAGATATAAGCCTGCTTGATGAAAGCCTCATATCTGTCTGTATTCATGTCTATACGATATGGATCGGCATATGTATGTCCGCCATGCGATACCTGTCCGCTGGCACGTTCTTCGTTGATGAATTTGATTCCGGCCTGGAATACATACTTATCGCCCATATATGCCCATCTGTTGAACAGGTTATACTGTTCAACCTGTGGAATATCGGCAAATCCGTCACCATCGCTGTCATGCGCCTTTGTTTCATTCTCATAATGCGCAAAAAGCATTGTACTCCACTTGTCCGACAGTTTAACGGAAGCATCGGCATTTGCCTCATAACGGTTGGTAGTACTTGCAAAAAGGTTTGCAGAGAACCAGTCAGCCTCAGCAGCCTGAGGTTTCTTGAATTCAATATTTATCTGACCTGTCAGGGCTTCATAACCGTTCTTTACAGAAGATGTACCTTTGCTTACCTGGATACTGCTCATCCACGGTCCCGGAACATATCCCAGTCCGTAAGGCGCAGACGCACCTCTGAAATTAGGAATATTTTCAGTAAGCATCTGTACATATGTACCTGACAGTCCAAGCAGTTTTATCTGCTTTGCACCTGTTGCCGCATCGGAATAATTCACATCAACAGAAGGGTTGGTGACAAAGCTTTCTCCAAGATTACAGCATGCGGCACGACACAACTCATCCGAATTAATAAGTTCGGCATTCGTCACACTGCTACGCAGTTTCTGGAAACCCATTTTTCTGCCTGTTACATTTACTTCAGCCAACTGTACACCTTCGTTCAATACTATATCAATATATTCCTGATAAGATGCAATGCTTATGGTATCTGTGTTATAACCGATAAAGCTCACAATAAGCTTGTCAGCATTAGCCGGACGTTCAAGAGTAAACTCACCATTCATATCAGTACTGGCTCCACGCGAAGAGTTGAGCCATACAAGATTTGCTCCGGGTATAGGTTCGCTGTTGCTATCTTTCACTGTACCCGTAAGAGTATTTGCCGCCATCATAGGCAAAGCGGTCATTGATAATAAAATAAAGAAGTATTTCATGTAAAAAAATATTTAGTTAAACACATTTTCAGGCGCAAATGTAGCTATTCCCCTCTGCAACCAGATTGCAAAGAAGATACAGCACATCCGGCATAACAAAGCCAAATGTGTAAAACTAAATAATCAATACTGAGTGATAAGCTAACAATATCCTTCCACTATTTACTACAGGAGGAGCATTAGGAGCCTGTGAGAATAACAGTCCGGCAGAAACCGGAGGTATTATATAAGAAACCTGTTCAGGCAAATCGAGAGGCATCTTGATGAATGAAACCGCATCATCCTCATGAGAAACCTTAAAGAAATAGTCTATGCTGTAATGAACATTTATGCAAGAACATTCTTCTGATACTGAAGTACCAGAAGAATCGCTGTCAGAATGATGGCAACAACTTTTCGTATCACTGCATGAATGATGCACTGAAGAGGAACATGCCTGTGTCTTGCAATAAGCCGAACAGATATGTACCATTCCCGCACCTGCTCCAAGATTGAATACTATCAGAGCAAGAACAAGTATCAATATGTTGCATAAATTCTTCATCCGCTGCAAAGATAGTACAAACCGGGTGAAATACAAAGTGAAAACAAAGTTTTCGACTTTTAAATCCGAAGTCAGCCTATCTTGTCTAAAATACGAAAAGCTGTCAAATCATAGCTATAGAACGAACTATCCCGGATTATAAGCCTGAAGCGGAAGTTCGCCACGTAATGCGCCCAATGCATTCATAGCCAATGCACCCATTTCATCCTCTCCCGGTATGACCTCAATATGTGCCAGTCCGTCAATCCATGAAGAAATTTCAGACACTACATAATCTCCGTAAGCCATTCCTCCTGTCAGTATAATGGCATCTGTCTTTTGCCTTAAGACGATATGCATGCTGCCTATAGTCTTTGCTATATTATATGCCATGGCGTGCAGAACATTATAGGCATGTGTATTTCCGGCCTTTATCTCCTCTACTACATTTCTTACATCAGTAGTTCCTAAGTGAGCAAACAATCCACCATGTCCATTTATCTTCCTGCGTATCTCGTCATACGTGTATTTACCGCTGAAGCACAAATCTACAAGCTGCCTTGTCGGTATAGAACCGGCTCTTTCAGGGCTGAAAGGTCCGTCACCGTCAAGTGCATTGTTTACGTCTATAACCCTGCCTTTTGAATGTGCGCTGATGGAAATTCCACCTCCCAAATGGGCGACTATAAGATTAAGGTCTTCATATCTGCGTCCAATGCTTGCGGCATATCTGCGTGATACGGCACGACTGTTCAAGGCATGAAAAACGGAAATCCTGGAAATTTCAGGCATTCCCGTTACACGGGCCAGATCACTCATTTCATCCGTTACCACCGGATCGGCAATATACGCAGGACAATTACATCCTTTGGCAATCTCATCGGCAATTAATCCTGCCAGATTGGATGCATGCTCCATCTTTGCATTCCTCAAATCGTATTTTATCTTTTCGTCTACAAGATATACACCTCCCTGAGTGGGTTTCAATAATCCTCCACGCCCTATTACAGCATCAAATTCCAGGCTGAAGCCTGCTTCTTTCAAAGACTTGACTATCAGTTCCATTCTGAAATCATGCTGTTCGTTTACATGAGTAAAACGCGACAGTTCATCTGCCGGATGATACACGTTTTCACTCCACAACTGATTTTCATTATCATAAACAGCAACCTTTGTTGAGGTTGACCCTGGATTAATCACAAGTATTCTCATAAATGTCAGATTTATTTTCCCGCCAGACATGCCAGAACCAGACTATAATATTTCGAATTGCCCGAATCGCTTCTTGAAGGGACAACAACCGGTGCAATGGTGCCGGTAAGCATTCCGGCCATATTGGCATCTCCAAACAGGGAAAGTGTTTTATAAAAGGTATTTCCGGATTCTATGTTAGGGAATATCATTATATCCGCATTGCCTATCACGGGCGATGACATTCCTTTTATTTCTCCACTATGGGCATCACACGCAGTCTTGGCATCCATAGGCCCGTCAATATACACCCTACCCATCTTGCCTTCAGATGCTTCTTTTTTCAATTCAGTATAGAAAATGGTATGAGGAAACTTGGCATTTACCTTCTCAGAGCAATGTATCAATGCCACACGCGGTTCCTCCATACCCAAACGATTGCATATCGCAATATCGTTCATTATCATTGCCCTGAACTGGTCGAGGGTAGGTTTTGGAATCACTGCCGCATCCGAAAAGAACAGCAATTTGTGATAAAGAGGTATTTGGGCTACGGCCACATGGCTAAGCACTCCCCCGGGAGGTAGCAATCCTTTCTCCTTATGCAAAACGGCTCTAAGAAGATTGTCGGTATTAATCAGTCCTTTCATAAGGACATCTGCCTCGCCGGAGCGAACAAGTTCTACAGCCAGTGCAGCGGCATCATCGGGCGTAGGGGCAGTATATACACGGACAAAATCAGGAGATGCAGCATACAGACTATTTGAAATATCTACATGTTCTTCATCCGTTACCAGAAGATACTCTGCTATTTCCTCTCTGAGGCTTCTTATTATAACATATTCTGTGTGGGGGTCATTAGGACAAACGACAGCTACTCTGCGTCTTTGGTTACTTAAACGCAGCCTGCTTACCATTTGGGAAAGTGTTCTTACAGGTTCCATAGTGTGTTATTTTAAACAAATATCTGAAATAAATCCGATTTTTCCGTATATTTGTCAGAGTTATAATAAAGATTAACGTATGAAAACGTATAATACATTCGATATACAGGCCGATTATGACAGTTTGCATAGCAAATTGCCATCAGACAGGAAACGTCCGATAATAGGAATCACCGCAAATATCAGCGACGGGAATGTATCACTGTTTCCGGGATATTTCAAGTCTATATATGAGGCAGGAGGTGTTCCTTTAGTAATCCCGCCATCGGAAGATTTAAGCATTCTGCCTAATCTGCTTGACTCACTTGACGGCATACTCTTGAGTGGAGGAGCAGATGTAAATCCGCTGTTCTTAGGCGAAGAGCCTGTAAGGGAACTCCACAATATCAATCCATACCGCGACCGTCAGGAACTGATAATTGTGAAAATGGCTGCCGACAGACAGATTCCTATACTTGGTATATGCAGAGGAATACAGGTTATGACTGCCGCATTAGGAGGAAAGCTATATCAGGACATCTATTCACAGGCTGAAGGAAAACTGATAAAGCACAGTCAGGACCTCGAACGTTCATATGCATCGCACACTGTAAAAATCGAAGAAGGAAGTCTGCTTGCCGAAGTGATGGGTACGACTGTATTGCCCGTAAACTCATTCCACCACCAGGCTGTAAAAGAACCGGCACCGGGATTTAAGGTCTGCGCACGCTCGAACGACGGAATAATAGAAGCGGTAGAAAGTACAGAACACAAGTCAATGATAGGCGTACAGTGGCATCCGGAATGTTTCATCCTTAACGGCAATACGCTTATGATGCCGCTATTCGAATGGCTGATAAAGGAATCATCATCATTCAAGGAAGCTAAAAGGCTTCACCATAGGATATTGACGCTCGATACTCATTGCGACACACCGATGTTCTTCGGCCAGGGTATCAACTTTGCCACAAGAGATACAAAAATCAAAGTCGACCTCCATAAAATGACTGAGGGAAGACAAGATGCTACAATCATGGTGGCATACATTCCACAGAAAGAACGCACGGACGAGGCTCTACTTGCCGCAACAGCCAAGGCAGACAGACTGATTAATGAGATGGAAAAGATGGTAGCAGAGAACTGTACGGCTGTGGATATTGCCTATACGCCTTCCGACCTTTACCGTCTGAAGCTGAAGGGTAAGAAAGCCATCATGCTCGGTATAGAAAACGGCTATGCCATTGGTAAGGACATCACAAATGTGGAACGTTTCAGAAAAAGAGGTGTGGTTTATATGACTCTGTGCCACAACGGCAACAATGACATATGCGGTTCGGCAAGATACAATGACGAGAATCTTGGTGTAAGCCGGTTCGGCGAGGCCGTAATACACGAAATGAACCGTACAGGAATGATGATAGACCTGTCGCACAGTGGAGAGAGAAGTTTCTACGACACTTTAGAGATAAGCCGGATGCCGGTAGTATGCTCACATTCGTCATGCCGTTCTCTATGCGACCATCCGCGCAATCTCACTGACGAACAGATAAAAGCCATTACGCGCAAAGGCGGAGTGATACAGATATGTCTTTACAGCGGTTTCCTCCGTTCCGACCGTGAAGCCAATATCCTTGATGCGATAGAACATCTTAACCATGTGGTAAACCTTGCCGGAGTAGAGCATGTCGGAATAGGAACAGACTTCGACGGCGATGGCGGCATCATAGGTTGCAACGATTCATCGGAACTTATCAACTTCACCCGCCGGCTCATGAAAGAAAGGTACAACGAAGAAGATATCAGGCGAATATGGGGTGGCAACTTCCTCCGTGTCATGGAAGAAGTACAGAGACATTCTTCACTATAAGTTTCAGAAACTGTCTTATAAATTTGAAAGCCTTTTGAAAACTGTTTGCAAAGAGTTTTCAAAAGGCTTTCAAGTATATTGTCATTTCTATTTATTTCCATTCCTCAGCACCCTGAAGCTTTAGTTTCTGTGTATAAGACTCAGCTTTCTTGGCAGCTTCAGCCTCATCTTCAGGTGAAGCGAAAGCATGTCTGTATCCCTTCACCTTGTTCCAATCGCCACGTGTAAAGTCAGGGAATTCCACTGGAGCACAATTATTGTCCATAGACAATTCACCAAGTTCTGCCAGACAACACCATTCTGCAAGGTCATACACATCCATGTCAAGCGGCAAACCGTTCTGAAGGCAATAAACCAGACGCGCATCCATAATGAAGTCCATACCACCATGTCCGCCTACTTCCTTGGCCATCTCTCCATATTTCTTCAATATAGGATGTCTGTATTTCTCTACGAGGGCATTCATTTCCTTTTCAGGCAAGAAACTGTGTGCATTCAGATTGTCAACCTCCGGCTGAACACCAGATGCTTCAAGTTGGTCACCTCCTACCGCATATCCCTCGATAGGATACTTATTGGCAAAACCTTTGGTTCCAGTAAGCTGATAAAGCCTGTTATATGGCTGTGGAGTCATTACATTGTGCTGTATTTCGATAACCTTACCATTCTCAGTGCGAATCAGTGTAGTAGTATGGTCGCCGTTTCTGAAGTTCTCACATACAGAATCAGCAGATGCTTCCACCCATGCCTTACCGTTTACGGATTTAGTATCCATAGCCACAAGAGTCTTCATTCTGTCGCCACGATGGATATCAAGAGCCTGAGCAACAGGGCCAAGACCGTGAGTGGCATATACATCACCACGATGACGCATATTATAATCCAGTCGCCATCCCAACTTGTCAGATTCTCCATTCTTCCAGTAATGTTTCCAGAACGGACTTAAGTCGTGTATATAAGCACCCTGAGCACGTATCACCTCACCGAATACTCCCTGCTGAGCCATATTAAGGGTATTCATCTCGAACCAGTCGTAGCAGCAGTTTTCAAGAATCATACAGTGTTTCTGATACTTCTCACTCAAATTAACCAGCGTCCAGCATTCGTTCAGATTCATTGCAGAAGGGACTTCTATAGCCACATGCTTTCCATTTTCAAGAGCACACTTGGCTACAGGGAAATGATGCAACCAGTCAGTAGCTATATAAACCAAATCTATATCATCTCTCTTACATAACTCTTCATATCCTTTTTCACCGGAATATATCTGCGCCTTAGGCAGAGAAGCATTCTTCAGATATTTCTGACAAGCCTCAGCACGCGAAGCCTCATAATCGCACAACGCTACTATATGTGTACCCGGTATATGAGTAAAACGCTCAACGGCACCCGGCCCACGCATACCCAAACCGACAAAACCTACTCTGACCACTTCCATTTTAGGAACAGCAAGCCCTAACACGCTTTTCTGTCCGGCCTCACGTTCGGGACTGTTTACCACGATAGTACCACCGTTCCATTTCCACTCAGTTCCATGTTCATTTACATTCACCTTACCTGTGTCAGTGGCACATGAATAGAACGCCATACACAGTACAAAGAATAAAATCTTTTTCATTGTATTACAATTTAACCTCCGCATTACAAGGCATATTTCCGTAAGGTTGCGAAGGACTACGCCTACAGAAATAAAATCGCGTGTAAAGATAGGAATATTTATATTCAGAATAAGTGTTTTTGTACTTTAAAAGACATAAGAATCTAAATATTTTAGTAACTTAGTTATCAAAACTATAACATTTCATTACACCATGATAAAAAACATGGCTTTCAAGTTACAACATATTAAAAAAAACTGTATATTTGGGAAAAGCCAAAAGTTTATATCTATTTGACTATATAAGAGAACTGTATTTCTAACCTAAATAATTAAAGATATGGATGTACAAAGTATAGGAAAAAACGCAGGTGTGTTATGGCAAGTGCTTAATGGCGAACATCGTAAATGGTCTTACAGCGAGATAAAGAAAACATCTGGGCTGTCTGACAGAGAACTGAACGCAGCAATAGGCTGGCTGGCAAGAGAAGGCAAACTGAATATTGAAGAAACTCAGGTAGGAAAAAGAAACATACTATACGTTGAACTTAACTTATTTATCGGATAATATGGACAAACACGTCATCGGAGAAAATGCCGGAATAGTATGGAGACTCCTGAACAACGGCGAAAGATGGGAGTATGAGCAACTCAAGAACGCTTCCGGACTGTCTGACAGAGATTTGAACTTAGCCATAGGATGGCTGGCAAGGGAAAACAAGATTTTCTTTGAAAGAAGCAAGGAACAGGACAAAGAATACATGTATTTGTCAATCGACTTGTATTTTTAAAATAAAATCAACCCTATCATATAAGAACGCACGAATGACATTTTTATTGGTGGCATTCGTGCGTTTATTATTTTATAATAAAAAACTCCTGCCGAGCATTACCCGACAGGAGTCCGATATCAATATTTTATGTGATTAAAAGGAGAAGATTACATCATGCCACCCATGCCGCCCATTCCCGGAGCACCCATTGGCATTTCAGGTTTGTCTTCTTTCTTTTCAACAATTACACATTCAGTAGTCAAGAACATACCTGCTATTGAAGCTGCGTTTTCAAGAGCAACACGAGTTACTTTTGCAGGGTCAACGACACCGGCAGCATGCAAGTGTTCGTAAACGTCTGTACGCGCATTGTAACCGAAATCACCTTCACCCTCACGAACCTTCTGTACCACTACCGCACCTTCCTTGCCGGCGTTAGCCACAATCTGGCGGAGAGGCTCTTCTATTGCACGTTTGATGATTTCGATACCGGTTGTTTCGTCAGCATTGTCACCCTTCAAACCTTCCAATGCATCGATTGCACGGATGTAAGTTACACCACCTCCAGGTACGATACCTTCTTCGATAGCGGCACGAGTTGCGCACAAAGCATCGTCAACACGGTCTTTCTTTTCCTTCATTTCCACTTCGCTTGCAGCACCTACATAAAGAACTGCTACGCCACCTGACAATTTGGCAAGACGTTCCTGAAGTTTTTCTTTATCATAGTCAGAAGTAGAGTTCTTCATCTCAGCTTTGATCTGGTTGATACGTTCCTGGATGAGTTCTTTCTGACCGGCACCATTTACGATAGTAGTATTTTCCTTAGAAACAGTAACCTTATCACAAGTACCAAGCATTTCGAGAGTAGCCTGTTCAAGTTTCAAGCCCTTCTCTTCGCTGATAACTACACCGCCAGTCAATACTGCGATATCTTCAAGCATAGCCTTACGACGGTCGCCGAAGCCCGGAGCCTTAACAGCGCAAATCTTCAACTGTCCGCGCAGACGGTTAACTACAAGTGTAGTCAATGCTTCGCTGTCAACATCTTCTGCTATAACCAACAAAGGACGTCCGCTCTGTACTGCCGGTTCAAGGATAGGCAAGAAATCTTTCAGGTTAGAAATCTTCTTGTCATAGATAAGAATGTATGGGTGTTCCATTACACATTCCATCTTTTCTGTATCAGTTACGAAGTAAGCTGACAAGTAACCACGGTCGAACTGCATACCTTCTACTACACCGATTGTAGTGTCAGTACCTTTAGCTTCCTCGATAGTGATAACACCGTCTTTTGAAACCTTGCGCATAGCATCTGCAATAAGCTTACCGATAACAGGGTCGTTGTTTGCAGAGATAGTAGCAACCTGTTCAATCTTATCGTAGTTGTCGCCTACAGTTTCAGCCTGTGACTTGATTGATTCTACAACTTTAGCTACAGCCTTGTCGATACCACGTTTCAAATCCATTGGATTTGCACCTGCTGTAACGTTCTTCAAACCTACACCTACGATAGCCTGAGCCAATACAGTTGCAGTAGTAGTACCGTCACCTGCATCATCACCAGTCTTTGAAGCTACAGATTTTACAAGCTGTGCGCCTGTGTTCTGGAATGCGTCAGCCAATTCTATTTCTTTTGCTACTGTCACACCATCCTTAGTGATATGAGGAGCACCGAATTTCTTTTCTATAATAACGTTACGTCCTTTAGGACCAAGTGTTACTTTTACTGCGTTAGCAAGTTCGTCTACACCTTTTTTCAACTGATCGCGAGCGTCGATGTTGAAGAGAATATCTTTTGCCATAATTGTCTATTTTTTTAAATTGTTGATTATTAATATTATTCCACTACTGCTAAAACGTCACTCTGACGCATCATCAGGTATTTAACACCTTCATGTTCGATTTCAGTACCGGAATACTTTCCGTACAAAACAGTATCATTAACTTTCAATACCATTTCTTCATCCTTAGTACCGTTACCTACTGCAATTACCTTACCCTGTAATGGTTTTTCTTTTGCTGTATCAGGAATGATGATACCACCTATAGTTTTTTCTTCTGCCGGAGCAGGAAGGATCAGAACTCTGTCTGCTAATGGTTTAATAGTCATAATCGTATATTTTTTAATTTGTTATTATCTATATATTTGTAAGTCTTTCGACGATATGCATAGATACCAAAACTGTGCCAAAAAGCGAAATATGACATAATGTCATAATGACTGACAGACAAGCATTTTTTTCTGTCTCAAAACGCTTCGTCATTCAATATTAAACGCTTAGTCGTTTGGATTAAAACGACGAAGCGTTTAATAATGCGCTTTTCCAATTAAAATAACATATACCCTTCATCTGTTTTTCGCAGCACCCCTTCATCTACCATAGCCGACAACGTGCGCGACAGCGACGGGCGTGCCACTCCCATTATAAAAGCTACATCCTGGATATTGGTTATTACTGCATTCCGCTGCAGATAGCTTACAATTCTTGTACTCAGATTCTGTAAGGCAAACTCATTCAGTTTCCGGCTTAGGAAAACACTCCTGTCTGATATCTGGCGTAGAAAATTCCGCAGAAGAGCATCGTCGGTTTCCATCATCTTAAGAAAATCATCCTTCGATAAAGACCATATTATTACTTCATCCTCAGCCTGCAGCGTTACAGGAAATCTGTTCTCCGTTCCGTAAATAAATGCGGGTGCCAGTATTTCAGGAGCTGAAAGATGCTCTATAACTATTTCCTTTCCTTCGGCATTCGTCATCTTGGCAAGCAGTGTACCCTGGCACAATAGCAACAATGACTTACACACACTGTCCTGTAGGACGACAATATCGCCTTTCTTGTACGAAGAAATCTTGTTGGAGGCATTCTTCAGAAATTCTGCTATACCATCTTTATTTACTCCTTCGAAAAGAGTAAAATCCAATATATCATAAAATCGTCCCATATGCTTATCTTCAGTGTATTAATCATTTTTATCAGTCATGGTACTGTTACAGAATAAAAAAGTAACGACGGAATACATTTTTACAAATGTAATAACAATAGTATTAGTAACAAATTCAAATCGAATTTATTATAGCTGAAAATCTCTATTGCAGCAAACAAGATGTTATATTTCCAGCGTCAGGAAACGGCCAAAATAATTGTCTGTACCAGCCGGAAAGAAGAGTTCTAATTAAGACTCAAAATATGTAAGCATCCATCTCATATTCCATTATAACATTTAATATTCAAAGGATTAAGCATCTTTAACTATAGCTTTTAGTTGAATAACTATATTTTTTAGTTACTTTGTCATAAACGATAATTAAAGACTAAGCCTTATGAAAAAACTGACATCAAAGGAAGAGGAAATCATGGAACTTTTTTGGGAGAAAGGTCCATTGTTCGTAAAAGAACTTCTTTCATTCTACGACGAACCTAAGCCGCACATAAATACGTTGTCAACAATTGTCCGCGGACTGGAAGAAAAAGGCTATATAGGGCACAAGGCATATGGAAATACTTTTCAGTATTATGCCACAGTGAGCCGCGACGATTTCAGTACCCGTACACTGAAGGGTATCATAAGCAAATATTTCAACAATTCTTATCTGAATGTAGTTTCATCATTGGTCAAAGAGGAAGATATCTCCATAGATGAGCTTAAGGAACTGATACGCAAGGTAGAAGAGGAAAACAAGACTTCCAAGAACAACTGAAAGTCCTTAAAGAATATCAGGAAAGCACAAATCCAAGAACCATAAAACTAAAAACTGACATGGGAACACTACTTATATATATAATGAAATCGGCTGTTTGTCTGGCTGTATTCTATCTGTTCTACAAACTGCTGATGAGCCGCGAGACTTTCCATCGTTTCAACCGTTTCTCCCTGCTTGGACTGATGATTATATGTTCTATAATTCCTTTTGTGAAAATCAGCATTGACAGCCCGACAGAATCTGTTCAGGGTGCAGTATCTATGGACGAGCTACTGACGGCACCTGTCATAATTAATTCGGATATAGCACCACAGACCAACGATTACTCTGCAATGGAATATATCATTGTTTTTGCTACAGCTATATACATCATCGGAATACTGTTCTTTACAGCAAGAGAAATATTTCAGTTCAGAAAAGTGCTGAATATCAACTGCAAAGGCACAGAAGAAGATATCAGCCTGTACATAAATAATAATGTAAAGAACATCAAGCTGATAGTAACAGACGAAAATATATCTCCCTTCAGCTGGATGAACCGCATAGTAATATCGCGTACAGACCTGGAGGAAAACGGCAGAGAGATACTATGTCACGAAATGGCACATATCTCCAACCATCATTCCATCGACCTTATCATGGCAGATATATGCATACTTCTGCAATGGTTCAATCCGGCATCATGGCTTATCAAATCGGAACTTCAGAACGTACATGAGTTTGAAGCCGACGAAACAGTGATAAGAAACGGTATAGATGCGAAGAATTATCAACTATTATTAATAAAAAAAGCTGTCGGCTCAAGGCTCTACTCAATCGCCAACAGCTTTAATCACAGTAAACTTAAAAAACGTATCACTATGATGATGAAAAAGAAATCCAGCCCATGGGCACGTGCGAAGTATCTCTACATACTTCCACTGGCAGCTGTAGCAGTTGCCGCTTTTGCCCATCCTGAAATCTCAAAATTAAGTGACGAGATTTCAAGTGTCAAAGTTAATGATTTTTCGGCAATTACGGAATATCATGAGGTAGAAAACACTTATTCCAAACCTAATGGACTTATACTGGTAGAGGGTACGGTAGTTGACGATGCCACCGGAAAAGCGATAAAGGGAGCCAGTATATTGGAAAGAGGAAGCACGTACGGTACTATTTCGGATGAAAACGGGAAATTCAGCTTAAGAGTAACAGAAAATTCTGTAATAGTAGTTTCGTATATCGGAAAGCAGACATGTTCTTTCGTCGCTTCGGCTATTGAGGTTAAAAACATGAAAGACAAACCTATAAGAATGAAAGACGAGGTACAGGTTACGGATGAAGTAGTTGTGGTAGGTTATGAACAGGAAGAAATGCCACAAAAGGAAGATGTGCGACAAGCCACAACATCGCAAAACGGAGAAGTCTATATGGTAGTGGAACAGATGCCTGAATACCCCGGAGGAATGTCTGAACTGATGAAATACATTGCCCGAAACATCAAATACCCGGCTGATGCCGTAAGAGAAAAAAAGCAGGGAAGGGTGATTGTTCAGTTTACCGTTGGGACTGACGGATACACTTCAGACTTCAAAGTCATGCACAGCGTATCTCCATCGCTTGACGCAGAGGCTATAAGGGTACTGGCCAACATGCCTAAATGGACTCCAGGAATGCAAAGAGGAAAGGCCGTTCCCGTAAAATATACAGTACCAGTGACTTTCAGACTTGACAAACAGGATAAAGCTGAAGCAAAAACCACTACAGGCTCTCCCACTATGCCCGTAAACGTAAGTTTCAATAAGTCATTAGAAAACGTCCTGATTTTAATAGACGATAAAGTAGCATCGCAGAAAGAATTCAATGCCTTAAATCCTCAAAACATTGAAAGAATAGAAGTCATAAAAGAAGCGAACAAGGCACAGGAGATATTCCATAAATATGGTGTATTCGACAAGAAAGAAGGAGTCATAATGATTAAAACGAAAGCATGGAGCGAGAACCCTACACTAACCATTAGCGCCGACAAGTTGGACGATAAAACCGTAAACGTTATTAAAGACAAACTTCGTGGCAGCGCACAAAAAGTCAACATAAGAAAATAAGATTAGTACATCTTTATTAATAAAAAAGATTGTTTCCAGATAATAATACCCGGGAACAATCTTTTTTTGCACATTAATTATCAGAACGTATATCCCACTCCCAAGCCAAGTACAGACTTGAACTGTACACGTTCGGCCACTGTTGTCGTGCCATCATCATGCACCTTGTCGATAAGCAGTCCATTGTAGTATTTCAGACTTGTTGACAAAGTGACATTCAGCAGTTTCAGCAGTTGGTATGATATTGCCACATCCCAGTCAACATCAAAATTTCCGAAACGGCGGTTATTGTCCATATACTTGAAATATGAATCAGGATTGTTTATCGGTCTTTTATCCCAGGCATAAGGAGTGAAGAGTCCTAATGTAGTCATCAATGTCAAGTCCTTATACTTATAATTCACCGCTCCCTTGAGCGTAAAACCGAACTCGGCACGGGTATTCTTATAAATCTTTGTTTCGCCGTCATCAGCATAGACATAGGTTCCGTATTTCTCCTGCAAGACCTGTCGCAAATCATAATCCACCCATTCGGCATTCGGGTCAAGTTTCTTCATATCCTCATTATATTGTTCTCTGAACTTATCATTAAATCTGTCAGAAACTGACACCGAAGTTATTCTACCGGCAATCGGCGATGCATAAACCGAGAATATCTTGTTAGGCTTCCAGTCAATACCGACAGAGAAATCAGTATATGAAGGAGCCAACCATTTGGATATCGGAGGGTTATATCCGGTAACGTACTCATACCCCATTGCATATTGCGACTGGAACGCACCTAAGACAGTAAGATACCACGACTTGCGGAACTCCCACCCCATCTTGGTTGAAAAGTTTATTTTATCGTTCGATTTCTGCACAGGGTCTTCATCCTGATCAATCCACGAAAGGCCATACTCCGTGTCAAGGCTTGTGTCCCACGCAAAATGGCCTTTTTTCCATAAAAGCCTCAACCTCGCAAAAGCTATGCCATTGACACTGTTCTTGCCTCCGGCAGCCCAGTTCACCATACCGGTAGCGGCGGCATTTGTTCCTACTACTCCGGAGAAAGTCCAAATCTTATCACCGGTATCAACTTTCTTAAGCTCCTCGGCAGCCTTTTTAGCCTCTTCGGCTTTTTTCGAAACAAGCGATTTATCAACATTCTGTGCAAATGAAGACAATACAGCAGCCAAAGACAACAATACATAGAAAAACAGTCTGTTCATAAATTTTATTTATTAATAGTTTATCGCAGTGTAAGATAATCAAAATTATAATACGATGTTATTATTTATAACAATTTGAATAAATACTTTGTTTATCAGAAAGGTAAAATTATATTAAAACTACGTTCACACTATTGTATATTCAATAAAAAGAAATACATTTGCAGTGTACTAATCAACTAATACACTAAAACAAACAATTATGGACACAACAATGATTAAAGCCGAACATCTTACCTTCGGATACGGAAAAAACAAACAGGTGTTCAATGATTTCAACCTTGAAATAGAAAAAGGGAAAATAGTAGGCCTGCTCGGAAAGAACGGAACAGGAAAATCTACTCTGCTGTATATCATATGCGGATTGCTCAAACCTTCTCACGGAAATGTAGCTATAAAAGGAATAGATATCAAAAGACGTCTTCCACAGACTCTGTCGGATATTTATCTGGTTCCTGAGGAATTCGACTTGCCCAATCTGTCAATGAAACAGTTCGTAAAGCTGAACAGCAGTTTCTATCCTAACTTCAGCAACGAAACACTGAATACTTGTCTCAACGATTTCGATCTCGGAATGGATATCAACCTCGGCGAACTCTCCATGGGACAGAAGAAGAAAGCGTATATGTGCTTCGCTCTTGCCACAAACACCTCTCTCCTGCTCATGGATGAGCCAACAAACGGACTGGACATACCGTCTAAAAGCCAGTTCAGGAAAGTCATAGCATCGGGAATGACAGACGAGAAGACTATCATAATCTCTACCCATCAGGTAAGGGATATAGACAGATTGCTTGACCACATAACAATAATAGACGGTACTGAGGTACTACTGGACAAATCGGTAAAGGAAATTACAGACAGTTTATACTTCTGCGAACAAAGCATGAACGAGCCTACCGACGGGGCCCTGTTCATACAACCGTCAGTACAGGGCAACAGTATCATAATGGAAAACAAATTCGGAGAAGAAAGTCCTATGAATCTGGAAGTTCTTTTCAATGCCATATTGGCCGAAAGAAACAAAATACAGGAAGTTTTCAACAAATAAGCAAGGAGGAACGGTTATGACTACAAATATGAATTTCAGTTTTACAAGACTCATGGCAGTAATGAAACGCGACATGATGGAGAATTGGAAAACCAACATGTACAGGCTTATAGCATGCTATTCCGGTGCCGCAATGGCTTTCTTGTTCGGAATGTACGGCGTATTGTCCGGCAATCGTGGAGAAACAGGAGAAATACAATACACAAGTTTCTGCAACACATTCCATTCAATATTGTCATTCGTGACATACTTCTATCTAATAGTATGTGCCACAAGAATAATGGAAGTGATGAATACAAAAAACAAACGTATCTCATATATGATGCTTCCGGCTACAAACGGAGAAAAGTTCATAAGCAGAGCAATATATGTATGCATTACTTCTATGGTAATATTTTTTGCGGGACTGTTTTTTGCTGAACTTACCAGACTTGCTCTACTGCCGCTATTCGATGCGCCAAAAGAATTCTCCAGTTTCTGTCTGTTTGATATAATGTCTGTTTCTTTTTATGATACAATTCATATCAATCCTGAAACATACGGAGCATCATCAACATTCATACCATACCTTTTTTTAATTTCAAACGGTTTATGGGGACACTCCATTTATATATTGGGTGGTACATACTTCAGAAAGCATCCTTTCATAAAAACATGGGGAATATGTATGGCAGCATTTTTCCTTATACTATATACGCTAATCAATATATCTGACGAAGGAACTCTTATATATATTCTAAAATGGATGGAAAATCTGGCAGATAAAAGTTCATGGATAAATGAGGAAGTCATCTTTTCTACCATAAGCATTATCTTCCTGGCACTTACAGTTTTTAACTGGACTCTGAGTTATCATTTGTTTAGAAATTCACAAATCACCGATAGAAAACTGTTCAGAAGATGAAATTTAAAGAATCAAAATCAATATATTTGCAGATAGCAGACAGAATTATGGACGAGATTCTTCATGACACATACAAGGAAGAAGAACGAATACCGTCCGTAAGAGAATATGCCGCAATGGTGGAAGTGAACGCAAATACCATGATGCGCACTTACGACTATCTGCAGGGGATGGAAATTATTTATAATAAAAGGGGTATAGGATATTTCGTAGGGCAAGGGGCAAAAGATAAGATTCTCTCATTCAGAAAAGAGACATTCCTGAACGAGGAACTGCCGGAAATGTTCCGCACAATGAAGATTCTTGGCATATCCGGACCTGAGATTTCTGCACTCTACAAACAATTTCTGAAAGAGAATAAATAAAGAAACTATAAACCAATCATACAAACAAAGGAAACCATGAAACTTAAAAAACAACTTTCAATACTAATTATCAGTGCTGTAACTTCTTTCACAGCCACATCTTGCATGATTAATACTGTAGCAAGCAAAAATGAAGCGACTTCCACATATAACGTAAACACTTCATATAAATCATTAAGCGTGAGAAGTGCAATAAAAGTGGACTACAGACACGATATTGACACACTTAAGATTATTGCAGATTCATCTATCCTTTCCAAAATAAAAGTAGATTACGATGAAGAAGGCATTGAAATTTATGCTACGGACTTCAGAAAATCTTATAACGTTACCGCTATAGTGCCGGCCAGCAAAGGACTGCAATCCATCGAAATAGCAGGCGCTTCTTCATTTACTTCAGACCGAGATATTAAGGCGGAAAAACTTGATATAGAAGTATCCGGAGCATCGCACTTTGATGCCAACATAGACTGTCAGTCTTTGGAAGTAAGTGTCAGCGGAGCATCATCTGCCGAGATAGGCGGAAAAGCTGTTAATGCAAAAATAGACGTAAGCGGAGCTTCAAAATTGTCATCAAACGACGAATATCTGAATACTGATTATGCCGATGTAGATATAAGCGGAGCCAGCAAGGCCGAAATTATATGCAATAAAAACATAACAGGAGAAGCATCGGGAGCGTCGAAACTTTCATTCGGGGGTGCAGCAAAGGCAGATGTATCAACAAGTGGAGCCTCAAAGGTATCAAGAAAATAAATTCCAAAAACAGAACACAATAAATGACAGTTTATATAATAATAGGGACGATAGTAGGATGCGTTTTGGGCATCATTATCGGCCACCTTATCTCGGCAAGGAAATCGAGTGTACTGCAATCACAACTGAAAATGCAACAGGAACACTCAGCTGAGCTGTTGAGAAACGAACAGATTAAGGCAGCACAGCAGATTGAGAATCTTAGACAGAACATACAGAAACTGCAGGATAAGCTTGACGAAAGCGCACACCAGCTAAATGAGGCATACACTGTTTCAGCGTCACTAAAGGCAGAGAACCGCAATATGGCAGAGAAGTTAGAAAACCAAAAGGAAGAGATTGCCTCAATGCACAAGCAGTTTAATCTGGAGTTTGAGAACATCGCCAACAAGATTTTCCAGCAGAAGACAGAAACCTTCAACAAGCTGAGCACCGAAAGCCTCAGCAGTCTGCTAAAGCCTTTCGGTGACAATCTGAACGAATTCAAGCACCAAGTGGCAGAGGTATATGAAAAGGAATCAAAACAGCGTTTCTCGCTCGAAGACAGAATAAAGGAACTTGTACTGCTGAACAAACAGATAAGCGACGATGCCAACAATCTGACAAAGGCTCTGAAAGGTGACTCAAAGATGCAGGGAAACTGGGGTGAGATGATACTGGAAAGCATACTTGAGAACTCGGGTCTGCGCGAAGGTGAGGAGTATTTCCGCCAGGAATTTCTGAAAGACGAGAACGGAGAGTATCTGAAAAACGAACAGGGACAGCGACTTCAGCCGGACGTTATGGTGGTCTATCCTGACAACCGTCATGTAATAATCGATTCCAAAGTGTCGCTAACGGCCTATGCCGGATATACAGGAACTGACGACAAGGCCGAAAAAGAACAATACCTGAAAGAGCATCTGCGTTCTGTAAAGGCTCATATAGACGAACTTAGCAAGAAAGACTATTCAAAATACAACGTGTCGGCACTGGATTTCGTGATGATGTTCATCCCTAACGAACCGGCTTACGTGCTTGCACTCCAGGCAGACAATAACCTGTGGAATTATGCTTATCAGAAAAAGGTGGTGCTTATGAGTCCTACAAACCTGATTGCAGCTCTCAGACTGGCTCTTGACCTTTGGAAACGGGAGTATCAGGAAAAGAACATTCAAGAGATAGTGAAACGCGGAACTGCACTTTATGAGAAGATGGCAGGATTTGCGGAAACATTCGAGAAGATTGGGGATGCGATAAACACTGCAAATACTGTATACGGCAATGCACGCTCGCAGCTGTCGGAAGGTAAGGGAAATCTCATCCGACAGGCGGAAATGCTTAAGGAACTCGGTATTACTCCGAAGAAGAATATTCCTTCCAGACTGTTGGATGAGAAGTAATATCCAAGAAGCAAGTCTGATTTGACCATACATTTTTTGGTGCTGACGATGGTCGGCAATGCTGCCGACTATAGTGGGCAGAGCTGCCGACCATAGTGGGCAATGCTGCTGACTATAGTCGGCACCAAAAAACATAGGCTTATTTTCCTTTTAATGGGGGAATCTGACAAAAGAAACTTAGGGTTACTGAGCTGAATTGTCTGCAAGAACTTTCATCTGGCACTGCTTGCAGTCAAACTCCAGACGGAAGCGTCTGCCATCGGAACTTACAAGATAATATGGCTCGCGGAACGGAGAACGTACCTTGTGATGTACCGGACACCAGCCCATACTGTAGCGGATGCAATGCTTGCAGAACATCAGAACGGCATCCTTAGGCTGTTCCTTCTCGAATGCCGGCATTACTTTCAGCACTCCGTGGTTCTTGTAAAATTCGGCAGCAGAGCTGTTCATCACATTGCCGAGATATGTCAAGGTGCTTACAGGGAACTTGCTCTTCGTTTCCTTCATGCGGAACACTTCCCTGCGATAGTTTATCCTGCGCACTTCAAGCAGTTTCTCCACTGCATTACGTCTGAGTTCCGACAGCTCTGATGAAGGGATAAACCAGTTATCGGACAAATCTATCTTTATATCCTTTGCCTCAAACGGGGTGTTACCGAGCTTGCCCAACTGATTTCTCAGATTGTCAGTCTGCGGTGTGCGTGCCGGTTCTTTCGCACGTTGCAGTGTGAGAGATACACAGTTATCGTCCTCATCTGTAAGGCTTAATGTGAATCCGAAATTGTTTTCAGTAAGACAGATGTCGACTGCCATCTTTCTTTCTGCCGACTTTTTCTGCATCAGTTTCTCAAACTCCTGATCGAAGTTACGGTAGAGTCGTGTCTTGGGTTTCAGTCGTGGCATATCCTGCGGAAACAGCTTGTTGTTCTCCACACGGTTCACCCTGAATCCCTGAAGACGACCGTTATCGTCAATATAGCAAAGTCCGTCGCCGTTACTGAACGATTTCACTCCTGCTACGGTAAAGTAGTTTCCTCTGATTTCCTTAACCGTACCTACCTCCTCGCCTAACGACTTAGGGGTACTGAATGAGAATATTCCCGGATTTCGTCCGCGGAGGAAATAATCGGTAAATCCGCGGCTGAAACTCTTGTCAAGTTGCGGAGTGAATGTAGTCTTCACCGTGCCTGACGATGCTCTGACGTACTCCTTACGGTATTTGAATATTGCATCAAGTTTCTGACGATAGTATGCAGTGACGTTTTTTACATACGATACATCCTTCAACCGGCCTTCTATCTTCAATGATGTGGCTCCGGCATCGAGCAATGCCTCAAGATTGTCGCTCTGGTTCATATCCTTGAGCGAGAGCAGATGCTTGTTCTGCTCTATTGTCTTTCCGTTGGAATCAATTAGGTCGAAAGCCAGACGGCAGAACTGGGCGCATTCGCCACGGTTGGCACTTCGTCCGTAGCAAGCCTGGCTGACGTAGCACTGTCCGCTGTAGCTAACGCACAAGGCACCGTGAATGAACACCTCGAGAAGTGTTTCCGGACAGGAATCGTGTATCTTCTTTATCTCATCGAGCGAAAGTTCGCGTGCAAGAACCACCTGACGGAAACCGATATCCGAAAGGAACTTCACCTTCTCCGGCGTGCGGTTGTCCATCTGTGTGCTGGCATGAAGGGCTATAGGCGGAAGGTTAAGGCGCGTGATACCCATGTCCTGTATAATCAGGGCATCGACACCGGCACGATAGAGTTCCCATATCATTTTCTCCGTTTCCGGCAGTTCCTCGTCGTGCAGAATGGTATTTACGGTGACGTAAATGCGTGCGTTATACAGATGTGCATGCTCCACCAAAGCCTTGATGTCTTCTATGGAATTGCCTGCTGCGGCACGCGCACCGAAACGTGGCGCACCGATATAGACTGCATCGGCGCCATGATTGATAGCCTCTATACCGCATTCAAGGTTCTTGGCAGGAGCAAGAAGTTCTATAGGACGTTGTTTTATCATTACTTAATCTGATTAATATCGTATGGAGTTTCCTGATATACATAGTAGTTGAGCCAGTTGGAGAACAGCAGGTTTGCAGTGCTGCGCCATCTCACCACCGGTCCCTTGTCAGGGTCATTGTCGCGATAATAGTTCTTAGGCATATCGATAGGCAGACCTTTACCCAAGTCGCGGCGGTATTCTCCGTCGAGTGTAAGCGGCGAGTATTCCGAATGGCCTGTCACGTAGAATTCACGTCCGCCACGCGCCATCACTATATGTACTCCGGAATCTTCTGACTCTGAAATGATTGACAGCTCCGGACATTTCTCTATATCTTCACGGCGCACTTCTGTATGACGGCTGTGAGGTACGAAGAATTCATCGTCGAATCCGCGGAATATCGGCAACTGGCTGAATCCGTCGCAGATGTGATGCTCGAAGATACCGAACATTTTCTTGTCCAACGCATATTTAGGTACTCCATAATGATGGTACAGTCCGGCCTGGGCGGCCCAGCAGATATAGAAAGTAGAGGTTACGTGGGTACGTGTCCAGTTGAATATTTCCTGAATCTCGTCCCAATAGTTGACATCCTCGAAATCGAGATGCTCAACCGGTGCTCCGGTAATAATCATACCGTCGAACTTCTCGTCGCGCATATCGTCGAAATCGCGGTAGAAAGCTTTCATGTGTTCTATCGGAGTATTCTTCGAGGTATGGCTCTTTATTTTCATGAAGTTCACTTCTATCTGCAGAGGGGAGTTCGACAGAAGACGTATAAGGTCTGTTTCTGTAGTTATCTTCAGGGGCATAAGATTGAGAATGACAATCTTAAGCGGACGGATGTCCTGCGATGTAGCCCTCGAACTGTCTATAACGAATATGTTTTCTTCCTTCAGAATATCAATGGCAGGAAGTCTATCTGGTAAATTTAAAGGCATAAGTGTAAGTTTTTAAGTTTATCAGTCTTTAAGTTTGTGAGTTTTAAGTTCACAACAACTAACTTAAAACTAACAAACTAATAATTTGTTTATAACAAAAAAGCATCCAGAACAGTGATAACCATTGTGGATGCTTTTCTATTCATTGTCGGTTATATTCCAAGTATAATTATTGGTCTACATCCGGATGTATAACCTCATCTATGTATAGTTTAAATATCAATGTGGAATATCCCTTGATGGTACTACCGCTTCCAGTTTCTTTATATCCCATCTGATAAGGAATGTATAAGGTAGCTACGTCGTTCATATCGGGTTTCATATTCATCAATGCAGTGGTCCATCCGACAATACCTTCACTTACACCGTATTTAGTGAAATTGTCATTGACTTTCTTATCAAAGGTTCCGTAATAGTTTCCGTCAAAACGGACATCATTTATAAGAAAGCCCTGATATGCCACGGAAACTGTATCTGAATAGTATATTCTATCCTCTTCAATAGCAGGATCAAGGATATCCGCTTCAGAAGCATATTTCACATACACATAGTCATATACCTTATATTGATAAGGCGACATTGAAGGATTATTAGATGTGCCAAAATCTATCTTATAATTTGCATATTTTCGCCAAATCTCATCAGAAGGTGGATTTGCCGCTACTTCTGCTATTGAATCCAGAAATTGCTCGTTCTTTTCTTTCCAGTTGGCATACGGATCGACGACCTCTGTATCTTTAGCACAGGAGGAGAATCCGATAGTCAATGCAGAAAGTATGACAACGAGCCATGTTATTCTATTATTCATAAGCATAAATTATTGTATAGCTTTCAACAAGCTTGTGATACTTACTTTGTCAGCGATGATATTGTTAAGTTCAGAAATAGCAACACGTTCCTGCTGCATTGTATCACGGTTACGCAATGTCACGCAGTTGTCTTCCAATGTCTGATGGTCGATTGTGATACAGTATGGAGTACCGATTGCATCCTGACGACGGTAACGCTTACCGATACTGTCTTTTTCGTCATACTGGCAGTTGAAGTGGAACTTAAGGTCGTTCATTATCTCGCGTGCTTTTTCAGGCAGACCGTCTTTCTTAACCAAAGGCATGATGGCAAGTTTCACAGGAGCCAAAGCTGCAGGCAATTTCAGAACTACACGAGTTTCGCCGTTTTCAAGTTTTTCTTCGCAGTATGATGCACTCATGATGCTGAGGAACATACGGTCTACACCGATTGATGTTTCGATAACGTACGGAGTGTAGCTTTCGTTGATTTCAGGGTCGAAGTACTTGATGCTCTTGCCTGAATATTTTTCGTGCTGGCTCAAGTCGAAGTTTGTACGGCTGTGGATACCTTCAACTTCCTTGAAACCAAAAGGCATCAGGAATTCGATGTCTGTAGCAGCATTTGCATAGTGAGCCAGTTTTTCATGGTCATGATAACGATAGTGATCATCACCGAATCCAAGAGCCTTATGCCATTTCAGACGAGTTTCTTTCCATTTCTTGAACCATTCAAGTTCTGTTCCCGGTTTTACGAAGAACTGCATTTCCATCTGTTCGAACTCACGCATACGGAAGATGAACTGACGTGCAACGATTTCGTTACGGAAAGCCTTACCTATCTGTGCGATTCCGAAAGGAACCTTCATACGGCCGGTCTTCTGTACGTTAAGATAGTTTACGAAAATACCCTGAGCTGTTTCAGGACGAAGATATACTTTCATTGCTCCATCTGCAGTAGAACCCATCTCTGTAGTAAACATAAGGTTGAACTGACGAACTTCTGTCCAGTTCTTAGTACCTGAGATAGGACATACGATTTCTTCATCAAGGATAATCTGACGCAATTCGTTCAAATCGTTTGCATTCATAGCCTTTGCATAACGGTCATGCAAAGCGTCAAGTTTAGCCTGGTGCTCAAGAACACGTGCGTTTGTGCTACGGAACTGAGCTTCATCGAAAGCATCACCGAATTTCTTTGCTGCCTTAGCAACTTCCTTATTTATCTTATCCTCGTATTTTGCAATCTGTTCTTCAATCAGAACGTCAGCACGGTAACGTTTCTTTGAGTCGCGGTTGTCAATCAATGGGTCATTGAAAGCATCAACGTGACCTGAAGCCTTCCAGATAGTAGGGTGCATGAAGATTGCAGAGTCAATACCTACAATGTTTTCGTGCAAAAGCACCATACTCTGCCACCAATACTGCTTGATGTTGTTTTTCAGTTCAACACCCATCTGGCCATAATCATATACGGCTCCTAATCCATCATATATATCACTTGAAGGGAATACAAAACCATATTCTTTGCAGTGAGAAACCAATTTCTTGAAAACGTCTTCCTGTGCCATTTTTCTAACTTATTTTATATTTTTCTAATTGATTTATTTACTATTGGGTACAAAGATACGCAAATATGAAGAATAATGAACTAATAGTATATTAATTTATCTTACGAAGGCCGACGAAAGAGCTCATTTATAGGACAAAAAAGGGAAAAAACTTATATTTTTGTATGATTTTTATCGTAAGCGGACATTGTTCCGGTTTTTCACTCAAAACTGTAATATATGAAAAGAACTGCACAAGACAAACATAAAATGATGACTACAGCACCTATTCCGAGACTTATCACTTCGTTGGCTGTACCTACTATAATAAGCATGCTGGTCACTTCGTTTTATGTAATGGCTGATACCTATTTCGTAGGGCAAATCAACACTCAGTCAACTGCAGCCGTTGGAATCTCTTTCTCAATAATGGCAATCATTCAGGCATTCGGCTTTTTCTTCGGACATGGTTCCGGAAACTTCATCTCAAGAAAACTTGGTGCAAAGGATTATGAGAGTGCCGAAAAGATGGCATCGACAGGATTCTTTTACGCCTTCAGTTTCGGACTTGTTATTGCCATATTGGGGAACCTGTTTTTAACGGATATATGCTTGCTGCTTGGCTCGACAGAAACGATACTGCCTTATGCAGAGAACTATCTTGGAATAATTCTCTTCGGGGCACCTTTCATGGCTTCTTCCCTGGTCCTTAATAATCAGATGCGTTTTCAGGGGAATGCCATTTATGCAATGATAGGAATTATTATTGGTGCTGTGATTAATATTGGACTTGACCCTCTACTGATATTTACATTTGATATGGGAGTATCCGGTGCAGCGCTTTCAACAGTAATAAGCCAGATAAGCAGCTTCATAGTGCTGCTATATATGGACAGTAAAGGGACTAACATAAAAATAAAATTCAGGAACTTCACTCCTGAGTTCTCTTATATAAAGGAAATTACATATGGCGGCATTCCTTCACTGAGCAGACAGGGATTGGTAAGCCTTTCTACAATTATGCTGAATGTGGCTGCCGGAAGATACGGTGATGCTGCTATAGCCGGTATGTCTATAGTCACACGTATCTGTATGTTTATAAACTCGTTTGTGATAGGTTTCGGTCAAGGTTTTCAGCCGGTATGCGGATTTAATTATGGTGCAGGACTCTACAAGAGGGTACGCGAAGGATTCTACTTTTGCGTAAAAACCGGAGTAGTATTCCTAACCATTTGTGCAATTATCGGATTTATTTTTGCTCCGGAAATTGTTTCCTGGTTTAGAAAAGATGACCCGGAAGTTATAATGATTGGAGCAAATGCTCTCCGTTGGCAATTGATAACACTTCCATTAGGCACGTGGGTAATATTGTGTAATATGCTCTTACAGACTATCAGAGTACCGGGAAGAGCTCTAATCCTGTCATCTGCCAGACAGGGTCTGTTCTTTATTCCTTTGATTATCATTCTCCCGTATTTTCTGCAATTAACGGGCGTTGAGATGTGTCAGGCTATCTCAGACTTCTGCTCGTTCATTCTTGCATTTCCACTTACGATACCGGTTCTTAAAAGACTACAAACCGATAGGGCATAAAAAAGGCTGCCCGATTGGACAGCCTTGTATTTATTATAGCATCTACAGAATTATTCAGCTTTAGGGGCTTCCTCTGTTGTTGCTTCAACTGCTTCAGCTGCAGGAGCTTCAGTAGTAGTTTTCTTTGAACGACGAGTACGAGTTGCTTTCTTAGCAGCAGTCTTAGCCATGTTCTCATTGTAGTCAACCAATTCGATGAAACACATTTCAGCGTTGTCACCCAAACGGTGTCCTGTCTTGATTATACGAGTATAACCTCCTGGACGATCTGCAACCTTAACAGAGATTTCCTTGAAAAGTTCTGTTACAGCAAACTTATCCTGCAAGTTACTAAATACTACACGACGTGAGTTTGTTGTATCTTCCTTTGATTTAGTAATCAGAGGTTCAACGAACTTCTTCAAAGCTTTAGCCTTCGCAACAGTCGTAGTGATTCTTTTGTGCTTGATCAAAGAACATGCCATGTTTGACAACATTGCGTTTCTGTGAGAAGCAGTACGACCTAAATGGTTAAATTTTTTATTATGTCTCATTTTTTATTCTTTATCTAATTTATATTTAGAAATATCTGTTCCAAACGTAAGATTCAGACTCTCGAGCAAATCATCAAGCTCAGTGAGCGATTTCTTACCAAAGTTTCTGAATTTGAGAAGATCAGTCTTATTGAACTGTACCAAATCGCCAAGAGTTTCAACATCAGCAGCTTTAAGACAGTTGAGAGCACGAACTGAAAGATCCATATCAACCAACTTAGTCTTAAGGAGTTGTCTCATGTGCAATACTTCTTCATCAAATTCTTCATTGCTGTCAGCATCAGAAGCTTCCAATGTAATCTTTTCATCTGAGAATAACATGAAATGATGTATCAGAATCTTAGCTGCTTCCTTCAATGCTTCCTTTGGGTGAATGGAACCATCGGTACTAATTTCAAGCACGAGCTTTTCGAAGTCTGTTTTCTGTTCAACTCGATAGTTTTCAACTGCGTACTTAACATTACGTATCGGTGTATAAATAGAATCGATAGGAATCACATTAACATCAGTGCAATATACGCGATTTTCATCAGCAGGTACATATCCACGTCCTTTGTTGATTGTGATGTCTATCTGCATAGTTGCTTTTGAGTCTAAATGGCAAATAACCAATTCAGGATTTAACACTTCAAATCCGGTCAAATGCTTACCGATGTCACCTGCTTTGAACTCAGTAGAATTCTCTACAGTTATGCTGACACTTTCATTTTCGTATTCGTCAACTATTTGCTTGAATCTTACTTGCTTCAGATTCAAGATAATGTTAGTAACATCTTCTTTTACGCCAGGAACAGTAGCAAATTCATGTTCTACTCCTTCAATACGGATTGTATTGATTGCATAACCTTCCAAAGAAGAAAGAAGAATACGGCGTAAAGCATTACCTACGGTAATACCGAAACCGGGTTCAAGCGGACGGAATTCAAACTTTCCGAATTTAGAATCCGCTTCTAACATTAATACTTTATCTGGTTTTTGAAATGCTAATATCGCCATGAAATCAATTATTATTTAGAGTACAATTCAACGATTAAGTGTTCTTTTATGTTTTCAGGAATGTCAGCTCTCTGTGGAACATGCAACATCTTACCTGTCTTAGAGTTCTGATCCCATTCAATCCAAGGATATTTGCTGTGGTTGAATCCAGCCAAAGAGTTAGTAATAACTTCCAAAGACTTAGATTTTTCACGAACAGCAACCAACTGTCCTGGTTTTACTGAATATGAAGGGATGTTAACTACTTTACCATCTACTGTGATGTGCTTGTGACCAACAAGCTGACGAGCAGCAGCACGTGTAGGAGCGATACCCATACGGAACACTACATTATCAAGACGACATTCAAGAGCCTGTAACAAAAGTTCACCTGTAATACCATTCTGACTTGCAGCTTTTTCAAACATGTTACGGAACTGTTTTTCAAGTACACCGTAAGTATATTTAGCTTTCTGCTTTTCTGCTAACATGACACCGTATTCAGAAGTCTTTCTACGGCGAGTATTTCCGTGCTGTCCTGGAGGATAATTTCTTTTTGCTAATACTTTATCTGCTCCGAAGATAGCTTCACCGAATTTACGTGCAATTCTACTTTTAGGTCCAGTATATCTAGCCATTTCTATTTCAAATTTTAATTGTTATTAATACAGGTGTCTGAAATTATACTCTTCTTCTCTTTGGAGGACGACAACCGTTATGTGGCAATGGAGTTACGTCGATGATTTCTGTAACTTCGATACCAGCACCGTGTACAGTTCTGATTGCAGACTCACGTCCGTTACCTGGACCTTTAACGTATGCCTTAACTTTTCTCAATCCAAGGTCAAATGCTACTTTAGCACAATCCTGTGCAGCCATCTGCGCTGCGTACGGAGTGTTCTTCTTTGAACCTCTAAATCCCATCTTACCTGCAGAAGACCATGAAATAATCTGACCTTCACTATTTGCTAAAGAAACAATGATGTTATTGAAAGATGAATGAACATGCAACTGTCCATTAGCATCTACCTTCACATTTCTTTTTTTAGCTGCGACTGTTTTTTTTGCCATATCAACAATTATTATTTAGTAGCTTTTTTCTTATTTGCAACTGTTTTCTTTCTTCCCTTACGTGTACGAGCATTATTCTTTGTGCTCTGTCCTCTTACAGGAAGACCCAAACGGTGACGTACACCACGATAGCAACCAATATCCATTAATCGCTTAATGTTTAATTGGATTTCTGAACGAAGATCACCTTCTACTTTGTACTCAGCACCGATTATTTCACGAATTTTAGCAGCCTGGTCATCTGTCCAATCTTTAACTTTAAGATCACGATCTACACCAGCTTTATCCAAAATTTTTGCTGAACTGCTGCGTCCGATACCATATACGTATGTCAACGCAATCTCACCTCTCTTATTCTGAGGCAAATCTACACCAACTATTCTTATAGCCATAAACTAAATTATTTTTTTTGCAAAAATAATAAATTATCCTTGACGTTGTTTATACTTAGGATTTTTCTTGTTAATAACATACAAACGGCCATTACGTCTAACGATCTTACATTCCGGCGTACGTTTTTTTAATGAAGCTCTTACTTTCATATCTTAATTTTCTATTATTTGTATCTAAAAACAATTCTTCCCTTTGATAAATCATATGGTGACATCTCAACTCTCACCTTATCACCAGGAAGGATTTTTATGTAATGCATTCTCATTTTACCAGAAATATGAGCAGTAATCTCATGTCCGTTTTCTAGTTCAACACGAAACATTGCATTTGACAATGCTTCAACAATTACACCATCTTGTTCTATTGCAGATTGTTTTGCCATATTAATTTACTTATTCTCCTAAAACTTTTTCTATAAATTCAAATGATGATAGTATATCAGCGGCATCCAAACCTACAGCAACTGTATGCTCGAAGTGTGCTGCCATACTTTTATCTCTTGTTCTGACTGACCAGTTATCATTTTCCAGATAAACTTTTCTGTCGCCAAGAGTTATCATAGGTTCAATAGCCAGGCACATTCCTTTTTTTAGTAATGGACCACTTCCTCTCTTACCATAGTTTGGGACTGCCGGATCTTCATGCATATCTTTGCCTATTCCGTGACCAACAAATTCCCTTACTACTCCATAACCATTGGACTCGCAATGATTCTGTATTGCATAGCCTATATCTCCGATTCGCTTTCCGTGCACTGCATTTTGAATACCTAAATACAATGCTTCTTTTGTAACCTTTAGTAACTGCTTAATTTCTGCACTTACTTCTCCTACCGTAAACGTATAAGCAGAATCCCCACAAAAACCGTTCAGAAATGTTCCACAATCAACAGAAACGATATCACCATCTTTTAACGGTTCGTCATTTGGTATTCCATGAACGACCTGACTATTAACAGAAGTACAAATACTTGCAGGGAATGGACCTCCATATGGATTAGGGAATCCCTTAAAAGTTGGAATTGCTCCGTTATCTCGTATGAATTCTTCAGCTACTTTATCCAATTGTCGGGTAGTGACACCTGGTTTTATTAACTTAGCAACTTCTGCCAGAGTTCTTCCGACAAGAAGATTACTCTGACGAAGTAGCTCTATTTCATCATCTGTTTTTAGAATTATCATAGAGTATTAATAAGCTGCTACATTACCTGAACGGCCACGAATTCTTCCTGAGCTCAACAAACCATCGTAATGTCTCATCAATAGATGACTTTCAACCTGCTGCAATGTATCCAAAACGACACCAACAAGAATCAACAATGAAGTTCCTCCGAAGAACTGAGCAAATTCAGCTTGAATGCCAAAATAACCAGCAAAAGCAGGAAGTACTGCTATGATTGCCAAGAAAAGAGATCCAGGTAAAGTAATTCTTGACATAATTGTATCCAAATAGTCAGAAGTTTGTTTACCAGGCTTTATTCCAGGAATAAAACCGTTGTTTCTCTTCATATCTTCAGCCATTTGATTTGGGTTGATTGTGATTGCTGTATAAAAATATGTAAACACAATAATCAGAATCGCAAATACCAAGTTATAGGCAAAACTTGTATGATCAATCAATGATCTCATAATACCGCTTGCACTTTCTGTATTAGAGAATCCTATGAATGTAATAGGAATAAACATAATAGCCTGTGCAAATATTATAGGCATTACGTTTGCAGCATTTACCTTTAAAGGTATGTATTGTCTGGCACCGCCATACTGCTTGTTACCTACAATGCGTTTTGCATACTGTACGGGGACTTTGCGAACTCCCTGAACCAACAAGATAGCAGCTGCAATAACAGCCAAAAGAGCAACAATTTCAATTATAAACATTATAACACCACCTGTTTCAGCAAGTGTAAGACGTGAAACCAATTCTCCGCCGAATGCTTGTGGAAGACGTGCTATAATACCGACCATAATGATCAGAGAAATACCGTTGCCTATACCTTTATCGGTTATTCTTTCACCCAACCAAAGGACGAACATACTGCCTGCCGCCAATATTATGGTTGATGTAATTATAAAGAAAGTCCAATCTAAAGAAGCATTAAGAGCTGGCCCTGCTTGAAATTTTAAGTTGATTAGATAAGATGGCGCCTGGAATATCAAGATAATTAAAGTCAATATACGAGTATATTGATTTATCTTTCTTCTTCCACTTTCACCTTCTCTCTGAAGTTTCTGGAAATACGGAACAGCAATTGCCAACAACTGAATTACGATGGAAGCCGAGATATAAGGCATGATTCCCAGCGCAAAAATTGATGCATTTGAAAATGCTCCACCAGAAAACATATTCAACAGGGCTAAAAGTCCCTCACTTGTCTGCTCATGCAATTTAGACAACATCTCAGGATTAATACCTGGCAATACAACGTATGATCCCAATCGATAAATTGCGACAAACAATATGGTAATGAGGATCCGCTTTCTCAGATCCTCAATATTCCATATATTCTTTAATGTTTCTATAGATTTTCTCATTTAATCAGAGTTTTACTGCATTACCACCAACGGCTTCGATTGCAGCTACTGCACTTTTTGAGAAAGCGTTTGCTTCAACATCAAGCTTAGTAGTTAAACTACCGTTACCAAGAACTTTCACTAACTGGTTAGAAGAAATGTAACCTGCTTCAACTAATTCGTTGATACCAACTTTAGTCAACTGCTTAGCATCAGCCAAAGCCTGTATAACATCAAGGTTGATAGCTTTGTATTCTACACGGTTAATATTCTTAAAGCCAAATTTCGGAACACGACGCTGAAGTGGCATCTGACCACCTTCGAATCCGATCTTCTTAGAATAACCAGATCTTGACTTTGCTCCTTTATGTCCTCTTGTAGAAGTTCCACCTAAACCAGAACCTGGACCACGACCAATTCTTTTTCTAGTTTTAATTGAACCTTCAGCAGGACGTAAACTATTTAAATTCATATTGTAAAATCCTTTATAATTAACGATATATTACTTAACGATTTCTACCAGGTGTTTTACCTTTTGAATCATACCAAGGATTGATGGAGTCTCTTCGTGCTCAACCACACGATTCATCTTGCGAAGACCAAGCGCATCCAAAGTTCTTTTCTGATCTGCTGGAGCACCAATTCTGCTCTTAACTTGTTTAATCTTTATAGTTGACATGTTATTCCTCCTTATCCTCTAAATACTTTATCCAAACTTACACCTCTGTTCTGAGCAACCATTCTGGCATCTCTCATTTCACCCAAAGCCTTGATAGTTGCTTTAACAAGGTTGTGTGGGTTTGAAGAGCCTTTTGATTTTGCCAAGACGTCAGTAACACCTACACTTTCCAATACCGCACGCATAGCACCACCTGCTACCACTCCAGTACCTGTTGATGCTGGTTTGATAAATACTTCAGCTCCGCCGAATTTTGCAGACTGTTCGTGAGGTACAGTTCCTTTAAGAATAGGAACACGTGTAAGGTTTTTCTTTGCTGATTCAACACCTTTAGCGATTGCTGCAGTTACTTCACCAGCCTTACCAAGTCCCCAACCGATGATACCATCTTCATTACCTACAACTACGATTGCAGAGAAGCTAAAAGTTCTACCACCTTTTGTAACTTTAGTAACACGGTTGATTGCAACCAATCTATCTTTTAATTCAATATCGTTAGTGATCTTAACTCTGTTATTAACTGCCATAATTCATTAAAATTTAAGTCCACCGTTACGAGCAGCATCAGCTACTTCTTTTACTCTCCCATGATACAAGTAACCATTACGGTCGAATACGACAGTCGTAATACCAGCTTCCTGAGCTTTCTTTGCGATCAGTTCACCAACTTTAGCAGCCTGTTCTTTCTTTGGACATGCTTCCATACCAAGAGAAGATGCAGCAGCTAATGTCTTTCCGCTCAAATCATCAATAACCTGAACATAGATCTGCTTGTTACTTCTAAATACACTCATACGCGGACGTTCAGGAGTACCTGAAATTTTGTTGCGTACTCTATATTTGATTTTGATTCGTCTTTCTATTTTTGTTGTCATAATTATACGTATTTAAGTGAATTATTTAGCACCAGCTGACTTACCAGACTTTCTACGAATTTCTTCGCCAACAAACTTAATACCTTTTCCTTTATAAGGTTCAGGCTTACGGAAAGAACGTATTTTTGAACAAACCTGACCAAGAAGTTGTTTGTCACAAGATTCCAAGATAATAAGAGGGTTCTTATTTCTTTCAGATTTTGTTTCAACTTTTACTTCAGGTGGTAACTGCAAAAATATATTGTGTGTATAACCTAATGCAAAATCAATGATGTTTCCATTATTAGAAGCACGATAACCCACACCAACAAGTTCCAATTCTTTCTTATAACCCTGAGAAACTCCGACTACCATGTTGTTAATCAAGGCACGGTACAAACCGTGGAAAGCGTGACGCTGTTTTGGATTATCCAATAATGCGTTTTCATTCTCAGTCAATACAACGTGACCGTCAGCAATTTCAACATTTATAGAAGGATCTACAAACTGATTCAATTCACCTTTAGGGCCTTTTACGTTTACCACATTATCCTTAAGAGTAACTGTTACTCCTGAAGGAATTGAAATAGGCAATTTACCAATTCTTGACATAGATAATCCTCCTAATTAATATACATAACAAAGAACTTCACCACCGATTTTCAAATCTGCAGCTTCTTTGTTAGTCATTACACCTTTTGAAGTAGATATAATAGCTATACCTAATCCATTAATAACTCTCGGCATGTCTTTGTAACCAGTGTATTTACGCATACCTGGAGTAGAAACTCTGATAAGTTTCTTGATAGCGTTAACTTTGTTAACATTATCATACTTCAAAGCCACTTTGATTGTACCCTGAGGACCATCTTCTACAAACTTGTAGTTCAAAATGTACCCCTTGTCAAACAAGATCTTAGTGATCTCTTTTTTCAAATTAGATGCAGGCACTTCAACTACTCTGTGCTTTGCACTAATCGCATTTCTCAATCTTGTGAGATAATCTGCTATTGGATCTGTCATAAAATAAAATTGTTAAATTAATCAGGACTACCCTGACAATATTTAATAATAAAAAAATTACCAGCTAGCTTTCTTTACACCCGGAATCAAACCGTTAGAAGCCATTTCACGGAACTGAATACGTGAAATTCCGAACTGACGCATATATCCTTTTGGACGTCCTGTAAGTTTGCAACGGTTGTGCAAACGAATAGGATTAGAGTTCTTAGGAAGATCCTGTAACTTCTGAGCAGCTTCAAAAGCTTCTACAGGGTCGCCAGTGTTAACGATTTTCTTGAGTGCAGCACGCTTCTCAGCATATTTTGCAACAAGTTTAGCTCTTTTTACTTCACGAGCTTTCATTGATTCTTTTGCCATAGCTTATCAATCTTTTTTAGCGTTTTTAAACGGTAAACCGAATTCTTTCAAAAGAGCATATCCTTCTTCGTCAGTCTGAGCAGAAGTCACAAATGTGATATTCATACCCAAAATCTTAGTGATGCTATCGATGTTGATTTCAGGGAAGATAATCTGTTCCTGAATACCCAAAGTATAATTACCTCTACCATCGAACTTGCTTTCAATACCTTTGAAGTCACGGATACGTGGCAAAGCAACACGTACAAGTTTTTCAAGGAATTCATACATTCTCTCACGACGCAAAGTTACCATAACACCAATAGGCATTTTCTTACGTAACTTGAAGTTTGCGATATCCTTACGAGATACAGTTGCTACAGCTTTCTGACCTGTTATTGCAGTCAATTCATTGATAGCAACGTCTATGATCTTCTTATCGGCTACAGCCATTCCTAATCCTTGATTGATAACAATCTTTTTAAGAACAGGAATCTGCATTGTCGAAGAATACTGGAATTGATTCTTCAATGCTGGAGCTATACGCTCAGCATATTCTTTCTTAAGGCTTGCAGTATTACTCATTTATTAGATCTCCTCTCCTGATTTTTTAGCATAACGAACAAATGTTCTACCGTCAGAACTTTCTCTTCTACCAATACGTGTTGGTTTACCTGTTTTAGGATCAACAGGGTTCAAATTAGAAATGTGAATAGGAGCTTCCTGTTTCACAATTCCTCCCTGAGGGTTCTTAGCGTTAGGCTTAGTACTTTTTGATACCATGTTGATACCTTCAACTAAAGCACGTCCTTCTTTAACAAGAACTTTCAACACACGTCCAGTTTTACCTTTATCTTCACCAGAGTTAACGTAAACTGTATCGCCTTTTTTAATATGTAATTTACTCATTACTTAAATCTTTACAAAATTAAAGTACTTCAGGTGCCAAAGAAACAACTTTCATGTTTGCATTACGCAATTCTCTCGCAACCGGACCAAAGATACGACTTCCTCTAATTTCACCAGCGTTATTAAGCAATACGCAAGCATTATCATCAAAACGAATGTAAGAACCGTCAGCACGACGAATTTCTTTCTTAGTACGTACGATCAGGGCTTTTGATACGGCACCTTTTTTAACATCACTTGAAGGGATTACACTCTTTATTGAAACTACAATAACATCCCCAACAGAGGCATAACGTCTTTTTGTACCTCCCAAAACACGGATACAAAGAGCTTCTTTTGCACCACTGTTGTCACACACTGTAAGTCTTGATTCTGTCTGTATCATGATTACTTAGCTCTTTCAATAATTTCAACTAATCTCCATCTCTTAGTTTTGCTCAATGGACGAGTTTCCATGATACGAACTGTATCACCAAGAAGACATTCATTCTTCTCATCATGAGCATGGTATTTCTTCGTTTTGCTAACGAACTTACCATAAATAGGGTGTTTCTCCTTAAACTTAGCAGCAACAGTAATGGTCTTATCCATCTTGTTGCTTACTACAACACCAGTTCTTTCTTTTCTTAAATTTCTAACTTCCATGTGGACCATTATTATTTGTTAAGTTCTCTCTGACGCAACTCTGTCTTCATTCTTGCGATAGTTCTGCGCAATTGTTTAATCTGAGCAGGATTTGCCACTGGAGAGATTGAATGATTCAAAACCATTTGTTTGTAATTAGCTTCTTCAGTCTGAATTCTTTCAGCTAATTCGCTAGTAGCTATTTCTCTTATTTCTGCAATCTTCATATCTCAATTAAGCATTTTGACTTGCGTCGTAATCACGTCTAACAATAAACTTAGTTGTAACTGGAAGTTTCTGAGCTGCAAGGCGCAGAGCTTCTTTAGCTATATCAAAAGGAACTCCTTCAACTTCAATCAGGATACGTCCTGGAGTTACAGGAGCAACAAATCCTTCTGGTGAACCTTTACCCTTACCCATACGCACGTCAGCAGGTTTACGAGTAATTGGTTTATCAGGGAAAATACGAATCCATATCTGACCCTGACGCTGCATATATCTTGTTACAGCAATACGAGCTGCTTCAATCTGACGTCCAGTGATCCATTTAGTCTGCAATGACTTGATACCAAAAGTACCGAAAGCCAGCAGATGTCCTCTCTGGGCATTACCTTTAGCGCTACCTTTCTGCTGTCTTCTGAATTTTGTCTTTTTCGGTTGTAACATAATTCCTAAAATTCAAATTCGTTAGCGATTGTTGTTTCTTTTCTTACGGAAATTCTTTCCACCATTGTTTGAACCGTTGTTACGGCCAGTTTCCTTTGTCTGAGTGAAGTTAGGAGCCAACTCACGTTTTCCATAAACTTCGCCACGGCAAATCCATACTTTGATACCCAGCAAACCAACTTTAGTCAAAGCTTCAGCATGACAATAGTCGATATCTGCACGGAAAGTATGAAGTGGAGTACGTCCTTCTTTATACATTTCAGAACGTGCCATTTCAGCACCGTTCAAACGTCCAGAGATAAGAACTTTGATACCTTCTGCACCCATACGCATTGTGTTGGCAATAGCTGTTTTGATGGCGCGTCTGTAAGCGATCTTACCTTCTACCTGGCGTGCTATATTGTTTGCAACAATCACAGCGTCTAACTCAGGTCTTTTAACTTCAAAGATATTGATCTGAATATCCTTATCAGTGATCTTCTTCAACTCTTCCTTCAACTTGTCAACTTCCTGACCACCTTTACCTATGATAATACCTGGACGAGCAGTGCATACAGTGATTGTCACCAATTTCAGAGTACGTTCAATTACAATTCTTGAAACGCTAGCTTTAGCTAGTCTGGCATTCAAGTACTTACGGATTTTGCTATCTTCGAGCAAAGCGTCACCATAATTTTTGCCACCGTACCAATTTGAATCCCATCCTCTGATAATTCCTAAACGGTTGCTTATCGGATTAACTTTCTGTCCCATCTACTCTTAATTTTGATTATCATTAGTATTCTTAGAATCAACGAACAAAGTTACGTGATTTGAGCGTTTTCGAATTCTGTAACCTCTACCCTGTGGAGCTGGTCTCATTCTCTTAAGAGTTGCACCACCATCAACATAAATCTTAGTTACAAACAATTCGCCGCTTTCAGCTTTACGTTCGTTTTTCTGTTCCCAGTTAGCAATAGCAGAGCGTAATAATTTTTCCACTCTTGCAGAAGCTTCTTTAGAAGAAAACTTCAGTACACCAAGTGCTCTGTTAACCTCCATTCCGCGAATCATGTCAGCCACAAGACGCATTTTACGAGGAGAAGTAGGCACATTCTGCAACTTGGCAAAATACATGGTCTTAAGGGCTTCTTTTCTTTTTTCAGCCGATATTTTTTTTCTTGCTCCCATTATTATTTACTTTATTATTTTTCAAATAAGTTTCCCGTTATTTTTTCTTATTACCGGCATGGCCACGGAATGTACGAGTTGGTGAGAATTCACCAAGCTTGTGTCCAACCATGTTTTCAGTAACATACACAGGAATAAATTTGTTACCGTTGTGAACTGCAATAGTATGCCCTACGAAATCTGGGGAAATCATTGAAGCTCTAGCCCAAGTCTTAACAACTGATTTCTTGCCGCTTTCATTCATAGCAAGCACCTTCTTTTCCAGTTTTACATTAATATATGGACCTTTTTTTAATGAACGACTCATAATTTACTCAATTAATCAGTTATTACTTTCTTCTCTCAATTATATACTTAGAAGACTGTTTCTTAGGTGCTCTTGTCTTCAAGCCCTTAGCATACAAGCCTGTACGTGATCTTGGATGACCTCCAGACTGACGTCCTTCACCACCACCCATTGGGTGATCAACAGGGTTCATAACAACACCACGGTTGTGTGGACGACGTCCTAACCAGCGTGAGCGTCCAGCCTTACCAGACGATTCAAGTGCATGGTCTGAGTTACCAACACTACCGATAGTAGCTTTACAAGCACTCAAGATTTGTCTTACTTCACCTGAAGGCAATTTGATTACACAGTATTTACCTTCGCGAGAAGTCAACTGAGCAAAGTTACCAGCCGATCTTACTAAAGCTGCACCCTGACCTGGGCGTAATTCTATATTGTGAATTACTGTACCTACAGGGATGTTTTCAAGCGGAAGTGCGTTACCAATCTCAGGCGCCGCAGTCGCTCCAGACATCAAAGTGCTGCCAACTTGCAATCCATTAGGAGCAATGATATATCTTTTTTCTCCATCAGCATAGAACAACAAAGCGATACGAGCCGAACGGTTTGGATCATACTCTATTGTCTTAACTACTGCTGGAACACCGTCTTTATTTCTCTTGAAATCGATAAAGCGGAATTTTCTCTTATGACCACCGCCGATATAGCGCATTGTCATTTTACCTACGTGGTTACGACCACCAGTAGAACGCTTTCCACATACAAGAGATTTTTCTGGTACCGATGCAGTAATTTCTTCAAAAGTACCAATAATTTTGTGTCTCTGCCCCGGTGTTGTGGGCTTAAATTTACGTACTGCCATCTTATTTATTAAATATTGCTATAAAAATCAATAGTATCACCTTCCTTCAATGTCACTATAGCTTTTTTGTAAGCATTAGTACGACCCTTGATAAGGCCTGATTTAGTATAACGGCTCTTATTCTTTCCTGCATAGCGAATAGTATTTACAGCTAATACAGTTACGTTATACAAAGCTTCGACTTCACTCTTAATCTCTAATTTGTTAGCATCAGGACGCACAATAAAACCGAAACGGTTGTACTTTTCAGTTATTGCTGTCATTTTTTCTGTAACTAACGGTTTAATAATAATTCCCATTTTACTAAGCCTCCTTTAATTATTTAACTAAGGTTTCCTCGATAGCTTTCAATGCGTTCTCAGTAACAACAAGAGTTTCTGCATTCAATACTGAGTAAGTATTTAACGCAGAAGCAATTGCGAGGTTTGCACGCTCTATATTACGAGCGGACAAATATACGTTTTTATTTGCTTCCGGCAAAACCATAAGCAGCTTTTTGCCAGCTACTTTCAGATTATTCACAACATTTATAAATTCTTTAGTCTTTGGAGCTTCGAAAGCGAAGTCTTCAACTACTATGATGTTGTTAGTCTGAGCCTTATAAGCCAAAGCTGACTTACGAGCAAGTGCCTTAACCTTCTTGTTCAATTTGAACCAGTAATCACGTGGTTTAGGACCGAATACACGTGCTCCACCTACCAAAAGAGGAGAGTTGATATCACCACGACGTGCACCGCCACCACCTTTCTGACGACCCAATTTGCGAGTAGAACCGCTTATTTCACTTCTTTCTTTTGATTTGTGAGTTCCCTGGCGCTGGTTAGCCATGTACTGCTTAACATCAAGATAGATAGCGTGATCGTTTGGTGTAATACCGAAAATAGCATCGTTAAGAGCTACTTTTCTACCAGTATCTTCACCTTTAATATTTAATACGTTAACTTCCATTATTTCTCAATTATTACGATTGAACCTTTGTAACCTGGAACAGAACCCTTGATAAGAAGAAGGTTGTGTTCTGGGATAACTTTTAATACCTGTAAGTTGTGAGTAGTCACTCTGTCACCACCCATGTGTCCACCCATGCGCATTCCTTTGAATACCTTTGCAGGGTAAGAACAAGCACCGATAGAACCCGGTTTACGAGCACGGTTGTGCTGACCGTGAGTAGTCTGTCCAACACCACCGAAACCATGACGTTTTACTACACCCTGGAAACCTTTACCTTTAGAAGTACCAATTACATCAACATAAGCTGAGTCATTGAACAACTCTACAGTGATAGTGTCACCTAAATTCAATTCTTCTGAGAAATCTTTGAACTCGGCCAAGTGTCTCTTTGGAGTTACTCCAGCTTTCTTAAAGTGACCCATCAACGGTTTAGTAGTGTGCTTTTCCTTCTTGTCCTGGAAACCTACCTGAACAGCTGCATAGCCATCTTTTTCTACACTCTTAATCTGAGTAACTACACAAGGACCAGCTTCGATAACAGTGCATGGTACATTCTTACCATCAGCACTGAAAACGGATGTCATTCCGATTTTCTTTCCTAATAATCCTGGCATTTCAGTTAAATTTTAATTGATTAAACTTTAATTTCTACTTCTACTCCACTTGGTAATTCCAATTTCATCAAAGCGTCAACAGTTTTTGCAGTTGAGCTATAGATGTCGATAAGTCTCTTATAAGAAGACAATTCGAACTGTTCACGTGACTTCTTGTTAACGAAAGTCGAACGGTTTACAGTAAAGATTCTTTTGTGTGTTGGCAATGGAATTGGACCGCTAACGATAGCACCTGTAGCCTTCACAGTTCTTACAATTTTTTCAGCAGACTTGTCTACCAAGTTGTGATCGTAAGATTTCAGTTTAATTCTGATTTTCTGACTCATTGTTAAGTTTTAAATTATTAATTAGTTATTTATGATAAGATGAAGCATGAGGGCTAAGAGTCATTCGCTAGCCCTCATAGGCTTCAAGATATTTTTATTGATTAAACCAGATCAACTCGACCTTTAACTTCTTCAAGAACAGTCTTAGCGATTGAGCTAGAAACCTGTGCATGATGATCATAAGTCATTGAAGAAGTAGCACGACCTGAAGTGATTGTACGCAATGCTGTTACATAACCGAACATTTCAGCCAATGGAACCATTGCTTTAACGATACGAGCACCTGAACGGCTTGACTCCATACCTTCAACCTGTCCACGACGTTTGTTCAAGTCACCGATTACATCACCCATGTTTTCTTCCGGAGTAACAACTTCAAGCTTCATAATAGGTTCCATAAGAACAGGACCTGCCTTAGCGCAAGCATTCTTGTAAGCCTGAATAGCACAAATTTCGAAAGACAACTGGTCAGAGTCTACCGGGTGGAAAGAACCATCCTTCAAGACAACCTTCAATGAATCGAGAGGGAAGCCAGCCAACACACCATTCTTCATTGCAGTCTGGAAACCTTTCTGTACTGAAGGGATAAATTCCTTAGGCACGTTACCACCTTTAACCTCATCGATGAACTGAAGTCCACCTTCTTTGTAATCTTCGTCAACTGGACCGATAGTTACGATGATATCAGCAAACTTACCACGACCACCTGACTGTTTCTTGTAAACTTCACGAAGTTCTACTGTCTTAGTAATAGCTTCCTTGTAGTTAACCTGAGGACGTCCCTGGTTACATTCAACCTTGAACTCACGTTTCAAACGGTCGATAATGATATCCAAGTGAAGCTCACCCATACCAGAGATAACTGTCTGACCTGTCTGTTCGTCAGTTCTTACAGTAAATGTTGGGTCTTCTTCTGCAAGCTTAGCCAAACCGTTAGAAAGTTTATCAAGGTCTTTCTGAGTCTTAGGCTCAACTGCGATACCGATAACAGGTTCTGGGAAGTCCATAGATTCAAGAACGATTGGAGCTGTTTCATCGCAAAGAGTATCACCAGTACGGATATCCTTGAAACCAACTCCGGCACCTATATCACCTGCGCTAATCACTTCAACAGGATTCTGCTTGTTTGAGTGCATCTGGAACAAACGAGATACACGTTCTTTCTTACCTGAGCGAGAGTTGAAGATATAAGAACCAGCTTCTACTTTACCAGAGTAAACACGGAAGAATGTCAAACGACCTACATAAGGGTCAGTTGCAATCTTGAACGCAAGAGCAGAAGTCTTTTCATCTTCATCTGGCTTACGGTCCTCTTCAGCACCTGTAGTTGGGTTTGTACCGATGATGTTTGGAGTATCAAGCGGAGAAGGCAAGAAAGCACATACATAGTCAAGAAGAGTCTGAACGCCTTTGTTCTTGAATGAAGAACCACAGAACATTGGAACGATATCCATCTTCAATGTACCAGCACGAAGAGCACGCAAGATTTCTTCTTCAGTGATAGTAGATGGGTCATCGAAATATTTCTCCATAAGAGCCTCGTCAAACTCAGCTACTTTTTCAAGCATCTTATCTCTCCATTCCTGAGCTTCATCTACAAGGTTAGCAGGGATATCCTCTACATCGTAGTCTGCACCCATTGTCTCATCGTGCCATACTATAGCCTTCATTTTGATAAGGTCAACTACACCTTTGAAGTTTTCTTCTGCACCGATTGGAATAACAACCGGACAAGGGTTAGCTCCAAGAACATCTTTCATCTGGCGAACAACTTCGAAGAAGTCAGCACCAGAACGGTCCATTTTATTTACATAACCGATACGTGGAACATTGTACTTGTCAGCCTGACGCCATACAGTTTCAGACTGTGGTTCTACACCGCCTACAGCACAATATGCAGCAACTGCACCGTCAAGTACGCGCAAAGAGCGTTCTACCTCAGCTGTAAAGTCAACGTGTCCCGGAGTATCAATCAAGTTAATTTTATAAGTATTACCCGCATATTTCCAACGAGTAGTAGTAGCTGCAGATGTGATAGTGATACCACGTTCCTGCTCCTGCTCCATCCAGTCCATTGTTGCAGCACCATCGTGAACTTCACCAATTTTGTGAGTCAGACCAGTGTAGAACAAGATACGTTCTGAAGTCGTAGTTTTACCGGCATCGATGTGAGCCATGATACCGATATTACGGGTCAAGTGCAAATCTTGTTTAGCCATTTTAAATCTTTAGTTATTAAATTATTACTTGATTAAAATCTGAAATGTGCGAAAGCACGGTTAGCTTCAGCCATACGATGCATATCTTCCTTACGTTTGAAAGCACCACCCTGTTCGTTATAAGCGTCAAGAATTTCAGCAGCCAATTTATCAGCCATGCTCTTTCCACCACGCTTACGAGCAAACAAGATCAAGTTCTTCATTGAGATAGATTCTTTACGATCAGGACGGATTTCAGTAGGAACCTGGAATGTTGCACCACCGATACGACGAGATTTAACTTCAAGCTGTGGAGTTACATTTTCAAGAGCTTTTTTCCACACCTCAAGAGCAGAAGTTTCTTCTGCAGGCAACTTAGTACCAACTACATTAAGTGCACCGTAAAAGATTTCGTAAGAAGTATTCTTCTTTCCATCATACATCAGATGGTTTACAAATTTAGAAACCTTCTGATCATTAAATACTGGATCCGGAAGGATCACACGTTTTTTTGGTTTTGCTTTTCTCATTTTGTTTGACAAATTATGTTTAGTTTGGGGCTGCACCTCTGTTTGCTTCAACATCTCCTCTGAGATATTTACTCAACCTTAAAGCTTTTCCAACAAACCAAAACGAAATTAATAAAGTCTTTACTTAAAAGGATTGTACTCAGCTAAAATTATTTTTTCTTACCCTTAGCTGCCGCTGGAGCCTGTCCTGGTTTTGGACGCTTAGCACCATATTTTGAACGTCTCTGTGTACGACCTGCCACACCTGCAGTATCCAAAGTACCGCGAACGATATGATAACGCACACCCGGAAGGTCTTTCACACGACCACCACGTACCAATACGATTGAGTGTTCCTGCAAGTTGTGTCCTTCTCCTGGGATGTAAGAGTTAACTTCCTTAGAGTTTGTCAGACGCACACGAGCAACTTTACGCATTGCTGAGTTAGGTTTTTTAGGAGTTGTAGTGTAAACACGAACACAAACACCACGTCTCTGAGGACAAGAGTCAAGTGCTGGTGATTTACTCTTCTCAACCAAAACCGTTCTTCCTTTTCTTACTAATTGTTGAATAGTAGGCATTTTGTTTGATTTTTAAATTTATATTATTGTTTATTCAAATTCCAATCCTAAAGCGAAACTACATATTTCGGGTTGCAAAGGTACGAATAAGTTTTTAATACACAAACACTTTTCAAAATAAAAAAGGCCCAACCTGCGTCAAACTGCGCAAATTGGGCCGAAATAAATATTTTTTATGTATTTTTAAGCTTCTCCTTTAAAATCGCTCAATGGCGGAACAAATGTTTTTCCACCTTTTTCATTCTGAAGATTACGTTCTTCCGGCATTTTTACTGTTCCAAAGTTCCTTTCATATTTCACAAGATTATCCTGCAATGCAAACATAAGCCTTTTAGCATTCTCAGGTGTCATCACTATTCTTGACTGTACTCCGGCCTTCGGCAGTCCCGGCAATACAGACACAAAGTCAATAATAAATTCCGAAGTTGAATGAGTGATTATTGCAAGGTTAGCATATGTTCCTTTCGCTACTTCTTCTTTAAGTTCAATTTGCAACTGGTTATTTTTGTTTTCGTTTTCCATGATAATTATAATTTTAAATACATAGCACAAATGTATCACAAATTCGAATGCTATACAAGAAAAGAGTGTAAAAGTTATACCTTTATTCAGAAAAAAAATCGTTATTTTTGCCAAATAAGACAATGCCTATGAGAAAGTTTACTATCATATTTACAATTCTGTTTCAAATATCATTTCTTTGCTGTTTCTTAAATTCAGCTACAAAAAGTACTATTTTCAATCATCTTTCAACAGATGACGGTCTGTCACAATTATCAATTAACGACCTTTATGTAGATGAGTACGGAATGCTATGGATAGGAACACGAGTAGGCCTTAACGTGTACGATGGCAATAAAATTCACACTTTCAAAAGTCAAAAAGACAACCCTTTCAGTCTTCCGTCCAACTTAATCCTAAAAGTTTCCGGCAATAAGAACGGTAAAATTTTCATATTGAGCACAGACGGAGTAAGCGAATTCAACAAGGTTACACGTAAGTTCAGTGAGATTCACAAAGGAAAAGCAGACTGCATCTATTACCATGACAAACTCTATATCAGTAAAAAAAATACAGTTTACACCTACAATGAAAAAGCATCATCACTTGAAGCAGAATATAAGTTGCCGTCCGATGCTGCCACCATCAATTCAATGATATTCGACACATCCGGCAACTTATGGCTCGGAACCTCACAAGGTATTTATAAATATGATGCAGCCACCAGGCAATACACGCACATAATACCAGGCGGCAACATTACACAATTATATATAGACAATACAGAGTCTTTATGGGCAGGCAGCTGGGACGACGGAGTCTATGAAATATCAAAACACGGAGAGATAAAGAATTACAAGTCAGCCTCCAGTAACAACGGAGCATCTGTTTCGTCGAATTTCGTCCGTGCCATTTGCCAGGATGACAAAGGCAACATATGGTTAGGAACATTCAACGGTCTTGACAAATACGACAAATCAAGCGGGAAATTCACACATTATTCCTCCGGCAATTCCGGTTCCGGCTTGTCACATTCTTCCGTGTGGTGTATCGAAAAAGACAAGCAAGGCACACTATGGATAGGAACATATTTCGGAGGAGTAAACTATATTAACCCAGAATATTCCATCTACAACCGCTACGAATTTTCGACAGACGAGAGTCAAGGTCTAAGCAGCCCTATCGTAGGACGTATGGTCGAAGACAACAAAGGCAACCTGTGGATAGCTACAGAAGGCGGAGGAGTGAACTATTTAGACAGGTCTACAAACACTTTCAGATGGCTTACAGGCAAACCGGGACAAGCCAATACATTGTCCCACAACAACGTTAAAGCACTATATTTTGATGAGCCAAAGAACACACTATGGATAGGTACACACACCGGCGGACTAAACAAATACGACATTGCTCAAAATAAAATAACAGTCTACAAATCCGAACAGGGAAACGACACCACCCTACCGTCAGACATTATCAGAGATATAGAAGAATATACCCCTGATACACTCGTCATAGCCACACAAAACGGCATATGCCTTTTCTCAAAAGCGGACGGCAAATGCAGACAGCTACTGAACGACCTTCCCGGAAACAAGAAAATAGGTATGGTGGCAGACATCACATTCGATAATTACGGCGACCTGTGGATAGCAGCTACAGGTGAGGGAGCCTATGTATATAATATAAAGACTGGAAGAGTCAAAAACTATCGTCATGACCCGAATAACACAGGCTCTATCAGCAATAACAACATCAACGACATAACCAAAGACAGCAAAGGCAACGTTTGGTTTTCAACTTCCGGTAGCGGACTTGACCTATACGTCCCTTCCACAGACAGCTTCATAAACTATGATAAGAAGAGCAACAAGCTTGGCAACGACTGTATCTATCAGACTGCAGAATCACCGTTAAGCGGCAACCTTCTACTCATAACCACAGATGGATTCTCAATTTTCAATCCAACAGATAAAATATTCCATAATTACAACTCGGAAACAGGATTCCCTATTGATGACATAAACGAGAATGCATTATATATAGCCAAAGATGGCGAAATATTCCTTGGTGGTATTCATAATATGGTATCGTTTTTTGAAGATGATTTAGAAAGAGAGCCCAAACCATACAGCATCATACCTACAGGATTATTAGTCAACGGTCAATATATAAACGTAAACGACAGTAGCAGAATTCTAAACAAGTCTATAGAATATACAGACAATATTACACTCAGTCACAAGCAGAACATGCTGTGTCTGGAATTTGCCGTCACAAATTTCATTCCTGAAAACAGGAACAATATCATATATAAATTAGACGGATTTTCAGAACAGTGGACCGACACAAGAAATTCAAACGAGATTACATATACCAATCTTCATCCGGGCAACTACACACTGATTGTCAAGCCGGAAGGAGTTGATGAATCCGTATGCAAACCATTGAAACTGAATATAAAGATAAAAGCCCCATTCTACCAGACCCCATTGGCCTTTATAATATATATTCTGACAGCAATTGCCATTATATGGTATCTGATAAGCATATACATCACCCGTCTGCGTCTGTCAGAATCATTAAAGCTTGAACAACAGCATGCAGAAAACATAAAAAAAGAGAATCAGGCTCAATTGAAACTCTTTACCAATATATCCCACGAATTCCGCACCCCATTGACCCTTATCATATCACAAATAGAAACACTAATACAAAACAATAAACTGAACCAGCAGACATATTCCAAACTATCTTCCATGTACCACAGTTGCATGCAGCTTCGCGAGCTTATAACCGAACTCCTTGACTATCGCAAGCACGAACTCGGTCATCTCAAGCTACAGGTCACACGTGGCAATATAGTAGGTTTCCTTAAAGATAACTACCTGCTGTTTAGCGACTACGCATCACGTGAATCCATCAGTCTGGAATTTACCTCCAGCCATGATGACATAGAGATGTGGTACGACTCCAAACAAATACAGAAAGTCATAAACAATCTGCTGTTTAATGCCATTAAATACACCCCCAAGGGAGGCAAGATTTCAATAAACATAAGCAAAGACATAAACAAAGTAAATATTTCAATAGCCGACAATGGCAAAGGAATACCTGAAAAGGACCTCACAAAGATTTTCGATATCTTCTACCAGTCCGACAACTCCGTCAATGCAGCAAATGGTATAAGCGGCTCCGGTATCGGACTTGCGCTGGTAAAAAGCATAATTAAAATGCACCACGGCGAAATAAGTGTAAACAGCAAAATAAACGTAGGTTCAACATTTACGTTCACACTCCCATTAGGAGATGAACTATACTCAGAAACTGAAAAAGGTCCATCAATCAGTCAGGAAGAATGTCCGACTCTGTTGAACGATAAGAAGCCAATAGTACTAAAAGACACGCACGAATCACATACAACCGAAGAAGAGGACGAACCTTTTGAAGAAAACATATCAGACAAACCTAACATGATGATAGTAGAAGACAATACAGAAATCCGAAACATTATCCGTGAGATTCTCAGTCCCTTTTACACAATACATGATATGCCTGACGCAGAAAGTGCATTAAGCAAAATCGAAAAAATAATGCCTGACATCATCATTACCGATGTCATGATGCCCGGCATGGATGGAAAAGAGCTATGCAGAAAGCTAAAGACCAACCCTGCCACGAGTCATATTCCTGTAATACTTCTCACTGCACAGACAGCAGTAGAACAATATATTGAAGGATTCCAGACAGGCGCGGATGACTACATCACAAAACCGTTCAATGCCCGTCTGCTGATATCAAGATGTAACAATCTTGTAAACTCCAGAATCCTGCTACAGGAAAAGTTCAGTCATCGTCCTGAAACCAATGTCCAGATGTTGGCTACAAACAAACTCGATAAAGAGATACTTGACAAAGCTATCTCCATAATAGAAGAGAACATAGGAAATGCCGAGTTCAATATGAATACATTTGCACGCGAAATGGGGATGGCCAGGACAAACCTTTTTGCCAAGATAAAAGCCATAACAGGACAGACACCAAACGATTTCATCACAAGCATACGTCTGAAAAGAGGAGCATACCTGCTGCGTAACAATCCAGAACTGAACATAACAGAGATTGCCGAAAAATTAGGTTTCAGTTCTGCAAGATACTTCTCAAAATGCTTCAAGGATTTATATAATATAAGTCCTCTGTCATACAGAAAAGACAAAACTGAAGAACAATAACCAGTTAAAAAAAATGACTCTCCCGGAACATTCCAGAAGAGTCATTTTTTATTATTATTCTACTAAGAAATCTCTTACTTTACCTTCTTAAGATTTACATATACAGGCATTCCATTTCTCAAAAGACAAGATACCTCAGTATTACCGTTTTCCATTGTTTTCAGGAATACCCCCTGAGCGTTTCCGTCTATCTGCCACTGCCCTTTCAATTCTATAAATGCAGGAGTAGGCGTTTCCCTCCAGTTCTTCTTATCAATCATCTTAGGGCGCAAGTTAGGATTCGACAAAGCAAGTTTCAAGTTACCTTCAGCATCCTTCTCCTCAATAAGCAAAAGCTCAGTTGCAGTACTTACCAACTCACCTGCACTTACTCCCTTGGCCGGAGTAAAGAAAGAATAAGCCAATACATTCTTAGGCACATACTTTATTATATGCAGAGAATCCTGCATCTCCACTATATTAAACAGTTCGCCCTTCGTCTGTCTGTCAGCCACATCCTTCATCTTAGCCTCATCCGCAGCAGGAACTACCACAAACGAATAAGATTTCTTTTCCGGTTTCACCCCATGGTTGATATATGCCTTTGCTGCCACCTCAGTAGCCGGCTTAGCAGCCAATCCCTGAGATGACGGCGTTTCCTGCTTGCCATATACTATCTTAATCTCATCATGTCCGGCCGGAACAAAGAAACCTGTCGACACAGGATTAATCATTGTTACAGCATCGGCGGAAGGTATAGTCATATTTCCACCATTACCCACCTGTTTGCCATTTACTGATAACTTACTATACTTCTTTGTCACAATAGTCTGGAACAGGTTAGTGGCCGTAGTCATATCATCAGAATAATCACCCTTTGCCGAGATTCCATTACCGATGCTGAACAACATTCCGTCGATAGCAAGAACCGACTTACAGAAAGTCAGGTTAGTAGGAACGAATCTCTGGCTTCCCCAGTTATCACCCTGATCGAAAGCAGCCGCATAAAGTCCGTACTTCTTCATCGACACAGCTCCGGCAAAATTAGTAGTCTTCGCTTTCTGGTCAAATCTGTCCTTGTCATTCTTGTAAGGCATCATCTCAGCCCAGTCAGTATAATGAACAGTAGTACTACCCGGCATCATATTCCAATCCCATCCGGCACCCTTGTTGTCATTCTTTGCAGGATATCCGGTAGGCTCCAGTCCTCCTTCATAAAGCACCTCCAATGTACCATGTCCCTGATACCTTCCGAAACGGTTAGTCTTATTGTAAATCTCACCTGTCCAAAGCATCTCTGTAGGACATCTCATCACAGCCACCCATCCCGGCTGACGATATACCCCGGCAGCACTGTAATTATACTGATAGAAACCGTCAGCATCAGCTGCAGGCACGTCATACTTATTGGTTTTGAAGAAATAATTATAATAAGAAGCCAAATCCTTGTCGATATCAGTACCCATGGCATCACCACCTATTTCTATAAGCCTATCGAACAACTCCTGAGTAAAAGGAACCTCTATGCTATAGAACGGATGACGTCCGGCCATACTGTTGGCATAAATGCGGTTCTTGTCGCCTTCCGCACAGATAGCGGTCATATAAAGCGTCACCACAGCATTCTTCAACCTTTCATACGATTTTCTGTCAATTTTGAGGGACGTACCTTTAAATCTGTTGAAATATTCCACCCATGTCCTGTACGAATACATATATCCATTGTAATGCGCATTGTGGTGGAATCCTGTTCCGTCCGGTTTCAGAATATCCTTATTACCTACATTATAGCGCGTACATACACGCAGGAATCCCGACAACAGCTGTAAATCCTGTATAGCCTGCTGGTCATCAGGATTTGCAATTGCAAGGTTGAACACATAAGGCACCACATTGAAGATATAGTCAGAACTAATCCAGTTCATGATAGCCTTATCCCCCTGTCGTATCACATCCACTTCCAGAAGTTTTTGTACAGCCGCAATCACCTTAGCCTTGCGTACGTCATCCAGAACAGGAAGCGCACTCATCAGGTCAGTAGGAATCTTTCTAACGTCACTATAGTTGCTATATACCAACTTTGGCATTCTGACGAAGAAATTATGTGTAAACAGGAAGTCAAGGTACAAGTCCAAATCAGCCTTTCCTGATTTACCCAATGTAAGCGCACCGTATGACAACACCCTTACATTCTTTGCCACATCCCTGAGATGCTGGTTCATTACCTTGTCACCCCACAAATCAGCTCCTGTTGCAGAATATTCACCCGTTCTTTGCAGCATAAGCATCTTCAGAGCCATCTGTGCGGTTTTCAGTTCACTTTCCGAAGCTTTAGGATCTGCCAATTTATACTTCTTTCTGAACTCCTGCAGTTCCTTCAGTTTCACTTCGTCAATGCTTTGGGCTATCGTTTGTACATTCTCAGTTTCAGGTGTCATACCCACATTAGCATAAGCATTAGGCAGCACCGCCCCCATCAATAATAAAAAGCCAAAATTTCTTTTTAGATTCATGATACTAAGTTTAAAAATTATTTTTTTAATTTCCATTTTCCACCTCTATCAGCACCTTCTCGTGAAATAAACCCTAAATCTTTCAAGCGTTTCAAATCTCTTTGAACCGTCCTTACATTTATATTCATCAAAGAGCTTATTTGCACTGCAGACAAAAGAGGATTTCCCTTAATCATATTAAGTATCTCAAGTTGTCTGGAAGAAAGTTTTTCTACGACATTTTCTACGACATTTTCTACGACATTTTCTACGACATTTTCTACGACAACGTCAGAAAAGCCCAATGTCACAAGCACATAATCCCTTTCATTCTTGATAGAGACATCGCTTCCTGTAAGTTTTTTCCACCCAAGCAGTTTTTCAATACCGAAGCCGGCATTTTCCGCCAGTTTGGCAAAGCGGAAAAGTTTGGCGATAGTAGGATTTCTCGATTGTGAAAACAATGTTCCATACATACGCTCCGGAGGGATAGGAAATGAACCGGCATTAAAAAACTCTATTCTGTCAGTATATACTCTTACGCACGATCTCAACGGACTAAAATGGTCTGTATGCATCAACATATTTACCCATGCCTCTCTCAAGACCTCAAATCTTCTTCCATCATCTTCCGCCACCCCTAATTTGTTCAGTTTGAATGGTCTGTCAACAAGAGTAAGCAAACGTCTGATTACCACCTGCGAGGCTTCCCACAAATTATCCTGTTCAGGTATCCTGTACGAATAACGTGTTGCAGCCTCCGTTATGGACTTTCCCGGAATTTCAATATAATCCATACAAAAAGTAGGAACATGCCGTTGCACCTCACTTCCCTTACCGAACATCAACAATCCCGCATAAGTCAGCTCTCCTTTCTTGTTACAGACAGATATTCGCTCACAAAATTGCGCGTTATCCAAATCATCATACGCCATAGGCGGATTATATGCTCTAAGATACCCTCTATAACTATTCAACGAATCCATATTGAGCAAGGAAATATCTGTCTCAGGAATAGGCAATTCAGAACGAATTCCAAAAGACTGATCGTGATACATAGCCATAATCTCACTTTCTGTAGCCCTTTGGTCACCGCTTCCCATACGGATAAAAGAATTAAAAGGATTCCCAAAATAAACAGGTTTCTGTGTAGATGAAGGGATATAAAACGCCAAAACCTTTTTCCCGTCAATCATATATTGACGTGCAATAGGCGACAAACGGATATTAAATTTCTGCGACCTTAATGTTCCAAGGAAATCTTGCTCAAGTTTCTCTGCATTACCCACGCCATGAATCGAGAAAGAATTTCCCTTTTGCCTTATGCCCAAAACAATCCAACCTCCTGACGTATTCGAGAAAGCACTCACCGTTTCCCAAATATTCTTAGGCAGTTCGTTACGGGCTTCCTTCACCTCGAAGTCATCCCATTCAATATCTTTCAAACGTTTTATTAATTCCTCCCTTTCCATACAAGTTATTTCAAATCAAGCAGCCATGCCGGCACATGTCCCAGTCTGTGTTTAAGCTGAGCCTCATATAGAGATTGTGGTTCCACCGGCATACCGTGGCTTTCATCAAGTTTCACCTGATCTTGTACAAAATTAATAGAAATTCCGTGAAAACCAACAATAATAGGTGGAAGGAATTTCCAATTGTTACCACCAATCCTCCACCAGTCAAACTCGCCATTAGCAGGTTTAGTTCCTTTATTAGTCATAGCAGCAGTCCTTATAGCGCATAAGTTCCATAGCGTCAGATCACCTAAGTGGTTAGGTACCTGATTAGAATCACCACCTTGACGCGACTGCATAAATCCGCCAATACAATTATCAATTAATGTAGCCCTCGGCTGTGTAGCGTGCGACTCGAAACAAGCGTCTGCTCCCCATTGCACCTTCCAAATAACGGCTCCCATGCTCGGCTTTGACACCCCACATGCATGATACTGTCCTGCTCCGTCCATATGAATCCTGTCGTCTACAGTCGGTCCGTTAGTATTATCTGTCACCTTTCCGATAAATACTCTCGACGAACCCGCCGACCTTATAGCTGCATGTCCCCTATTACCGGTTATATTTATATCATACGCCGACACATTAGCACTTTGAGAAATTGTAAAAGCTTCACTGACACTTTCAAAATCAACTCTTCTCATCCACGAGTTGACCACACGCGAAAAGTTGATAGGCTTATAAGCCCCATCATCATCCCAACTCGCATGATGTCCGAAATTCTTCTTCGCATGCCCTACAAACGTCAGATCTTCTACCCCCACATTCTCATAATGCTCATATCTTTTAATCTGCCATTTCCATTCTTTCTTTACCTCATGCATAATCGGCTCATAAAAGGTTATCAAATTACCTTTTACCTTCTTCACTTGATGAAAATCATTTACCGTGATACCTGAAAGAATATCAGACATATAAGACTCTACGGCATATGGTTGTAATTCTTCAGCTATAACTTCAGGTGAGTTATTCTCTAAAAACAGACAAACCCAGTCACCTTCTTTGATACTTGCAGTATTGGATACTTCTACACTGAAAGAACCTTTTGCTGCATCACCCGTTACATTGACACTTGGTGTATAATCCCCAAGAAACGCTTCTCTTTTAATATGAATCATATCAGGCGATGAATACATCTTATCCTCATCACTTGGAAGATTAGGAGAATCCATAATAAGTCTTGTCCTGCCTCTGCCATCACCTTTAATCACAAAATTGCCTCCATGAATCAATATAGGAGAACTTGCGTTATTGCCATTTTCATCCTTGAAAGCATTATTCTTATAATCAGGATTGGTATTTTTATAATTGTCGCTCATATCGTGCAACACATAATCCCCTTCCGGAAAATAAAACACTATTTTAGCATTAGGATTAGATTGATTTGCTCCGTTTTTAACATTCATATTGTTCTCTTGAAGCAGCGCAATGAAAGTCTGTCTTGCATTCAGTCCCCTTTTCTTCATCTCGTCAGCTACATTGATTTTCTTGTATTTTTGCGAGATTAGTTGAGCGACCTCCGGCGGAGCCACTTCTCCATGCATATATCCGGCATAAGAGAAATCAAGAAGAACATTATCAGATGTTTGGTTTACAAACTTGTTCCAGGCATCAGTCGTAGGTAATCCCTTCACTTCAAATTTGTCCCCATTCCTACCTGTCTTCATATTAATAGTAACAATCTTCTCATCCTCGTTCCATGACGCAGATGCATAAGGTGAGAAAGCAGCCGGCAACACACCTTCCACCTTACCTAAAGCCTCATCACCTATCTTATACCAATTTCCATCACCGAATGATACCTCCCATGATTTTTTGTCATTAATCCTCAGTTCAGGCACCTGTGCATCATTACCAACAGCTTTGATTCTGTCCTGGCCTTTTGGAGTAAGGTACGCAGTCTTGCCATTGAATTTATACACCCAGTACCCTTCTTCATCAATACCTACTATTGGAATAGTTTTCTTGTCTGCTGCCTCCGCGTCTGCATATACAATAAAAGAAGTCTTATCTTCCAGTCCGATAGTCATACCTCCACCTGTCTGAGTCAGACAAAACAAGACTTTCGTTTCTCCGTTATACATTTTCTTCATCTGAACAAGGTCTTTGTTCAATCCTACGATATTCCTCTCAAGTTCATTTTTCGGATTTACTATACCTTCTCCACTACCATCAGGAGGTGTTACAACCTCTTTGTCCTTACATGACAAAAGGGCGCAACAAAAAGATATTAACAATATCTTACTAAATAAAGCAATTTCACGAGAAATCATTTCTTTATCAATTCTATTTTATTAAAACGGATATTATTATCACTTTCATTCTGAATATCCTCACCAAAGAAGCCCAACATACTAAAAGTACCAACAGCATCAACAGACAACGTCATACTCTTCAGTCCACATTTATCAAAAGTTACCGTTCCCAAATCGCTGTATGATTCCGGATATGAATTACGACGAACATTGTCATATTCAAAGTCCTGCTTCAGTTCTACATTTTCAAAAGCCTTATTATCATCAACTTTTAACGTTATACGCATACCTTTAGCAAAACTACGTCTCCAATGCCTGTTTGTATGCACTCTTACTATATATTCTCCCGGCTCTTCAACAATAAATCCAAGTTTTAAAGCTCCTGTCTTATTAGTAAAACCAGATGTATTACATCCTTCTGCTATTTTAAGAGCACCATCCTTTCCCGGAATAATCTTACCAGATGCTACAGGAATACTTATAATATTCTCATTCATATAGCATTCATCATTAAATCTTGCAGGCCATTCACACTCTACTTTTATAACAGGAATCTCTTCATAATCCAATCCTGACGGAACAGACAACTTACAAAACTCTCCATTTAAGACAGACACTTTCTTACCGTTTGAAAGGATATAAGCATTATCAACAACCGAAAGCATTCCTTTCAACACAATTTCTCTGTTCACTGGTTCACGCAACAAGTGCAAATAAATAGAATTATCCTTCCTTGTAACATATCCCCAAGGGAAATTGTCATTAAACGGGTTACTTGTGGTACCATAAACAGCTTCAGAATTCTTCGACATCCATTTCCCAATATAGTTCATTATATCAACACTTGGTTGTGGAACTGTTCCATCAGCTTTAGGACCTATATTAACCATATAATTTACTCCACGACTTGCACATTCTATTAAAGAGCATAAGATATCTCTTGCTGCTTTCCAGTCATTATCCTGTTTCTTGTAACCCCATGTATGATTCATGGTAGCTACCATTTCCAGGTCTTTAGCAGCACTTGCAAATGGCATTTCGTTATCTCCCAATGCGCCATAATCACCCAGGTCATACCCTACTCTACCGTTGATTACACACTCCGGCTGAAGTTTTCTAACTATATCAACAAACATCTGACTCTGCTCCTTAGTCAAATCAAAAGGAGTATCATACCATAGCACATCAATTTTACCATATCTGGTCAGCAATTCCTTCATCTGTGGTATAGCCTTCTCCTGAATATATCTATCCAAATTAGGCTTAACGGCAGATTTAAGTTTACCATAATGCCCGTCATACTCATTCTTCATAACAGCAGCATCTTCTTCTCGCCAGTCCTGACGGTGTGAATAATATAATCCTACCTTTATATCATATTTTCTACAAACATCAATCAATTCTTTCAAAGGATCTCTTTTATACGGAGTCAACTCAATGTCAAAATCAGAATAATCACTTGGATAAAGACAAAAACCTTCATGATGTTTGGTAGTAAATACAATATACTTGGCACCGGCATTCTTAGCCATCTTAACCCAACTTTCAGGATTATACGATGCCATTGTGAAATCCTTAGCCAACTTTTCATAATCCTTGTTGGATATCTTTCCAAAATTCTGTATCCATTCACCGATCCCGTCTATTTGTTTACCGTTCCATTCACCGGCAGCTACCGAATACAATCCCCAATGAATAAACATTCCAAAACGTGCTTCACGCCACCATTCCATATCAGCTGTCGATTTAGCGTTAGCACTTAACAATGTTACACACAACAACAAACACGACAAAACCCTTTTTAATTCCATAATAATACAAGAACTTTAATTATAACATACAATACCGGCAACGGTCGGTTACCGGTATTAGAGTATATCATTTCACTGTTTTAATCCATGCAGGAAGCGTTCCTAATCTTCTCTTAAGCTGTGCCTCATAGAGCGATTCCGGATAAACCTTGCTGCCTGTGCTTTCTTCATAAGTCAATTGTCCTTCCTCTTTAGAGAACGTCACAGTCTGACCATGAGTTCCGACTACGATAGGAGGATAGATTTTCCACCAGATATTATCTGATGCCCACCATTTGAAATCAGTACCCCAAGGATCGTTCTTTTCATCAACTGTACCAGTAACATTAAGGTTCCAAATAGTTAAATCCCTTAAATGGTTTGGTGCTTCTATATCTGCACCTCCCGAATGATATCGAATCAATCCTCCTTCACAATTATCAAACAAAGTAGCTCTCGGCTGAGTGGCATGAGATTCAAAACATGCATTAGTACCCCAATTTGTAGCATAAATTACATTTCCAATACTTGGTTTAGAAACACCTGAGCCATGCCACTGTCCGTCACCTTTACCATCATTGTCCTTACTATTATCTGATATTCCACCTATAAATACCCTTGAAGAACCTGCAGCCCTGACAGCCGAATGTCCTCTCACACCTGTTATTTCAATATTATAGGCAGAACAGTTCGCTGACTCTCCAAATGTCACAGCTTCTGACACACTTTCAAAACCAACATTCCTTACCCATGAATTTACAACACGAGAAAACGAGAGCGGTTTGAATCCTTCATCATATACCCATATATCATCTGTATCTAAGCCTAAATCTTCACCATGATGCGCATAAGGAGATATAGCATTACCAACAAAAGTCAAATCCTCTACTCCGACATTCTCAAAACAATTGAACCCTCTGATTTCCCATCCTCCATAGTCCTTATGTTCAACGTTTATGTCGCTCATAATCGGTTCATAAAAGACAATCTTATTTGATGATACAGATTTCACCTGATGGAATTCAGTTATTCTCACGCCATTACCATCCTCATTATTATTATCAGAATTTATTCCCGGTTGCTGGAATATAGACAGTCCTTTGCCATAATTTGTTCCAATTATTTGAGATTTATAATTCTTGCCCCATTCATACAATGGTCCCATTTCATCTTTCAGTAAATCCTCATCCACACTTCTTAATCTCAACTGTACCCAATCTCCTGACTTCAAAGTCATACCGGGAATCAGCTGTACATTCACAGAGAAATCACCTTTCTTTGCATTCTCCACGACATTGGCATATAATTTTGAATGTCCTGTGTTATATGGACTCTGTGTATTCTTAATTGACAACATAGTACTTCCATACACATCCTTGGGAAGATCCTTAATATCTTCTTTTGTACCGTCAAATTTTGTACAAACCATCTTTATCTTGGTTTTATCCTTTCCGGCTCCCTTGATGATGAAATTTCCAGCGTATATTTCCGGGAAAGTATAATATACTTCATTTTTATTATTCTTCCATGAATATCCCTCTTTCTTTTCTGTTCCTGTTTGTAATACATATTCTCCTTCAGGGAAATATATTACAACTCTTGCGTCCTTATTGACAACTGATTGGAAAGGTTCTTCAGGACAAGTGCGAACCATTTTCCTTTCATACATTATCTTATTAAGAGCCAATCTTGCAGATTTAATACCATTCTTTTCCATATACTCCTTCACGTTAACCACATCGTATCCCCACGCAAATCCATCAGCCGGAGCCGATTCTCCATGGTCATATCCTGCATATGAATAATCCAGCAATACATTGTCGTCGGTATTCATTATAAACCTGCGCCATGCCTCAGCCATATTATCTTCAGGAAGTTGGATAGCATATTCTATACCACCCACAACCGACTGAACCTTCATAGTCTTTCCTTCTACCGATGAAGATTTGAATAACGCATAACTTTCAGCTGTTTTCTTTTCGAGTGAAGGAGCTATCACATCCGACAGCTTTCTCCATTCAGTTCCGTTGAAAGACACCTGCCAGTATCCATCCTTACTTATTGAAACCTTTGGTGTAAATACACCTGATCCAAGTCCACTCAATGCAGCAGCACGGTTGCCACTCATATCCTTAAGTTCCTGTGTCTCGCCATGTATCATATATTGCCAATATCCATTCTCGTCTATACCGAATACCGGAATATCCTGATCTGCATTCTCATTAAAAGAGAATTTAGCCTCCGCCTTATTGTCGAATTTCAGAGTTCCGTTTTCGGCCACTTCCACCACAGTAACCTTACCTTCAGCTACCATCTGGAATGCTGCAATATTCCTGTTATACTCTTCCAACATTGTCAATGCCTCTTCCGGCTGAACAGGTATCTCGACTTCAGGAGTTATTACCTCATCCTTGCATGAAGTCAAGGCTAACACTCCAATTAAAACATTCAAAAAAATATTCTTTCTCATATCTTTATTTTTATTCGTTAATCTTAAAAACATTTTAAACAGTGTTTAAACACCATTTAAATACCGTTTAAACAGTTTTTCTGCAAAACCGGTGAACGCTTGATGAACGAGGAATGAACGCCAAATGAACATAATATGAACATGAAATGAAGACCGTTAAATCATCTTCGAACAATGTTCATACATTGTTCACTGACCGTTCATTTACCGTTCACAGACAATTTATTTTCCTTTCAATTCAAGCAGCCACGACGGCACATATCCTAACCTCAACTTCAATTGTGCCTCATATAATGATTCCGGCTGAACTTTAGTTCCGTTGCTTTCATCAAGCCTTATCTGTTTCTCATCCTGTACGAAGTCAATCTTAATACCATGAATACCTACAACTACAGGAGGGAGGAATTTCCAGTTATTAGCCTCCCGTTCACTTGTGTCGCTACCATATCTCCACCAGTCAAACTTTCCATCTGCAGGAGCGTCACCCTTGTTAGAAGGAGGCCCAACTTGCTCCACATTCATGTTCCATATAGTCAGGTCTGCAAGATGGTTTGGCACCTGGTCGGAATCCCCTCCCTGCCTTGACTGCATAAATCCACCCTGACAATTATCTATCAATGTGGCACGCGGCTGGGTGGCATGAGCCTCAAAGCATCCGTCCGTACCCCAGTGGACGTTCCATATCACAGCCCCCATACTTGGCTTAGACACACCACAAGCATGATACTGTCCGGCATCATCTATCGTTTTACTTGCATCGTCCACCGCCGGTCCGGCAGTCCTGTCTGTCACCGCTCCGATAAATATTCTTGATGAACCTGCCGAGCGTATGGCAGAATGTCCCCTGCTTCCTGTTATATTTACATCATATGCAGAACAGTTTGCAGAAGAGGTTATAGTCATAGCTTCGCTCACATTTTCAAAATCAACCCTCCTCAGCCATGAATTAGTAAGACGAACAAAGCTGATAGGCTTATACGCCCCATCGTCTATCCAACTTCTATGATGCTTAAAGTCGTCCACACAATTTCCTACAAAAGTCAAATCTTCCACTCCAACATTTCCATAATTGGAATACGAATATATTTTCCATCCCCATTTTGCCTCCACCTCATGCATTATAGGTTCCTTGAACACTATCATATTACCATTCTTGCCTATCACCTGATGATAGTCATTTACCCTTACACCTTGAGACATATTTGTCATATACGGTTCCCTCTGATGAGGGGAAAGCTCTTTTTCAATAAGTTCCGTATTGTTATTAAGAAGATACAGACAAACCCAATCACCAATCTTTATCTTGTCCGGAGCAGACACCTGTACGCTGAAAGAGCCCTTCGGTGCATCCGAAATCACACTACAACTTATATCCTTAATGTCGCTGTTGTGCTTTATCTGCAACAAGTCAGGCGAAGAATATAGTGTAGCCGGATTGGTCGGGAGCATCGGAGTATCCATTATGATACGTGTATGCCCTCTTCCGTCACCTTTTATTACGAAGTTACCTGCTGTTATGGTTATACAATCAGAAGTATTGTTCCCTTTTGAGTCAAGACCATATGCAACAGTCTTGTCTACCACATTTGTTGGGTCATAAGGTTTCAGAGGATCATGTCCGGAAAGTTGTTGATTTTCACTGTCAGGATCATTTCTATTATCATTCTCATCGTGCAACACATAATCACCTTTAGGGAAATATAGCACCACCCTTGCATCAGGATTATTCTGATTTCCATTATCATTGGCCATCATTTTATTTTCCTGCAATACCTCTATGAAAGTTTCTCGTGCGCTTTTGCCTCTTGCTACCATTTCCTGTGCAATGTTTATCACCTTATATCCTAAAGCGAAGCCATCCGGTGGAGCCACTTCACCATGTTTATATCCGGCATAAGAGAAATCAAGCAAAAGGTTGTCTTCTGATTTCATTACGAATTTTCGCCATGCAGGGGTAGAATCAATAAATTCAAGTTGCGCTGTTTTTTCCAAAGTCCCGTATCTTGACACCATCCGCAACGTACGTGTTTCATCATCATATGATACTGTTTTATAAAGGGCAAAATCCGCAGGTTTCTTATTTTCAATATCTTGTACAGTAAAGTCTGATAACTCCTTCCATTGCACTCCATTAAATGATACCAACCATTTACCTTCATTTGACAATGATAATTTTGGTGTAACTATGGTCTTTGCTGTACCCAATATTGCACCGGACATATTTCCATCCGTATCAGTCAGTATATGTTCCTCGCCATTCAACGTATATATCCAGAAGCCGTCTTCATTTATAGCGAATACAGGTATGTCTGTATTTAAATTTTCATTTGAATATGCGGTAAATGCGTCTTTATCAGAAAACATCACCCTGTAACCGCCATTTTCTTCGGCTATACAGTCTATTATCTGGTGCTTTCCAGTAAACAATTTCTGATACGCGGCTATACCGGAATTATAATCAGAAATCATTTCCGCTACATTATCAGGCAGTTCACTGCCCATACCATCAGGATTACCGTTCACAATATCATCCTTACATGCCGTAATTCCCAATGCTATGAATGTAGAAAAGATTAAATTTAAGATTAAACTTTTTTGCATCAGTTATTCGATTTAATGTTAACTTTAGTAATAAGGCTGCCGAAACAATCATTATCCGGCAGCCTTATAATTTTATTCCTAGTTCTGATTTGCTCCGTAATCTTTATAATCTTCTTTTATGACAAAATTGCCACTAGAAAAATCAGATGTTTCAAAAGGAGAGCCCGAATTAACTGTTATATTATTAGTAATTCCAGTTGGTGGATTTGTTCTGAAACATTTCCAACTTATGCCAGCATTCTCAAAAACAATATTATCTACAAAATTCTGTCCATTAAGATTTTCTGCAGCTACATTTGCACTTAAAGAAACTATATTAGCTGCTCCATCATATGGTGCCGCATTACCATATATGACATTTTTTCTGAAATAACTGTATTCATCAGGTGTATTTTGTATATAAGCCTGTGCTGAATTGGGGTAAACATTTGCAAATGTATTTCGTTCAATAAAGACCTGTCCCTTCTTATTTGTACTGACAAATAACTTAAAGCCAACAGATTTATTTTCTGCAGAAGATTGGAACACACTATTTTGTATTGTCAAACTTGCATCATTCCATGCTGCAGTGCTAGCTGTACTACCAATATTAACTACTTTAGCATCCAGTGATCCATCAGCTAAAATAAAATGGCAAGAATTAAAATAAATATTTTTTACAATTGAATTTTTATGATTGAAATATGATATTTGTTTATCTTGAGCCATTTTAAAAATAACATCTTCCATTATAAAATTATCATAAACCACATTTTTGTCATCACCACCCTCAATATTAGATAGATAGTTTCCATTTGAAGTTCCATCAATTATTACGTTTTTCACATATAATCCTGATGCCGAGTTATTATCTGAGTTCAATGCAAAAAATACGCCATTTCCCATAACTAATATCGGCTTACTGTCCGGTTTATCACCTATTATATAAAGATAATCTGAGACTCTGATTTTAGATATAGTTAAACTTAGACCTTCTTTCAAGAAATAAACATTACCTGAACTCAATGTTGTTGAACTTTCAACAAAATTTGCGTCCGGATGCGTAAACTTATTTATAGTAACATTACCTATCTGAATATCCAGTCCGGCCATGTAATCATCATAATAGCTTGTTGTTGCAGTTCTTAATGTTACTTCATCTGATGCGGTATTTACGCCACTGGTTACTTCTACAGAAAGAACACACTTGCTTGATATGTTCGGAGCTGTAACTGTGATAGTCAATTCCTGTTCATTAGTCAAATCTGTATAGTTTGATACTGTTGCTTTCCACTCTGCAGGAACAACAGCACGTACCAAATCTCCTTTGGCGACTTTTACTTTTATATCGATTGATTTTCCTCGTTCCACCACATAGCTTTCCTGTTCATTAAGAATCTCGCATATCAAACCTTTCACTACCGGAATTACGTATGATTTACCATTTATTGTAAATGTAAATTCACTTCCATCATCACTTACCTCAAAATCGTTTATAGGACTTGTACCCTCAGGTGTTCCTGTGGCAGGTTTTTCCAAATCAACATAATTTTCTCCTCCATCATAACTTACCCGCCATGTATCGTTCTTTATTTCGAATTTAGGAGTAACTTGTGTATTCTCACCATTTTCAGCTTCAGCCCTTTCACCCGTATCATTGCCATCTATGAACCAGTTTCCATTAGCACCTATTTCTATGGTCGGATAATTTCCACCGTCATTTCCCTGAGTCAATACGATAGTTTCTCCATTACTTAGGGTAAGAGTATATTTATCACCTTCAATGCTATAGTCTGTTATGGTTTTATTACCATCAAGAAGAGCCCGAATAATGTTCATTTCATCATTCAGCTTCTGCACTTGCATTTCATAACTTTCAACACGCTCTTTTAGCGCATCGATGTCTTTTTCAAGGTCGTCTGTTTTACAAGCAGTAAATCCTACTGCAAACAGTCCTATTAGTATTAATGATTTATATCTGTTCATATAGTTATCAATTAATCATTAGAAGTAACTTTAACATCTAATTCTTTTACCAAACGGTAACCTTCTTTGGAATATATTTCAAAATATATTTTATAATCACCGGTTTCTAAACCTGCAGGTGCAGATATTGATAAATTATTATCAACTGCATCTGTCAGTTCCACTTGCAAAGGTGTAGGATTTATAACAACATTCTCCACATAAGTCAGAGTTGCTGTTATAGTTGTTTTTCCACCTTGTTTAACAGAAACCGGTTCTTTAGGAAATGTCATATCGAGGCCACCTAACACAGGTATTTCAGTATAAACATCATCATCATAAAGTTTGAAGCACAATATTTTATTATTATCATCCTTCGTCTTTACATCTTCAAATATACTTGGTTTAATACTACCCACCTCAGCCACATTATACGGACCATCAACAGGTACAGGGTCACTACCATTAATGGAATAGCACCAGTATCCTTCATCATTTATTGACATTACCGGAGTAACTCCATCTTTTCCATCTTCAGGAACAGCCGCTCCCAAATCTTTTGTTTCTCCATTATACTCAAACACCCAACGGCCATCTTTTATTGTCACTACAGGAACACCATTTTCTGGCTTTCCACTATAAACAGTCCAAGTCTTACCGTTACTTAGTGTTAATGTATAGTCGCCATTTTCCTCATTATAACTATAGTCTGTAAACAGTATTTTACCGTTAACCAAATCATAGAATGTACTGATATTGTCATTCAGTTTATCTATTTCCGGTTGCAACTTATCCAAACGGGCAGACAGTGCGTCTATCTCGTCTCTTATCTCGTCTCTGTCGTCACACGAAGTGAAACCCAACAGAGGGATTATTGTTATGATAAATATCCAAAACTTTTTCATTGTATTATAATTTAACGTTGTGCACCATAAGAAGAGAACTCAACGGTTGGTTTAAATGTAAATGTATTCCAATCCAAACCATTTCCATCAAAAATATTTTCTTTAGCTGTAATATCATTCTTTACACCTTCTGGACTATTTGCTTGACCATTGCCTACAGAAGTATAAAAGTTTTTAAATGATTCTTTTTCTCCACTCACATAACCTACTATATTATCTTCAACTTTTATTTCTCCACTTATTTGATAGCAATTATGTCTTATGAAAAAAGTATTCTTCTCCAAATCTAGTGTAAAATAACATATATTTTTAGCTATTTCTAAGACAGCACCTTCTGCAATGTCAACTACTTTTGTTTTTTGTTCAGAACCATATGTTATTGTTTCTTTTCGCGTAGTAGTTCCAATATAATTTAAATAGAATAAACCTAACGCACTATTTTGGCTATTTGTTGTGATATTAATAAATGTATTGTTATTAATACTCAATGAATTTATAACTCCATCTGTATTATTCTTAAACAATTTAAAATTAGAGATCTTATTTGAAGAAACGTCTTGCGGATTATAAGCCATTACATTATTTGTAAATGTATATACTTCACATTTAACAATGTCTGTTACTATATCCACTTCATCATTTGCACCGGTTTCTCCCATATCTGTGAGCACTAAATCTGAAGAAGAAATACTAAAAGTATCAATTGTTCCTTTATTTGTAGATTTCACAAAACCCTTATTTGCGACCAAACCTTTAATTACACATTCATTAATCACAATATTTATATCGCTATTACCTTCAACATCAAAGAGATAATCCTTATTCTCTGCTTGTACGTCCAGATTATCAAGAACCAATGTACCTTTTAATGTATGTACAGCATTGATTTTCAAAGTAGGTTTGCTTGAAGATTCATTAATTATAATCAGATTATTAATACCATCTGCAATGTTAAGTGTAATATCCGTTACCGCCAAAGAAGACTGTGAAGCATCAGTAACAAAATATACACCACTTTCTGTAATTGCGCCATCTGATGGCAAAAATTTACTTAGGCCATAATCATCACGATTTATTGTAAACCCATTCACTGTAATAGACAGACCATCATCATATCTATCTTTATCAGAAGTATATTCCTTTGGTAATCTCACATTAATTTTATCAACAGCCCAGAACACACCTTTGTTGGCACGTACCACAACTTCTTCTGAATTGTTGGCTGTTGCCCTTGATAATGTTGAAGTTGTTGAAGACGGTGCATATACAGTCAATGTATATTTACCAACTTCAGTCTGTGGAGTAAGCTCTGCCCTCCATCCTTCCGGATATATAGGAGCCAGTGGTTCTCCGTCTCCTTCTATGGTAACATTAAAATCCTGCTTGGTTCCCGGCTGGAATTCAATAACATCATCGCCTTCAATCATACATTTCAGGCCCCATACAATAGGCATTTCATATTTATCACCATTCTTGCCAGTAATAACAAAAGTATCACCTTGAACTTCTGCCGACTCGAAGAACTTGTCACCGGCAGCATCTACATTATAATCGCCTGTAACTTCTGTCCAAGTCACATCTTCACCATATCTGACTTCCCACTTACCACTAGTTGGGTTTATTCTAAATTCTGGAATCAGATTATCACCTGCTTCTCCCTTAGCTTTATAAGTAGTAGCAACGCCATTGATAACCCAGTATCCTTCGTCGTTTACTTCTATTGTTGGAGTCTCCACAGTTCCCTGAGAGCCTAAAGTCAACTGCAGCTTCTCACCATTGCTCAATATAATAGTATAAGAGCCATTGCCTTCCACGACATCATAAATAGTCTTATTGTCAGGATTAAGTACATAAGCAAATACCTCGACATTATCATTCAAAATCTTAACCTGCTCTTCAAGCAGCGTTACACGGTCCTTAAGGTCGTCCAAATCATCCTTAAGGTCGTCAGTTTTACACCCTGCAAACGTTAATGCCATCAGGGCAAAAAGTATATATGACTTAAAGTATTTTTTCATCGTATATTAGTTTTATAGGGATTCAACTACATTTATCACAAACTCTACCAACTTTTGCTGCGCGTCTTCGAAGTTTTCGTTAGACATAACAAAAGTCGCTTTGTATGTACCTACTTTACTGTATGTATATTCGTAACTTTCTACCGGAAGATTTATATCTTTTATTTTAACACCGGTATCAGGTGTTCCCATTGAAGCAAGATTTAAATAATCAGATACAAGCCATGAATATTTCCACTCATAATTCGCACCACACCCGGAAATATCAATTTTTCCTGATGAAAGATTACTAAAATTCCAATACCCTTCCACTCCGGCTTTTACTGCGCCATATTCTTTATCTGTAGGCATACTAAATTCATTGTCGGAATGATCAGCGAATACAGTTTCATGCTTCATATTAATAGGAGTTAATCCAAAAGCATCAGGATACTGCTTAGTTACTCGACCATCTTTCCATGTTGTCTCTATATACATATTCTCAAAGTGCCATGTGGATTGTGCTATACTTTCGTCTTTATCAGTCAATCCTACACGTACTTGTTTTTTTTCCTTATTAAGAACTAACGCCAACGTTAATTTCTTGCCCAAATATGGAGTTAAAGGCACACTCAGACTATTTGCAGAAAACAAATCATCAGGCTTGTCCGGATTATACTTTGAATATATATCTCCAGGTTTGTTAGGCATAAGATTCTGGTCGACTAACTTCTCCCAAGGTATTTCCTCTTCTACCATTATTGAGTCCTGTTCAAAGTTTCTGCTAAGCCCCGGGAAAACTGGCGTTCCATCCGTATTTTCTGTAACAAAGAGAACCTGCATTTGGTCTTTAGTGGAATTTCCGGTAGAATTTGCCACTCCATACTGTGCCCAAACCGTAAAATTAAGAGTAGCAGACTTAATATCATCAATATTGCCATCAAGACGTTTTCTGTAGATATACTGATGCCCTAATTCTCCACTATAGAATGTAATAAAATCGGGAGAGCCTGTCAGATTAAAGTTTACAGTCTCACCTTTTTTCACAGTGATTATATTTCCGTCGTACCTCACATTCTCACTTTCTACAACATGAACATCAGCCTTGCTTACATCCTCAAACAATGTCTGCTGGCATGATAATGCACTTAAAGCCAAGAATGAAAGAGTTAATATTTTAAATGTTTTCATATTATTCTATCTATTTATAATTGACATTTATTACCATCCCGGGTTATTTGTTGTTATCAGCTTGTTTACTGACATTTCACTTTCCGGTATAGGAAAATAATTATATGATTCCGGAATATTAAAGAATGTTGCTACCTGCAATCCCCATTTCCAGTATTTCTGTCCTGTTTCAGTTATCAAGGCATGCATATTGTCAATATAATCGCCCCAACGTATCAAGTCGTAACGTCTTGTAAACTCGAAACAGAACTCTCGAGCACGCTCGTCCTTTATAGCGTTACGGTAGTATTCCTGAGTTGATTGATAATCATCAAGCTCTTCCAATTTACATATACCGGCTCTTGTTCTCACATCATTTATATAGCCAAGAGCTTTATCTGTAGGACCGTTTACTTCATTCTCTGCTTCAGCTATCATTAGAAGCACATCGGAATACCTCATGATAGGGAAATTGATTGAAGTATTGTTTTTGTTCTTCTTAGTAGCAGGCTCATACTCACGACGGAACTTAGCAGCACATAAATCACGGGATAATGCATCTCTACCAGTCTGGTTGTCTTGAGTCTTTTTATAGAAATCACCTTCATTATGCTTCCCCGAGTCGTAAATCTCATCTGTAAAGCCATATTCATATGACTTAGAGCCATAACCTACATAATCAGGATTGTCTTCAAATTTGGACATTACCCAATAATAGAGGTCTCTACACTCGAATGTTCTTCCTACCACTCCTTTTGCTGCATTTGTGTTAGTATCATCATCAGCAACTGTGCTCTTTCTGTATGTAAAAGGAGCAATATTCCATATAAATCTGTCATCTCTCACTATTGGTTTTTTTCCATCACCAATACCTGCCCATGTAGGTTTAGTAGCGGTTGCTCCATTTAGATTCTTTCCATAAGGCATCTCATATCCATAGAGGTCATAAAGTTTCGGTGTAGCCCACAGAAATGCATAAGCATAACCTGGATCATTCTTACCTACTATATCAGTCTTTGAAGAATAATCCGGACACTGAATACCATTTGTATTACCTATACGTCCTTCTGCACGTACGTCACCGGTTCCATCTCCTGCAAATTCAGCTTCCCAAATGCTTTCATGTTTGCCGGATGTATCATATTTGTCTGAACACATATCTATGAAAATATCCCAATACTTGTCTGACAATCCATGACCTTCTCCAACTACTTTCTCTGCATATTCGATAGCCTTCCTAAACTTATCGTTTTTATCGGCTGGTGCAGGTTTATTATCTCTGTAATGTTCGCCGGCCCAGAACATATAAACACGGGCCAACATACCCCATGCTGCTGATTTTGAAATCCTTCCAGGTAAATATCCAAGCTCTGAAGCTGATTTCAACCCACCGGTTTCTTCATCTGCCACGAGTGACATTTCATCAACTATAAACTGATATATTTCATCCTTTGGGGTTCTGGCCAAGTCTTTATTATTCAGACTTTCAGTTGACATTGTTGATTGTGTCTTAAAAGGAACGTCTCCCCAATTCTGAACCAAATGGAAATAATAAAATGCGCGCAAGAAACGAGCCTCAGATTTATACTGAGCACGTGCTGCATTTGAGATATTAGTCATCTGGTCTATCTGTTCGATAAAATAATTGGCACGTTCTATACCGTTATACAATGTAAACCACAAAGCCGTAACAGCCGGATCACTGGTAGTGGCAAGATTACAAATCAAACCACTTGTGGACACACGACCGGTAGAACCGGCATAACATGTAAGGTCATCTCCACCGGCAAGCAACATGTAATCACCACCGTAGAAAGAAGACTGACCAATTATAGCATATATACCGGTTAGATATGTATTAGCCTGTTCCTCATCCTGGAAATAAGTCTCAGGAGTAATCTTATATGGTTCTTTGTCGAGGAAACTGCACGAACTCACCGTTCCTGCGGCAAAAATTGATAAGAGTAAATATTTAATCTTTTTCATATTTATATCGTTTTTATTTTGCTAAGACATTTAGAAACCTAAACTAACACCAAAGTTTATAGCATAAGCACGAGGATATGCTGAATAATCCAATCCCGGTGTTATAGCTGAGTTACGGATAGACACTTCTGGGTCATAACCAGAATAGCTTGACAAGGTCCATAAGTTCTGTCCTGCTACATAAACTCTTGCATTTGCAATTTTCCATCGTTTAGTGTATTTTGTCGGAATGTTATATCCCAATGTAACTGTCTTCAGACGAAGGAAAGAGCCATCTTCTATTACACGGCTTGAAACCACCTGATTAGAACTACTCTTAGTGGCCGCAGGAATATCACTTTCAGGATTTTCAGGAGTCCATCTGTCGGCATATGAAGCGAACTGATTCAAATCTTTCTTTCCATTTACATTCTCAAAGAACAAACGGTTGGCGTTCAATATGTCGTTACCGTACGACCACTGGAAGAAAATACTTAAATCGAACCCTTTATAACTGAAATCATTTGTAAAACCACCGGTATGTATAGGCTGACCACTACCGATGAAAGTACGGTCACTAGAATCAATCTTACCATCACCGTTTATATCCTTATATTTTGGCATACCCGGCTGAGTATTTGTTTCACCAGTATAAGCCGGGACGTCAGGACGCAATGTATATGTTCCTCCCGAATTATAGAAATCATCATACTTATAGGTTCCTTCATATATATATCCATACATCATACCCATAGGATAACCTACTTTAGAGATATAGGTTGGCTGCGCATTATAGTTCTGGTCGAAATATGCAGAAGTAAGAAGTGCAGTCTGATTTTCAGCGAGTTCCAGCACCTTGTTTTTATTAAATGCTATATTGAAATTTGAACTCCACTTGAAGTTTTTAGTCTGTATATTAACTGTATTCAATGTCAATTCCCAACCGGAATTTCTGATTTTTCCGATATTCTTCATTGCACTGAAAAATCCTGTAGACTGTGGAAGTACTGCATCAAGAAGCAAATCACGTGTAGTTTTCAAATACCAATCTACTGTAATTCCAAGTCTTTCATTAAAGAAATCCAAATCGAGACCTACGTTCCATTGTTCAGTAGTTTCCCATTTAAGGTCTTCATTTAAAATAGAGATAGGAGCTATACCTACACTGTTCAAATTATTTTCAAATGGATAGACTGTAGATGAATTACTTCCATTTGAGATATAAGTACCCTGCTTTGCCTTTAGCATAGCCAACATATCATAATAATCGTATTCACCCACACGGTTGTTACCGGTAAGACCCCAGCTCAAACGCAATTTACCATTTGACAGCACCTTGCTCATTTTCTTCATGAACTCTTCCTGTGTGAATGTCCATGCCAAAGAGCCTGAAGGGAAATATCCGAAACGGTTTTTCTTGCTGAATTTTGAAGAACCGTCGGCACGGAACGAAGCAGTAGCATAATACTTAGACTTATAGTCATAATTTATACGCGCCAAATATGACATCATAGACCATGAAGATTTAAGAGAAGTAGTAGTACTCGGAATACCTTCGTTCATTCCAGCCATACCAAGAGATTCATTCGGTATATTGGTTGTCTTGAAAGAATAACTTTCATAGTCAGAGTTCTGGAACGTAACACCAAGCAATGAGTTGATAGCATGATGTTTCTTTACTCTTGTCTGATAAGTAAGCACATTCTCGTTAAGCCACGTAAGACGCTGCATTCTCGTAACAGTGGCATTTACCTTATCATTTGAAATTGGGCTACCATAACGTGAATCCGAATTATTAAATTGGTCCGAATTACGAGAATCGTTCGTAAAACCTCCTGATATTTTCAGCTTTAACCCTTTCAATATATCGTAGGCTACATATCCATTCAACTGTAAATTATTAATGTAGTATTTTCTATATGCATTTAACAAATCCATATAAGGGTTAAAACGATAATCATTAGTCATATCAAGAGCATCATCGACTCCGTTATTCTTCAGGTTTTCCAGGGGCTTTCCAAGGTGATTTACAGGACGATAACCCCAAACACTGTAGAACAGGTTATTCATACCGCTCGATGAATACAATGATGTGGAACTACCGGTCTGTACACTACGCGAATAATTGGCGGTAAGACTGGCATTCCATTTACCATGACGGATATTCGTATTCATACGAGACTGAAAACGTTGATAATTTGATTCTAGAACCACACCATCCTGATCAAAATACGACAAAGAAGCCGTATATCTTATTCCCTCAGAACCTCCCATAAGGCTTACATTATGGCTTTGCTGCCAAGCCGTACGGAAAATCTCATCCTGCCAATAATACTGTGGAGCAGTTTTATAATAATCTAAATCATATACGATATTTTGGCCCGTTGCTTCATCTTTAATAGGCTGTCCGTAAACATCGTTAAGAGTCAAATAATAACGTAATGCGTCCGACGGATAAAGTTCCGACTGTAATTTCACGAACTCATAAGCGTCCATCAATGGGATTTGTCGTGTAATATTTTGGAAGCCAAAACTTCCGTCATACTTCAACTGAGGTTTTCCAACTTTTCCTTTTTTAGTTGTAATAATTACCACACCATTAGCTCCACGAGCGCCATAAATAGCTGTTGCAGAAGCATCTTTAAGGATATCCAAAGATTCGATATCCGAAGGGTTTATTGTACTTGCTAAAGTAGCATCTTCAACCGGGAAACCGTCTATAACGTAAAGTGGAGAGTTATCCTGCGTCAGAGAGTTATTACCACGGATTACGATATTCATCGTTCCACCCGGCTGGCCTTCACCGGAACTTACGTTAACTCCGGCTACACGTCCTCCAAGAGTCTGGTCGAACGAACCGACAGGTGTATTAAGAAGGTTATCCATATCAACCTTCGCAACCGAACCTGTAAGGTCTTTTTTCTTAACCTCCTGATAACCTACAACGACAACCTCTTCAAGCATCTCAGAATCTTCTTTCAGAACAATTGACATCGGTTTAGTGATATCAACCTTCACCTCTAAAGTCTGATATCCGATATAAGACACCTGAAGAACCGCATTTTTATCAGGTACAGACAAAGAAAACATACCATCCATGTCAGTAATAGTACCCTGTGTAGTTCCTTTTACTAAGATACTGGCACCGATGACCTCCAATCCGGTATCATCGATTACCTTTCCTCTAACGAGAGACTGCGCCACCGCCCCGGTGACTGCAACTAAGGTTAACAGTAAAATACTGAAAGCCCTCTTCCATTTCAAATAATCTTGGAATCCAGTTTTCATAAGATAAAATTACATTAAGTTTATTTTTCAAGGTTTTATTTCGCAAATATATTAATAATAACGCACGACCAATTGGCAAAATAGTTCATGAATAATACAAAATAATACAAATATTTTAATATCCACGCTTTACACTTTGCTTATATCTATCAAAATATATAATGTATACATATTTAATATATACATGATACAAATCTTGCAAATAAGCCGGGCGCATTACATTCAATATGATTTTTATCATAAATTGCACGCAAGATAATAAACTTTTTTCAAATAATTAAATATTATCTTAAAATAAATTCCTTTACAGAGAAATTACAACATTACTACGGGAAATTCCGGATTTTCAACTGACTAATATCTTCCATCATATACATTTTGTTCTTTTTACCATTAAAAGCTCTAATATTAGTCAAAACGTCTAAACAAAGAAAGCGTAACACGAACGTGTAACGGGTGGAACACGAGCGTGTCACGTGCGTAACACGAACGTGACGCGGGCGTAACACGTACGTGTTACGGTTTATAAATGCCGTTAAAATTAAAAAGGGAACAATACATCTTTTCCAAAAACTTGAATATTCATAATATTTCCAATTAAACAGCAAATCAAGAAGAAAAAAGTCATCCCACATTGAAATAAACATATGAAAAGCAATATTCAACATAGCTTTACATAGAAATATGAATGAAATGTACAATAATAGCATCAATTTTGAATTAATTATGTATATGATTTTATATTTTTTATTATTATATTTGCAATTGGAACAAAACACAAAATTTGGCGAAAAAAATCGCACAGTACTTTGTTATTTTTGTTTTTACAGTAAAAACATTTTAAAAAATCTAATCCACTTAAATATGGCAAACAAAATTTTTTACTATCTGACAATTGCATCTTTGGCTATAGGAATGTCATCATGCAACAAAGAAGAGACCCCAAGCACCGTATATGGAAAAGCATATCCGGTAATACTGAAAGCACAAAGCATAGGCCTGGAAGCAGACCAGGCTCCGGAAGCATATATCAAAGGCGAAGGTATTGGGGTATCACTCTTGGAAACGGGAACCGACAACGTGGTTACACCTAACTCTAATGTCCGCTACATTGCAGACGGTATAGGGTATTATTTCGTGGCAGCGAACAATGATTCTATCATATACATGCCTGAAAACGGAGATCAGAAGGATATTGCCACCTATTATCCAAGAATAGCCGGTATAACAGACAAAATCAGTATTGATCTTAATACAGACCAGGAACTCGGAGCAAGACTCCAGTTCGGCAGAATCAATGGACTAAGTAAGGACAACAGGGAGGCTGAAATAAAAATGAAGAATGCACTGTCAATGGTAAGCATAGATATTGATGCTACAGCCTTTGATGCACAAAGCATGACTGCCGTACTGCAGAATACGCCGCTGCAAGGCAACATGAGCATCTACAACGGAACGTTCGAGGCTACCGAATTCGGAACACTCGTCATGACTGAAGGAACCGCACTTTCGCGCGCCGACAATGACATAAAAAAATTCTATACCATGGTCATTCCTGCACAAATTGTCATAAATACGGATGAGGGAAGCACATCCGGCACAGAAGTACAAGCTGCAGAATCTAAAATAGAAATAACAATCACTAAGAATGACGGTACTACAAAACCTGTTGAAATAAAGTTGTCTGAATACACACAATCATTGGAAAGTGCTATGAACACAAACTTCAGCATAACTGTAAATAACGAAGGTGAAGCCGAAGTGAAAGTGACAAATACTAGCTTTACAATCAATGATTGGGTAATTGACGGAGATGGAATTGACGTAGACGGTAGCGAGTCATTATAAAATAATAATAACCTAATAAATATAATAATCTCATGAAAAAATCTTTTGGATTATTAGTTCTTGCAATAATAGGAAGCCTATCTCTTTCCGGATGTAATAACGAATTGGATACACAGCAAGACAATAACGGTACATGCAAGGTAAAGTTCGTGACTGACATTTCAAGTCTTTCACGTACATCTATAAACGAAGGAAGCACAACAACCAATTTCACAGCACAGGACGCAATAGGTATATTCGCATATGAGGGTGACAAGACTGTAGCCTCCAATATAAAATATGTATATGACGGAACCAAATGGACTTCAGAAAACGCCATAGCAGCTCAAGAGGGAGTACAATACAAATATTATGCCTACTATCCATATAAAGAAGGCGTAACAGACCCGACAAATATAAGCGTAACAGTAAATACTGACCAGTCAAACGGCATAAGCATGGATGATTTTCTGACAGCACAGAACGAAACATCCGCTCCGGGAGCTGAGACTATCAGTCTAAAATTCAATCATGCTTTCAGTATGATACAAGTGGGATTTGACTTACAAGAGCAAGAAAACGAAAGCGAAAACAATATCACAATTTCTTCTGTATCGATGGAAAATGTACTGACAACAGCACTTATAAACGCTGTAACAGAAGAAGTAAACGAGCTTTCCGGCAATGTGTCATCAATCAAAATGGAAAAGGCAAAAAATACAGACCTTTTCAGAGCCATAGTTCCTGCACAGACTCTAAGTACAGGAACAAAAATATTGTCTATAACAGACGGTAACGGTATAGTTTACGATATAAGACATAATGCAGAACTCAGTTACAAAAAGGGAGAGATTCTACAAATAACCGTAAAAAGCCTGACACCTCTTCCTAACGGCAATCAAATAGAAATAACAAAAGAAATAGCGGAGTGGACAGGAAATGAAATCAACGACGGTATAGCAGTAAATGAAATTCCTTTAATTCAGCCAATAACAACCAATGAGCTTACGGAAGTTTTATCAGACACAAGATCATTCAATGAAGAATCCTGGTTTAAGCTATACCGAAGTACAAATGATTATTCACTGGCTGAATTTGCAATAGTAGATGATACAAGCAGAGATTGGGGTAAAGCAGCAAAATTAACTTTTACACCAACAGAAAGTGTTAAAAACAACAGTTGGTATATAGCTACTATTGGCTACAGCCACACTGAAGCTATGTATATTACAAATGAAACATATATATATAAGGTAACAGCATGGGTAAAAGGTGAGGCTATAGAAGATGGAAAAGGAACTGCTGCATCCATATCAGTTACCTGCAAGTCAAGAGACGCTATAAGTAGTGGAGAACGTTACAAATACTCTTTTGCTATTGGCACCAGCCCAACAATAGAGAAGGGAACACTGATTACAATTAAACCAACAAAAGCTGCTACATGGGAAGAAAAAACATTCTACATTGATTTTTCAAGAATAGGAAGCAGTGTTTCTAGTTCAACTACATATGAGGACGCTTTAGAATCGGATTATAACGGATTCGACCTGAGATTCTATACAAATAATAAAAACTACGAATCAACTATATATATCAGCGACGTTAAAATTGAACAATACCACGAATAATAAATTAAATCTACTATAATTATGAAAGCATTTAACAAATTATTCATTACAGCAATTGCAACAATGGCAATGTCTGCTTGTAACAACGAACTTAGCGAACAGCAAGCAAATAACAGTGGAATAATAAACTTTAGAATGGGTATAGGTACGCCTGCATCTTCAAGAATTGCAATGGCTGACGACAATTATTCTGCTACATTTGCAGCAGGTGATGAAGTTGGTATCTTTGTAAAAGACAATGATTCATACACAAATGTAAAATACACTACCGCAGACGGTACAAACTGGACAGGTGGACCAATCAAGGCACCTGCAGAAGGAGCATATAACTATACTTTCTACGCTTATTATCCATACTCAGGTGAAGTTACAGACGCAAGTGCCATAACAACGACTGTAGCAACCGACCAGGAAACAAACGGATATATTAAAAATGATTTCCTTATCAGTACTGCCGAAACAAGCAATACGACAGTAACTCTTCCATTTAGCCACGCACTTTCATTGGTTGAAGTATTACTAACTGGAAACGGTGCTGCAGAAGGAGCTACTGTTAACATGCTTAATGTTGCTACTGACGCAACTATAGATCTCACTACATCTACTGTAACAACAGGCGAAACAAAAGCTAACGTAACAATGGATGCTCTTACAGGCGTAGCAATGAAATACCGTGCTATTGTACCTGAACAGGAGATTTCAGCAAACACTTCTATTTTCAAAATTGTTTCAGATGGTATTACATATGAGGCATCATATAAAAATGCTGTTAAATTTGAGAAAGGAAAATATCTTGCAATGATAATAACTCTTGGCGAAGGAGGAACAGCTGATATAGAAATTACAACTGGAGCTACTATCAATGACTGGACTGAAGGTGATGGTGGAGATACAACAACTGGAATAACTGAAATGGAAATTCCATTGCCTACTGATAATCAGTTTACTTCAATTTCTGGTAATTGGAGTGCTTCAACTGCCAGTCAACAGATACCTCAAACTGCCACAGACGGTTGGTATAAAAGAAATACCGGAACAACAGCAGGTTATGATGCAATAGAAGAAGCATTAACAATAACAACCACAGCAGACATTAAAGGTGCGTGGAATAGTGATAATGTAACATTCCACACACAGACTCCTTTTGAACAAGGGTATTATACCTTATCATTTGATGTAAAAGCAAGTGAAGGAGTCAGCAATGGTATAGTTGGTACAGGTATCGCATCGTCAAATGATAATAAATTATTCCAGATTGTAAATAGCTCATGGGCAGATTGGCAAAGAACTGTTACTACATTCGGTTCTTTAACTGGAGATGCCTATGTTACTAAAACTGTAAATCTAAATTTCAGTAATGGTAGTACAACAGGAAAATCAAGTAATGTTACCGATTTTTCAGGAACGGAAACAACAGATGTCAATGGAGGTATTAACATTATATTCTACAACTATACTGGTAGTGCATCTACATTGTATATCAAAAATATAAAAATCACTAAAGCTGAAGGACCTTCAACTGAAACAACTGAATAAGACACTAAAATATCAGTATAAACTGCCATTCTCGTAATTGAAGAATGGCAGTTTTTTTATATTCTATCATATACCAAGCCGTTTGACAGCACTAAAATAAATAATACAAAATTATTTCCTAGTACGCAATGGCATTTTATTCGTAATGTTATATTAAAGACTTATTATCGACAAACGTATTTAATTAAGATAATAAAGTATTAAAATTTCCATAAACAATGTTTTACTCTTGAATAAATGATTTCCAACAATCGTACTTTGTTCATAGTGCAAAATACTTTGAAAAACAAATCCTTATAACTATATTTGCAGAAACCAACACTTGCATTTATGGGAAGCTATATCAGATTCGACTGGGCG
>UQTJ01000014.1 GCA_900544075.1 uncultured Bacteroides sp.
ATTTTCAAATTTCAATGGACAATTTACAAATACATCATTACCAATTGATGTAATATTTTCAGGTAAGTTAACTGTCTGTAATGACGAACAAAAGAGGTATTTACAAACGATTATTACTCAACATTTTGCAAGTAATAAGTCAGAAATATGGTCATAATCTTTAAGGGTACATTCTGAAAGACGAAGATTTAACGCTTTTATTGATTCTTAACTTCCTTGGAGCATCAATATGGGCATTTTCCTCTCTTTTCTATGTTATTCACTTCCAATACTCCACATCTGTTTTAGCTCATTGTATTAAGCAACAGCAAGGTAGTATGTTTTTCTTTATTTCCATAAAGGTTCTTGTTCCCAATTATGAGGGAAGCCTAATAAATACTGGCTTACTGATATATGTTTTATCAAAAGTTGTTTGAAGTCGGCAACGAAAGTATTGTTAGGGGAAATGGAGTTAAGCCAATAAGCCACATAGCAGAGTTGCGGATAAAGAGTTTGTTCACGAAACGAAAAATCTGTAATCCAAGTCTTGGGCATACGCTCCGGCATCATTGGCTTTACAGGAAATGCACGGTTTGATAGTCTTGAATGATGGGCACAGCAATTACGAAGCACAGCAAGGCATTCTAACCAACTTCTTAAAAATTTGTGATGGTTCAAGCCAAACTCTCTTGCTACAGCGTGTTTTGCCGTAGCATCCGAAAAATTAGAATAAAGTTTAGAAAGTGTACCCATTGAAATAACCTCCAATGTTTTCCATACAGGAGGCAGGTCTGGTTCGCTATATTTACGGAAATGCTCGGTTATAAACTCGTCATGTGAACGAGATACTTCTTTGCGAATAACAGCCAGGTTTACTGCAAAACGTGTTTCGTTAGTAGCGTAATTCTCTTCCATAAACCAGAATGCACCAAATTCTGAGGCAAAGTGCTTAATTATTTTTGTACGGACGGAAACCTCAATCGTTTGGATGGCGGTAAACAGTAAGGCCCGAAGTTCTTTGTCGAAAGAATAAAGGTCTATAACATCGGCAAAATTACTGTCCTCTCTAAATTGGTGGGTGATATGGTCGACTTCAAAGTGTCGCCAATAACCTGCAAGACGGAAATAACTGATGGTGTCAAGAACCTCAATAGCTTGCTTAACATCATCTATGAGCAAACCTCTTCCTCTGAGAATATCAATTTGCTGTTTTGTGGTTATGGCTTGATGCGTATATCTGATTCCCATAAATAAAAAATGTCCCGCTGGGTACGCTAATCTTACGGGAAGCGGGCGGGATTTGTTGATGCAAAGGTAATCTATTATTTTGAATATAACAAGAGAAGAATAGAAAATTGCTGAACTTTTTTATCTTACATTCGTCTTTTCCAAATGTTTTCGTTAATTTTGTATTCGGATTTGGGTAAACCATTTCCAGACATTTGAAAATAAAGGAGCGTTATGCTACTCTTGTAAGTGCAAAGCCTGAGAAACTGAAACACAAAAATCAACAAGAATTGGCATGGCAGTTCCCACGTTATAGCGTGGGCTGCTTAACCATATCTGTTGATTAAGGTTTTCTCAGGGCCTGCACTTTAAGACGTGGTTATTGGCAGTGCCACGCTTCTCGTTTTACCAAGTGAGTGTTCAGCACAATACTGTTAGAGTAAATTATGAGCAATAAACAAGAAGATAGAACTGTCATATTAGATAATGGAGAGATTGCCAAGGCAACTTTCCCTGTTGTTGTTTCTGCAAGCCGAAGCACAGATATACCGGCATTCTATGCCGATTGGTTTTTTGAACGACTAAAAAAAGGCTATTCGGCATGGACAAACCCATTCAATGGAAAAAAATGTTATGTCGCTTATGAAGACACTCGGTTCATCGTCTTTTGGTCGAAAAATCCTCGTCCTCTTCTTAAGCATATAGATTATTTACGAGAAAAAGATATTGGCTGTTATATTCAATATACTCTCAATGATTATGAGAACGAAGGATTAGAGCGTGGTGTACCTCCAATTAAAGAACGTATTGAAACATTCAAATTGTTTGTTGATAAACTTGGAAAGGGCGCGGTAGTTTGGCGTTTTGACCCTCTTATTCTTACAGATAAGATAGACATTGATAAGCTTCTGCAAAAGATAGAGAATATAGGGGAACAACTTCAAGGATATACAGAAAAACTCGTTTTCAGTTTCGCAGACATATTGCCATACCGCAAGGTTAAGTCAAACCTTGAACGTAACCATATCAACTACCTTGATTGGACAAAAGACCAAATGATAGAGTTTGCTGAGAAACTTGTTAGTCTTAATAAAGCAAAAGGATGGAACTATAATCTTGCTACTTGTGGAGAAACCATCGACTTAGATGGAATAGAACATAATCATTGCGTAGATGACAAACTTATGGTACGTTTTGGTTATACATCTAAGAAATTGATGGATTTTTTAGGAGTAGAATTTATTGATAGAAATAATCCGCAATTTCTCTTTTATGAAGATGTTGCAATTTCGTTAGATGGCAATCGGTATGCGATAATCAACAAAAAGAATAAGGATAAAGGACAACGCACGGCTTGTGGCTGTATGAAAAGCAAAGATATAGGCGAATACAATACATGCCCACATTTGTGTGAGTATTGTTATGCCAATGCAAGTAAGGAAGTGGCAGTAGCAAATTGGAAGCGACATCAATTAAATAAGAACAATGATTCAATAACTGAAAAATGAATATTCCTCATCAATTGATTCTTAATCGTAAAAAATGTATTTCGTTTTCAGGAGAGGACAATAATGTTGTTTTATCCTTTGAAGACGGAAGTTCTGTTGAGATTAAGTTTCCTACAGTTACAGATATAATATTTATTGGTGAAGGATGTTATGACATAAACAATTATTATAATGAAACCTATTTAATATCTACTTATTGGAATTTTACAAAGGAAAAATATTGTCCAATACTATTTAAAACAGGACAATGGTTTTTCATAAATGAATATCTTGAAATTGTTTACGATGAATGGTATTATTCTATTGGAATCATCCATCATGGACATACATGCTATCAACCTCCTATAGCAAATGAAGTTGTTATAGAAGATAAAGGATTCTTAGTAACAAAAAATGATGGTATACGATATGTATATGAATCTGAATTGGACACTCGGCTAAAATTATTACAAAGTAATGCGTATTACAAAACGATATTAAGTCATTTTCCACTTACAATTGATAAAATAATACAAACGGCAGAAACCGATATACCTCAACGCTTTCGCTCTATGCCGTGGGCATATAGCGATGCTGAAGGTAGAACTTTGGAACATGGGACTGCCATACTTGAGACGGAAGAGTTATGTTCTGCATATCTAGCTGCCTATGGCAGGATGCATCGTGAAAAACTTTATTTTGCATTGGACGAGACAAAAGAAAAAGGTAATTTCCCTTATCGTGAACTGCATAACGGAGTAGAACTATTTGATTGGGGTTGTGGGCAAGGTATAGGTTCAATGGCAGTTATAGAAAACTTAAAGAAAAAGGGATTGCTGTCTTGCCTAAAGAAGATAACCTTGGAGGAACCATCAGAGGTCGCACGAGTAAGGGCCGTACAACACGTAAAGCACGCACTTGGTACCGATTCTAACGTAATAGTCGAGCAATATTCTGAATACCTTCCATCAGACTATAGTACTACAAATACCATTCAAAATATTACTGTAGAACAACCTTGTGCTATTCATATATTCTCCAATGTACTTGATATTGAATCTGTAAGTCTTAAAGGCGTTTCCAAATTGATTACATCTTCTGGTGTAAAGCATATTGTATTGTGTATCGGTCCTGCCAATCTTAACGAAAGTAGAATAAATGCCTTTAAGAACTATTTTAAGGACAACGACATACAAGTGTTTACGGATTATCGAGAAACGAAATTTGGCAAGCACCCAAATGGAAGAAATTATGGATGCCTAATCAAAAGCTTCGCATTCTCGCTGGATTCTGCAGAAAGTGTTCTTCATAAATACAAATGTTTTGCTCCAATACAATTATTCGCTTGTTATGCGGAGACAATGCCCGAACCAAAGAATAGGAGCATAAAAGATGGAGCTTTTGAGATTATAGCCCCATTTGATATGACAGTACACAAAGGGTTGAATCCCATTTTGGCACTTGTCAGCAATCTCATATCAAGGGGCATCCCAACGTATGCAAGTGAATACATTACTACGGCTCTTTCACACCGAGGTGAAAGGGAAACATCATTAAAAGCAATAGCCCGAATACAAAAGACTATTGTTGAAGCAATGATAACAGGGCGGCTTAACATTCAATCTGCAGAATGGAATGTCTTGATTATAGAAGATGGTACGGATATTGCCGATATAGCAGTCAGGGATTTTGTTGAAATGTACAATAATGTCATTGCAATGACAGAGGGCTACGACGACATGTTGTTACCACATATAAATATCGTAAAGGCTTCTTCTGCCAAAGCAGATAAAATTTTTGACATTGTTATTGATGTATCTGTAAACAAGTATGCCGATTTTGAACATATAGTATTTTCGAAATACAAGGCTAAGAACGATTGTTATTTTATTGTTCGCTCTTCCAAATTAGTTTACGAACCACGTATACTTTATACTACAGAACGCATTAAATATAAATCGTTTGTAGAAAAAGAATCAAGTGGGAAATATATTGTAAATGAGGCGACAGCATCTCATCTCAGATATTTCTTAAAACTTATTTTCAGGAAAGAAGATTTTCGCCCAGGACAATTACCTATACTTAACAGAGCTTTAGGATTAAAGAGCGTGATTGGTCTGTTGCCGACAGGAGGGGGTAAATCCCTAACTTATCAGTTGGCTGCAATGCTTCAGCCTGGTGTTACATTAGTTGTTGACCCATTGAAAGGTTTAATGAAAGACCAGTACGATGGACTAATTAACACAGGAATTGATTGTATTTCATTTATCAATGCAGACATTACAATCAATCCAGAAGAAGCACACAAGCGAGAACAAGCTCTTACTGGTTCTCAGATACAAATTATGTTTCTCTCCCCCGAACGTCTTTGTATTCATCGTTTTAGGGAAGTATTACGTTCTATGCGAGAATCTGGTGTATATTTTTCGTATGGCGTAATAGATGAAGTACACTGCGTTTCAGAGTGGGGACATGATTTCCGATTGTCCTATCTTCATTTAGGACGTAATCTGTATAACTATGTCTTACCCAAAGAGGTTGAAGGTGCAGATAATCACATTTCCCTTTTTGGTCTAACAGCGACTGCTTCATTCGATGTGTTGGCAGATGTGGAACGTGAATTATCTGGCAGCAATTCCTATTCATTGGAAGATGATGCTACGGTCAGATATGAGAATACCAACAGATTGGAACTGCAATATAACATTTATCTAGTTGATACTTCAAATGCAAAGAATGTATGGGATGTTGGTGACATTAAAGAGAAATGTCTCATTGATGCAATCAATGATGCAACAAAAAAGATACAGGAGATACAGACTGATGAAAATATCAATGATATAAAAGTGCACTTTTTGGATAGAGAAAACATTTCAGACAAAGAAGTTATATCCAGCGTTAATTCTGTTGATCTCTATACACATATTGATAAAGATTGGTATAGTGTAAGTCATACAGATACGGCTGGTATCGTGTTCTGTTTACGTGCCTCTGAAAAAAGCAATTTAAGTGTTCCTTCTGTTGCCAAAAAACTAAAAACATGTAATATCAATGGCTTCTCCACTTATAAAGGAGGCGATGATACGCAGTGTCAAGAAGAATTCTTGCATGGCAATACACAGTTGATGGTGGCAACAAAAGCTTTTGGTATGGGTATAGATAAGTCAAATGTGCGTCTTACATTTCATTTGAATTATCCGGGCTCTTTGGAATCTTTTGTACAGGAAGCAGGACGTGCTGGAAGGGACAAGAAAATGGCATTGGCTACCATAATGTATTCGCCTAAAAAATTCTGGGACAAAAATGCTCGGACGAATGAATGGAAAGAATATTCGGCAGATTACACTAATAATAAATTTTTCTATGATAGCAATTTCCTTGGAGAAGATTTCGAATTGTATGTAATGGAGTTGCTGATGAATGGGTTGCCTTTGCAAATAAGCAATGAAGAAATAGCTGGTATAAACGAAACTATTTTCGGAAAAAGTACGGGAATACTTCAATTTATCAATAGATATCCTAAAGGGACAACTCTTACCTATTATGTTTCTTATATTGAAGATGATTATATCCTTGACATGTATAATGAACGTTTGACAGAAAAGCAGATGCCATTATTCAATACCCCAAAGGCAAAATATCTGAAAAATGAACGTGGCTTTAGTTATACACGTGATTTCGGTTCGACTAATTACAAAGATGCTATACAAAAAGCTATCTATCGTATGTGCATTATTGGACTGATAGACGATTTCACAGAGGACTATGCAAAGAAACAATTTCGCATCACAACGATTTGTCAGGATGATTCACGTTATTATGAATATCTCAGTTCCTATTATCGAAAATACTATTCTGAAGATAGAGTTGAATCAATGCTTAATGAAGTTAGACAGATAGCGCAAGGCGAAGGTGTTATTATGGCTTGTTTGAAGCATCTCACTTCATTTGTCTACAGAAGTATTGCGGACAAAAGAGCTAGAGGTATCTTGGATATGGAGCAATTCTGCAATATGGCGATTACTTCAGACAAGGATTGGAAAGAAACGAATGAAGATTTAAAGGATTTCATCTATTACTACTTTAATTCTAAATATGCAAGAGAGGGATTTGTCACTTATGATGCAAGTGTGAAGCAAGAAATACCATTTTCTCTTAAAGATGACACCAATACTGATTTTCACTTAGAGAACGAAACAACCAGTTTTGAACTGGTCAAGAAATATATGCGAGTTGTAGATGCGGACATTGTTAATAACGATGCTCAGAAAGATAATGTTAAGCATTTACAAGGGGCTGTTCGACTTATTCGCAGGGCAGCTGCAGAAATGAACCCGGTTCTTAATTTGTTAAATATTTTCTGCGCATTATTCCTCGGACAACAAGATAATGAGATGTTAGAAGAAGAAATTTGTAACGATTACGAAGAAGTCATCGATTACTATACTTCGAAAAATAACATAAAAATTTTGGATGAGTATGCAGAACTGCTTATAAGTCATGCGGCAATAGATGAATATAGAAAGGATTATCTTCAAAAATTGTCCACTTATATTCAATTAAAGAGACATTTGAATAGTTTAAAAAATATCGTATCTAAATACAAGTAACATGATAGACGAAAAAATAAACAAAACTTTGTCCGAATTGGAAGCAAATCTTCGAAATGTAGAATCAGCTCGAAAGCAGGTTGAAAGTACTGTTAATTCATACGAAGGAATCAAGGCTGTAACTGCAAATTATGTAAAGAACCTTTCTTCTATAGAAGACAATTTGAAGGAACTTATAAAAGCCATTGGGAAAGATTATGAGAGAACAACCACGTCGTGCAATTCTTTAATTTCTAAGATTAACGATGCAGTAGACGACATAAAAGACGAAGTATCTTCCCAAATAGAAAAATTTCACAAAAAGTTTATGTATATCATTATATGTAACGTGATTATTTGGGTTACTATGCTAATACTTTTCTTTATAAACAAATAGTATTTGCGACAATTAGAAACAACAAAAATAATTACGTAATGAAAGATTCAGTCTCATCGCAAATCTTCCAAGACATTCAAACTGCATGGAACACATTAAATCCTCAGCATATTATAAAGCACTTGGACAAGTGTTTTATTTATAATTCCCAATGGGTATTTGAGTCTCTTGATTATGAGAGGTATATCTCATATTTAACGGGAAAGTTTAATAAAATAAGAGAAACTGGTTGCATTGTAGAAGCTACTATTGTTGACGGAGCAGTTAGACTTAATCAAAATGGTAGTATTGCATTTTATCGAGTGAAGATAGAAAATGGAAAAATAATCAAAGGTGATTTGTGTATGTTCTAGAAAACAATGCCCTGATGTGATGAAGCTGTGTACATACATACTATTTTCATCACATCTGGCTATTGTATTGGGAATTATCTTCTCACCGAGAAGCCCCTCTTTTGCTGTTGGTCATAATTCCCTTCCACCACATTGTCAACCTCCCGTCTGGCTTTTATTTGCTCCCGATTGTCAAACCCGCCCTTTTCCTCCTATTATAACGAAAATGTAAACAAATTTAAGCATAAATTTTCATTTACAATTGATTTTATAAAAAATAATATCGACTCATGATATATAAAACTTACAAAGCTTGTCTTTTCAGTTTCGTATGCAAGAAATTAGCGTAACACGAGCGTGTAACGCGCGGAACACGAACGTGTAACGGGCGGAACACTAGCGTGTAACGCCAACTATTTCAAGGCATAAAAAAAGCGATGACCGCCCATAAGGAAGCAGTCATCGCATAATATAGATTTCTAAAAGAGTATTATTCCTTTATTCTTATCAGGATGTTAGCTAAAATAGCAGTAAGTCCACCGGTAGTAATACCCGAAGAGAAGATGTTCTTCACAGTTTCAGGCAACTGAGAAAGTATTTCCGGAACAAGCTCAACACTAAGACCGAAAGAGAAGCTCAACGCCATAACCAACGTAGCCTTTCTGTAAATCTTCTGAGAAGCGATAATACGTATTCCGGCAGCAGCCACAGTACCGAACATCAGCAGAGTGGCACCTCCAAGTACAGGTTCAGGCATAAGCGAGAACACAAGACCTACAGCAGGGAACAGCCCTAACAGGATAAGGAATCCTGCAATGAAATATCCCACATAGCGGCTGGCAACTCCGGTAAGCTGAATCATACCGTTGTTCTGAGCGAAAATTGAGTTAGGGAAAGAGTTGAAGATACCTGCAAGCATAGAGTTGAAACCATCGGCAAGGATACCTCCCGAAGCACGCTTTACGAACTTCTCCCCTTCTACAGGCTCGCCTGAGATAAGCGAATTGGCAGTCACATCGCCATATGCCTCAATGGCAGTGATAAGATAGACAAGTCCCAGACCGATGATGGCAGAAATATCGAACGAGATTCCGTATTTGAAAGGTATAGGAATGTTGAAACCGCCGTAGCTCTGTACTGACGAGAAATCCACCATACCCAAAGCCCATGCAACTACATATCCCACGAGAAGACCTATAACGATAGAACTCATACGGAGATAGCGGTTTGAGCTGCGGTTGAAGATTATGATAAGCACAAGTACAAGGGCTGCAAGTCCTACATGCTGGAACGCTCCGAAAGTTCCGTCGTTCTGTGCCGTTACGCCACCTCCACAGGCAGATACACCTACCTTGATAAGGCTCATACCGATAAGGGTCACAACTATACCTGACACCAGCGGAGTTATAATCTTACGTGTGTATTTCAGTACGCGGCTGATAAGCATCTCCACAGTAGAGGCTGCTATAGTAGCTCCGAAGATAGAGGATAAACCTCCTGTCAGTCCGGCAGAGATGATAGGACCTATAAAAGAGAAACTTGTTCCCTGAATACAGAGGAGTCCGCAACCGATAGGCCCTACTCTCCTACACTGTATGAAAGTAGAAACGCCTGATGCGAAAAGCGCCATGGAAACAAGGAAACCTGTTGTCTCGATGTCAAGTCCCAATGCTCCGGCAATGATAAGCGGAGGAGTGATAATTGCCACGAAGATGGCCAGCAGATGCTGCAGGGCCGCAAAAATGGTATCCTTCAAAGGTGGGCGGTCGTTAAGTCCGTAAATCAGCCCCTCGCCCGGGGCTACATTCTGTTCATTTTCCATTTGTTTATTTGAGTTTTTGAGTTTATGAGTTTATAAGTTTGTAAGTTTATGATGTTATCATAAGCCAACTAAAGAACTAAAAAACTAAAGAACTTACATTTCTTTTAGAACAATCTTGCAATCGTCAAGACTTTCAATAATCGCAAGCGATTCCACATGTACCCCCATACTTCTGAGCTGTTCGCCTCCATGCTGGAATGACTTTTCGATAAGGAATCCCATTCCCACCAACTCGGCACCGGCCTTGTTTACGAGGTCGATAATACCTTTGGCGGCATTTCCGTTGGCAAGAAAATCGTCGATGAAAAGCACTTTGTCGCCCGGACACAGATAGTCACTGCTTACACAGACATCGTAGTTTCTGTCTTTTGTGAATGAATAAACCGTAGTGGTAATCATGTTCTCCATTGTGCTTGGTTTCTTCTTCTTGGCAAAAACCACAGGGAGTTCGAGCAAATAGCCCACCATAATGGCAGGAGCGATACCACTGGCTTCGATGGTCAGCACTTTGTTAATTTTTGTACTGGCAAAACGCCTTACAAATTCCACCGCCATGGATTTCATCAGAATAGGGTCCATCTGATGATTGATAAAGTTGTCAACTTTAAGGATACCACCTTCAAAACATTTTCCGTCGCGCAATATCCGTTCCTTCAGTGCTTTCATACTTGCAACTAATAATTAAAAGAGTTTCTAAATGATTTTGAAAGTGCAAAATTACAAGAAAATTCTTTTTGTGTTACAAAATAATGACAATATATTATGCAGAAGTACCAACTAATACTATATCATCGAGGGTTATTACGTTCCAATTGCTTACTTCATTGCCCGTCATAATCAATTTGCCATCGACAAGTCTGAGAGTTATCTTATGAAAACTTCCTCCTGAAAAATCTGTTCCCAGACTTGCCTTGGCCTCATATTCCTGCCCGCTACGGATATAGCGTATGGTGAAACTCAGAGAGCTGTCCAACGAAACAGGATTTATCAGGACTGCTATGTCATGCGAAGGCAAATCCTCTATGGTAAGGACATCACCGCCCGGGCTGCCGGAAGCAATCATTCCTCCGGAAGCGGAATCAAACGAATATGTATGGGGAGTTACTATTCCTTTGCCCGTAAATGTACATCCTGTTATGGTAAGCGGATTCGACAAATCATCTCCCACAACGCTAAGATAAAGAAGCGAATAGACATGTTCCATAGAATTGTCACCGGAGAACGATACTGTTCCGTTGTTATCAGCATAGGACGCCACTACCCTGCCGACAAGAAAATCCTTTTCGCCGATATCCTCCAGACTGCCGGACTGTTCGGACAAATCAGGCATCGGCACTGCATCAGGTGTCACTCCGGAAACTTCATCGCATGGATAATAGGCCAGAAACTCAAAATCATCCGTACGGTTCTCCCACTCTACTGATACGGAGGATACCCAACGCGAGTTCTGATATGACCACATCACAGGAGTATTCCCCGGCAGGACGAACATACCCAACTTATCGCCACCGGAGAATGTGACCGTTCCATCTGTTTCTGTAACGGTTTTAGTCTGCGATTTACCTCCAACTTCTACAAAAAGCCTTACAGCCATATCATCTTCAGCCGATTCTGACTGCTTGTCGCACGAAACGCAGAAAAGTAAAAACAGTACGGGTAGAATATATCTTTCAATCATAAAATAATCTGTTTGTAATATTCAAACTCCAAAACATATGCAATGTACCACTTCGTATAAGAAAAAAACACTATAATTTAATATTCTGAATATTATTGCTTACATTTGTTCGAATAAAAAACTAAACATATCATATGAAAAAATTCAATCTTTTATTTGCTCTTGTATTGCTTTCGTGCAATTGGAGCTTTGCGCAACAGGCCAAATATGTATTTTATTTCATTGGCGACGGAATGGGTGTAAATCAGGTTCAGGGAACAGAGCTTTTCCAGGGTGAACTCAAAGGAGAAATAGGTATCTCTCCGCTATGCTTTACACAATTCCCGGTATCTACAGTGGCTACTACATTTTCTGCCACCAACGGTGTGACGGACTCGGCAGCCGCCGGAACCGCCTTAGCTACAGGAAACAAGACCAAAAACGGTGCTATAGGAGTATTGAAAGACTTGGAAACACCGGTAAACAGTGTTGCCGTATGGGCAAAAAACAGTGGCAGAAGAGTCGGTATCGCAACAAGTGTCAGTGTAGACCATGCTACTCCTGCTGCTTTCTATGCTCACGAAGCCGGACGAAGCAGCTATTATAATATAGGTGCCGACCTGTACAAAGCCGGATTTGATTTCTACGCAGGTTCAGACTTTGTAGAACCGGAAAACAAAAAAGACAAAAACGCTAAAAACCTCTACAAGATGGCCGACGAATATGGTTACTGCATAGCCAGAGGTTATAATGAATATACAAAGGAAAGCGACAAAGCTGACAAAATGATTCTTTTCCAGAGCAAGGAAGCATCGGAGAAAGACAGAAGCGCTATTCCATATGCTATTGACAGAACAGAAAAGGATTTGTCGCTCGAGGATATCACACGTTCTGCCATCGACTTCCTGTCGAAGGATATGAGCAAGGGGTTCTTCCTGATGGTAGAGGGCGGAAAAATAGACTGGGCTTGCCACAGCAATGATGCGGCAACAGCTTTCCGCGAGGTACAGGATTTCGACAATGCAATCAAAATAGCTTATGAATTCTACAAGCAACATCCGGAAGAAACTCTTATAGTAGTGACTGCCGACCATGAAACAGGCGGTATAGTATTGGGTACAGGACAATACAAGCTCAACCTGAAAGCTCTCGAAAACCAGGAAATGAGCGAAAGCGGATTCACAAAGGTACTGAATGCTATGCGCAAGAAATACAAAAACAATGTTCCATGGGAAGTTGTAAAAGAATCATTGGAAGAGAATTTCGGCTTCTGGGATGAAATAAAGCTGACCGAGAAACAGGAGGAACGTCTTTTAAGTGTCTATGAAAAGACTCTGAAAGGCCAGAAGGCAAAAATGGAGAAAAGCGAATATGCACAGGATGAAGCTCTTGCAGCGGAAGCTAAACGTATAATAAGCGAAACTGCCCTCATAGGATGGACCAGCGGCGGACACTCGGCCGGATATGTACCTGTATTTGCCATCGGGACCGGGGCCGGAAACTTCAGCGGCAGACTGGATAACACTCAGATTCCGGCACTGATAGCGAAAGCTGCCGGATATACTGTAGAGAAATAAATGTTCATCAGCCGTTCGCCAACCGTTCAGTAAACATTCACTGAACAACCGGTGAACGGCTGATAAACTATAATCACGGGTTATTCAAACGTGAAATAATGGCTTAGTCTGCTTATATCCGCGTCGGAAAATTCCTTGAACATAGATATCTGTGACATCCCGCTGATGCGTCCGCGTTTGCGTCTGAAATCGACAATTGCCTTTGCCTTATGGAAATCCATATACGGATGGGAACGCAATTCTTCTATACTTGCTTTATTGACATTTATCTTACGGAATACATCTGATTTCACCTGAAACCACACGAGTAAAGTCGAGTCTACATATTTTACCTCAAGAAGCTGTCCGACATCATAAAAACCTCCCAAACGGTTTCTGTAACTTACTATATTTTTGGAAATGACTCTTCCTATACCGGGTATCTTCTTCAGGATTGAAGTGTCAGCACTGTTCACATCTATGACAATTCCGGCAGAGTATTTTTCCTGTTTGGGAAATCTCAATGAGTCTTTCTTTGGCTTCCTTGCCTCATACACAACGGTATCCGGGGATTTCTTTTTCTCAAATGCTTTCCACTCATTCTTTCTGTAAGTCCTATTCTTATAATTCCGTTCGCGTTCCTGCCTTTCCTTTTCAATCTTACAATAAAGGGAGTCGGCTATGAGCAATGGTTCTGCTGCAATTTCCACCTTGTCCTTGTTCGCCTTCTCTCCTACCAGCAGAAACAGAAGCAAAACAAGGACAATCAGCAACAGCACAATAACCCTGCGCTGACTGCGTGTATAGAAGAACCAGTCTTTCCACATATCGAGAATTATCAGTTAGAATAATCCCAATTCATTGAGGAAGATAAGCATTATGCCCAAAGGTGCTATAAACTTCAGAATAAAGATATACAGAGGATAATATGTAGGTTTCAAAGCACCATAGTTGGTAGCTTCTCCCTTGACAACAGCCTTATTGAGCACCCAGCCTACAAAAATAGCAGACAGCATACCGGAAACGGGAAGCATGATTTTTGCAGTCAGATAATCGAGGGCATCGAAGAAATTCATACCTGCTATCTTGAATCCGCTCCATTCGCCCAATGCCAATGATGAAACCACACCTATCGTCCAGCAGCCTAAAGATACTATAGTAGCTGCTCTTCCTCGCGTAAGACCGAACTTTTCGTGAAGAAATGCTGTAGATACTTCATGAAGCGAAATGGTTGATGTCAGTGCTGCCAGTGCAAGAAGCAGATAGAAAGCCATGGCACATACAATAGCAAGGAACGGTACTGCGGAAAATGCCTGCTGGAAGACATTCGGCAAAGTTATGAATATCAGCGAAGGACCTGAACCCGGATTTATACCTACGGAAAATGCTGCAGGGAAAATGATAATGCCTGCCAGAATAGCTACAAAGGTATCTATTATACCTACGCTCATCGCAGTGTGGCCAAGTCGCGTCTCCTTGCCGAAATATGAAGCATAAGTGGACAGACATCCCATACCAAGGCTCATGGAGAAGAAAGCCTGCCCCATAGCACCGAGAAAGACCTCAGGAGTCACCTTACTGAAATCAGGCTTGAAAAGGAATTCCAGTCCCTTCTCCGCTCCGGGAAGGGTAACGGAACATATCGCCAAAAGAACAACCAGAATAAAAAGTACAGGCATCAGAACCTTGGAAGAACGCTCGATACCATTCTTTACTCCCTTCACTATCACAATGTGGGTAAGAAGCATGAAAACCGTAAGCCATATTATCGGACGCAAGGGGTCGGAAGAAAACTCATTGAACATGGCTATAAATCCTTCGGCATTCTTACCTTCGAATCCTCCTATGGCTGCCTGGAGCAGATACTCCAAGGTCCATCCTGCCACAACCGAATAATATCCCAATATAAGAAAACCGGTAAGTACACCAAGGTAGCCTACCCACTTCCATTTCGTTCCCGGTGCCAATACACTGAACGAACCTCCTGTACTTGCCTTTGCGCTACGGCCTATGGTAAACTCTGCCACCATAATAGGCAGACCGAATATAAATATACATCCCAAATATATAAGAATGAAAGCTGCACCACCGTGATTGCCTGCCTCGTATGGGAATCGCCATATATTACCCAATCCCACTGCCGAACCTGCCGCCGCCAATATCGCTCCCAATTTACTTCCAAAACTAACTCTGTCCTGATGATGTTGCATAAAAAAACATATTAAATGATAAATAGAACTGTTTTACGGCACAAATGTACGAAAAATATCATATTTTTGGCGAGAAAATTAATATTTATAACATGATTACATATTTAAAGCGTTATCCGCTGTCTATTTTAGTAATAGCAGCAATATTGTATCTGTCGTTTTTCAAACCACCGCAGACATCCATCAGCGAGATAAAGAATATAGACAAAGTGGTTCATATATGCATGTACGGAGGTCTGACCGTAATACTGTGGTCTGAACATCTCAGACAGCATTTGCCTATAATATGGAAACACCTGATAATAGGTGGAGTAATATGTCCTATCATAATGAGCGGACTTATCGAAATAGGTCAGGCCACACTCACAGAGACAAGAGGTGGCGACTGGATGGATTTTCTGGCAAATATCACCGGAGTAGTATTGGGAAGCATCTTCAGCTATTATGTATTGCGCCCATACATATGGAAGAAACGTAAAAACAGATAATTAAGGATATAAAGAAAGTGCTCATCAGACAATGTCAATACAAAACCTGATGAGCACTTGAAATATAAGAAGAAATCTTTAGTCTTCCTTAACTTCCCAACCTAATGCACTTGCACCGAGAACGGCAGCATCGGCATCCTTAAGCTGTGAAAGCAACAGTTTAGTCTTGCCGGCATAAATCTTAAGGACATTTTCATCCATAGCTTTCTGGATAGGCTTCATAATAAAATCACCAGCCTTGGCAAGACCACCGAAAAGGATGATGGCTTCCGGACTTGAGAATGCAATAAAGTCAGCCAAAGCTCTACCGAGAATATTTCCTGTATATTCGAAAATATCCTGAGCAAGTTTATCGCCTTTGATTGCAGCGTCATATACATCCTTTGAAACAATTTCTTCTGCAGGAATTTCTCTAAGCAAACTTGGTTCAGAACGTGCTACAAGGAATTCGCGTGCTGTACGTGCAACACCTGTAGCAGAGCAATAAGTTTCAAGACACCCCTTGCGTCCACATCCGCAGATACGACCGTCGCGTTCTACAATCACGTGACCAAGCTCACCGGCAAAACCATCGTGGCCATATACCAGCTGGCCGTTTACTACGATACCGCTACCTACACCTGTACCAAGTGTAATCATGATGAAATCTCTCAATCCGCGTGCAGCGCCATAAGTCATTTCACCGATTGCAGCTGCATTGGCATCGTTTGTAAGAGCTGTAGGGATTCCCAACTTGTCTTCAAACATGGCAGCCAAAGGAATAACTCCCTTCCAAGGAAGATTAGGAGCAAACTCGATAGTTCCTTTATAATAGTTACCGTTAGGCGCACCTACACCCATTCCTTTAAACTTCTCAGCACCGCCAAACTGCTGCAAAAGAGGGATAAGCTTTTTGCAAACAGCATCTACATATGCTTCTATTTCATCGTATTCCTGAGTTTTGATTGAATCGGAGGCCAAAACATTTCCACGAGAATCGACTACACCGAACACGGTATTAGTACCGCCGATGTCCATACCAACCACATAGGGTTTTTCCATATTTACAGTCATGACATTTATTGTTTAGGGTTAATTATTGAGACAAAAATATACAATTGGCAATAATCACGCAAATTTTTCAAATAAATATTAATCCGAATATATAAGTTTTTTCATAATTTAGCCGCGTTTTTATCAACCAACTGACAAAATGATTCATCTGAAAGACATAAACAAGACGTATCACAACGGTGCCCCTCTTCACGTACTGAAAGGTATAAACCTCGATATAGAAAAAGGGGAATTTGTATCCATTATGGGAGCATCCGGCTCAGGAAAGTCCACATTACTTAATATATTGGGAATACTTGACAACTATGACACAGGGGAATATACACTGAACGGTGTGCTGATAAAGGACCTCAGTGAAACAAAAGCCGCCGAATACAGAAACAGGATGATTGGGTTTATATTCCAGTCGTTCAATCTTATATCGTTCAAGAATGCGATGGAGAATGTCGCACTCCCATTATACTATCAGGGAGTGAGCAGAAAGAAAAGAAACGAGCTCGCAATGGAGTATCTTGATAAATTGGGACTGAAGGAATGGGCACACCATATGCCGAACGAACTCTCCGGAGGACAAAAACAGAGGGTCGCAATAGCAAGGGCTCTTATCTCCAAACCGGAAATAATATTGGCCGACGAACCTACAGGAGCGCTTGACAGCAAGACTTCTGTTGAAGTAATGAACATTCTGAAAGAGCTTCACGAGAAAGAAGGACTTACGATAATAATAGTGACTCACGAGAGCGGAGTGGCGAACCAGACTAACAAGATTATCCATATCAAGGATGGTATAATAGAAAAGATAGAAGACAACATAGACCACAACGCATCACCTTTCGGCAAGAACGGATTCATGAAATAACACATAGGAAAATGACAGATCTTATTCAGGAAATATACGGAACGATAATGCGTAACAAGCTGCGCACGGCCTTGACCGGCTTTGCAGTAGCGTGGGGAATATTCATGCTTATTGTCCTTTTAGGAGCCGGAAACGGACTGATACACGCATTTGAAAACCAGTCGGCAGACATGAAGATGAATTCCATGAAGATTTATCCGGGAGTGACATCGAAAGCCTACAACGGACTAAACGAGGGAAGAAACATATCTCTGAATGAGAGTGACATGAAAATCACCTCCAAACGTTTCAAGAACAATATTACCACTGTAGGAGCAACCACAAGCCATAGCGGAATACTTACTTACGGAAAAGAAAATGTAAGCATAACCATAAACGGAGTATTTCCGAATCATATGGAAATGGAACCTATGAAACTCGTAAAAGGAAGGTTCATCAACAAGCGCGATATGGAGGAAATGAGGAAAGTGATAGTCCTTCATCAGAAAACGGCAGACATTCTGTTTCCAAAGTCGGAAGGAATAGGTAAATATATTACTTCGCAGGGGGTTATGTATCAGGTAGTAGGAATATATTCCGACCAGAACAGCTTCTCGCCAAGCGCGTTGGTACCGTTCAGTACCCTACAGCTGATTTACAGCAAAGGCGACAGTATAGAAAACATTATATTTGCCACCGAAGGGCTTACCGACCAGATGAGCAACGATGAGTTCGAGAAACAGTACCGTGCAGCAATAGGCAAAAACAATAACTTTGCTCCGGACGACGACAGCGCGATATGGATATGGAACAGATTCACACAGTATCTGCAGCAACAGTCGGCTACTAATATCCTCAACATTTCAATATGGGTGATAGGTATATTCACCCTGCTGAGCGGAATAGTGGGTGTAAGCAATATCATGCTTATAACCGTGAGGGAAAGGACTCATGAATTCGGTATAAGAAAGGCTCTCGGAGCCAAGCCGGCCTCGATACTATGGCTTATCATTTCGGAGAGTGTTGTCATAACCACATTTTTCGGATATATAGGAATGGTGGCCGGAATAGCAGCTACGGAATATATGAATGTAGTAGCCGGAAAGCAGGTAGTAGATGCCGGTGTCTTCTCGATGACATTCTTCGAGAATCCTACCGTAGATATAAAAATAGCCATACAGGCCACACTGACACTTATCATAGCCGGAACACTTGCCGGACTGTTCCCTGCAAGAAAGGCAGTGATGATACGACCTATTGAAGCACTTAGAGCAGACTGATTATGAGAAGATTTGATTTGGATACATGCGAGGAAATATTCCTCACCATAACAAGAAACAAGACTCGAAGCCTGCTTACGGCTTTCGGGGTTTTCTGGGGTATATTCATGCTTGTAGCTCTTATGGGTGGAACAAAAGGGGTACAGGACCTTATGGCAAAGCAGTTCGTAGGATTTGCCACAAACTCCGGCTTCATGGGCACAAACCAGACAAGCAAGGCATACAAAGGTTTCCAGCAGGGACGCTTCTGGGAACTTACGAATACCGATGTGGAAAGAGTACGCCGAAGTGTGCCGGAAATAGAAGTCGTGACTCCAAACATTACAAAATGGGGAATAGACATGGTCTACAACGAGAACAAGACTTCCGGCACTCTGAAAGGTCTTTATCCAATATACGCAAAGATAGAGGAACCGCAAATCACGATGGGGCGTTATATCAACGATATGGATATTGTGAACAAAAGAAAGGTATGCGTTCTTGGAAGCAGAATATTCGAAAGTCTTTTCCCAGACAAGAACAATCCATGTGGAAAATACATTGAGGTGAATGGAATTTACTATCAGGTGATAGGTGTAAACATGGCTGCCGGAAACATGTCGGTGCAGGGACAGGCGGAAACGTCTATCATAATACCGTTCTCCACTATGCAGAACAACTATAATTATGGCGACAAGATACAGATGCTCAGTTTTACTGTAAAGAAAGGATATGCCGTAAGCGAGGTACAGAAGAAAGTGGAATCCGTTATAAAACGCGCACACAATGTGCATCCTGACGACAAGCAGGCTGTAATAAGCGTAAACGCGGAAGCCATGTTCGGCATGATGGACAATCTGTTCTCAGGTATAGAAGTTTTAGGATGGATGGTCGGACTCGGCACACTGTTGGCCGGAGCTATCGGTGTGAGCAACATCATGATGGTGACAGTAAAGGAAAGAACTACGGAAATAGGAATAAGAAGAGCTATCGGAGCACGTCCCAACGACATACTGAGCCAGATACTGACTGAAAGCATGGTACTTACCATAATAGCAGGGATGAGCGGTATTTCGTTTGCGGTGTTTCTCCTCAATATAGTAGAACAGGCGCTCTCCTCTCCTACATCTGCCGCACACTTCCAGATAAGTTTCTGGGGAGCTATAGGAGCGTGTATCCTACTGCTCATTTTGGGACTGCTGGCCGGACTGGCACCCGCATTCCGGGCTATGGCAATAAAGCCGATTGAGGCGATAAGGGATGAGTGATGTTCTATTAAGAGTTAGTTTTTAGTTGTTAGTTTTTAGTTGTTAGTTGACTTAATATCATATGTAAAAAAAGGAAATTTAAAAACCAAATTATATGAAGAAGTTTATCAGAATAGGCATAATGGTAGTCATCGGACTGCTGTTCATTGGAACATTTGTATTTCTTTATCAGAAATCACAGCCTAAAGAAGTTGAGTACAACGTGTTGAAAGTTGTAAAATCGGATATCGTACAAACAACAGTTGCAACCGGTAAGATAGAACCGAGAGACGAGGTACAGATAAAGCCTCAGATATCGGGAATTATCTCGGAGGTATATAAGGAAGCCGGAGAGACTGTAAAGAAAGGAGAAATAATAGCGAAAGTAAAGGTCATACCTGAACTGGGACAATTGAACTCGGCAGAAAGCCGTGTGAGACTGGCTGAGATGAACGGACGTCAGGCGGAAACCGACCTTGAACGTATGGAGAAACTGTACGAAAAGAAACTGGTGAGCAGCGAAGAATACGAAAAGACACTGCTTACTACCCAACAGGCACGCGAAGAGATACAGGCAGCCAAAGATAATCTTGAAATCATAAAGGAAGGTATCACAAAAAACAGTGCATCATTCAGCAGCACGCTCATCCGCTCAACAATAGACGGACTCATCCTGGATGTACCTATCAAGGTGGGTAACTCCGTCATAATGAGCAATACATTCAACGACGGTACAACAATCGCAACAGTGGCAGACATGGGCGACCTTATTTTCCGTGGTAATGTAGATGAAACAGAAGTTGGAAAGATTTCTGTAGGGATACCGGTAAAAATCACTTTGGGAGCATTGCAGGATATGCAGTTTAATGCCACCCTAGAATATATCTCGCCGAAAAGCGTAGAAAACAACGGTGCAAACCAGTTTGAGATAAAGGCAGCAATAGCAGTGCCGGACAGTGTAACAATACGTTCGGGATACAGCGCCAACGCAGAAATGGAACTTCAAAGGGCCAGCCAGGTACTAAGCATACCGGAAAGCGCATTGGAGTTTAAGGGAGACTCTACATTCGTATTCCTGCTTACGGACAGCGTTTCCGGACAGAAGTTCGAGCGCATAAACATAACTACAGGTGTGAGCGACGGAATAAATGTTGAAGTGAAATCCGGACTTAAGGAAAACGACCTTGTGCGTGGACTGAAAAAAGAATAGAGTTACAACAGCTAATCAAAGAATGAGATGAACAAGAAAATAATAACAGCGTATGCCCTGACTATGATATTTTCTGCCAATGTTCAGGCACAGGAAAAATGGGATCTGGAGAAGTGTATATCCCATGCCATTGAAAACAACCTGAATATAAAGCAGCAGGAAGCATCGAAGGAACAAAGCGCAGTTGAACTAAGCACTGCCAAATGGAGCCGTCTGCCGGATTTGAACGGAGGAGCCTCACATTCATTCAACTTCGGACGAAGCATCCAGGCCGACAACACTTACAAAAGCCTGAACACACAGAATACCTCGTTCAACCTGAATACAAGCATACCGCTTTTCACAGGTCTGAAGATAACCAATAATATAGCACTTGCAAAACTCAACCTTAAGGCAGCTACAGAAGACCTGAACAAGGCAAAGGAAGACATAAGCATACAGGTGGCATCGGCTTATCTGCAGGTTCTTTTCAACGAAGAACTTGCGCAGGTGGCACACATACAAGTGGAATTAAGCAAAGAAATGCTCGTACAGAAGGAAGAATATTTCAAGAACGGAAAAGCATCGGAAGCTGAATGGCTGGAGGCAAAATCAAGAGTGGCACAAGACCAGCTCTCGGCAGTTCAGGCCGACAACAATTACAAACTGTCACTTCTGGATCTGAGCCAGCTGCTTGAACTGCCATCGCCGGAAAACTTCTCAATAGTATCTCCCACTGCCGAAATGGAAGAATACATGGAAAGCATAAGTTCGCCTGCCGACATTTACAATCAGGCAATACTGTTCAAGCCTTCTATAAAAGCCGCACAATACCGTCTGGAAGGAGCCGCAAAATCAGTAAAAATAGCAAAAAGCGCATATTTCCCACAACTTAGCTTCGGCGCCGGATTAAGCACAAACTATTATAAGGTGGCTGGAATGAAGAACAGTCTTTTCGGCTCACAGCTAAGAGATAACTTCAGCCAGTATTTAGGTTTTCAGTTGACAATCCCGATATTCAACCGTTTCGGCACAAGAAACCAGGTAAGAAGCGCACGCATACAGCAGAACACTCTGAACTGGCAACTTGAAGACAGCAAAAAGGCTTTGTATAAGGAGATACAACAGGCCTACTACAATGCGCTGGGAGCTGAAAGCAGATATCAGAGCAGTATTACAGCCGACAAGGCAGCGGAAGCATCTTTCAACCTCATGAAAGAAAAATATGCCGAAGGTAAGGCGAATGCCACAGAATACAACGAAAGCCGAACCAGCTGGATGAAAGCCATATCGGAGAAACTACAGGCAAAGTATGACTACATATTCCGCACCAAAATACTTGACTTCTACAAGGGAGTACCTCTGACACTGAAATAAGATTTTCAATCTGATATAAATAAAAAACGGCCATACAGATAAACTATATAAGTTTCTGTATGGCCGTTTTTATATCCTGAAAACATTTACCTTTATAAAAATAAAACCAACACAACAAGAGAGAGATATGATGAAAAACAACTAACTATGCTGTTACATTTCGCGTATATTCCTGCGGGAAGCATCTCTGGAGGTACGGGTGGAACTTCTGTCAGGCTTTTTTGCTCTTTCCACCTTCTCTTTTCTGTTCCTTACTTCATGACGTTCATACCTGTCGCGTTTGTCCATTTCATATTTAGGCGGACGTGACGCAGGCGGAGGTACAGGTCTTGACGGCGGACATACCGGACGAGGAGGACGTACGGATGGAGCCGGTCTGCCAAAATCATGAGGTCTGTGTTCCGGACGGCACTGGTAATATCCGGCATAGACTTTATGATTATAATGCTTCCTGAAGTTCATTTTATAATAACTTACACCGCCACAATGCGCTCTCCTGTGAGCTCCTCTGTAAGTATAATAATGAGGAGGCAATCCATAATAGAAGAAACCTCTGTCAGGATATACTTTATAAACTCGCAGATAACACATATTATCGACAGCGCATATAGGACGGAAAAAATAATCAATCGACATAAACCTTACATATGCCGTATTCGACAAAATCCACCTTAAATCATCATTCCTTTCGTCCAGATAACGATAATAGGCATCCATGGCACGCGCATCAGCTCTGGCCAAAGCAGAGACATAAGGATCTACATTGCTGAAGAAATCAAAGTTTATTTCATACAAATCGTTATACTGTCTCTGGTTCAGTTTAAGTTCAAAGGCCATTCTGTCAGTAAGGAAACGCGCGTTTACTCTTACATCGCCCAAATCGAATGCTCTTGCCGGCATTGCAAACAATACGGCTGCAATTGCCATAACCAATAAATAAATCTTTCTCTTCATAATCTTACCTTTTTGAATTTCCTGATACAAAAATAGGAGGATAAAAATCCTCCCACAACAGAATATTCCCAAAGGTTTTTAGGAAAATTCCTATGCCATATAGGGCAAAACCTATTTATGTAATCGTCATGCCAGGCGCATGCCCTGTTCTCCTTCAAGAACTATCAGACGTTTCTTATAAAGGTCGCCTACAGCTTTCTTGAATGTTTTCTTGCTTACTCCGAATGTTTCATATATTACTTCGGCATCTGTTTTGTCGTTCAAAGGAGTTGCTCCTCCATTCTTACGAATATATTCAAGCAGTACATCAGCAAAATCCTCAATCTTCTTTACTCCAACCTTCTGAAGTTCAATATCAATCTTGCCGTCTGGACGTACCTGTTTTACGTAAGCCTTCATCTTCATGCCGGTATGTACATCCTTGAATATTTCATTCTTGAAAATCAGTCCGGCAAACTTATTATCTACGATAACCTTAAATCCCAGGTCTGTTTTCTGCCAAATCATGATATCCACCTCATCGCCTGACTTATATTCCGGCATCTCTTTTGAAAGATATTTCTCAATCTTTGCCGATGCTACAATACGGTAGCTGTCTTCGTCAAGATGTACATGTACAACGTAGCTGTTACCTTTCTGCATCTTCATTTTCTGCTCACGGAAAGGCACGAAAAGGTCTTTCATAAGTCCCCAGTCAAGGAATGCACCGTATTGGTTCACCCATGCCACTTCCAGACAGGCAAACTCACCCACCTTTACGTATGGCTGCAAAGTTGTAGCTATGAGACGTTCGTCCATATCAAGATAAATAAATACGTTCAACACGTCGCCCGGTTTACATCCATCAGGCACATAACGTGTAGGCAACAGTATTTCACCATCATCACCGCCATCGAGGTAAACTCCGAAATCAACTTCCTTTACTATTTCCAGCTGGTTATATTCTCCTAATTTAACATGATTCATATATTTTAAGTTTTTAAGTTAGTTGACAAGTTTACAAGTTGACAAGGTTGCCATCCGGATGGAGAACCTTTCTATTAACTTGTAACTGTAGCCTTGTCAACTCATAATTATTAATTCTTAATTATTCATTATTAATTAAACTATTCTTCCGTCCAGCATATGTATTGTACGGTCTGTCTGGCTTGCCAGTCCTTCATCGTGTGTTACTATAACGAATGTCTGTCCCAGTTTATCCCGCAGTTCAAAGAACAGATTATGCAGCTCCTCCTTGTTTTTTGTATCAAGGCTTCCCGAAGGCTCATCGGCCAACACAACAGACGGGTTGTTAATCAACGCACGCGCCACTGCAACCCTCTGCTTTTCTCCTCCTGACAACTCGGCCGGCTTATGCGAGGCACGTGCCGAAAGCCCGAGAAAATCCAGCATTTCCAAAGATTTCTTTCTTGCATCCGCCATAGACACTCCTTTTATCAAGGCAGGAATCGTGACATTCTCGAGAGCGGTAAACTCCGGAAGCAGCTGATGGAACTGAAAAACAAAACCAATCTCCTTGTTCCGAAACGCCGACAGCTCTTTCTCTTTCATACGGCTCACGTCTGTACCGTTTATAATTATCCTGCCCGAGTCCGCCTTGTCGAGTGTGCCTATTATCTGAAGAAGCGTGGTTTTTCCCGCTCCACTCGGTCCTACAATACTCACGACCTCACCTTTATCAATATTCAAGTCTATACCTTTCAGTACTTGAAGTTGTCCAAAACTTTTCGTTATTCCTTCTATCTCTATCATATCTCAGGAATGTTTAGATTCTCTTTATCACATATTCAGCCAGATAACACCCGAACACCGCCGGCATATAGCTCACAGTGCCTGTAGTCGATTTTTTATTCTGCTCGTCATCTACCAATACGATGGAATTCGTATCTGCCTGCTCTGTACTGAACACCACCGGCAATTTCCGCTTCATCCCCATTTTCTGCAAACGTTTTCTCACAGCCTTGCTAAGTCCGCAATGGTAAGTCTCCCATAAGTCGGCAAATCTGACTTGCGTAATATCACTCTTAGCACCTGCCCCCATGCTGCTGACTATCTTTAGCCCTCGCTTCAAAGCATTATATATAAGATAACATTTCGGAGCCACGGTGTCAATGGCGTCAACAACAAAATCAAACCTTTCACTGTCCAGCAACTCCGTAATAGCTTCATCCTTCAAATATACAGGCAATACATCCAATCGTATATCGGGATTAATATCGCGAAAACGTGCGGCAAGCACATCTGCCTTGTATTGCCCCAACGTGGAATGAAGTGCCGGAAGCTGACGGTTAATATTGGTAGGCTGCACGGTATCGGCATCTACTATAGTCATGTGCCCTATGCCTGCACGGCACAACATCTCGGCAGCATACGCCCCTACTCCTCCCAAACCTACCACCAGTACATGAGCACGGCGTAACCGTTCCGTTTTTTCTCTTCCAAGCAACAGTTCCGTGCGCTGCTGCCAATTTACGAATTCTTTTTGAACCATTTATAAATCCAATTACCTACTTTATCATAATATTGCGTCTCTGCCCATCCGTGCGGGTCGGAGAAAGAAAGACTCTCGTTAGGATCGCCTTTTTGTTCAGGATAGAGCAGCATGATGCTGTTGTTATTGAAATATTTGGAGACCTGCGTCGGAAGTTTCTCGAAAGAAGAATCGTAAGAAATAGACCCGCACCTCGCACTTACAATAACCAGCAGATGGTCGTAATTAACCTGCCCGGTCAACAACAACAAGTCTTCCCAATTCTCAAGTTCGGAGTAAACGGTGCGCGTGTCCTTGAATTTCTTTTGTATAAAACCGCTGATGTATCCCAAAGTACGCAAAGGAGCATAAAAATGCACCCTGCACCCAAGCTGGCTGCTCAAACGACACATATATGTTATCCATCTGGTAAAACCGTGCTCGAACTCGGCTTTTGGAGGCACCGCCACAATTATTCGACGCAACGTATTGACAGGTATCAGGAAACGCACAATCATCACTTGCAAATATGTATTCTTCAACAAATTCTCTGTCATGTTACCGAAAAAAGAGTCAACGATGCTCGCCTTATAATGCAAACCTATGATAATGTCAGTCGCATCACATTCCTTTGCCGTATGAAGAATGCCTGTTGTTATGTTCAAATCAAAACGGCTAACAGTCTTCATCCGCACATTGGTTGACGCTGCTATCTGAGCCGCCCGCTCCAAGTTACGCTTGCTTCGCATTTCCTGCTTCACCGAATCGTTGTTGTCGTTGATGACACTAAGCGCAACCAAATTGTCGCTTATCTTTTCGTTGCGCAAGACCAACGCCAAACTCATCAAGTTTTCCAAAGTTTCCGGATTAGCTATAGGAACCAGGAAACGCTCTTTTTCATGCTCTTTGCCTTCATCCAAGCCTACATCGTCGCTCGTGGCAATCTGCTTGGCCGTGTGTTCGGTAATGAACGAACTGACAACACATGTCACCAATATAAGCAAAATCGTCCCGTTCAACACATCTTCGTTCAACAGCCGCTCGCCGGAGGGAAGGATAATGTCGTAACCCACCAATACCGCCGCCAGAGTGGCCGCCGCCTGCGCGTTGCTCAGCCCGAACATCAACTCACGCTCCACGGCACGCATCCGGAAAATCTTCTGAGTCAGCCACGAAGCTATCCATTTCCCTACCAATGCCACCACAATCATCACAGAAGCTACCTTTATAGAATCTATATGCCCGAACAACACGTTTACGTTTATCAGCATGCCGACACCTATAAGGAAATAAGGGATGAACAACGCGTTACCCACAAACTCCAAATGATTCATCAGCGGTGACACGTGAGGAATCAAACGGTTCAATACCAATCCGGCCAAGAACGCTCCCAATATACCTTCCATGCCAACGATTTCCATCAGTCCGGCACCAAGGAACACCATCGCCATGACAAAAATATATTGCACCACATTGTCACTATAACGGCGGAAGAACCAGCGGGCTATAGGCGGGAAAGTGTACATAATGATGGCTCCAAGCACTAACACTTTCAATACCAGCCATACCCAGAACATATCCGAAGTCTCGCCTTTGTACAGGCCGCCGATGACAGCCAACACAAGCAAAGTAAGGGTATCTGTCACCGCCGTACCCCCTACCGCGATACCTACAGCCCGATGGCGGTTTATGCCGTAACGGATGACAATGGGGTAAGCGATAAGAGTATGCGACGCATACATACTGGCAAGCAATACCGAAGAGACGACTCCATAGCCTAAGATGTTTACATTGGTCCAAAAACCGATGCCCAACGGAATGACGAAGGCTAACAACCCCAATACCATCGCTTTTCCACGTATGCTCTTGAAGTCCTCCATATTCATTTCCAGACCGGCAAGGAACATGATATAATACAGTCCTACTTTTCCGAACAGTTCAAAGCTGCTGTCGCGCGCCAGGATATTAAATCCATGCTCACCGATAACGACTCCGGCCAATATCATTCCTATGATGTGCGGAATATGCAGTTTTTCCAGGATAATAGGAGCAAGCAATATGATTACCAGCACCAGAAAGAAAATCCACGTCGGGTCTGTTATGGGGAAATGAAAATCAAAGTCTAGTAAATTGAGCAAATCTTTCATAAATTCGTATCGTAATTTTTCATTTATTGAACAAAAATAGAAAAAAAGTTCCGAGTTTCAATATTTATCAGTCAGAATGTTTTATTTTTGCAGTCTAAATAATAACAAACGATACAATACGACTAAAATTGACGAATATAAAATAGTTAGGGAAATATTAACTTAATAGATTTATAAAGACATGAAAGTAGCAATTGTTGGTGCGAGCGGAGCCGTAGGACAAGAGTTCCTGAGAGTGCTCGAAGAAAGAAATTTTCCTTTAGATGAATTAGTTTTGTTCGGTTCCTCACGTAGTGCAGGACGAAAATACACATTCCGTGGAAAAGAAATAGAAGTCAAACTTCTGCAGCACAACGATGATTTTAAAGGTGTAGATATCGCCTTTACTTCTGCCGGTGCTGGTACTTCAAAAGAATTTGCAGAAACAATCACCAAGTACGGAGCAGTCATGATAGACAATTCAAGTGCTTTCCGTATGGACAACGATATACCATTGGTAGTTCCTGAAGTTAACGCTGAGGATGCACTGAACCGTCCTCGCGGTATCATTGCAAACCCAAACTGTACTACTATACAGATGGTTGTAGCTCTTAAGGCTATCGAAAATCTTACACATATCAAGCGTGTTCACGTATCAACATATCAGGCTGCCAGCGGTGCGGGTGCTGCTGCTATGGACGAACTTTACGAACAGTATCGTCAGGTATTGGCCAACGAGCCTGTAAAAGTTGAAAAATTCGCTTACCAGCTTGCATTCAACCTCATCCCTCAGATTGACGTATTCACTGAAAACGGTTATACTAAGGAAGAAATGAAGATGTATAACGAAACACGCAAAATCATGCACTCTGACGTTAAGGTAAGTGCAACTTGTGTACGTGTTCCTGCTCTTCGTTCTCACTCTGAAAGCATCTGGATTGAAACAGAACGTCCTGTATCTGTAGAAGAGGCTCGCGAAGCATTCTCTAAGGGCGAAGGACTTGTTCTTATGGACAATCCTGCTGAAAAAGAATATCCTATGCCATTGTTCCTTGCAGGCAAGGACCCTGTTTACGTTGGTCGTATCCGTAAGGATTTGGCAGACGAAAACGGACTGACATTCTGGATTGTAGGCGACCAGATTAAGAAGGGTGCCGCTCTTAACGCAGTACAGATAGCAGAATACCTTATCAAGGTTAAGAATATCGGATAATCAGAAGATTAGAATACCGGATATAGCAAACGCCGGCAGGACATCAGGTCTTGCCGGCGTTCTTTTTTTGTGCTTCGTCATCAATGAGATTTTTCTTCGACACAGAAACCGTAACACGTACGTGTAACGGGTGGAACACGAGCGTGTAACGCGCGTAACACGAACGTGACGCGAGCGTAACACGAACGTGTCACGCTTTTTATGCCTAAGCGTTTCATAATCTATGGACGCACATCTATAAATTTACGCTTATACAAAAAACACATAAAAAGTATTATTTTTATTCAAAATATATAATTATAGTTTTTGCATTCTATTGTGATTTTTTATTTCTTTGTGGTACAAAAAAGGAAACCATGCATAAAACTTTTCATTTTATTATATTTCTGCTAATACTTCCAATGGTATACACTGGTTGTATCTCCAGAAAAGGGAATACCACAGACGGTAAAGAAAACGGGAATTATATAGCACAACTTGAATCATTGATAGGGGTAAATCCTGACATTACTGTAAGGAAAATAGACAGCATACTGCCTGGAACGGAAACAGACGAACGCTATAAGCTTCTTCTGACGAAATCAAAAGCCATGCTGTTTCTGTCTGAATATGATTCTGTGAGGATTTTGCTTGACAGTATAGAAAACCATTACAACATGACGAATCAGGAAGGAATGGCGGACTACAATATGCTGTCAAGAGTGAACAACATGTGGGGAAACTTCTATAGCAGAAGGTCCATAATCGATTCAGCTATAGTTTATTTCCGGAAAGCATACAGATATTCATCCCACATGGGAGCATCGCAGAGCCTTGTAGACATCTCCATCAATCTGGCAGACGCATATGTGAGAAGCGGCAAATTCGATATGGGTGCATACTGGTACAGAAAATCACTGCTCCTTTCGGACACTCTTATGATAGCCGAAAACAAACGTTTTCCGTCGTACTACGGACTCGCGCAGGTATATATGGAGCTGCGCGACTACAGTCAGTGCGACCATTACTATGATTTGGCCGGACGTTTTTACGACCAGATGCTGCCATATGAAAAACATATCTATCTGAACAACAGAGGAAACTCCTATTATTACCGTGGCGACTATCCCAAATCCTTAGAGTATTTCCGCAAGATAATGCAACTGACGGACAATCGCAAGGATATGGACTTCGAACGCTATCTGACAAAGGTAAACATGGGAGAAGTGTTTCTGCTTATGAATGAAATTGATTCCGCAACCATTTACCTTAAAGACTGTTATTCCTTCTTCAAGAATATAAATCATATCTCGGCACTGTACTACATAGAAACACAGCTCATAGAGTTGGCTCTGAAAAAAGGGGACGTAAAACAGGCATCAGAAATCATATCAAACGCCGTAAAACCTAAGGTGATAGAACCCAATATGTTGCACATCAGAAACAGATATCTGCAGCATTATTTCGAGGAAAAAGGCGACTACAAGCAGGCGTATTATTTCCAAAGAGCCAATGCATTCATTGATGACTCCATAAGGAACGAACGAATAAAAATGCGCTCGGCAGAAATCTCCCTCAAATACAGACAGGACAGCACGCTGATGAAAAAGGAAGTTTTCATAAAGGAAAAGGAGAACCAGGTTGTCGTTCTACGCCAATGGATTACAGTCCTGTTCCTCGGTATGCTTCTGATAATATCCGCTTCGGGATTCTTTATCATATACAGAAAGCGGAAAATAGACATGAAGATATGGGGAATGCAGGCCGATATCAGTTCACTGAGGCTTGAAAGCGTGAGAAACAGAATTTCACCACACTTCATATTCAATGTCCTGAACAGGGAAGTGGCGAAATACACTGACGACATAGACAAGAGCAATCTCGTCAATCTGTCCAAACTGATACGCAAAAATCTCGAACTGACAGGCCAGCTGTCCATCAGCCTTGCCGACGAACTGGATTTTGTCCGTACATACATATCAATGCAGGAACAGAACATGGGGAACGATTTCTCATACGAGATTTCGACAGATGGCAGAACAGACTGTAAGAATATACTTATACCGTCCATGCTGATACAGATATCGGTGGAAAATGCGCTGAAACACGCTCTGAAAATCAAGGAAGGAAACAAAAAACTATGGGTTAAAGTATGGAAAAACGATGATATGATTAGAATCACCGTGACAGACAATGGCGGCGGATTCAGACCTAACAGTGCAAACCGGGGAACCGGTACGGGACTGAAAGTGATAACACAGACAATACAGTTGCTTAATATGTATAACAAAAAACCTATTCAGATGAAGATATCAAACGTCAGTCTTGAAAATGATGAAACGGGCTGTGAAATCAGTTATTCAATTCCTGAAGGGTATTCATATAAAATCAGAAAATAAGTATGGCAGATTTTTTCAAGGTTGCAATAATAGATGATGAGCGAGATTCAGCCAATGCCCTTGTCGAACAGCTGAAAAGATTTCCAAGATTCCATGTAGAGGGTGTGGCGCATAATGCATCAACAGGGATAGAGATGATAAAGGATGTCATGCCTGACTTACTCCTCCTGGACGTAGAACTGCCTGAAATGTATGGCATGGAACTGCTGTCGGAAGTATCGGACGACATTACGTGGACTATGAGGGTGGTGTTTTACACGGCTCACGACAAATACATGATAAATGCATTAAGAAACAGTGCTTTCGACTTCCTTCTGAAACCGATAGACAAAAAGGAGTTTGAGATTGTGATTTCAAGATTCCTTCTGGAATATGAAACAAAGGCTGTACAGGAGGAAAAGCCTATAATACAGGATACAAACCGTGAATCTTCATTCATGGTTATACTGCCTACAGGGGAAATGCGCATGGTAAAAACTGCTGATGTCGGATTCTTCAGACATATCTCTGACAGGAAAATATGGGAGGCCGTACTCGTGACGGGTGAAAGCGTAGCTCTCAGAAGGAATGTTTCGGCTGATTTTCTCTGTTCGTTCAACAAGAGTTTCATTCAGGTGCATCAGTCGTACATAGTAAATATGGATTATCTCGTGATGATTCAGGATAATTACTGTATCCTCTACCCTCCTTTCGAGAACATAAAGGAGGTGACAGTGTCACGAAAATACAAAAAGAACCTTATGGACCATTTCTGTATCTTCTAAAGATATAACAAGCGGAAAAAATATTAGAAACAGAATAAAATTTACTTATACATCATTACAGCATGGAAATGATGTATAAGTAAACTACAGAAGCCGGAACAGCCAGCAAGGTACTGTCAAACCTGTCCAACAGTCCTCCGTGTCCGGGCAGTATATTACCGGAATCCTTTATACCTATACTTCTCTTGATGAGTGATTCAACCAAATCACCCCATGTACCGAATACAACTATCGTTACCGCAAGTCCTATCCATTCAGCCATAGTCAATATAGGAAAGTACTTGGCTATCACTACAGCACCTATAATACTGAATGCACAACCGCCGAACCATCCTTCCCACGATTTTTTAGGTGATATGCGCTCAAAGAGTCTGTGTCTGCCGAAAAGCACACCTGTACAATAGGCTCCGGTATCGTTTATCCATGTGAAAATAAAAATCGACAACGGAAGGATATAACTGTAAACGGAGCTTTCTGATTCGCCTGAAGAGAAGAAAGCAAGTATATTCAACATTGCAAACGGCAAAGCTATATACAGCTGTGCCATCATGGAATAGGCAATATTGTTTACAGGATTCTCTTTCTTTTTGTATAGCTCGCTAATGAATACATATAACAGCAGGAACAGATACGGAATCAGAATTTCTGTCGAGCCGGGCGATACTCCAAGGTATGCAAAACCCAAAAACAGAAATACGCCGGACAGCATGGCAATAGGCCTGTTAATCTGTGCCAGACCGCTCTTCTCCATAATATTCCCAAACTCATTGATAGTCATTGCACATATTATAGCAAACAGCACAGAAAATGGTATTGGACCACTTAGTATGCATCCCACCAATACGGCAACGAAGACAGTACCGGTTAAAAGTCTTATAATAAAATTTTTTTTCATGGTTTAGGGAATATATATTTATTGTTCCTTATTGCGTTATATTTATCCTACAGTTTTTATTTCTGTACCTGTTTAAATAGCTTCTTCCTGTTTATCCTCTTCTTTACTTTCAATACCTTTCACTTCAGGTTCTTCAACCTGTGTTTCGGCCATAATCTCTTCCGAACGGGAGGCCCAAGGACGCTTACCGAATATAGCTTCTACATCTTCGGCAAAAATCACTTCCTTCTCTATAAGCAAGTCCGCCAATTTATTATGACCTTCGCTATGCTCTGTAAGAATAGCTTTCGCACGCTCATACTGCTCTGCTATCATCTTCTTCACTTCGCTGTCTATAAGCTCGGCAGTATGTTCGCTATACGGTTTGTTGAAGCTGTATTCATCATTATTATAATAGCACAGGTTAGGCAGTTTATCGCTCATACCTGCATATGCTATCATTCCATAAGCCTGTTTTGTAACTCGCTCAAGGTCATTCATAGCTCCGGTAGAAATCTGCTTGATAAACAATTCTTCAGCAGCACGTCCTCCAAGAGTAGCACACATTTCGTCAAGCATCTGTTCCTTGGTAGTGATTTGTCTTTCTTCAGGCAAATACCAGGCAGCTCCAAGAGCTCTTCCTCGCGGAACTATAGTAACCTTAATCAATGGATTGGCATATTCGAGGAACCATGATATAGTGGCATGTCCTGCCTCGTGCAAGGCAATAGACCTCTTTTCGGCCTGAGTCATAACCTTAGTTTTCTTTTCCAGACCTCCAACTATTCTGTCGATGGCAGCCATGAAATCATCCTTGCTGACAGACTGTTTGTTATGACGTGCTGCAATAAGTGCTGCCTCATTACAAACATTGGCTATATCGGCACCGCTGAATCCCGGTGTCTGTCTTGCCAACAAATCTATATCAACGGTATCATCAAGTTTCAAAGGACGTATATGAACGCCGAACACTTCTTTTCTTTCGTTCAAGTCAGGCAAATCGACATGAATCTGTCTGTCGAAACGTCCTGCTCTAAGCAATGCCTTATCAAGGATATCGGCTCTGTTGGTAGCAGCCAATATAATGACACCACTGTTTGTACCAAATCCGTCCATCTCTGTAAGAAGCTGATTAAGAGTGTTTTCTCTTTCATCATTTCCACCCATGCTCGGATTTTTACCTCTGGCACGACCAACGGCATCGATTTCGTCGATGAATATAATACATGGTGCCTTTTCCTTTGCCTGTCTGAACAGGTCGCGCACTCTCGATGCACCGACACCTACGAACATTTCAACGAAATCCGAACCTGACATTGAGAAGAACGGAACGTCAGCCTCGCCTGCAACAGCTTTTGCCAAAAGAGTCTTACCTGTTCCCGGAGGACCTACCAACAAAGCGCCCTTTGGAATTTTACCTCCAAGTTCAGTATATTTCTGCGGCTGTTTCAAGAACTCGACTATTTCCTGCACTTCCTGCTTGGCTGCAGTCTGTCCGGCAACATCCTTGAATGTCACTCTGTTTGCACCTTTTTCAAAAAGCTGGGCTTTGCTTTTACCGACATTGAACACATTTCCTGCTCCTCCTCCGTTGCCGGCTCCTCCCATGCGGCGCATGATGAAAATCCATAATCCAACAAAGAATACAATAGGAAGGAGATTCCAGAATACTACTCCAAAATAGTCGCTGTCCTTTTCATATTCTATAGAACCGGTAAAATTACCATTCTTTTCTTCTTCGTCAAGAAATTTTTCCAATGACTCCATAGAACCAACAAGAACCTTTACTGAAGGACTTCTGCCGACTTTATTGGCATCTTTCTTGAAAACATCAACTATGTTTTCAGGCTTGATGAACATATCTACAGTGTTGTTGTCGTATGCAATGATTTTATCAGCATAGCCTTTTCTTACCATATCCTTGAATTCAGTATAAGTAATTTCCTTACTCATACTTCCTTCATCACTTGTAATATATAAGAAGCCTATAACCATAGCTATAATGATATATAACCAACTCAGATTCGGTTTAGGCACATTAATCTTTGGTTTATTAGTATTATTGTTCATGTACAGTCGAAAATCTTAAATTGTAAAATGAAAATTTATTAATCCAAATCAGGAATCCTTGTCAACTTTGCATCGGCCCACAAATGTTCCAAATTATAGAAATCCCTCTGCTCAGGAAGGAATACGTGTGCTATTATCTCTCCGTAATCGATTGCCACCCACTGCATGTTCTTTGTCCCGTCGATAGCAAAAGGCTTAACTCCTGCTTCAATCCTGACATAGTCTTTTATGGAATCTGTAATAGCTGCAACCTGGCTTGGCGAATTACCTGTGCATATAACGAAATAATTACATATAGAGTCGTCAATTTCAGTAAGGTCTGCTATCACTATATTTTTACCTTTCTTCTCTTGAATGCTTTCTTTTATTTTTTCTAATAAATTCTTGGTTTCGTCCATTATCTTAAAAATATATATACTCTTTTTATTAATTATATAGCAAATATACTTGCTTTTCTGTATTCCGCGAAATATAGATGAAGTTTTCTTTTATATTTTGTATTTTTTAGAGCGAATTTCATATTTATTCTCTATCAAAAGAGGGAAAAGCGAGAAAAACACGATTTTTTTTTAAAAAAAACGGCAAAACTATTTGAATGTAACAAAAAAGTTGTACCTTTGCAGCGTCAAACAAAAACGGATGACAAACAACATAAATATTGGGCTATGGTGTAATGGTAACACAACAGATTCTGGTCCTGTTTTTCTAGGTTCGAATCCTAGTAGCCCAACTACAAAAAACATAGTTTCCAAAATAAAGGAAACAGTTCATTGGGTTATGGTGTAATGGTAACACAACAGATTCTGGTCCTGTTTTTCTAGGTTCGAATCCTAGTAACCCAACTTTAAAACAGTCATTATCTAATGGCTGTTTTTTTTTGTTTTTATACACTTCAGTTTCAGGCAGGAATCAATAAAGTAAGAATCCTGCCACTCCACATAATATTATAAGTAATATCGGATTTACCTTATACCTGTGTGACGCAATAAATACTGACACAAATATTATAATACTTGTAATAATACCATATAAGTCACTCCCAAAGTTTTCACTGTTCATAAGCACAAGCGCTGCCGAAGCCAACAGCCCTACCACCCCCGGACGTAATCCGTCGAACACAGCAGAAACAGAAGGGTGTTTCTGATATTTAAGAAAGAATTTACTGATGAGAATCATAAGTATAAAAGAAGGAAGCACAACGGAACATGTAGCAACCAACGAACCTATTATTCCAACAGCATGGGAATATCCGGCATTGACAACAGCCGTATAACCCACATATGTAGCGGAATTTATACCTATAGGACCGGGAGTCATCTGGCTTATGGCAACTATATCCGTAAACTCAGACGAGCTTAGCCAGTCATGACGTGTCACTACTTCGCCCTGTATCATTGAAAGCATGGCATAACCACCGCCGAATCCGAAAAGTCCGATTTTAAAGAATGTATAGAATAATTGAAGAAATATCATTTTAATACTTTTATTTGTAATGTTATCAATCCACAAAATAATGCTTGATGAACGCTAAACGAACAATATTCGAATACCGTTCATATGTTGTTCATTATATGTTCATTTACCGTTCACCATGCGTCGCCTTAGACTTCTTGGCTTTATATCGTCCATAAAAATACCCCCCAAGCCCGGAGAGAATTATGACATAGATAGGTGAAAAGCCTAAAAGCCATATAAGTAACGCAGATACAACCGGAATCCATATGTTATATCTGTTTATACGTGCCGATTTTGCCATCTTGAATGTAGGAGCCGCTATCAACGCAACTACTCCCGGACGTATCCCCTTGAATATACGTTCTACCGTTTCAAGGTGCTGGAACTGACGAAAAAACAGTGCTATTGCAAGAATAATAAGAAAAGATGGCATAATTGTACCTAAAGTCATAAAAAACGCTCCCCAGAATTTGCGAAGCTTATAACCTATAAATATAGCAATATTCACTGCAAAAATGCCCGGAACCGTCTGCGACAAAGCCATCAAATCCAGAAATTCTTCTTTTTTAATCCATTTCCTTTTATCGACAATTTCCGCCTCTATCAGTGGTACCATGGCATACCCTCCACCTATAGTGAAGAGTCCTATACGGAAAAATATTGTAAAATACTTCAAATACAGCATGTTGAGAATTAATCATTAAAAATTAATAATTAAAGACTGAATATCGAGTTTTAATTATTGACAGACTTCATATAATCCCTCGGTGGAACGCCATAATATTTCTTGAATGTATCAGCAAAATATTTAGGATCGGCAAATCCCAACATATCTGAAACCTCGGATACTGTATAATCCTTGGTTTTCAGCAATATTGCAGCCTCCTGCATTCGTATATTTCTGATAAGTTCCGCCGGCGGCTCTCCTGTCAAAGCTTTTATCTTGTTATAAAAACTTGTACGACTCATATTAACAGCAGCGCAAAGCGTGTCAACATTAAGTCCCTTACCAAGACCTTCCTTTATCAAACCTGTAACCTTACGGATAAACTCGTCGTCAAGTGTTGAAATCATCTCCGGAACATCTGTTTCGTCTGAAGAAATCTCATTATGGCTTTCGTCAAAACTGCGCTGAGGCAAAGATGCCAAAAGTTCCTGAAGCCTTTTGCGTATCAAATCTCTATTCTCGAGCACATTACTTATATTTGCCTTCAAGATTGTAATATCAAATGGCTTAACTATATACAAATCAGCTTTGGTCTTGAGCCCATCTATTATATCTTTCTTGTCACCTAATGCCGTAAGCATAATAAATGGTATATGACTGGTAGCCATGTTTCCTTTCACAGCCTTACACAAATCATGTCCATTCATAACAGGCATCATAACATCCGAAATTATCAAATCCGGCTGCACTTTCCTTATCTGATCAAGCGCTTCCTTACCATTTTCAACACCTGACACATGATATGTATCGGATAAAGACTGGAGAAGGAAATTCCTAAGTACATCATTATCTTCTACTATCAGAATATTTGGCGCATCTGCAGGAAGTTCTTTTACCATTACCGCAGAATCTTCATTCGATGCACCATCCTGAGAAGCTATTGTATATGCCCATCCTTCCTGAGTTACAGCATCCTTATTTTCTGCTACATCCTCATCACGATATATGTATCGGGAACTCTTTATCGGGAACGACAGATGGAAACTTGTTCCTGCATTCTCGTCGCTTGAGAAAGAAACACGTCCTTCATGGTTCTGTATCAATCTCCATGTAAGAAGCATGCCTATACCGGAACCGGTTATAAGCTGATTGGTTGCATTATAACCTCTGAACATATATTTAAACATCTTCTTCTGGTCCTTTTTCGGTATTCCTATGCCTGTATCAGTAATATCAACATTCCAGTTTCTCTTGCTGCATGAAGCTATTACACTCACAGAACCTCCCTTAGGAGTATATTTCAGCGCATTGGTAATGAGGTTTCTCAAAATAGAGTCCATCTTGTTCCTGTCTATCCATACCTCCTGTTCATCAAAATCGCTTCTATATTCAAGCCTTACTTCCTGCTGTTCCGCATAATTCCTGAACTGCTGCAGATATTCCTTAAAATATGAATTCAGTTCACACTTTCTGACTATAACCTGCGGGCTGTACAGTTCCTCCTTCTGGAAGTTCATAAGTTTATTTGCCAGCTCAGAAAGATTATCTGTACTCTGCATTGCAAGATTTATGTTCTTCGTGCCTTCTTCAGAAAGTTTTTCCTTCCTCAGGATTTCTCCTAACGGAGCCTTGATAAGAGTCAACGGAGTTCTGATATCATGAGCCGTATGAATAAAGAAATTTATCTTCTCCTGAGAGATACGTCTGTCCTTCTTTATCATCTTATACCTGTAAAGCGAAAAGGCTGCTCCGGAAATAAGAACTATATAAAGCAATATAGCCCATGGAGTAAGCCACAAAGGACTTTCTATGACAATACTTATACTTCTTTCTTCCAACAACTGATTATTATCAAGAAGTATGGCTCTGATTCTGAGTTTATATTCTCCCGGCGAAAGGTTTGTATATTTTATCATACCATCTTCGCTCGGAGTACTCCATTCGTCGAAGAATCCTTCCAGTTTCCAGGTATAATATATGTTCGAAGGATTGTCATAGTTTACTGAGGATACATTAATAGAGAATGTATTCTGGTTATATTTCAGTTCTAAAGACGATGTTTCGTTCAGCATTTTCTTCAGTGGAGAACCTTTCTCTCCCGGATATACCGGCCTGTACATTATACTGAGATTATCCAGAACCATATGCGAAGAGAAAAACTCCGGCAGTCGCATACTGTCAGCCAATACTATAGCACCTTCATTACTGCCGAGAATTATCTCACCATAACCTGTATTGACAGCAGCTCCCTGATTGAAGTTATATGCAGCAAGTCCCTGTTCCCCTGTCCAGTTATTGAACAGATTATCTTTTACATCGAACAGTGATATTCCGTTTTCAGTACCTAAAACTATATTGCCAAACTTATTTTCAACTATGCTGTATATGTTATTTGTTATCAGACTACAGTTTGCAGTGGTATAATGTTTTACTGTTTCCGAAGAATTGTCAATAATATACAGACCGTTTCCGTAAGTGCCCACAAAAGTATAATTCCCGTTTTCAGTTATATATATGGAGTTTACGCAACACGATTCCTGCTCCATTATAAACTTTTCAAACTTGCCTTCTGCCTTATGGAAGATATATAATCCGTTTATCGTACCTACCCACAATGTTCCTCTATTCCTCTCTTTAATACACGTTATTGGATAAGTAGACGGATAGACGTTCGAACGTTTTTTCCTGTCATCATACGATCTCAAACTTTGGAAACCACCTCCCCAGAGTATATTGTCCGAATCTTTAAATATACTTCTTACATATTTATCCGGAATTTCACTGTTGTCCGACGTGAACTGCACAGCATAATTCACATCACCATCACTCTTTTTTATTCTGTATATACCGGACATATACCCTCCTGCCAGTATCACTCCTGGTTTATATTCGCAAAGTGATGTAAATATATGATTGTCATTTTTCGAGTTTCTTACAAATGCAGACAAATAGCTTATCCACTTCCCGGCAGACCTGTCGTAACAACTTATTCCATTACTTGTTGCATACCACACATCGCCTTCAGAATCAGTCATTATGGCATTGATTCTGTTATCTATAAGTGAATTTGAATTATCTTTCGAATGCCTTATCCACTCATACGGCTGATATTTTTCTGTATAAACGGTAATACCTGTAGGATAAATCACATTCCATATTCTACCATCATGGTCAATGCATAAATCTTTTATAATACTACCGTTCATTCTGTTAAGCCTTGAATAGTCTTCAGTAAGGAAAGTCGAGAAAATTCTATTTCTCAAATCCAACCTATACACTCCGTCACCATCGGTAGCTATAAGAACCTCACTGCCAGAGCTGCCATATGGTTTTATGGTGTTTATGCTTACATCAGTCAGCTTTCTACCCATATTGTACAAAGCTCCATTATTGGTATCATATAAGAATAACCCCTCTGTCAGGCTATTAATTACCAGAAAGTCAGACTCCTTATGATAATAAATATAGTCTATAAGCCCTATATTTTCCAAATTCAGGATACTGAACTTAGCCTTTTTAAAGTCAGCAGAAGATAAATCTGCCTTATATACATGCTTCTTTGAAGCTAAGAAATATTCTCCTTTTACTTTGGCTTCAGATATATACGAAATTTCCTCGTCGGTAACATCTTTTACACATGAAATACTGTCATTATCTATATTATAAAGTATAATATCTTTATCACTGCACATCAGAACCTCACCTTGTCCAAAATAAAATGCTGATACCGGCAAGTTCTTATATTGTGGAAAAACAGTTTTCATATCGAATACAAGACGGAATGAATCTTTCATCTCATCATATCTGAATATATAGCCATCCTTTCCTATTTCCCACAATTTGTTTTTTTCATCTGCGTACAACATATTAAGATTTGGATAAAAGTTCACAACATCATCATTCTTCATCAACTGATAATGTTTGAAATTCTTTCCATCGAATCTGTCTACACCCTTATGTGTGAGCACCCACATATATCCCTGCTCTCCCTGGCATATGGAAAGAACACGACGGCTGCTCAAACCGTCTTTCATATCAATGTACTTGTATATCTGAGAATATGAACTGAATATACATGAGAAAATTATGATAAATGTTAGGATAAATCTATAAAACATGGCATTATGAAGTTATACATTGCAAATGTCGCTAAAAATGATTGGAAAACAAAATAAAACGAAAAAAAGGTTTTCCCGATTTTACCCGGAAAAACCTTTTTGTTTTAGTATTATAGTATTAATAGGAGGTATCAGCCTGCCTTATAACTATTTTACTTCTTTATTTTCTCTTCTACCCACTTGCGAGCATTTACGAATGCTTCCATCCATGGAGTAATCTGGTCTTCACCAAGACGTTCAGCAGGATAATAAGCATTTTCCCATGGGAAGCAAGCTCTTTCCAGGTGTGGCATCATTGCAAGATGACGTCCGTTCTGTGAAGCAATACCGGCTACGCTGTAGTCTGAACCGTTAGGGTTACCCGGATATTCATCGTATGAATATTTCAGAACTACGTTGTAGTGGTCTTCAGGATAAGGCAATGAGAACTTACCTTCTCCGTGAGCTACCCAGATACCGAGCTTAGAACCGCTCAATGAGCCGAACATAACGCTGCGGTTCATAGGAACTGTCACGCCGAGGAAGTTAGATTCAAACTTGTGTGAGTCGTTATGAAGCATCTTACCTTTCTTCTTGTCTTCAGGAGTAATAAGTCCGAGTTCCATCATCAGCTGGCAACCGTTACATACACCGAGTGACAAAGTATCCTCACGTGCATAGAAGTTGTCAAGAGCAGCCTTAGCCTTAGGATTGAACAGGAAGCTGCCGGCCCATCCCTTGGCAGAACCAAGAACGTCAGAGTTAGAGAATCCACCGCAGAATACAATCATGTTGATGTCTTCCAGTGTTTCGCGTCCGCTTACAAGGTCAGTCATTGTAACGTCCTTAACATCGAATCCTGCAAGGTAAAGCATGTATGCCATTTCACGTTCACCGTTAGTACCTTTCTCGCGGATGATTGCAGCCTTGATACCGCTTGGAGTACGACGGTCCGGGTCAAGTCCGAACTGAGAAAGCTTACCTGTGAATGAAGGATTGAACGCAAATTCTATTGGCTGCTGCTTGTAGTTCTCGAAACGTTTCTTAGCGCATCCGTTCATGCTCTGATGACGGTCCATCAGGTATGAAGTAGAATACCATACGTCGCGCAGATAGTCGATACCGAACTGGTAAGTTGCGCCATCCTTAGAAACGAGGATATGACGTTCTTCTGTCGGTTTACCAAGTTTCACGAAGCCAACGCCTGCATCTTCAAGAATCTTCTTGACTTCAGCCTTGTTCTTATCTGCCACCTGTATAACGATACCCGGATTTTCAGCAAACAGAATCTTGACGATATCATCACACTTAATCTTGTCAAGTTCGATTTCCATACCGCCTTCTGTGTTAGCGAAACACATTTCAAGCAATGTAGTGATAAGACCACCTGCAGAGATATCGTGACCTGCAAGAATCAGCCCCTTGTTGATAAGTTCCTGAACTGCAAGGAATGCATCGCGGAAGTATTCCGGGTTCTGAACTGTAGGAACATCGCTACCTACCTTGTTCAGACTCTGCGCAAAAGCAGAACCTCCAAGACGCAACTGGTCGAAACTGAAGTCTATATGATAGAATGTAGATTTTTCCTTATTAACCATAACAGGAGAAACGACTTTCTTCACGTCGCTTACTTCGCCACCTGCAGAAACGATTACCGTTCCCGGGCTGATAATCTTTTCTCCGTTAGGATATTTCTGAGTCATTGACAATGAGTCCTTACCTGTAGGAACGTTTATCTGAAGTGAGCAGCAGAAGTCAGACAAAGCCTTCACAGCTGTATAAAGTCTTGCATCTTCACCCTCCTGTGAGCGGCAAGGCCACATCCAGTTGGCAGAAAGAGAAATGCTGTCCATACCGTCTGCCAATGGAGCCCAAACAAGGTTTGTCAGAGCTTCAGACACAGCAAGAACAGAACCTGCAGCCGGGTCGGCAAGTGCAGCCTGAGGAGCGTGACCGATAGCTGTTGCGATACCGGCATTTCCACGATAGTCGAGAGCTACGACACCGCAGTCGCTCAATGGCAACTGAAGTTCACCCTGGCACTGCTGACGTGCTATCTTACCTGTTACCGAACGGTCAACCTTGTTAGTCAACCAGTCCTTACAAGCTACAGCCTCAAGCTGAAGAACAGTTCTTACGTATTCGTTCAGTTTTGCCGCATCGTATGATACATTTTCATATTTACGTTCTACGGTCTTGTCAACCATATATGTCTTAGGAGAAGAACCGAACATCTGGTCTACAGCCAGGTCGAACGGACGAACGCCGTCAGCCTGTTCGAATGCGAAACGGTGGTCGCCTGTAGTCTCACCGACAACGTACATAGGAGCACGTTCACGTTCAGCTATCTTTTTAACATGTTCTATTGCCTTTTCGTCGATAAGCAATCCCATACGTTCCTGTGATTCGTTTGCGATGATTTCCTTGGCAGAAAGAGTTTCGTCACCGATAGGAAGTTTGTCCATGTGGATAAGACCGCCACATTCTTCAACAAGCTCTGAAAGACAGTTTACGTGACCTGCCGAACCGTGGTCGTGGATAGAAACGATTGGGTTTTCATCTTCTTCGCAAAGTGAACGGACCACGTTGTAAGCACGTTTCTGCATTTCAGCGTTGGCACGCTGTACGGCGTTAAGTTCGATACCTGAAGAGTAACGTCCTGTTTCTACAGAAGATACAGAACCACCACCAAGACCGATACGGTAGTTGTCACCACCAAGAACCACTACTTCGTTACCTGCCTCAGGGCTACCTTTCAAACAGTCACGCTGAGTACCGTAACCCACACCACCGGCAAGCATGATAACCTTGTCGTAAGCATACTTTTCATTGTTTTCCTGATGTTCGAATGTAAGTACAGAACCACAGATAAGCGGCTGACCGAACTTGTTACCGAAGTCAGAAGCACCGTTTGAAGCCTTGATAAGAATCTGTTCAGGAGTCTGATACAACCACTGGCGTACAGGAAGAATGTTTTCCCATTCGCGACCTTCTTCCGAACGAGGATAAGAAGTCATGTAAACGGCTGTACCTGCGATAGGCCAAGAACCTTTACCACCACCCATACGGTCGCGGATTTCACCACCTGTACCAGTCGAAGCACCATTGAACGGTTCTACAGTTGTAGGGAAGTTGTGAGTTTCTGCCTTAAGAGAAATAACAGTCTTGATATCTTTGATTACGAAATAGTCAGAAGTAGAGTGGTCTTTCGGAGCGAACTGTTCTACAACAGGACCTTCTGCGAATGCCACATTGTCCTTGTAGGCTGAGATAATCTTGTTAGGATTTTCGTTTGTGGTTTTCTTAATCATCTGGAAGAGTGATGATTCCATTTCCTGTCCATCGATGATGAATGTACCACCGAAGATTTTGTGACGGCAGTGCTCTGAGTTAATCTGTGCGAAACCGAACACTTCGGAGTCTGTAAGCTTGCGTCCAAGGTCTTTTTCCACTTTAAGCAGATAGTCCATTTCTTCACGTGACAGTGCCAGACCTTCCTGCTCGTTATATTCTTCCAGGTTTTCTATGTAAACGATAGGCTGCGGTTTGATATTCACATCAAATATTTCCTGGTTCAAGCCTTTGTACATACGCTGAAGCATAGGGTCGTATTCAGCGTTTTCATCTTTTACAGGGAAATATTCTTCAATACGGCGTACACCGCTTATACCCATATTTTGAGTGATTTCTACGGCATTTGTACTCCATGGAGTAATCATTTCTCGGCGAGGACCGATAAAACATCCCTTCAGGTTATCTTCTGTTTCTACAGTAGCGTCACTGTAAAGCCAGCATAACTTCTTGATGTCTTCCGAATTCAATTCCTGACTGCATGCAGTAGCAATCACGCTTTTGCTTGGGGTTCTGAAAAATAGAATCATATACTTATTATTTAATTGAATTTTGTATCAATCAGTGCTTTATATATAAAGACCGGCAGGCTTGAAAAAAACGCTTCGTCGTTTTTTTTGATGTTATGACGCGGTGTCTGAAAGACATGCATTTTCCCAACCTACAGGCTTTTTATATTAAAACTTATTATTATGTGTGCAAAGTTACATAAAAGCCAATTGTTACGAAAGAAAATCAATATTAAATATAGGTACTTTCACAAAAAAGTATCATCTTTGCATTATGAATTGGTTAGAGCAAGTTACTATACTGGATTTATTGGTTAAGGGTTTTGTTATTGGGGTAGTGGTTTCGGCACCACTCGGACCCGTTGGCGTTCTTTGTATTCAGCGAACACTGAATAAGGGACGTTGGTTCGGTTTTGTAACAGGTCTTGGCGCTGCACTGAGCGATATAGGCTATTCATTGATAACAGGTTACGGCATGAGTTTCATGGACGAACTTATAATCAAGAACCAGACTTTGTTGCAGATAGTAGGTAGTATAATGCTCCTTGCCTTCGGTATTTACACATTCAGAAGTAACCCCGTGAAAGCGTTGCGTCCCGTTTCCGGTAAACGAGGTTCGTATCTTCATAATTTCATAACAGCATTTTTTGTTACATTGTCCAATCCGCTGATTATCTTTCTCTTTGTAGGTCTTTTTGCGAGATTTTCTTTCGTTATGCCTGGAAGTCCAGTAGGATTTCAGCTGGTCGGATATGTGGCTATCGTGTTAGGTGCCCTTACATGGTGGTTCAGTATTACATATTTCGTCAATAAGGTTCGCAACCATTTCAATGTCCGTGGCATTTGGATACTTAACCGTGTCATCGGAGTTATAGTCATAGTTGCATCAATCATAGGTTTAGGACTTGCATTATTAGGAAATTCAATATATTGATATGTATATTTCTCAACAGTTAAAACAGCAGAATATTGCGGAATATCTGCTTTATATGTGGCAGATAGAGGACTTGCTTCGTGCTTATCATTTTGACATGAACAGGATTAAGAAAGACATAGTGGACCCTTATCCTGTGACAGACGAACAGAAAGCGACACTGTTCCAATGGTATAAGGACCTTGCAAACATGATGCACGACGAAGGTGTCATGGAGAAAGGCCATATCCAGATAAACAAGAACATAATAGTCTGGCTTACAGACCTCCATCTTCAGTTGCTCCGTTCTCCTAAATATCCGTATTACAGTGCAGCATATTATAAGGCTCTTCCTTTCATAGTGGAACTGAGAGCCAAGGGGGCAGACAAGGATGTTCCGGAGTTGGAAACATGTTTTGATGCCATGTATGGCGTATTGATGCTGAAACTTCAGAAAAAGGAAATAAGCGAGGAAACACAGAAAGCCATTAAAGTGATAAGCGACCTTCTGGCTATTCTTGCAGATTATTATATAAAAGATAAGAAAGGAGAATTGGAGTTATGAAAAATATACTTGTAACCGGTGCCAACGGTCAGCTTGGCAATGAAATGCGTATCTTGTCGGAATCATATCCGGAATACAGATATTTCTTTACAGATGTAGCAGAACTTGATATCTGCAATGAACAGGCTGTAATGGATTATGTAATGTCAAACGACATAAATATCATAGTAAATTGTGCCGCATATACGGCTGTCGATAAAGCAGAAGACAATGTAGAACTGTGCACTATGCTGAATCAGCATGCTCCGGGTTTCCTTGCCAAAGCTGCAAAAGCCAATAACGGATACCTCATTCAGGTATCTACTGATTATGTATTCGACGGAACTGCACATATCCCCTACCGTGAAAATGCCGAAACCTGTCCTAACTCTGTTTACGGTGTAACCAAACTCGGTGGAGAAAAGGAAGCATTCAAGTATTGCCCTGAAACAATGGTTATAAGAACAGCATGGCTGTATTCCTCTTTCGGCAATAACTTCGTAAAAACCATGATGCGTCTTGGAAGAGAAAGAGATACCTTAGGTGTGATTTTCGACCAGATAGGGACTCCTACTTACGCTCGCGACCTTGCAGTAGCCATATTCGCAGCCATCGACAAAGGAATAGTTCCGGGAGTATATCATTTCAGCAACGAGGGTGTTTGTTCATGGTATGATTTCACTAAAGCAATCCATACCATTGCCGGCATTCAGGGATGCAATGTAAAACCGCTTCACACTGAGGATTATCCTACCAAAGCCACACGTCCTCACTATTCTGTACTCGACAAGACCAAAATTAAGGAAACTTATGGAATAGAGATACCATACTGGATGGACAGCCTTAAGGAGTGTATGGAGATATTAATGAAATAAAGATTTAAAAGACGAGTTGTTAGATATTAGTTCTTAGTTTTTAGATCTAACAACTGACAACCAACGACTAACAACTAAATAATATATGAATCAGGAAATAGAAAGAAGACGTACGTTTGCCATTATCGCCCATCCTGATGCCGGAAAGACATCGTTGACTGAGAAACTCTTGCTTTTCGGAGGTCAGATTCAGGTGGCCGGTGCGGTAAAATCAAACAAAATCAAGAAAACAGCGACATCCGACTGGATGGACATCGAAAAGCAGCGTGGTATTTCCGTTACCACATCCGTGATGGAGTTCGACTATAACGACTATAAGGTTAATATCCTTGACACTCCGGGACACCAGGACTTTGCCGAAGATACTTACCGTACACTTACTGCTGTGGATAGTGTTATCATCGTTGTCGATGGTGCGAAAGGTGTGGAAACTCAGACAAGAAAGCTGATGGAGGTATGTCGTATGCGTAACACTCCGGTAATCATCTTTGTGAATAAGATGGACCGTGAGGCCAAGGACCCGTTCGATTTGCTTGACGAACTTGAAGAAGAACTCGTCATTCAGGTACGCCCTCTTACATGGCCTATCGAGAGTGGACCACGTTTCCGAGGCGTATATAATATATATGAGCAGAAACTGAACCTTTTCCAGCCTTCAAAGCAGGTTGTTACAGAAAAGGTAGAGGTAGATATCAATACAGAGGAACTTGACAATCATATCGGCCATGATCTTGCAGACAAACTCCGCGGCGAACTTGAGCTGATTGATGGAGTATATCCTGAATTCAATGTAGAAGAATATCTTAAGGGTGATGTAGCTCCTGTGTTCTTCGGTTCTGCCCTCAACAACTTCGGTGTTCAGGAATTGCTGGACTGTTTCGTAGAGATTGCTCCGAGTCCTCGTCCTGTCACAGCAGTTGAACGTACAGTAAATCCTGATGAACCTAAATTTACAGGATTTATCTTCAAGATAACAGCCAATATTGACCCTAACCACCGTTCTTGCGTAGCATTCTGTAAGGTATGTTCAGGAAAGTTCACCCGTAACACTCCATATCTGCACGTACGCCATAACAAGACAATGCGTTTTTCTTCGCCTACACAGTTTATGGCACAGCGCAAAACTACAGTAGACGAGGCTTGGGCCGGAGATATCATAGGTTTGCCGGACAATGGAACATTCAAGATTGGTGACACTCTGACTGAAGGAGAAAATCTTCACTTCAAAGGTCTGCCAAGCTTCTCACCGGAAATGTTCAAATACATCGAGAATGCCGACCCTGTGAAGACAAAACAGCTCAACAAGGGTATCGACCAGCTTATGGACGAAGGTGTGGCACAGCTCTTTGTAAACCAGTTTAACGGTCGCAAGATTATCGGTACTGTAGGTCAGTTGCAGTTCGAAGTAATCCAGTACCGCCTTGAAAACGAGTATAACGCAAAATGCCGCTGGGAGCCTGTAAGTCTTTATAAAGCATGCTGGATTGAGAGTGATGACCCGGAAGAACTTGAAGCATTCAAGAAGCGTAAATACCAGTATATGGCAAAAGACCGTGACGGAAGAGATGTATTCCTTGCCGACAGTGGATACGTGCTTCAGATGGCACAGATGGACTTCAAACACATCAAGTTCCATTTCACTTCTGAATTCTGATACTTAAACGTTACAGAACCACAATAAATGAATAAAAGCCGCTAATAAGCGGCTTTTATTCATTTATTACTACTCTTAGTGAACGTGAAATAAACAGTCAGTAAACATCCAATAAACAAGCCCCAAATACGCCTGCCTTAAACAGGCCGACTCTTTTATCTGTTTTATAATCATAAATCGTTACCACTTCTTTCATAAAGTGTTCATCAACCGTTCATTCAATGTTCACTGAATGAAATAAAATTATCAAATAAAATTTAGGGGATAGAATTATAGAAAAAAAAAGAAGCCGCACCCGAGGCGTGACGAAACTCCGATAGACATGATTTGAGAGCTCATTTCCTTTGTAATCCACCGGCATAAATGCTACCCGAAGGCGTGGCCCGCCATTAGAATATGAAGCTTGTCTCGGTATTTCTTATAATTTGATGAGTTTCCCGATTCTGCAAGTGCGGCTTTATTTTGTATTACAAATATAATACAAAAAATTAATATTACAAAGTTTTGCCATCATTTTAATACAAAAAAGCTGCTCTCATTTGTGAGAACAGCTTTTCTTATAACTTTTTATTCCTTAGAAGCAATTAAGCAGCTTTTGCCTTAGCAACAACAGCCTTGAATGCTTCTGGATGATTCATAGCTAAATCAGCTAAAACCTTACGGTTGATTTCAATACCAGCTTTGTGCAAAGCACCCATCAGTTTAGAGTATGACATACCTTCCAAACGAGCAGCTGCATTGATACGCTGAATCCACAATGCACGGAAGTTACGTTTCTTATTCTTACGGTCACGGTAAGCATAAGTCAAACCTTTTTCCCAAGTATTCTTGGCTACTGTCCATACATTCTTTCTTGCACCAAAGTAACCTCTGGTTAAACCTAAAATTTTCTTTCTTCTTGCTCTTGAAGCAACGTGATTTACTGATCTTGGCATAGTTTTAATTCTTTTTTGAATGAAAGCGCCGATATTTTACAACCGGACTTAAAGCTAATACATTCGGTTAATAATTTAAATGATACAAAATACGCTTTTAAAGCTAAGATTACTTCATGCAAAGAAGTTCCTTTACCTGAGTCATGTTTGAACTGTGAACCAAACCTGAGTGTACAAGGTTTCTTTTCTGTTTCTTAGTCTTCTTAGTCAAAATGTGACTGTGAAAAGCGTGCTTTCTTTTGATTTTACCTGTTCCGGTAAGAGCAAATCTTTTTTTAGAACCGGAGTTAGTCTTGATCTTTGGCATCTTGTTTAAATTTTTAATTATTATTATTCTAAAGGCAATAACGCACTATACCTGCGCGCTATACGCTCTTGTTTTTATTCTTCTACTTCTTCAGCTTTAGCTGGCTTAGCTTGTGGAGCAGCTTTCTTTGGTGCCGGGCCTTTCTTTGGAGTCAATGATATAATCATTCTCTTACCTTCAAGCAATGGCATCTGCTCTACTTTTGCATACTCTTCCAAGTCGTTTGCGAAGCGTAACAAAAGGACTTCGCCCTGTTCCTTAAACAGAATTGAACGTCCCTTGAAGAAAACATATGCTTTTACCTTATCGCCATCCTGCAAGAAACCAATCGCATGCTTAAGTTTAAAGTTATAATCATGTTCGTCAGTCTGTGGTCCGAAACGGATTTCCTTAACGTTTACTTTAACCTGTTTTGCCTTCTGTTCCTTAGCACGTTTTTTCAGCTGATAAAGGAATTTAGAATAATCTATAATTCTACAAACCGGTGGAACAGCATTGGGTGAAATTTCAACTAAGTCAGCTTCATGCTCTTCGGCCATCTTTAAAGCTTGCGCCAACGGATATACTGCTGATTCAATATCATCGCCCACTATGCGGACTTCTTTGGCACGAATCTGTTCATTGATTCGGTGTTGCCCTTTTAAATTGTCATTCTTCATTAATAACTTTTATTCCAGTTTGAATTACGTTTTATAAATTATTCTATTAATAGTTTTTACACCGTTTTCACGATTTTCCAACAGATAATCGTGAAAACGGTTGCAAAGTTACCATTTATTTATCATATTATGAACTTCTTCTGCAATATTTTTTGCAAAATCTTCGATTTTCATGCTTCCTTTGTCGCCTTCGCCCTGTTTTCTTACTGCAACTTCACCATTTTCAGCTTCTTTTTCACCAACGATGAGCATGTAAGGGATACGTTTCATTTCGTTATCACGTATCTTGCGGCCAATCTTTTCATTTCTGTCATCAACCAAAGCACGGATATCATATTTCTTAAGTTCAAGACGAACCTTATCAGCATAGTCATTGAATTTTTCAGAAATAGGAAGGATAGCTACCTGGTCAGGAGTCAACCACAATGGGAACTTACCAGCTGTATGCTCTATAAGCACAGCTACGAAACGTTCCATAGAGCCGAACGGAGCACGGTGAATCATTACAGGACGGTGTTTCTGGTTGTCAGAGCCCATGTATTCCAACTGGAATCTTTCAGGCAAGTTATAGTCTACCTGAATAGTACCCAACTGCCAGCGGCGTCCGAGAGCATCTTTCACCATGAAGTCAAGTTTAGGACCATAGAATGCAGCCTCGCCATATTCGATTTTTGCAGGCAATCCTTTTTCCTGACAAGCCTCGATAATAGCCTGTTCAGCTCTTTCCCAGTTTTCTTCAGATCCGATATATTTTTCGCGGTTCACTTTATCTCTCAATGAAATCTGAGCTTCAAAGTTCTCAAGTCCCATAGAAGTGAACACGATTGAAATGATATCCATTACCCTCAAGAACTCATCCTTAACCTGGTCAGGACGGCAGAACAGGTGAGCATCATCCTGTGTAAAGCTACGCACACGAGTCAAACCGTGCAACTCACCACTCTGTTCGTAACGACATACAGTACCGAACTCAGCAATACGCAAAGGAAGGTCACGATATGAGCGTGGAGAGTTTTTGTATATCATACAGTGATGAGGACAGTTCATAGGCTTCAAGAAGTATTCTTCGCCCTCTTCCGGAGTGTGGATTGGCTGGAAAGCATCCTTACCGTATTTAGCGTAGTGGCCTGAAGTAACATACAGAAGTTTGTTACCGATTGGCGGACACATTACTTCCTGATAGTCATATCTTGCCTGAATACGACGCAAGAAATCCTGCAGACGAATACGGAGAGCAGTACCCTTTGGCAACCACATAGGCAAACCTTTACCTACAGTATCAGAGAACATGAACAAATCCATCTCCTTACCTATCTTGCGGTGGTCGCGTTTCTTAGCTTCTTCAAGCAATACGAGATATTCGTCAAGCATTTTCTTCTTAGGGAAAGAAATACCGTAGATACGTGTCATCTGCTTACGGTCTTCCTGACCTCTCCAGTATGCACCTGCTACTGACAACAGTTTCACAGCCTTGATAGGAGCTGTAGAAGTCAAGTGTGGGCCACGGCACAAGTCTGTAAATGCACCCTGAGTATAAGTAGTGATATGTCCGTCTTCAAGTTCAGAGATAAGTTCGCACTTATAAGTTTCTCCTCTTTCGCCGAACATTTTCAATGCATCTTCCTTAGATATGCTTTCACGAACCAAGGCTTCTTTTTTAGCAGCCAGTTCCATCATCTTCTTTTCGATTGCAGGCAGGTCACCTTCTTTAATTACAGCCTCACCCGGATCTACATCATAATAGAAACCGTTTTCGATAGCCGGACCGATACCGAACTGAATTCCAGGATACAGTTCCTGAAGTGCTTCAGCAAGCAAGTGTGCACTTGTATGCCAGAACGCATGTTTACCCTGTTCGTCATCCCATTTGTAAAGAACAAATTCAGCATCTTCGTTTATAGGACGACTCAAATCAATAGTCTCACCATTAACACTGCACGCCAACACATCCTGAGCCAGACGAGAGCTAATGCTTTCTGCTATTTGCAGACCGGTTACACCTTCGTTGTATTCACGAACCGAACCATCCGGGAAAGTTATCTTAATCATGATTTTATATTTTAGTCTTATTTTACTTCAATTTTATCCGCAAAAATAGTAAAAGTTTCTTTAATAGGTTTCTTTTTGAAATAAAATGTTATTTCTCTTTTACCGTAAAGCGTTTAATCACATTATAAGCTGAGAAAAGTCCCAACTCACCGGCCTTGCTCAAATCCTGTATTCCGAGTCGGTTATTGCCGAGGAATATATGAGTAAGACCTCTGTTGAAATAAGCGTCAGCAAGATTTGGTTCCAACTCCAACACCTTATTATAATCTGCAATCGCCCCACGGTAGTCCTTCATTATAGTAAGGATGTTTGCCCTGTTATAATATGCATATACAAAGTCAGGAGCCAGTTCTATAACCTTATCCAAATCCTCGCGTATTTTGGCATAATCCAAAGAGCGAACCTGAGCAGTCTTGTCGTCTGTAGAAACTATTTCGAAGCTTTTCTCGCGTTTTCTATACTCCAACTCCTTGTAATGAATCAATGCACGGCTGAAATAAGCCGGGAAGAACAGCGAATCTCTGCTTATACACTCATTCAAATCGTTCAGAGCGTTATCAAAGTCCTGCACCAGATAAAAGTCCAATGCACGAGAATAATAATTCAGAGCATTATCAGGAGCATTTGCTATCGATGCCGACAGTTTATCTATCGAACTGAAGTGCTGTTTTACCAGAACTTCATTCAATGCCATCTCATTGTTGGTAATTATCAATCTTTCAGGGAACAGATGCTTTTCGTTCATCTGTGCAATTCTCTTGTCGAAATTGATTTGCCTTCTCACCTCATCCTTACGTTCATAGTAAGTAAGGGCAAACATCGGCTGCGGCAAGATATTCACGTTCTTGTCCTGCACCCTTCCGCGATAGTTTGTCTTATATTTGCTTTCCGTATCATCATTGTCTGCCACAACAATCTTACGGTAGTTGTTCATATTCTTGTCAGACTTCTTTCGCGTCTTGTCATTCGATGCAGTATTATTCTTCGTACCTGTCTGAGCATCAATCTGAGCCTTAAGCACTACCACATCATCCGCATCAGCCCTCCTCAAATCACCCATCTTGCGATAAGCCTCTGCCCTGCACTGATACCCCGGCATAAAGTTAGGATATTCATCAATAACAGCTGTATAGTCGGCAACCGCACCTTTATAATCACCTGTTTTGCTGCGCAACAAACCTCTGTTGAATGCAGCCATAAGATTATCCGGTTCTACGCTGAGCACAAAGTCAAAATCTTCGATAGCCCTGTTGTCATCCCCAACCTGCGCTCTGAGCAATCCTCGGTTATAATGCCCTATCAGATTGTTTTTGTCTATATCGAGAGCGATATCATAGTCGGACATGGCACCGCGCAGATTATTCTGATGATATCTTGCCAATGCCCTGTTTATATAAATGCCTGAATTCTTGAATGAAAGCCTTGCAGCCTCGTCAAAATCCGATTCAGCTTCGGCATACTTGCCTCTTTGCATAAACAGAATAGCCCTCGAAGCCCATGGGTCAGGGTTATATCTGTCCATTTCTATAGCCTTGTCGGCATCAGTCATCGCCTGAAGCGTATCTTTCATTTTCAAAGACACTTCAGTACGCATCAAATAAGCATCAGTATATCTTGGAGAAATAGAAATAAGAGTGTCGAGTTCGGCTCTTGCTGTCGAATAATCCTTTTTCTGTATGCGGCATAATATCAGATTATGCCATAAAGCCTCATTCTCCGGTTCTATAGTAAGAGCTTTCTGATAGTCGGCTATAGCTCCGTCAAAATTATCCTGACGGATTCTGGAGATACCTCTTATCTGATATGTGTTTGCCACGAAAGGATTGCGCTCGATAGACTCTGTACAATCGGCCTCAGCTCCCTGAAAATCGTCAAGGTTTATTTTCGCCAATCCTCGATAAAAAAAAGGCTCAGCCAGATACGGCTTTGCATTTATAACCTGATTAAAATATTGTATAGACAATACATAATCCTCAAAATAAAGAGCATTCTTACCTATGGTCATAACCCTGTCAGTATTAATTTGCGACAGGACTGCCACAGGCATCATCAAGCCTATATATAATATGTATAGAAGCTTTTTTATCATTTTACAGTCTTCACCTTGTAAGCACAACGGGCTTTTCCTTCAACCATTTTGTTCAGTTTTCCCTTAATCATCTGTTTTCTCAGTGGAGAAAGGTGATCGATGAACATTGTTCCGTCCAGATGGTCAAACTCGTGCTGCATAACCCTTGCCAGATATCCTTCCACCCACTCATCATGCGGATTCATATCTTCATCAAGATAAGTCACATGTATCTTGTCCGGGCGCTTAACACTCTCATGCACACCCGGCAAACTCAGGCAACCTTCTTCCATTGAAACCAATTCTTCGCCTGTTTCAACAATATGCGCATTGATATATGCCTTGCGGAAATCCTTGAATTCAGGCATTTCGTCAGACAGTACATCAAGATTAACCACAACCACACGGATAGGCAATCCTATCTGAGGTGCAGCCAGACCTACGCCATCGGCACGGTCCATTGTTTCGAACATATTTGTGATAAGTTCTTTCAGGTTCGGATAATCAGGAGTTATATCTTCAGCCACCTTACGCAATACAGGCTGGCCATATACATAAATCGGTAAAATCATATTTCTAATTGTTTATTCTGTTTTTAATATTTTTTTGATTCGAGATAAGACTGCAGAATTATAGTAGCACTTATTTCGTCCACCAGCGCCTTGTTCTGCCTGTCCTTTTTCTTAAGTCCTCCGGCAAGCATCGCCTGGTGTGCAAGCACTGAGGTAAACCTTTCATCTACCAGTTCCACAGGAATTTCAGGAAGCAACTTTTTAAGTCTGTTCATAAACGGGATAATATTCTTCATATTCTCCGAGTCTTCGTAGTTCATCTGTTTAGGATGACCTATGATTATCCGCTCCACCTTTTCCTGACAGACATACTTCTGTATGAAGTCTACAAGTTCGTGCGTAGCCACTGTAGTAAGACCGCTTGCAATAATCTGCATCGGATCCGTCACAGCAAGCCCCGTACGCTTCCTTCCATAATCTATAGCTAAAATTCTACTCATAAGTGGCAGCAAATTTACGAATTAATTTTATTAGCACATTATATATAAGACTTAAAAAATCCTACCGCCTGATTAATACACCAGTCCGACATTGTCAATCCAAAGAGTATTTCCCGGCGAACCGACAAACGCGCCACCGATGCTTGAAGTGAACTGCACAAGAATATGTGTAGGCGTTTCATCCTTATCCGCCCATCCGTTTTCATTTATCATCACGCTTTCCCCCTTACTGTTTCGGGCGTGATAACCTCCGGTTCCCAAAGCCATCAGTTCCGGCACATAATTACTGCTTCCGGTTATGTCACCATACATAATCTCATATGTGGCAGCATTATTCCAGTCAGTAGATGATGTATACTTCACAGCTGCAGTCCCTACCCTTTTGGCTATGATATTGCCCTCTGCATCTTCAGTTCTTTTCTGAAGATAGCAAACCATTATGGCTGCATCTTTACCCTTTACCACTGACTTCTTGCTGAATCCCGTAAGACGGATTCTGTCCTTCTGGTCAGACATTTTCACCTTATAGTCATAGCGTATTGCTTTCGGTCTTTTAGTAAAAGGTACTCCACAGTTCAAGGCCTTTTCTCCGTCCTTGGTTCCTGTGATAGGTTCCTTCATATCTCCAAGATACAACGAGCCTGAGGCAAGCACAGTTATATTTACAAGTCCCAAAACCTTGACACTTTCAATATGAGTTTCCAGACGGGCACATTTTCCATACCATCTTTTCTCAGGATAGACACTCGTATTGGTCTTCACTATTCCTACAACCTTTGCCATTACGTTTGAGTTTCCCCATGGCGAGCCACCCTGATTTACATACGGATTGTTTCCGTCAAGTTCCATTTCCGGGCCTAACTCATACAAGTGCTTCACGTTTCCGCCAATAATGGCAGATTCCTCTATCCTTCTGGTAACCCACTGATCCATGTTACCATACTTGAACAGCTCAAACTTCTCCTGTGCCACAGCAGATACTGCAAGCAAAATTCCTATAAGACAAACATAATATCTATTTTTCATAACTCGTTTATACTAAATTATATTTTGCAAAGGTATAAAAAAAAAGCGACAGCTTATCGCCGTCGCTTACAAATAGAATATCTATTCCGAACTTTCTGCTATTTTAATATATTCTATACAACAACCAAGAGCCCTGGAAATCCTCACGGTTAGGATACTTAGCCTTGAAAGCATCTCTGGCTGCTGCAGCTTCTTCTCTTGTGTCAAAAGAAGATACAATCACACGATACATATTGCGTTCAGCGTTATATACCACTTTAGCATTATATCCTTGACCGTCAAGTGTAGATTTCAATCCGTCAGCATTAGCCTTAACACCGAAGCTACCGCACACTACGCTGAAAGCTTTAAGTCCGTCGCCTGAAACAAGCTCCACTTTTTCCTCACGCACAGGTGCCGGAGCAACAGGTGCAGGAGTAGCAACCGGAGCAGCCTCTACTACAGGTGCAGTTTCAACTACAGTTTCTTTCTGCTCAGCAGCCTCAGCCAATTCATTTTGTTTAGCTTTCTCATAAGCTTTCTTATACGCACTTTCACTTGATTTGCAAGAAGAGAATGCCAAAACGAGGCATAATCCCATTCCTAAGACGAATAATTTTTTCATTTTGCCTTACATTTATTTGTTTTAATAATCTGCCTACTTAGTTTTTCATGGCAAAAGTAGTAATATAAACATTTCCATGCTGTTAAAAACAGTTAATTATACATTCAACTAAATAAATTGATATTATTTCACGTACAAAAGCAGACAAATTACAATCTTTTTTATTAGATTTGTGGAAAGCAAACCAAAAGAAGTAATAATACACACTGATAAAACATTATTATCATGAAAGCATTAAACATTGTAGCAGCATTCTTGGGCGGTGTAGCTCTTGGTGCAGCAGCCGGAATCTTATTCGCTCCGGAGAAAGGCGAAGAAACTCGTAGAAAAATTGCTGAAATCCTACGCCAAAAAGGAATCAGACTGAACCGTGCCGAAATGGAAGATTTAGTTGACCAGATTGCAGCAGAAGTAAAAGATGCCGAATAAAAAGACATTCACACAGAACAACAGTTCTGTAAAATCAAGATTTTAAGAAAGTACATTAGGGATTTTAAAAGGAAAAGCCGCTCACGCGAAATGCGACTGACGGAACTTCCTTTTAAATTTCCCTTTTTTATTAATGACAAAACCATAGAAGTTATGTTTGCCAACGACAAAAGCATTGACAATCTGGAAGCCTTGTTCAAGGAAATAAAGAAATACATAGAGCTTCAGGGTCAATACATCAAACTCGACCTGGTAGAGAAACTCACCATACTGATATCAACCCTCATCCTGATATGTGTCCTCATCGTATTGGGAATGACGGCATTGTTTTATTTCTCCTTCATGTTAGTCTACACGATAGATTCTTTCGTAAATAATATCATAGCCAGCTATGCCATCATAGGCGGATGTATATTGCTCTTAGGAATTGCAATATACATATTCAGACAAAAGATTATTTTCCAGCCTATGGTGAATTTCCTTGCAAGACTATTCCTCGAGGACAAAGACAAAGAAGAGAACAACCCTAAACAATAATGTATCATGAACGATATCACCAAATACAGCATACAGATTATATCGGAAAGAAAGAACAGAAAAAAGGATGAGCTCAGACAGTCAAAACAGAGAATACACGAGCTGACACAAAATCTGTTCTCTCCACCGGAAACAAAAAACAAGATGGACCTGATGATGCACCATTTCAACACCGGATTGGCTGCATACGACGGAATAATGACCGGAGTGAAAATATACAGAAGAATAAAAGACATCTTTTCAGGCAAAAAACACAAGAAACTATCATAGGGCTACGTTTTTATGCACCGGATATTTTTAGTATGTTTGTGCTGAATTTCAATTTAATATTTATAAACCCAAAGTAATTATGAAGAAAACCTGGACAATCATCACTGTTATAGCAGTAATAGTAATTTTAGTAATTTACAGTATTTCATCCTACAACTCGCTTGTAACACAAGACGAATCGGTAAGTACAGCATGGAGCAACGTAGAGAACCAGTACCAGCGTCGCGCCGACCTCATCCCTAACCTCGTAAACACTGTAAAGGGATATGCCGCACACGAAAAGGAAACTCTCGATGCCGTTGTTTCGGCAAGGTCGAAAGCTACTCAGGCAACAATCAGCATTGACGACCTTACTCCCGAGAAACTTCAGGCATACCAGAAAGCACAGGGCGAAATAGGTGCAGCTCTCGGCAGACTGCTTGCCATTACAGAAAACTATCCCGACCTTAAAGCCAACGAAAACTTCCAGGCTTTGCAGGCTCAGCTTGAAGGTACAGAAAACAGAATCAGTGTGGAACGCAGAAAATTCAACGAAACAGCCAAGAGTTACAACACAACAATCCGCCGTTTCCCTAAAAACATCATAGCAGGACTCTTCGGTTTCGAGAAACGTCCTTACTTTGAGGCAGCAGAAGGCTCTGAAAAAGCACCGGAAGTAAAATTCTGATTCACAGTCTATGAGAAAACTGAGTTTCATAGCTATAGTGCTCGCCCTGTGCTGCTGCATGTCGGTAACAGCCAAAGAATATAAGGTAAAGGATGTCCCGATGGTGCATCTTATGGACCGCACACGCTACGTCAGCAATCCTGACAATATTCTTTCTGCCGAAACCGTTGCTGCCATAGACACCACACTTTTTTCACTTGAACAGAAAACAGGAATACAGGTTCTTGTAGTTGCAGTAGAGCAGATTGAAGGAGGCGACTGTTTCGATTTCGCATATCGCTTAGGTCAGGAAAACGGTGTAGGCCAGAAAGAAAAGGACAACGGACTGGTTATACTCCTCGTGACAGGAGAACGATGCATCCAGTTTGCCACCGGTTACGGACTTGAAGGTGTATTACCGGATGCCGTCTGCAAGAAGATACAGGTGAGATATATGAACAAAGCCTTCTCACAAGGCAACTGGGATGCTGGTATGCTCGCCGGAATAAAAGCCGTCAGAGGATATCTTGCCGGAGAAAGCGGAACACCCGACAGTCCACGCTCAGGTTCAGGAGGAGATTCCGGAGTACTGTTCATTTTGCTTTTCAGCGTTATAGGTTTCACCATGTTCTATCTTTGGCTTAATGTCAGACGACAAAGACGCTGTCCGCAATGCCATAAGCAGACCATGAAAGTCATCTCCAGACGTACCATAGCCCAATACCCTACATACCATATTGAAGAAATAGTGTCATGCTGCTCAAACTGTGGCCACTGCGTGCGTAAGGAACAGCGCATAGACGATGAGAACAATCATCACCACGGCAGACGAAGCGGACCGTTCGGTGGAGGAATCTTCATGGGTGGAGGTTTCGGCCGTGGCGGATTCGGAGGCGGTGGCTTCGGCGGTGGAAGTTTCGGAGGAGGCAGCTTCGGAGGCGGTGGTGCCGGAAGTAAATTCTAATAAACATGCACACATTTCTTGGTGCTGACTATAGTCGGCAGCATTGCCCACTATGGTCAGCAGCATTACCGACTATAGTCGACAGTGGTGCCGACTATAGTCAGCATCAAAATTCGCCCGGTCATTTCGGCTATAGGACCGGCAAACGACAAACCATTAATACATAAATATAAAAAAACAAGATACAATGTACAACAACACTTTTGGAAATATATTCCGTCTGACAAGCTTCGGCGAGTCGCACGGTAAAGGCATAGGAGGAGTGATTGACGGCTTCCCTGCCGGAATACATATAGATATGGATTTCATCCAGAAAGAACTTGACAGAAGAAAACCCGGACAGTCTGCCATTACAACGGCACGCAAGGAGTCTGACCAAGTGGAATTTCTTTCGGGTATATACGATGGAGTTTCTACAGGATGCCCTATAGGCTTCGTGGTATGGAACACCAACCAGCATTCAGGCGACTATGACAATATGAAGGATGTTTTCCGCCCATCGCATGCCGATTTCACATACACTCAGAAGTACGGACTGCGCGACCACCGCGGAGGAGGACGCTCGTCGGCACGCGAAACCATCTCACGTGTAGTAGCCGGAGCATTGGCAAAAATAGCATTGAAACAACTTGGAGTAGAAATCACAGCATACACATCGCAGGTCGGCGGGCTGAAACTCGACAAGGACTATACAGCCTATGATTTGAGCGAGATTGAAAAGAACCCGGTAAGATGTCCGGACCCGGCTATGGCACAGACTATGGCAGACCTAATTTTCAAGACTAAGGGAGAAGGCGACACCATAGGAGGAACAGTGGACTGCGTAATAAAGGGATGCCCTATAGGACTCGGTCAACCCGTATTCGGAAAGCTACACGCAGCACTCGGAAATGCAATGCTTACCATCAATGCAGCCAAAGGATTCGAATACGGACAGGGATTCGGCAGCATGGAGATGAAAGGCAGCCAACAGAACGATATTTTCTATAACGACAACGGCAAGATAGCTTTCCACACAAACCGTTCCGGAGGTATTCAGGGCGGTATAAGCAACGGACAGGATATATACTTCAAAGTAGCATTCAAGCCGGTTGCTACAGTGCTTATGGAACAACAAACAGTGGATAAGGACGGCAACGAAACAATACTCAAGGCCAAAGGAAGACATGACCCGTGTGTACTCCCGAGAGCAGTACCTATAGTGGAAGCTATGGCAGCCATGACCATACTCGATTATTATCTGTTAAACAAAACAACAACTCTATAACCATGGAAATAAAGAAATACATAGAAGAAAACGAACAGCGTTTCATTGACGAGCTTTTCAGTCTGATACGCATACCGAGCATCAGCGCCTTGCCACAGCACAAGGAAGACATGTTAGCATGTGCCGAAAGATGGAGACAGCTACTCATCGAAGCCGGTGCAGACGAGGCTATAATCATGCCTTCGCAGGGCAACCCTTTAGTTTATGCTGAAAAGAGAGTTAACCCGGACGCTCCTACCGTATTGATATACTCCCACTACGACGTTATGCCGGCCGAACCGCTTGAACTTTGGAAAAGCAATCCGTTTGAGCCGGAAATCAGAGACGGACATATCTGGGCAAGAGGTGCCGACGATGATAAAGGTCAGGCAATGATACAGGCTAAAGCATTCGAATATATGGTACGTGAAGGACTTCTGAAACATAACGTAAAATTCATATTCGAAGGAGAAGAAGAAATAGGTTCTCCAAGTCTGAATGCCTTCCTGCAAGAACACAAGGAGCTGCTCAAAGCAGATGTTATCCTCGTATCGGACACAAGTATGCTTGGCAAAGACCTTCCGTCGCTCACCACCGGTCTGCGCGGACTGGCTTACTGGGAAATCGAGGTTACAGGTCCTAACCGCGACCTTCACTCCGGACACTTCGGCGGTGCAGTGGCAAACCCTATCAACACTCTGTGCAGTATGATAGACAAGATAACCGATGCCGACGGACGAATCACCATCCCTCATTTCTACAACGATGTAGAAGAAGTACCGGCAGAAGAACGCAGCATGATAGCAAGCATCCCGTTCGATGAAGGAAAATATATGGAAGCCATTGGAGTGAAAGCACTGAAAGGAGAAAAAGGCTATTCAACACTGGAACGTAACAGCTGCCGCCCTTCATTCGACGTGTGCGGAATATGGGGTGGATATACAGGTAATGGCTCAAAGACCGTACTCCCATCAAAAGCATATGCTAAGGTATCCTGCCGACTTGTACCTCACCAGAACCATGAAAAGATTTCCAGACTCTTTGTGGATTATATCAACGAAATAGCTCCTGAATACGTTCAGGTAAAGGTAATTCCTATGCACGGTGGCGAAGGCTACGTATGCCCTATCACCCTTCCTGCATATAAGGCTGCCGAAAAGGGATTTGAGAAAGCATTCGGAAAGAAACCATTGGCAGTGCGCCGCGGAGGAAGTATTCCTATCATAAGCGATTTCGAACAGATACTTGGAATAAAGACAGTGCTGATGGGATTCGGACTTGAAAGCAATGCCATACATTCTCCTAACGAAAACTTCCCACTCGATATTTTCCGCAAGGGAATAGAAGCCGTAGTTGAGTTCCATAAGGAATATGACAATATACAGAACTGATATTACAGACAGAATAATACATTCATTAAGGTCGGATTTTCCCATAAGTCCGGCCTTTATTGTTTCTCTTGCACACACGCCACGTACGGACATAAAAAAAGGAGTACCGCTGTACTCCAACCTTTATTAACCTTAAATCTAATACTATGAAAAACACGATGCAAAGGTAAGGACTTTATTGTAATCTGCAAACTTTATCACGAAAATTGCATGTTTTATAACATGATTTACGGTGGATATATTTTTGTTAACTAAACGCACAGATTTTATACGTCGTTATGTTATAAATCTTTATGTCCATATAGCTATCTGAAATAATATATCTATTTTTGCACCTCGTATCAAAAAGCAATAATATGTTTACAGTAATATCACTTATGTTTGCCGGAATAATTACCGGATATATCATAAAAAGAAAAATATACTTTATAAATAAAGTTATTACAGTGCTCATCTGGCTGTTGCTTTTCATTCTTGGAGTTGAAGTAGGAAGTAACAGACAGATAATAGAAGGTATTGCAACTCTTGGAATGGAAGCAATCATTATCACAATAGCTGCTGTAACAGGGAGCTGTACGGCGGCATGGATATTATGGCATTATCTGTACAAATCGAAAAAGGAGGTGAAAAAATGAAAGGCAGCCTAATCATTATAGGATTCTTCGTTTTAGGATGTTTGTCCGGACTATCCGACATAACTTTCAACATAACGGAAACTGACATAAGTTTCTATGCGCTATGTGCTTTGATGTTCAGTGTAGGTATAAGCATCGGGAATGACCCTCGGACTATTAAAAATTTCAGGGCTTTAAATCCGCGTCTGATATTTCTCCCAGTAATGACAATATTGGGTACACTCGCAGGTACCGCATTGGCAAGCCTCATACTTCCTCATAGGAGTCTGACAGAATGTATGGCAGTTGGTAGCGGATTTGGATATTACTCGCTGTCAAGTATATTTATAACAGAATACAAGGGAGCCGAATTAGGCACAATAGCTTTATTGTCAAATATCACCAGAGAAATCATAACCCTGCTGGCAGCGCCACTGCTCGTCAGATGGTTTGGCAACCTTGCACCTATTTCGTCAGGAGGAGCTACAACTATGGACACCACCCTGCCTATCATAACAAGATACAGCGGACAGGAGTTTGTAGTAGTATCCATATTCCATGGTTTCGTAGTGGATTTCAGCGTACCATTCTTAGTGACTTTCTTCTGCTCTATATGATAATTAAACAGTAATTAAACAGCGTTTAAATACCATATAACCAAACATGCCCTGTAAACGGTCGTCCGTCTACAGGGCATGTTGCTATATCTGTTCAGGTAAATATTATTACCAAACTCTACAACGGTTTTCCGGTGCAAGATACATTGAATCTTTTTCAGTTATGCCGAATGCTTCATACCATGCGTCAACATGTGGAAGAGCACCGTTTACACGCCATTCTCCAAGTGAATGAGGGTCTGACTTAGTACGTGAACGGATTTCCTCTTCACGGATATTGCCTGCCCAGAGTGTAGCATATGCTATGAAGAAACGCTGGTCAGCAGTAAATCCGTCTTCTTCAGGAAGAGGGTTGTTCTTTGTTGCGTTCTTGAATGCAAGGTAAGAAACATTCAAACCTCCGTGGTCTGCTATGTTTTCACCCAAAGTCAACTGTCCGTTAGCTTTCAATCCCGGAAGAACTTCTATATTGTTAAAGAAGTCAACCATTACTTTTGTACGTTCGTTGAAACGGTCGCCGTCACCTTCTGCCCACCAGTCTTTCAAGTTACCGTCCTTGTCGTACTGACGTCCCTGATCATCGAATCCGTGTGTCATTTCATGACCGATTACCACACCGATAGCACCATAGTTGAAAGCATCGTCTGCATTCATATCGAAGAACGGATATTGCAGTATTGCAGCAGGGAAACAGATTTCGTTAGTCTGAGGATTGTAGTAAGCATTAACTGTCTGAGGACTCATCAACCATTCATCCTTGTCAACAGGTTTTCCGATACGGCTGAACATATCTTTTGTGCCCCACTGTGCAGCACGGCATACATTTGCCCAGTATGAATCTTTCTCGATGTTAAGATCTGAATAGTCTTTCCATTTGTCAGGATAACCGACTTTTACGTGGAATGTAGAAAGTTTCTCCATAGCTCTCACCTTAGTGCTGTCGCTCATCCATTCCTGTGCCTGGATACGTTCGCCAAGAGCAGTCTGAAGGTTCTTAACCAATGCCACCATACGTTCTTTTGCTGCAGCAGGGAAGTATTTCTCTACATACATCTGACCTACTATCTCGCCCAACATTCCGTTTACGGCATTAACTGCACGTTTCCAACGTGGCTGGTTTGCCTGACGGCCAGACAATACTTTACCGTAGAAATCAAATCTTGCAGCTACGAAATCATCGTTCAGATAGTTTGCTGCAGCATCAAGAAGATTATACTGCAGATAAGAGATATGACGTGAAAGAGGCAAAGTATTGATAAGGTTTTCCACTTCCTTGATAGGCTCAATCTGCTCTACGTTGAGTTCTGTCACACCTTCTACTCCCAAAGCCTTGAGATAAGCATCCCAATCTATTCCTGGGAAAGTTTTCTTCAAGTCATCATATGACATTTTATGATAGTTGGCTTCCGGATTACGACGTTCAACCGCACTGTAAGAAGCCTTAGCAATAGCTGTTTCAACCTCCATCACATCAGCCATCTTCTGTTTAGCCTCATCTTCTGAGAAACCAGCCAATGTGAAAAGCTTGGTGATATAAAGTTTGTACTGTTCACGGATAGCGGTTGTACTTTCGTCAGTATCAAGATAGTATTCCTTTTCGCCAAGGTTTATACCACCCTGGGCAATCTGGAAGATATTCAGGGTACTGTTCTTAGGGTCGCCGTAAACATAGTTGCTGAAATATGTACCTATACCGTTGTTGAACATTTCAGCCTTAATCTGCATAATCTGGTTCTTGTCAGATATTGCAGCTATTCTGTCAAGCATTGGCTTGATTGGAGCTATACCGTCTGCATTAAGCTTTACGCTGTCCATAGCCAGATTATACAAATCTCCGATTTTCTGTCCCTGGCTTCCAGCAGGATTTTCCTTTGAAGCAAATCCTTCAATCATTTCTTTCAACTGCTCCTGGTTGTCTTCCATAAGCATTTCGAATGCTCCATAGCGTGAGTATTCAGCTGTAAGCGGATGAGAATCATTAAAACCGCCACAAGCAAAACGGAAGAAATCATTTCCCGGAACTGCTGTTGTGTCAAGGTTGGCAAGGTTTATTCCTGTGCTCACCTTTGCTTCCTTCTGGCCTGCACATCCGGACAGTGCGGCTACAGCCAATGCTACAAAAGCAATACAATGTTTAGTTTTCATAAATTAATATTTAGTTTGTGAGTTTATAAGTTTTTTAGTTTGTGAGTTTTCAAGCTTATGAGTTGAGCTCTTCCAGTTCTATCTGAATCATCTCCCATTCCTCTTCTATCTGAGAAATCTGGTTTTTCAGCTCCTGATGCTGTTCATAGAGTTTCATGTCGGACGCTCCTTCAGGAGTTGCCATCTTCTCTTCCAGTTGAGATATTTGAGTTTCTATTTTGGATATCCTGTCCTCACAGTCGGCTGCCTGTTTCTCTAATTTCTTGATTTTCCTGTTCAGTTCCTTCTGGGCCTCGTAAGAAAGCTTGCTTTCCGACTGTGCCGGCTGTTGCACTTCTTTTTTCTGCGACGAAGCTGTGGGCGACTGCGACAGATGCAATTCATTCAGACTTTCCATTTTCTTTTTCTGAAGAAAGTCGTATATACCTCCGATATGCTCCTTGACTACTCCACCGCCAAACTCATATACCTTGGTTATAAGTCCATCGAGGAACTCACGGTCGTGAGATACAACAATCACAGTTCCGTCAAACTCTTTGATAGCCTCTTTCAACACATCTTTGGAACGCATATCAAGATGGTTGGTAGGCTCGTCCAATATAAGGAAGTTTACTGGTTCAAGAAGAAGTTTTATCATTGCCAGACGGCTGCGTTCTCCTCCGGAAAGGACTTTTACCTTCTTGTCAGATGCCTCACCTCCAAACATGAACGCTCCAAGTATATCGCGTATCTTCAGACGGATATCACCTTTTGCCACACGGTCAATAGTATCGAATACAGTTACATTTTCATCGAGAAGCTGCGCCTGATTCTGTGCGAAATATCCTATCTGTACGTTATGTCCTATCACAAGTTTTCCCTCGTACGGAATCTGGTCCATGATACATTTGACCAGTGTAGACTTACCTTCACCGTTCTTACCAACGAAGGCTACCTTCTCACCTCTGTTTATTGTAAGCGTAACATCGTGAAACACCACATGATCACCGTATGCTTTCTTTACATTCTCGCATATCACCGGATAGTTTCCCGAACGCATTGCCGGTGGAAATTTCAGTCGCAAAGAAGAAGTATCTTCATCGTCTATCTCTATAGGAACAATCTTTTCAAGCTGCTTTATACGACTCTGCACCTGAACGGCCTTTGTAGCCTTGTATCTGAAACGTTCGATAAACTCTTCAGTGTCCTTTATTTCCTTCTGTTGGTTTTCGTATGCGCGGAGCTGCTGTTCGCGGCGTTCCTTGCGTAACACAACAAATTCATCATACGGAACCTTATAATCGTATATATGTCCGCATGATATCTCTATAGTTCTGTTAGTGACATTATTGATGAAAGCACGGTCGTGACTGACGAGTACCACAGCTCCAGGACTCATCTTCAGGAAGTTTTCAAGCCACTGGATACTCTCTATGTCAAGGTGGTTTGTCGGCTCGTCAAGCAAAAGGACATCAGGACGACGCAACAAGAGTTTAGCAAGTTCGATACGCATTCTCCAGCCACCGCTGAATTCGGATGTAGGTCTGTCAAAATCGCTTCTTGAGAATCCCAATCCGGTAAGAGTACGTTCTATCTCTGCCTTATAGTTTGTTCCGCCCATCATCATAAACCTCTCGTTCTCATGAGTGAAGCGGTCTATAAGTTCGTGATAGCTCTCTGAATCATAGTCTGTCCTGTCGGCAAGCTCCTGATTCATTTTAGAGATACTGTCCTGCAATTCAAAAATATGCTCGAAGGCCATTTCAGCCTCAGCCATGACAGTTCTGGTATCACTCAGTATCATTACCTGAGGCAGATACCCTATTGTAACTCCACGCTGAACCGCCACTACCCCATCAGTAGGTGATTGCAGGCCTGCAAGAATCTTCAGCATGGTAGATTTACCGGCTCCATTCTTACCGACAAGTGCTATACGGTCCTTCTTATTTATCACGTATGATACATCCTCAAACAGAGGAGTAACTCCAAACTCAACTTTTAATCCTTCTACTGAAATCATTCTCTACATATTGATTTACAAAGTGTCGGCAAAGTTAGTATTTTTACATTAAATAGGAATTATCGGTTAACAAGATTTTGTAATGAAAGCCAAAAATAAGAGACGCCCTCAATCACAGAGAACGCCTCCCAACTGAAGGATTAAATTTAAGAGAGAGATAGTAATTAATAATTTGTTTCCAAATATATGTATTTAAATCAACAAATGCAACAAATAAAAGAAAATTTCTTTCAAAATAAAACCAAAACTCCAATAATAGCAAATATTTATTCAGTAAATAATCAATATGCTTACGAATAAACAAAAGCTGCTGATTTCCATACCATAAATGGAAACCAGCAGCCAAATAAATTATAATCCTGTCTGATTATTCTTCAGTATATCTTTCGATAGTCTGTGCGCGGTCAGGACCTACAGAAACTATCTTGATAGGAGTACCAAGCTGTTCTTCGAGGAATGAGATGTAAGCATTGAATTCTTCAGGGAATTCATCTTCACTTGTCATCTTAGTCATATCAGTCTTCCATCCCGGCATTTCAACATATACAGGTTCTACACCTTCGTTGATATCATATGGGAAGTAATCAATCTCCTCACCGTTTACTTTGTATGCCACACAAGCCTTGATAGTTTCAAATCCGTCGAGGACATCACTCTTCATAAGGATAAGCTGAGTAACACCGTTAATCATGATAGAGTAACGCAAAGCTACAAGGTCAACCCATCCGCAACGACGTTCACGACCTGTAACAGCTCCATATTCATGACCAAGGTCACGGATTTTCTTTCCTGTTTCATCGAACAATTCTGTTGGGAAAGGACCTGAACCAACACGTGTACAGTAAGCCTTCATGATACCATAAACTTCACCTATTTTGTTAGGGCCAAGTCCGAGACCTGTACAAGCACCGGCACAAATAGTATTAGAAGATGTTACGAACGGATAAGAACCGAAGTCAACGTCAAGCATTGTTCCCTGAGCACCTTCACAAAGAACACTCTTACCTTCTTTAAGAAGATTGTTTATTTCATGCTCGCTGTCCACAAGGTTGAACTGACGCAGATATTCGATACCTTCCATCCACTGTTTTTCCAGTTCAGTGATATCATATTCATAGTTCAATCCTTTCAGAATCTGTTCGTGACGAGCTTTTGCAGCAGCATATTTAGCCTCAAAATTATTCAATATGTCACCTACGCGCAAACCGTTACGGCTAATCTTGTCTGTATATGTAGGACCGATACCCTTACCGGTAGTTCCAACCTTAGATGCACCTTTGGCAGCTTCATATGCAGCATCAAGAATACGGTGTGTAGGCAATATCAGATGTGCTTTCTTAGAAATGTGCAAACGTTCCTTCAAAGGATGTCCGCTTGCCTCAAGAGCCTCAGCCTCTGCCTTGAACAATGCCGGGTCAAGCACTACACCATTACCGATAATATTTACTTTGTCACCCTGGAAAATTCCTGACGGAATAGAACGGAGAACATATTTCTGTCCTTCAAATTCCAGAGTATGGCCTGCGTTAGGACCACCCTGAAAACGCGCAACTACATCATAACGTGGAGTCAAAACATCGACAACTTTACCTTTTCCTTCGTCGCCCCACTGTAAACCTAACAAGACATCTACTTTCATGATTCTTATATTTAATAATAGTTCTTTTATTTATTCTTTTTTCGTTTGGCCACGCACTTACTGCATAAACCGTATATATATAATGAATAATGCGTAGCCTGGAAACCTTTAAGCCTGCTTTGTACTATGGCATGCTTCAGGTTCTCATCCTCAAATTCAGAAACCTTGCCACACATGGTACATATCATGTGATGATGCGTTTCATTGTTGTATGACCTTTCATATTGTGATGTATTTCCGAATTGATGTTTGATTACCAGACCGGCATCTATCAGGAGAATAATGGTATTATACAAGGTAGCACGGCTGACACGGAATTTTTCCTTTTCCTCCATATATTGCAGCAGACTTTCTATATTGAAATGCCCCTTTATGGAATATATGGAATCGAGTATAGCATACCGCTCGGGCGTCTTCCGATGTCCGTTCTTCTGGAGGTACTCTGTTAGTACCTGTTTTACCGTATCTTTTATCTTGTCTGCCATTAAAAAATATCTTCAGCCGTCAAAGTTAATATATTTTACTCAATCCAGGAAAACTAAATGCAATATTCTATATCATATTTTATTTCGTCGATATAAAGCTTCTGTTCCGGACCGGCCGTTTTACTCAAAAGTCCAAGCTGTCTGCTTACCATTTTTGCATTCTCTTTCGACTGTGCAGAGAACTTCTTCAGAGCAGTGGACGCAGCCTTTTTTACCATAGGCTCACCACCTTCTATTTCTGTAAACGCCTGATCCAGAAATTCAGCCTCAGCACGCTCATTCAGCTTCATTCCCTTCATAAGCAGACGTGTCATAAGCATATATCCGCAAAACTGGAAATACACACGTTCATCAGCAATCCATCTGAAAACCACTTCGGAAGCATAATCTACATTCTGTAGCAGGTTCATTACAGTATATTCAGCCAGTTCAGGATATTTCATATCTTCAATCCATATCTCTGCTATTTCCTTACAGAAAGAATCAGCAGGCTGAAGCAATGTAGCCATAATCTTGCATTCACGGATGTTTTCCTTCCAAAGAGCCTGAGCCAAATCATGATTTTTCTCATATCCGGCTGCAATCTCCTTGATACGGGAATATTCAATACCGAAATTCAGTTTATAATCCATGCCCTTTTCACGCATGCTCTGCGAGATGACACCGTTCATAAACAAACGGAATTTCGATTTTATGTCTTTTATCGTTTCTTGTACGTCATTCATGTTATTAAATCAAAGATTAGAATAGTCACGGCTGTAACGAAGCATCTGTTCAGTATAACCTTCGCTATAGTCAATTTTTACGTCTATAATATTATTGTCGTTATCAGTCACTACACTATATACAGGATTTACAAATCCCTTGTACGGTGCAAGGTTTAGAGCCTTGTATCTTTCAAGAATCTCAGCATGCAATGCAGGATTAACCTTAACGGCATATTTCTCTACAAGTTCGCGTGCTGCTTCATAGTCTCCTTCACTCTTTATCCTCTGTATTTCTGCAAGCAGCATGCCGAAAAGAGAACGTAATTTCTCATAATCGTTTATTACGACATAAGTTTTGCCGTCCTTTTTCACCAAATCCGCCACACCGTCTGCTACTCCGTGTTCCAAAGCCCAGGCAGCAATAAGCTGACGGTTACGCATATGCGATTCCTCAATGCAACATCCCGGTTCTATGCGGACAAGCTGCGTCAGCAATCCGTTCATCATATATGAATAGTATTCAGCCTTGTATGCCTCACTGTCCGGAGTAAGTCCAAGCTCTACCATCTTTTCATCCGGTATATAATAAAGTCCGAACAAATCGGCACGTGCCTCTTCTACTGTAGCCCCGTATGCCTTAAGAGCATCAGGGTCTACCCCCGGAAGGAGTTTTCCTGAACCGTGTCCAAGACACTCATGCAGGTCAGTATGTAGGTCGCCTGTAATATCAGCATACTTGTCAAGAAGCTGTTTTTCATACTCGCCATATACAAATTCATCTCTGAACCCATTGCCTTTAGCGGCCTTGTTGTATGCATCAGTCAGATTACCTATTGTAACAGATTTTGAGCCATGCACACTGCGAATCCAGTTCGAATTAGGAAGATTGATACCTATAGCACTGGCAGGATAAAGGTCACCGGCCAATATCGCAGCTGTAATGACTTTTGCAGAAACACCCTTTACCTCTGCTTTTTTAAACTGAGGAGAAACAGGCGAATTATTTTCAAACCACTGTGCATTACAGCTCAGCACCTCAGTGCGGTGTGTAGCCTCCAAATCCTTAAAGTTCACTATAGACTCCCAGCTCGCTTTCATTCCGAGAGGGTCACCATAGCTTTCTATAAACCCATTAACAAAGTCAATACGCGACTCCGTATCCTTCAGCCAGCAAATGGAATAATCGTCAAATATTTTCAAATCACCGGTACGGTAAAACTCTATAAGCAGACGTATAACCTCTTTCTGATGGTCATTTTCAGCTACCTCTAAGGCCTTCTCCAGCCAATAGACTATCTTGCTGATAGCCTTTCCATATTCACCGTCGAGTTTCCATACCACCTCGGTTATTTTGCCGTCCTTTTTTTCCAGACGGCTATTCATGCCATACATTACCGGAGTCTCATCTTCAGGAGATTTCATAGCCGAATAGAAACCCTCAGCCTCATGTTGTGTGACACCCACATAATAATTTGACGCCGATGTAAGCAGCAAATCCTCTCCATTCGCCTGATTAACACGCTTAGGCATTATCTGAGGGTCGAAAATAACCGGGAACAGCTTATTGCATAATCCAGCCACAGTTTCACCTTCCGACAATGGCAACTGCGACTTATCCAGTCCCATTACGGCATTACGAAAAAAGTCCACAGTAAAACCCGGTATAAACTTATCAGTAGAATAATGATGATGTATTCCGCTTGAGAACCATACCCTCTTAAGATATACTTCAAGAGCCTGAAATTCCGTATCATTACGGTCACCGTCGTAACCTGAATAAACAGCTTCAAGCATACGACGTATTTTCAGATTATATTTTCCGTTCTGGTCGAACAGAATGTCACGTCCGTGCAACGCAGCCTCCGAAAGGTAATATATCAGCTCTTTCTGCTTTAAAGTCAAAGAGTCAAAACCATGTACCCTATATCTCAAGATCTGTAGGTCGGCAAATTTATCTACAGAATAGCTAAAATTATCTTCAGATGTTTTCATGATTTTTTCTGTATTCATTAGGAGTAATACCTACTATTCTATAGAAAGCCGCATAAAAAGACTGACGGTTTGCAAACCCCGACATAGCACTTATTTCCTCTATATTCTTTCCGGCATAGCGTTTGTCTGCCAACATATGTTTTGCATCCCTGATTCTATATTCATTGAGCAGGCACGAGAAATTCATTTTGAATTTCGAATTGACTACGGCAGAAAGATATCTTGTATTTGTCTTAAGCAGCTTGGCCAAATCGTTAGCCGAAAAATTCGGCTGTTTATATTTTTTCTGGGTAACGACCAATTCATAAATCTTATCGTAAAGTTCGTCTGCCAACTCCGTCCTTATCAGGTCCCTGTAAGGTGCAGACTTTATTTTCTTTTCTCTAAGATTATATGGCATCTTTACCTGTCCTTTGTTTTCATTATCAATTACTTCATGATTATTTTCCATTTGTGCTGATTCGTTTTAGTCTTCATTTACTATTTTTACAACACAAATTTGTAAGTTTTTTTTCAGACCACAAAATCTTTGTCTACATTTTTTTGGTTTATAAAATGCATTATTTTCGTATAAAACAAGTTTACAAGTTTTTACCATCATAAACAAAAAAAATGAGCATATCTATCGATACACTCATTTTTCATATCATACGTGTTATGTTTATCTAATCAATCACATTCAATCCCATCCTGGATTTTGTACAAGATTCCTATTAGCAGACATTATATCCATCGGTATAGGAAGGAGATTCAGGTGTTGTCCCCAATCTTCGTTTTTCATAAATCTGTTCACGAGGTATTTTACACCTCTATTCCAACTACCAGACAAAATGTCAATAACCTTTTGCTTTATTTCATCCGGCGAAGCATTAGCATCTATTCTAAACATATCATCATTCAATTGCTCTGCCAATTTATTCAAAGTATCCACAGATTTCTGATGTTGAATTGAGCTAAAGACATAAGCATAAAACAAACAACCTTGAACTCCTACATGAGAATCATCCTGGTTTATCAAACCATCCATATTAGAATCCTCAAATACAAAATTTTCATCCGTTATTCTATCAATCATTACTATTAATCTTGCATAAACCAAATCCGAATCAAACGTTCCAGCTTGCAGAAGAGATGCAACAGCATTTACAAATAGGGCTTCTGTCAGCTCTGTTTCTTTTTTTGGGGAAATATGAATATAATATTCACAATCTTTCCTAATATAATCTGTTACCTCTTGCAACATAGCACGTACCGGTTCTGAAACTGCCGGATACTGCGTATCAACAGGAACCCCTCCGAACAATGTTGCCAGATTCAAATGCATCATACTTCTATAATTAATGGCTTTCGCAATAACCTGCTCTCTTTCCTGTTCCTTAATAACTTCATATTCACATGCTGTCAACAATAAATTGCAGGTATTAATAGCTTTATAAGATTCAAGCCATACTTTTTTCAAATCCTCATTTTTACTGTTCAACGATTTTCTGCTTTCCGGAGTGGAATACTTATCATCGATATCGTAAAAAGCGTTTCTTGCATCCCAAAAGCCATATTCAAGTTTCTCCATGGCGGCCTTTATCTTTTCAGGATTATTTACATCATCAGGACTGCCGGGTGCTACTGAAGGAGAATTATTCAACAAGACCTGCATTTCCTCCCCTTTACAAACAAAAGTAATCGTAGCCATGAATATATCAGTTCCCGCTTCAGGATTAAGCTTGATAGTCACGGAATAATCTCCGGCCTTATCGCCACTGCTCGGCTCAAGCGTAACCCACTCGGATGATTCACCTGCCTTAGATGGAGCTGATTCGTTTGCATTTTTAAAATACTCCACACTTGATGTCCACGGACCTGTAGTGGTAAAATCAACAGTCAATGACGCCTGTGTATCCCCCAAATACACTGTCTGTTCCAATGACTCCTTGTCTTTTACCTTGAAATTCTTATATTCAGAATCTCCTGTTTCACATCCGAATACAAGTACCGCTGTTAGGATACCTAAAATTAATCTGAATGCTTTCATAACAATACACTTTTTAAGCTTAAACTACTAAATATATAATCGCACATTTTTTACAAAGATAATATTTCCAATCCAAACACTTCTCACCTTTTTCAGTGAAAAAACAGACTAAACTACAACTTTTTATATATAGTGATGCGTTATACCGATTTTCATCATAAAAACACTATCTTTGCCGACCCAAAACAAATAAAATCAAGATGCTTAACATTCTCAAAACATATTTCGGATATACAACATTCCGCCCATTACAGAAAGAAATAATTACAAACATTCTCAACAGAAAAGATACACTTGTACTGATGCCTACAGGTGGAGGTAAATCTTTATGTTATCAGATTCCGGCACTCATGATGGAAGGTACAGCCATTGTAGTTTCACCACTGATATCACTGATGAAAGACCAGGTGGAAGCTTTGCAGGCCAACGGAATAACAGCACGTGCCATTAACAGCATGAACTCAGATACAGAAAATACCAGCGTACGCATGGAATGCCTGCAGGGAAAAGTAAAACTTCTGTATATATCTCCCGAAAGACTTCTGTCCGAAACGAACTACCTGCTAAGAGATATCAAGATATCACTGTTCGCTATTGACGAGGCGCACTGCATTTCACAGTGGGGGCACGACTTCCGCCCTGAATACACACAATTGGACATACTCAGAAAACAGTTCCCGGCCATACCGATAGTTGCACTTACAGCCACAGCCGACAAAATAACGCGACAGGACATCGTCAGACAATTGAAAATGAACAATCCGGAAATCTTCATTTCATCATTCGATCGTCCGAACCTCAGCCTTGACGTAAAGAAAGGTTATCAGCAAAAAGAGAAAATAAGAATCATAAAAAGATTTATCGAAAGACACGGCAACGACAGCGGCATCATATACTGCATGAGCAGAAAAACCACCGAGAAGGTTGCCGAACTGCTTTACGACGAAGGATTCGACACAGCAGTATATCATGCCGGACTGTCAAACATCGAACGCGAACAGACTCAGGATGATTTCATCAACGACCGCGTAAAGATAGTATGCGCCACCGTAGCCTTCGGTATGGGAATAGACAAATCAAACGTCAGATGGGTTATCCACTACAACCTTCCGAAAAGCATCGAAAGCTTCTATCAGGAAATAGGACGTGCCGGACGAGATGGCATGAAAAGTGATACAATGCTTTTCTACTCCTTAGGAGATATGATTCAGCTAACCAAATTTGCAGAAGAAAGCAACCAGAAAGAAATAAACATAGAGAAACTGAACCGTATGCAGCAGTATGCCGAAGCCGACATCTGCCGCAGAAGAATCCTGTTGAGCTATTTCGGCGAAACAATGGAACACGACTGTGGCAACTGCGATGTATGCCGCAACCCGCCTGAAAGATTCAACGGTACAATAATCATACAGAAAGCCCTAAGCGCCATAGCACGAACCGACCAGCAGATAGCCACAGGAACACTAATAGAAATTCTTCGCGGAAACTACACACAGGAAATATCCGAAAAGGGATACGACAGTATCAAAACCTTCGGTGTAGGAAGAGATATACCGTCACGCCACTGGCAGAACTATCTCCTGCAAATGCTAAACATGGGATATATTGAAATAGCATACAATGAAAACAACCATCTGAAAATAACCGAATCCGGTTATAAAGTCCTGTACGGCAAGCAGGAAGCGCAATTAGTTGTCATAAAAGAAGATGAGTTTACACAACAGCGGTTAAAGAAGAAAACCGCCGCTACATCACCCGCACAGATTAAGAAAAATGCTTACAACACCCAAGAAAGCGAAGACTCTCTTTTTGAGACAGTACGCCTTCTGCGGCTCAAACTGGCGGAGCAGGAAGCCATACCTCCATACATCGTCATGTCCGACAGCACACTACAGTTGCTTTGCGACAAAAAACCTACAAGCATTCAGGAACTTGACGATATATCCGGGTTCAGCGAATACAAGAAAAAGAAATACGGTCGCGATTTTGTTGATGCCATAAAATCTTTTGCTAACTTTGTAAAGAAATAAAAACGAATAGAATACAATGAAAAATAAACTCATAGCACTACTACTTTCTTTAATTTCATATATAACTGTACATTCGCAAACAAGCATAATGTACACTACTGAAGGAGATATTTCAAGCAGTCTTATAAACAACATCTACCAAGATAAAAAAGGATTCATCTGGATATCCACTGAATATGGACTGAACGTATTCGACGGATACAGGTTCAATCTATACAAACATCATGAAAAAGACTCCACTTCCATCTGCAACAATTATGCCAGAGTTACTTTCGAGGATACAAAAGGCAACATCTGGGTAGGAACAGTGGCAGGAATGATGAAGTTCGACAAAGGCAAAAAGAGTTTCAACAAAGTCACATTATACGCCAATGGAGAAGAAGTAATACCACATGTTTCACAGATTATCGAAAGAAGCAATGGAGAAATATGGATTGCAACTTCCAACCAGGGAATATTCTGTATAGATGCTTCCGGTATTAGTGGTAATCGTATTCAAAACACATTCGGAAAGACCACACGAACAAACTGCATGGTAGAAAGCACTGATGGCACCGTCTATATAGGAACTGAAGACGAAGGACTTATTTCCTATAGTGCAGATAAAAAGATAGCCGAAGGTATCGAAATACCCGGATTAAAGAATGCCAATATATCTTCGATGGTACTTGAGAGCAACGACAATCTGTATTTAGGAACATTCTCTAACGGACTATATATATACAATATCAAGACAGGGAAAGTATCAAAACCACAAAACGGAAACAATCTGCCTATAAAAGTTATCTCCTTAATAAACAACACACTTTATATAGGTACGGATGGAAATGGTTTGAAAGTATATTCTGAAAAAAGCAACACACTCGAAGACTTCAAATCGGAAGACCCAGTAATAAATATGAATAACTCCAAAGTACACAGTATCTTGTCCGACAAAGACGGCAATATGTGGTTAGGCATATTCCAGAAAGGAGTTCTGTTCATACCTAAAAAGAAATATCCGTTCAGATTATATGGCGAGAAGATGTTGGTAAACAGTCCTATCGGAGAAGGATGTGTAATGTCAATACACAAAGATTCAGAAAACAATACATTAGTTGGTATAGACAGCAAAGGACTTTATCTGCTCGATTCTCAATACAGACAAATAAGACATTACTCCTCTCAGGACAACTCATCAACAATTCCTTACACAATACTGAGCATATTCGAAGACTCTCAAAAGAACATATGGCTCGGAGGATACTTAGGCGGAGTATGCATCTTCAATAAAACAACGGGAAAGTGCAATTATATAAATGAATTGAAGCATCAGAGCGTTTTCAGTATTACAGAAGACCTGCATAAGAACATCTACATCAGTACATATAGTGCCGGACTATATGTCTATAATCTTGAGACCAAAGAACTGACATCCTACAAAAACAAAAAAGAGAACAGTCAGGATGAAATACCTGACAACTGGATAAATACCCTGTATTGCGACAAGGAAGGTTATATATGGATAGGCCATTTCAAAGGTGTAAGCTGTTATAACCCGGAAACCAAAAGCTTTAAAAATTTCACATCCACCAATTATATCATTAAGGACAAGATGTGCTATTCCATAACCGAAGGCAAAGACGGAAACATATGGATAGGCACATCAGAAGGATTATATTCATTCAACAAGAACAATAACACTATAAAAAGATACACAGAAGACGACGGACTTTCAAACATTGTAATCTGCGGAATTTGCGAGGACAATGAAAGTAATCTGTGGATAAGCACATTCAACGGTCTGAACAAGCTGAATACATCAAACAATTCAATTGTCAACTACTATAGCGAAGACGGACTCCAAGGAAACGAATTTACCCGTGGAGCAGTCTATAAATCAGGTAATGGCGACTTGCTGTTCGGAGGTACAAACGGATTCACATGTTTCAATCCTTCAGCCATAAAAGACATACAGACAAAGCCACAAATCACCGTAACCGATTTTCAGATATACGGACAAAGCATAAATACCACCAGTAAATCAGGCAACAGATTCATAATAGAACAGGACATTACAGAAACCAGTTCGTTCAATCTATCGCACAGGGACAACACATTCAGAGTCTTGTTCTCTACTATGAACTTTGTCAATACGTCACAGGTTCAATATAAATACAGAATAAAAGAGCTTGACAAAGCATGGCTATACACACGAAAAGGTGAAAACTACATCACTTTCAACAGTCTGAACTCAGGCCGATACACACTTGAAGTTATTGCAACAAACAGAAGTGTAGAATCGGACATATATTCATTCGATATATACATAGCCTACCCATGGTATCAGATGTGGTGGGCATACATATTATATTCCATACCTGTCATCATAATGATACTGCTTACTATCAACTACATAAGGACAAGAATCCGCCGCAGACAGGACTATATGGAGATAAAGCATGCCCGCGAGATAAACGAAGCCAAACTTCAGTTCTTTATAAACATCTCACACGAGATTCGTACTCCGATGACACTCATCATAAATCCGCTGGAGAAACTCATGGCTTCAAACCCGGATAAGGAAACCGGAAAGACATATACCATGATTTACAGAAATGCACAACGAATAATACGCCTTATCAACCAGCTTATGGATATAAGAAAGATTGAAAAAGGACAAATGCAGATGCATTTCAGAGAAACAGACATGGTAGGATTCATAAATGACCTGATGATGACTTTTGACATTACAGCACGCCAGAAAAAAATTGATTTCAGATTCTTACACAGCAATCCTTCCGAAATGGCATGGATAGACATAAACAATTTTGATAAAGTGCTTATGAATCTACTGTCGAATGCATTCAAGTACACTCCTGACAATGGTAAAGTATATATCACTCTCAGCAAAGGAGAAAACACCGAGGTCCGTACTCCACTCAGAAACTATATAGAGATAAAAGTTACCGACAGTGGAATTGGTCTTGACGAGGAACAGAAAGAACGCATATTCGAACGCTTTTACCAGATTAGCGGAAGCGGAATACACAACCAGGGAGGAACAGGAGTAGGACTCCACCTTACCCGTTCACTTGTAGAAATGCATTATGGAACCATAACAGCCGAGAACAATACAGATTCATGTGGTTCTACATTCACAGTGAGAATACCTGCCGGATGCGACCATATAAGCCTTGAACAGATAGACAACAGCAAGGAAGAAGAAAACATAGTAAATACTTCTACCACCGCCCAATTCATAAATACTGTTCCTGACAACGAGAGTGATGAAGTGCATCCTAAGAAAAAGACCAAAACCAATTTTAACATTCTCATTGTAGACGACGAAAAAGAAATTCAGGAATACCTTCGTGAAGAACTTTCCGATGAATACAGAATATCATTGGCAAGTAACGGACGCGAAGCATACGAGCATCTCTTGACAAACAATGTAGACCTCGTAATAAGTGATGTAATGATGGACGAGATGGACGGACTCACCCTATGCAAGAAAATCAGACAAAATCCGAACATCAATCATATTCCGGTAGTACTCTTAACAGCGAAAGGAAAAACCGAAGAACAGATTGAAGGAATAGAAATAGGTGCAGATGCCTACATAATAAAGCCGTTCAATACAGACGTACTCAGAAGCACTATTTCCAACCTTCTCCAGAACCGTCGTGTTCTCAAGAATAAATTCAGCGGAGCACAGGAGCAAAAAGAAAAAGTGAAAAACATCGAGATGAAATCACAAGATGAAGCCTTGATGGAAAAGGTTATGAGCATAATAAACAAAAATATGGCCGAGCCTACACTGAATGTGGAAATGCTTGCACAGGAAGTAGGTATCAGCCGCGTCCACCTGCACAGGAAATTAAAGGAACTTACAAGTCTTTCCACCCGAGACTTTATAAAGAACATAAGAATGCAACAAGCTGCCAAATTATTGAAAGACAAAAAGTTCAGTATCTCTGATGTGGCATACGCAGTAGGTTACAGCAATCTGTCTCACTTCTCAAGCACATTCAAGGAAATATTCGGAGTTTCTCCTAAAGATTACACCCATGACTCTTCTAAAGAAGAAGAAAAGGCAAATACAGACTCCGAAGAATAATCCATATTTGCCTTTCTATCATCCCATGAGGCTGTCTCAAAATGAACTTGAGATAGCCTCTGTTGTTTCATTCCGTATTGAA